>NZ_JALM01000037.1 GCF_000737195.2 Sciscionella sediminilitoris
CAATAGATCCCGATTCCGCACCACTTGACTCCCGGGAATCGGATTTCCAATCGACCCAGGGTGACCACTCGGCACCCTGGGTCGTTTGTGTGGGGTGGAATTGTCACACTGGTATTGCGGAATCGGGATCTATTGTCGGTAGAGTCGAACGGCGCTGGAGTTTTCCGGCGCCGTCCATGCTGTCGATTCGAAGGGTTCTGACGTGCCCGTTGCCGTCTCCGGAAGTATCGCGACCGACCATTTGATGCGGTTTCCAGGGAAGTTTTCGGAGCAGCTTCTCGCCGATCAGTTGCACAAGATTTCGCTGAGCTTCCTGGTCGACGATCTGGAAATCCACCGAGGTGGGATCGGAGCGAATATCGCCTACGCGATGGGGCTACTGGGCAGTGACCCGGTGCTCGTCGGCGCGGTCGGCGAGGATTTCGCGGAGTACCGCCAGTGGCTCGAGCGTCACGGGGTGAACTGTGCCGGGATCTACACCTCGCAGGCCAAACACACCGCACGGTTCGTGTCGACGACCGATGAGGAGATGAACCAGATCTCCTCGTTCTACGCCGGTGCGATGGCCGAGACCGGTCAGATCGACCTCGCCGCGATCGCGCAGAACATCGGCGGGCTCGACCTGGTGCTGATCTCGCCGAGTGATCCGGACGCGATGCTCAACCAGGCCAAGGTGTGCCGGGACCGGGGCTTCCCGTTCGCGGCGGATCCCTCCCAGCAGCTGGCCCGTTTCGACGGGCAGCAGGTGATCTCCTTCGTCGAGGGCGCCAAATACCTGTTCACCAACGACTACGAGTGGGAACTGCTGCTGAACAAGACCGGCTGGTCGGAGCAGCAGGTGCTGGAGCACGTCGAGTACCGGGTGACCACGCTCGGCCCGGACGGGGTGCGCGTGGTCGGCAAGGACGGCACCGACTTCACGGTGACCGCCGTCCCGGAGCGGAAGAAGGAGAACCCGACCGGTGTCGGGGACGCCTTCCGTGCCGGTTTCCTGCGCGGGGTCTACGCGGGGCTGAGCCTCGAACGGTCCGCGCAGCTCGGCTCGCTCGTCGCGGTGCACGTGCTCGAGACGGTCGGCCCGCAGGAGTGGAGCCTGGACCGCGCCGACGCGCTGGAGCGGGTCAAGGGCGCCTTCGGTGCCGAGGCGGCGGACGAGCTCGGCCGGATCCTGCCCGCCTGATCACCGGACGGTATTCAGCCCCCGCACGGCGCACCGTGCGGGGGCTGAACGCTGTTCCGGGTCGGCTCAGAGCTGCACCGGGTACTGCGGCTCGGGGATCTCGGGATGGATGCGGTCCTCGATGAAGATGCCGTGCCAGAGCATGAACACCAGCAGCGCCCACAGCCGCCGCGAGTGATCCAGACCGCCCGCGCGGTGCTCCTCGAGCAGGCGCAGGATCGCGGGCTTGTCCAGCAGCGCGTCCGTCCCCGATTCGGTGATGATCCCGCGTGCCCAGTCGTACATCTCGTCGCGCAGCCACAGCCGGATCGGCACCGGGAAGCCGAGCTTGCGCCGGTTGAGCACGTGCGGGGGAACGACCTCGGCGAGCGCGCGGCGCAGCGCGTGCTTCGTGGTCTCCTTGGTGATCTTCTCCTCGAGCGGGATACGCGATGCGACCCGGAACACCTCGTTGTCCAGGAACGGCACCCGCAGCTCGAGTGAGTTCGCCATGGTCACCTTGTCCGCCTTGACCAGAATGTCGCCGCGCAGCCAGGTGAACAGGTCGATGTGCTGCATGCGCGCGACCGGGTCCCAGCCCGCCGAGGTGCCGTAGTGCGCGGCGGTCACATCCGTGTGCCCGACGCCCTCGCGGTAGTCGCGCAGCACCGCGCGCAGCTGGTCGTCGCGGAACAGGCGGGCATTGCCGTAGTAGCGCTGCTCGAGGGGGAGCGCGCCACGACGGAGCAGGTCCTTGCCACGCATCCCGTCCGGCAGCTTCGCCGAGGCGAACCCGAGCAGGCGGCGGATCGCGCCGGGCACCTTCTCGAACGGGGCGAGGGAGAGCGGCTCGCGGTAGATCGTGTACCCGCCGAACAGCTCGTCCGAGCCCTCCCCGGAGAGCACCACCTTCACGTGCTGGCGCGCCTCGCGGGCGATGAACCACAGCGGAACGAGCGCGGGGTCGGCGACCGGATCGTCCAGGTACCACACGATCAGGGGAACCGCGTCCATCATCTCCTGCGCGGAGACGGTGCGCACCACGTGCTTGACCCCGATCGCGGCCGCCGATTCCGCGGCCACATCCACCTCGGAGTAGCCCTCGGTCTCGAATCCGGTGGTGAAGGTGATCAGGTTCGGGTTGTGCTCCTTGGCCAGCGCGGCGATCGCGGTGGAGTCGATGCCGCCGGACAGGAAGGAGCCGACCGTGACATCCGCGCGCATGTGCTTGGCCACCGAATCGCGCATGACATCGGTGATCTCCCGGTAGAGCCGCTGCGACGCGGACAGCGAGCCGGTCGGGACGGGGGAGAAGCGCGGCTCGAAGTAGCGCGTGGTGCTGAACTCCCCTTCCGGGGTGACCGTGAAGGAGGTGCCGGACTCGATCCGGCGCACCGTGCCGTGCAGGGTCTCCGGTTCCGGGACGTACTGCAGGGTCAGGTAGTGCTGCAGCGCGGTGCGGTCGAGCGCGAGCTCGATCCCGAGCACCCCGGCCAGTTCGAGCAGCGACTTCTTCTCGCTGGAGAACCCGATCCCGCCGGGCCCCTGCGCGTAGAACAGCGGCTTGATACCGAACGGATCGCGCGCACCGAAGGTGATTCCGGTCTCGGTGTCGGTCAGCACGAAGGCGAACATCCCGCGCAGCTTGGCCACCGCGGCCGCGCCGAGGTAGTGGTACGCGGCCACGATCGCCTCGCCGTCGCCGGAGGTGTTGAACCGGGCGCCGTGCTCGGTGGTCAGCTGTTCGCGCAGCTCGAGGTAGTTGTAAATCTCACCGTTGAAATTCAGCGTGTACCGCTCGGGGCTCTCCTTCGGGCCCCACACCAACGGCTGATGCGAGTGCTCGAGGTCGATGATCGAGAGCCGGTTGAATCCGAAGACCGTGTTCGCGCAGGTCAGCGTGCCCGTCTCGTCGGGGCCGCGGTGCCGCTGGCAGTGCATCGCCGCCGCCACGTCCCCCCGCGCGCGCTCGACGTCGGTTTCCTTGCCGCACACCAGTCCAAGCAGGCCACACACGTGTTCGGTACACCTTTCGAAGGATCGCCGGGCTGTCCTTGGCAGCCAGTATGGCCGCCGCGCCGAAGTGATCACCCCGCGACCCCGTGCGGGCACTGGCTGGGCTACGCTCCGCTTGCCGCAACGATAAGGCGTTGCGCGGGTTTTACAGGTGTAGGGAGGCGGCACGAAGTGAGCCGAAACCGAGGCACGCGGGCGGGAAGGGCGACCAAGCTCGCCGTCGCCATGGGTGTTGTCGCGCTCGCGGCAACCGGGTGCTCGGGCCAGGAAGTGCTGCGGTTCGGTTGGCCGAAAGGTGTGACCCCGCAGTCGGACTCCATGGTCACGTTGTGGACGTGGTCGGTCATCGCCGCGCTGATCGTCGGCGTGATCGTGTGGGCGCTGATGCTCTGGCCGGTCATCGCGCACCGGCGCAAGGGGGACACGATCCCGCGCCAGTTCCAGTACAACCATTCGCTCGAGGCGTTCTACATCATCGTGCCGCTGATCATGGTGGCCGTGCTGTTCTACTTCACCGTGGATGTGCAGAACAAGGTGGAGAAGAAGGTCCCGAACCCGGATGTGAAGGTCAACGTCATCGGGTTCCAGTGGAACTGGCAGTTCGAGTACCCGGACTACAAGACCCCGGACGGGCGCACGGTGACCACGACGGGCACCTCGCAGGAGATCCCGCTGCTGGTGCTGCCCTCGAACAAGATCGTGGACTACGAACTGCGCTCGAACGACGTGATCCACTCGTTCTTCGTTCCGCAGTTCCACTTCAAGCGGGACGTCTTCCCGCAGCCGGAGAAGAACAACCAGGACCACTCGTTCCAGAACAGCATCGACCGGCCGGGCTCCTTCGTCGGGCGCTGTGCCGAGCTGTGCGGCACGTACCACTCGATGATGAACTTCGAGGTGCGCGCGCTGCCGGACAACGAGTTCAAGCAGTACATGGACCTGCGCACGAAGACCAATCCGGCGACGAACAAGCCGTACACCGCGGCCGAGGCGCTCACCGCGATGAACTGCGGCGAGCTGTGTGTCCCGCACGCGGTCACGACGAAGCCGTTCGACACCGACAGGACGGCGCGCCAGGAGTCCGGCTAGCGACCGGGTACGGCGTACGTTGGCAGTAGCGATCCCAGGCTTGTGTTTGCAGTGTTAGTGAGGACAGCGCAGTGAAAATCGAGGGCAGGATATTCCACTTCGTGGCCGGGTTCTGCTTCATCATGACCGTCGTGTACGGCGTGTGCACCGGCCTGTGGGCGACCGACGGAATCGAACCGGTCGGTCTGGTCGCGCTGCTGCTCACCGGCGGGCTGTGCCTCATCGCGGGCACCTACCTGAGCTTCGTGGCGCGACGGATCACCAAACGTCCCGAGGACAACGACGACGCCGAGGTCTCCGACGGCGCCGGTGAGCTCGGCTTCTTCTCCCCGGGCAGCTACTGGCCGGTGACCCTGGCCTTCGCCGCCGCGATGGGCGGGCTGGCCATGGCGCTGTGGTACACGTGGACGATCGTGCTCGCCGGTGTTCTGCTGCTGATCTCCGTCGGCGGCTTCGTCTTCGAGTACTACCTGCGCCCGAACAAGGAGTGAGCGGGAGACAGTCGTAATCGGAACGGGGCGCCACGGTGATCGTGGCGCCCCGTTCCGCTGTCCGGTTCCTTTTTCAGTCGGCCAGCCGCTTGGTCAGGCTCGCCCACTGTTCCAGCAGCCGGTGCGCCGCGCCGGAGTCGACGGCCTCGGCGGCGGTGGCCATCCGGGACTCGATCAGTTCCTCGAGTTCGCCGTCCAGCGGGTCCGTGTGCACCGCGATCGCTCCCGCGGCGTTGAGCAGCACGGCATCGCGCACCGGTCCCTTCCTGCCGTCCAGGAGCTCGCGCACGACCCGGGCGTTGTGGTTCGCGTCCCCGCCGTGCAGCGCCGACACGTCGACCCGCGGCACGCCGATGCGGACCGGATCGAAACCGACCGTCCGGATGCCTCCATCCGCCACGATCCGCACCGTGGAGGTCGCCGTGGTGGTCAGCTCGTCCAGCCCGTCGTCCCCGCGCACCACGAGCGCCCTGGTGCCACGCGTGGCGAACACCTCGGCCATGACCGGGGCGAACCGCTCGTTCGCGCAGCCGAACAGGCCCGCCCCCGGCTGGGCCGGGTTGGTCAGCGGGCCGAGCACGTTGAACGCGGTGGGCACGCCGAGCTCCCGCCGCGGGCCGATGGCGTGCCGCAGCGCGGGATGGAAGGCGGGCGCGAAGCAGAAACCGATCCCCACCTCGGCCACGCAGCGGCGCACCGCGTCTGCGGGCAGCTCGATGACCACGCCGAGGGCCTCGAGCACGTCGGCGGTGCCCGATTTGGAGCTCGCCGCCCGGCCGCCGTGCTTGACCACGGGACTCCCGGCAGCGGCGGCGACGAGGGCGGCCATCGTGGAAATGTTCACCGTCCCCGCTTGGTCGCCCCCGGTGCCCACGATGTCCAGGCAGGTGCGGTCGGTCCGGAACCGTTTCGCGTGCTCCAGCATCGCCGAGGCCATCCCGCCGATCTCGGCCGCGGTCTCACCCTTGGCCCGCAGCGCGATGGCGAACCCGGCGATCTGAGCGGCCGTCGCGCTCCCGGTCATCACCTGATCCATCGCCCACTCGGTGTCCTCGCCCGCCAGATCCTCACCGGCGACGAGCGCACCGAGCAGTCCGGACCAGGTGTTCACGAATCCTCCTTCAGCCGATGCGGCACTCAGCCGGATGTGGCCGGTGCCCGGTCGCCGCGCAGCACCTCCGCGACCGTCTCCGCCGCGGTGAGCGGGTCGAACGGCTGCACGAGCACCGCGTCCGCCCGGGACCAGGTGGCCAGCCAGCGGTCGTCGGCGCGGCGCACCGCCACCACGATCGGCGGACACTCGGTCAGCTCATTCTTCAGCTGCCGGCACACGCCCATCCCGCCGGTCGGCTGCGCCTCCCCGTCGAGGATCGCGAGATCGATCCGGCCGTTGTCCGCGTAGTAGATGACGTCGGCCACCGTATCGGCTTCCAGGTAGGTCACCTTCCCCACATCCGGGGCAGGTCGTCGCCCGATCGCGGTGATGATCGTCTCGCGTACCTGCGCCCGATGGCTGAACACAAGGATGGTCCGGGTCGCGCCCAAGGCTCCTCCAGAGGCCGAATCGTGTTGCTCGTCACGTTCACTCTAGCCGTTAGCCCAGGTGCGAGCCCATCCTCGCCTCGTGGGGTCCCCGTGAAGGTGATCTTGAACGGTTCCCGACACACGGGTGGACCCGCTGCTGGGTACGGGTGAGCGTGGGGCCATAATGCGTGCGTGACAACGGCATCACCCAACATCGCGCAGCGGGTGCACTCGCTGAACAGGCCGAACATGGTCAGTGTCGGCACGATCGTGTGGCTCTCCAGTGAGCTGATGTTCTTCGCAGGCATGTTCGCCATCTTCTTCACGGTGAAGGCGCAGAACGTCGGACCATGGCCACCGCCGCCGACCGAACTCGACGTGCCGCTGTCCTCGGTGTGGACGATCATCCTCGTCGCGTCCTCGTTCACCTGTCAGCTCGGCGTGTTCTGCGCGGAGCGTGGCGACGTGATCGGGCTGCGGCGCTGGTACACGATCACCCTGATCATGGGTTTGATCTTCCTCGGCGGGCAGGCCAACGAGTACTACACGCTCGTCACCGAACACGCGACGACGATCTCCTCCTCCGCGTGGGGGACCGCGTTCTTCATGTCGACCGGGTTCCACGGTCTGCACGTCGCGGGCGGGCTCGTCGCCTTCGTGTTCCTGCTGGCGCGCACCAAGATGAGCAAGTTCACGCCGGCGCAGGCCACCTCGGCGATCGTCGTGTCGTACTACTGGCACTTCGTCGACATCGTCTGGATCGGGCTGTTCGCCTGCGTGGAGTTGTTGCCATAGCCTCCTGACCGAGACGTTCTTCGACCACCCGAACCTGACTCCCCGAGGAAGCTCGCGAGATGACCACCAACTCCAGCCGCACCGCGCAGGCGCAGGAGCCTACGGTTGCCAAACGTGCGGCCAAGCGTTCAAAGTTCCGCCGGAAAGTGGCGGGTTTGCTGGCGCTCGCCGTGGCACTGATCGCCGTTGGCGCGCTGTACTCCGCTCTCTCCCCGAACGCGCAGACCGCGCACGCCGCCGGTGATCCCGCGACCGTGCGCAAGGGCGAGGAGATCTACAACAAGACCTGTATTTCCTGCCACGGTGGCAACCTCGACGGCGTCAAGGACAAGGGGCCGACGCTGATCGGGGTCGGTTCCGCCGCGGTGTACTTCCAGACCTCCAGCGGCCGGATGCCGATGATGCGTCAGGAAGCGCAGGCCACGCGCAAGCCGGCGGCGCTCAAGCCGGACGAGATCGACGCGCTGATGGCCTACATCGAGACCAAGGGTGGCGGTCCGGAGAAGCCGAAGACCTCCGACGCGGCGCTGCGCGGCGGTGACCCGTCCCGCGGTGGTGAGCTGTTCCGGCTCAACTGCGCCTCCTGCCACAACTTCACCGGCAGGGGAGGGGCA
Organism: Sciscionella sediminilitoris; assembly: GCF_000737195.2. Taxonomy (GTDB): domain Bacteria; phylum Actinomycetota; class Actinomycetes; order Mycobacteriales; family Pseudonocardiaceae; genus Sciscionella; species Sciscionella sediminilitoris. The sequence goes on from NZ_JALM01000037.1 coordinate 7,689, forward strand.
CTGTCCTCCGGGAAGTTCGCGCCCGAGCTGGAGAACGTCTCGGAATCGCAGATCTACACCGCGATGCAGTCGGGTCCGCAGAACATGCCGAAGTTCTCCGATCGGCAGCTGACCCCGACGGAGAAGAAAGACATCATCGGATACATCAAGTCGGTCTCGGACGGGAACAACAACCCCGGCGGCGCGGCGCTCGGTGGGTTCGGTCCGGTGTCCGAAGGGTTGATCGCCTGGATCGTAGGGATCGGCGCGCTCGTCGGCGTGACCCTGTGGATCGGAGCTAAGGCATGAGTGGGAACGAAGAAGAACCCAAGGTTCCTTCCGAAGAAGAACTGGCCGAGATGAGCCGGGACGAGCTCGTCGAGCTCGGCGCCAAGCTCGACGGGGTCGAGCTGGTCGACTACAACGACCCGTGGCCGGTCAAGGGCACTCGCGCGGAGAAGCGTTCCGAGCGGCTCGTGGCCATGTGGTTCGGGATCGGCGCGCTCGCCGCCGCGCTGTTCTTCGTCGTGTTCCTCTGGTGGCCGTGGCAGTACGCCGAGCCGGGGCACCAGTTCCTGTACAGCCTTTACACCCCGCTCGTCGGCCTGACGCTGGGCATCGCGGTGCTCTCGCTCGGCATCGGCGCGCTCGTCTACACCAAGCGGTTCATCCCGCACGAGCTCGCCGTGCAGCAGCGGCACGACGGCCGCTCCGGGGAGGTGGACCGGCAGACGGTCCTCGCCGAACTCGCGGACGCGGGCAACCGGAGCACGATCGCGCGCCGCTCGCTGGTCAAGACCGCGGGCGGTACCGCGGTGGGCATCCTCGGCATCGGTGCGCTGATCCTGCCGCTCGGCGGGCTCATCAAGAACCCGTGGGCGAAGTCGCACACCGATCCGAAGGACACGCTGCGCTGGACCGGATGGCGCGAGGACAGCAAGGCCAAGACCGTGTTCCTGCGCAAGGACAACGGCAAGCCCGACCAGATCGAGCTGGTCCGCCCCGGCGACATGGACGCGGGCGGCATGCAGACGGTGTACCCGCTGCACGTGCCGAACGAGCTCAAGCAGAAGGTGCTCGAGGCGCAGAACGATCCCGAGAAGCTGCGCGCGGTGCTGATGCGCGAGGACACCACCGATCACCGGGTGCGCGAGGAGGCGGAGAAGCTCTGGGAGGAGAACAAGGAGCAGCTGCACCGCGTCGACACCCCGGTCATGCTGATCCGGCTGCGCAGTTCGGACGCGCGGAAGGTGATCAAGCGCAAGGGCCAGGAGAACTTCAACTACGGCGACTTCTACGCGTACACCAAGATCTGCAGCCACCTCGGCTGTCCGACCTCGCTGTACGAGCAGCAGACGAACCGCATTCTCTGCCCGTGCCACCAGTCGCAGTTCAACGCGCTGGAGTACGCGAAACCGATCTTCGGCCCAGCGGCCCGCGCGCTGGCGCAATTGCCCATCGACGTCGACCCGGAGACCGGTTACCTGTACGCGAAGGGTGACTTCATCGAGCCGGTCGGCCCGGCATACTGGGAGCGGAGGCCATGAGCTCACTGACCACCCCGACGAAGACAGCTGGGGTCGCGCTGAAGCAGGCGGGCAAGGCCGCCGATGAGCTGGACAGCAGGCTGACCCTGGCCAAGGGGATGCGCCGCCAGCTGAACAAGGTCTTCCCGACGCACTGGTCGTTCATGCTCGGCGAAGTGGCGCTGTACTCCTTCATCATCCTGCTGCTCTCCGGCACCTACCTGGCGCTGTTCTTCGACCCCTCGATGCAGGAGGTCACCTACAACGGCTCGTTCACGGGCCTGCGTGGCGTGGACATGTCGCGGGCCTACGAGTCCACCCTGAACATCAGCTTCGATGTGCGCGGCGGGCTGTTCGTGCGGCAGCTGCACCACTGGGCGGCACTGCTGTTCGTGGCCTCGATGGTGGCGCACCTGTGCCGGATCTTCTTCACCGGCGCGTTCCGCCGCCCGCGTGAAACGAACTGGTTCGTGGGCGCGCTGCTGCTGGTCATCGGCATGTTCGAGGGCTTCACCGGGTACTCCCTGCCGGACGACCTGCTCTCCGGCATCGGTGTCCGCGCCGCGGTCTCCGGCGGCATCCTGAGTGTGCCGCTGATCGGCACCTGGCTGCACTGGCTGATCTTCGGCGGTGAGTTCCCCGGCCAGGACTTCATCCCGCGCTTCTACACGATCCACATCCTGGTCTTCCCGGGCATCCTGCTCGGCCTGATCGCGGTCCACCTGGCGCTGGTCTGGTACCAGAAGCACACCCAGTTCCCCGGGGTGCGCCGCAAGGAGAACAACGTGGTCGGCGTGCGCATCATGCCGGTGTTCGCGGCCAAGGGCGGTTCGTTCTTCGCGGTCGTGCTCGGCGTGCTCGCCATCATGAGCGGGATCTTCCAGATCAACCCGGTCTGGAACATCGGCCCGTACTCGACCGGCAAGGTGTCCGCTGGTTCGCAGCCCGACTGGTACATGGCCTGGTTCGACGGCCTGCTGCGCATCTGGCCGGACTGGGAGATCTATCTCGGGAACTACACGATTCCCGCGGTGTTCCCCGGACTGGTCGTGATCGGCCTCGTGATCGGGCTGACGGTCATGTATCCGGTCATCGAACGCAAGCTGTCCAAGGACAACGCGCACCACAACCTGTTGCAGCGGCCGAGGGACGCGCCGGTACGGACCGCACTCGGGGCATTGGCCATCACCTTCTACGCGGTGATGTTCATTTCCTGCGCGAACGACATCATCGCGTTCAAGTTCGACATCTCGCTGAACGCGATGACCTGGGGCGGGCGCATCCTGCTGCTGATCGGTCCGCCGATCGCCTACTGGGTGACCTATCGGATCTGCCTCGGCCTGCAGCGCTCCGACCGGGCGGTGCTCGAGCACGGGATCGAGACCGGGATCATCAAGCGGCTGCCGCACGGCGAGTTCATCGAGGTGCACCAGCCGCTCGGCGGAACCGATGAGCACGGGCACGCGATCCCGCTCGAATACCAGGGCGCCTCGGTTCCCAAGAAGATGAACGAGCTGGGTTACACCGGTAAGGGCATCTCCGGGATCTGGCGGGCCGCGGACCTGCCGGAGGAGACGGCCGCGCTCGAGCGGGCCCGTGCCGAACAGCATGAGCACACCGAGAACGGCCACTCCGGGAACGGGCAGTCCGAGTCCGAGTCGGAACAACTCTCCGGCCGGTCCACCGAATAGCCGGAGAGCGCCAACCGAAAAGAAGACCGAATCGGCCTCGGGTCGGGTGTCAGACGCCCGATTCGAGGCCGATTTCGAAACTGGACTCCGCATCGGAGTTCGAGTACGAGCGGAACGCGATGTGCGTGTCGGTGTCCAGCACCCCGTGCACCTTGCTGATCCTGCCCGGCACGAGCGCGGCCAGCTGCTCGTGTTCGGCGACCTTGACGATCGCGATCAGGTCGACCGCGCCCGCGCACGAGTACACCTCGTAGACCCCGTCGATATCGGCGATCGCTTGCGCCGCTTCCGGAAGCACATCGGCCTCGGTGTTGATGAGCACGAACGCGGTGATCACTGTTCTCCTCCTCGCTTCGGGCGATGCCCGGTCTGGATTCCTGCTGTCCCGGATCGCCCCTGCTGATCCGCATCGCAGCCTAGCGGCTCGGTGCCGCGCAGCAGCACGTCGACGAGCACGTCGAAATCCGGTGCGGGGCTCGGCTGATAGTGCTCGTTCTGTTCCGCGGCGACCCAGCCGATGATGGCCGAGCTGTACACGTGCCAGTACTGCTCGGCACGGTCCTCGGGCACCCCGCCGAGCCGGAAGGCCTCGACCACGGCGGCCTGCACCTCGGGCGGGCCGGTGTGCCGGTGCGGGCCATTGAGCAGCCGCACCGCGAATCCCGGAATCTCGCGCAGCCCTTCGCGCATCCGGTAGGCGTATTCCACCAGCCAGTCGCGCCAGTCCGCCGGGGTCGGCAGGGTGTCGGCACGCAGCCTGCGGCTGTGCTCCGCGGCGACCAGGTCGAGCAGCTGCTCCCGGTCGCGCACCCAGCGATACAGCGCCGAGGGAGCCACATCCAGTTCGGCGGCGACGGCCTGCATCGTGAGCTGGTCCGGGTGTTTCGGAATGGCGACCGCGAGGATCCGCTCCATGCTCAACCGCGCCGGGCGTCCGCGTTTCGTCACCACGTCAGCACTGTAGTCGCCTGGTGCTCGAGCTATTAGTGAAAGGTCATCACTAAATATGTTAGGTTAGGTTCACCTAATTCAGGATGGAGGGAAACTGGGTGGACCGGAACGAGAAACGCGTGGTCACGCTGGCCTGTCTGATCGCCTTCGTGGTGATCCTCGATGCGACCATCGTCGCGGTCGCGTTGCCGCGGATCCGCGTGGAACTGGGGTTCGGTGCGACCGGAATCGCCTGGGTGGTGAACGCCTACACGCTGGTGTTCGCCGGATTTCAGCTGTTCGGCGGGCGCTGTGTGGATGTGTTCGGGGTGCGCCGGATGCTCGGCTGGGGGCTGGGCCTGTTCGCGCTGGGCAGCGTGGCGGCCGGGCTGGCTCCGAGCGCCTGGCTGCTGCTGGCCGCCCGCGCGGTGCAGGGGCTCGGTGGCGCGCTGCTGATCCCCGCCTCGGTCGCGGCGATCACGCGGGCGCTCCCGGACGGCCCGCGCAGGGCCTCGGCACTGGCCATGTGGAGCATGATCGGCGCGCTCGGCAGTGCCTCGGGAACCGTGCTCGGCGGGGTACTCACCGAGGTGGCGGGCTGGCGACTGGTGTTCCTGATCAACGTGCCGTTCGTGCTGCTCGCCGCGCTGCTCACACCCGCGGCCGCGGGACGCGCGCCGGGCGGCAGGCGGCCGGGACTCGACCTGCCCGCGGCGGTGCTGGTGACCGCCGGGCTGAGCCTGGTGGTGGACGCGATCATCGCCGCCGACTGGCTGCCCGGCGTCCTCGGCGTGCTCGCGCTGGTGGCGTTCCTGGGCTACGAATGGCGCCTGGCACGCGAGCCGATGCTGCCGCTCGGGCTGCTGCGGGTGCGTACCGTGGCCGGGGCGAACCTGACGATGTTCGCGATCGGGCTCGGTTTCTTCGCCACCCCGGTGCTGCTCTCGCTCTACCTGCAGGGCGTGCTGGGCTATCCACCGCTGCAGGCCGGGCTGGCCTTCGTGCCCTCCGCGGTGGCCACGGTGCTCGGTGGCCGGATCGCGGGCAAGGCGACCTCCCGGTTCGGGGCCCGGCCCACCGCGGTCACCGGGCTCGCCGTCGCCGTGCTCGGCTTCGCCACGCTCGCCCTGTTCGCCACCGCGTCCACGTCCTATGCGCTCGGGATCGCGCTGCCGGTGGTGCTGCTCGGTTTCGGGATCGGCCTCTGTTTCACCCCGCTGACCGTGGTGGCCACCCGCGGGGTCGGCGCGGACCGCGGCGGGATCGCGGCCGGGCTGCTCAACACGACACGGCAGTGCAGCGGGGCGGCCGGGATCGCCATCCTGACCGCGGCCAGCACCGGGCCCGGTTTTCCGAGCGCGTTCGCGCTCACCGCCTGCGCCGCCCTGGCCGCGGTGCTGCTCGCGGCGACCCTGTTGCCACGGGAGCAACGGATCAGTGCGCGGCCCGTGCCTTCGTGACGAACCCGCGCCAGCTGCCCGCCGCCCCGGACGGCGAACACCAGGGACGGCTGGTGCGCACCAGCCGCACCCCGTCGGATTCGAGCCAGCCGAGCAGCGCCAGTGCCTCTTCCCGGGGCGCTCCGTGCAGCGGATCCTCCCCGGCGAGCACGGTCTCCGCGGAGACGAGCAGGGCCTCGACGACCGGCATCGGGGCGACCCCGCGCGGTGCGGTGCCCGCGTTGGCCAGCCTGCCGTGCCGGATCACCGCGAACTCCCAGCCACCGGAACCGTCCGGGGCCGCGGCCACCAGTTCCTCGATGGCGGTGAGCGCGACCAGCCGCTGGGCACTGTCCAGCGCCGCGAGCACCGAGGCGAGCCGATCCCTGCGGGTGGCCGCCTCCTCGAACCGCCGCGCTTCGGCGAGCTCACCGAGCCGCGCGGCGAGCGGATCGAGTGCGCTGCTGTCCGCCCCGCGCAGCACCGCGCGGCAGGCGAGATGGTGCTCCCGGTAGCGCTCGGTCGATTCGTGCCCCGCACAGGGCGCGGCGCAACGGCCGAGCTCGAAGGCGGCGCACGGGGAGCCGTGCGCGCCGCGGGCCGGGATACGGGTGGTGCAGGTGCGCAGTCCGGTCGCCTCGGCCAGTACCGCGGCCGCCGTCTCGGCCTTGGCGCGCGAGGGGAACGGGCCGAAGGCGTCCGCGCGTGGCCTGCGCACCACCGACAGCCGGGGGAAGGCCTCCTCGGTGAAGGTCAGCCACCACGCGCCGTGCTGGTTGCGGGAACGGCGGTTGTAGGCGGGTTTGTGCGCGGTGATCAGGCGCAGCTCCCGGACCCGTGCCTCGAGCGGATGCGCGCACTCCACCCAGTCCACCCGCTTGGCGAGCGCGACCATTTCCCGCAGCCGGGCCCGTGTCTCACTCGCGGTGAAGTACTGCCGGACCCGGTTGCGCAGATCCCGCGCGGTGCCGACGTAGAGCACCTCATCGCCGGGACCGCGGAACAGGTAGACCCCGGGAGCGTGCGGCAGATCCCTGGCCAGGGTCCGTTTCCGCCGCTGCTTCTCGGTCACCTTCGGCAGATAGCCGAGCAACTCCTCGAGCGACTGCACACCGAGGTTGCCGACCCGTTCGAGCAGGCCGTGCAGCACGTCGACGGTGGCCCGGGCATCGGAGAGGGCACGGTGATTCGGTTCGGTCGCCGCCCCGAACAGGCGGGCGAGCGCGGACAGTTTGCAGCTCGGTGCCTCGGCGGGGGACAACACCCGGCGGGCCAGCCGCACCGTGCACAGGCTCGCCGGTTTCGGCCACGGGTACTCCTGGGCCGCGCAGGCGGCACGCAGGAAACCGAGGTCGAACTGGGCGTTGTGCGCCACGAGCACGCTGCCCTCGGCGAACTCGAGGAAAGCGGGCAGCACCACGTCGATGCGCGGCGCCCGGCAGACCATCGCGTCGGTGATCCCGGTGAGCGCGACCACCTGTGGCGGAATCCCACGTCCTGGATCGACCAGGGTGGCGAATTCCCCGAGCACCTCGCCGCCGCGCACCTTGACCGCGCCGATCTCGGTGATCGCGTCCGTGCCCGCCGCGCCACCCGTCGTTTCCAGGTCGAACACGCAGAATGTGGTCTCCCGTAGCGGCGTGCCCAACTCGTCAAAACTCAGTTGCCCCATCGCCGCAGCACCCTAGACACGGGCACCGACAACAATCGGCGAGCACGACCGGGCGCATAGCGATTACCCTGGATGGGTGGACACGCAGCAGGAGCAGCCGAACGGGGGCGTCGATGTGCCGGCGCTCGCCGCGCCACTGCGTGCCCGGCTCGCCGCGATCTGTGCCGATGCGCTCGCCGTGATCCCGCGCGGGGAGTTGTCCACCCAGGTGCGCACCGTCGCCGGATTCGCCCCGGCCAAACGGGCGAGCGCGGGGGAGTCGGTGCTGCTCGCCGCGCTCGGCGAGGGGGACCGGTTCCGCGAACTCGTGCTGGAGTGGGCGCGGGAGAACCGCCCGGACGCGCTGGAGGTCTCCGCGCCGGACCCGGTGCACGCCGCGGCCGCCGCGGTGCTCACCGCCGATCCGGCCGCCGCGCATCTGGCCGCCTTCGTGGCGATGCGCGCCGCCGATTCGAGCATGCGTGCCGAACGGGACGGGGCGCTGGCCAAGCTCGAACGGCTCTCCGGTGAACTGGCCGAGCTACGGGCCGCCAGGACCGAGCGCGGGGACGGCAACGCCGAGGCCGACAAACTGCGCTCCCGGCTGCGCGAGAAGGGCACCCAGCTGCGGGCCGCGCGCGATGAGGCGGACGCCGCGAGTGCCGCGCTGGCCGAGGTCCGCGCGGAGGCCGAGCTCGAGGTCAAGCGGATCGCCGCGGAACGGGACGCCGAGCGCGCGCGTGCCGAGGCCGAACGGGAACGTGCCGAGACCGCGCGGCAGGAAGTGCGGGCCGCGCGCCTGGCCGCCCGCCAGGCGCGAGAGGCCGACGAGACCCGGCTCGCCCTGCTCGTCGAGACGATCGAGGGTGCCGCCGCCGGGCTGCGCGGTGAGCTCGGGATCGGGGAACTCGGGATGCGGCCCGCCGACCTCGTCGAAGGTGCGGGCATCGCGTACGGCCGCAGCACCCAGCTCCGGGATGTCGGCGCGCTGGACTCGCTGCTACGGATGCCCGCGGCGCACCTGATCGTGGACGGCTACAACGTCACCAAGACCGGGTACCCCGAACTGTCCCTCGCCGACCAGCGGGACCGGATCGCGCGCCAGCTCGCCGCGCTGGCCGCACGCACCGGGGCGGAGATCACCCTCGCGTTCGACGGTGCCGGGGTCACCGCGCACAAGGTGTGGCCGCGCGGCGTGCGGGTGCTGTTCTCCGATCCGGGGGTGCTCGCCGACGACGTGATCAAGAACCTGGTCGCGGCCGAACCGGGCGGGCGCCCGCTCGTCGTGGCGACCTCGGACAAGGACGTGGTCCGCGCGGTGCGGGGCAGGGGCGCGCATGCCGTGTCCTCCGCGGTGCTCGTCTCCCGGCTCTCCCGCGTCTGAGCGGTCGCTGAGCAGCGGGTTCCTGGTGAGGAACCCGGAACTGTCGGTGGTCGCTCCTATCGTGACGGCGGAAACACCACAAGGCCGGAACGAGGAGGACGAGATGATCATCGACTGCGAGCGGTGCCCGGTCCGCGGCAAGGCGTGCGAGGACTGCGTGGTGAGCGTGCTGTTCGGCGGGCCGCCCGCCGCGGAGCCGGAAACCCCGCTCGGCGCGGGACTCGACGCGGAGCACCGGCGCGCGATCGAGGTGCTCGCCGAGGCGGGCATGGTCTCGAAAGTACGCGCGCTCCCACTGACGGTGATCGACGAATCGGGAAAGCGACAGCGGGCCGGATAGGGTACGCGCGTTCGTCGCGTGGGAGTGTCCGTTCAGCGCAAGATCGCGACATAACCCACCCCAAGCTGGACGCTGCGGGGGTTGTTTCGTAACCTGTTCGAGACCTCGCGGAGGACGGTCGTCACAACGACGGCGACGCGAGTTCACCGCCGTTCGGTTGTCGGGGACCGGGTAGGCATCGGGCGCGTTCACGGCGCACCAGTCGGGCACGTTTTGTTCGTGTGTGGGACGGTGCTGGCCTCGAGCGGGTCTCGGTGTCCGCAGGCGGTCGGATAGCCGAAGGAGTATTCCGCACGTGGCGCAGCAACGACTCCAGCGCACCACTCGTGGCGCACTGGCCGCCACCGCCGTCGCCGCGGCGGTCGGCATGGTCGGACTACCGGCGTCGGCACAGCCGAACGACACGTCGACCCCGGACAACCCCGCCGACGCGCTTAAGCAGTACAAGCAGCTCACCACCGAGGCCGAGAAGGTTCAGCAGTCCTACCTGAAGGCCAAGGACGACCTCGACGCGCGCAAGGCCGAGCTGGACAAGGCCAAGGCGGACGAGGCCAAGGCCGAGCAGGCGGTGCAGGACGCGCAGAAGCAGGAGAGCCAGTTCCGCGGACAGGTCGACAAGCTGTCCAACGCGACCTACCAGGGCGCGCGGTTCTCCAAGCTCTCCGTTCTGATGACCGGAGCCTCCCCGCGGGACTTCCTCGACCGGGCCTCGGCGATCCAGGTCATCTCCTCCGACAACGACGAATCGCTGCAGCGGCTCGCCGGCGCCACCAAGCGTGCGCAGCAGGCGAAGGGCGCCACCCTGGACGCGCAGAAGCGCGCCGAGGACGCCAAGAACTCCGCGGCGCAGCTGATCTCGGACATCAAGGAGAAGCACGAATCGGTGCAGCGCCAGATCAGCACCGTCAAGGAAGCGCTCGACAAGCTCAGCCCCGGACTGCAGAGCTCGATGAAGCAGGGCAGCGGGGACAGCGGCGTGTACATTCCGGGCTCCGGGATCGGCGGCAAGGCGATGCAGGCCGCGCTCGGGCAGATCGGTGTCCCGTACGTGTGGGGCGGCACCAGCCCGTCCGGTTTCGACTGCTCCGGGCTGACCTCCTGGGCGTTCAAGCAGGCCGGCTACTCGCTTCCGCGTTCCTCGCAGGCGCAGGCCAGCGCGGGCAAGGAGGTTTCGCGCAGCGAGCTGCAGCCGGGTGACCTGGTGTTCTTCGGCAGCCCCGTGCACCACGTCGGCATCTACGTCGGCGACGGGAAGATGGTCAACGCCCCGAACTTCGGCCAGAACGTGCAAGTGGAGCCGCTGCAGAGTGACTACTCCGGCGCGCGCCGCATCGGCTGACCGAACCGGCACAGCAACCATAGAGCCCCGTGGTCGATGACCGCGGGGCTACTATGTCGCGCGTGAGCACGCCCCGGCCATCGAACAAGGTGGCGATCCGACGCGGCCTGATCGGCGCCGTGATCCTCGTCGTGCTCCTCGCCGCGATCTTCGTACTGCTCGGCTACGTCCGGCAGGCGCAGCCGAGCGCCGCACCGCCGAATCCGCGGCCCGCCCCGGTGGCGGCGCAGCCGAGCAGCAAGCCGAGTGAGGCGGCCCGGCCGGCGCCGCGTATCCGCGAGGTCCGCGAACTGCTGCGCGGCCGGGCCGAGGCGGTGCGCACCGGGAACCGCGCGGCTTTCCTCGCCGGGATCGACCCCGCGGCACCCGAAGCCTTCCGTGCGGCCCAGTCCAGGCTCTTCGACAATCTGCGCGGGGTGCCGCTGGCCACCTGGTACTACGAACTCGATCCCCGATTCGCCACCGACCCGGCCGGGCTGGCACCGCAGCCGGGTGACCCGGACGAGCTCTGGGCGCCCAAGGTCGAGCTGGGCTACGCGCTCGCCGGGATCGATGAGCGCCCGACCACCCGGCCGATGGGATACCTGTTCGCCCGCAAGGGAAACCACTGGTACCTGAGCTCGGACACCGCGCTCGGTCCCGGCAAGACCTGGCGCGGTCCCTGGGACTACGGGCCGTGCCAGACCTTGCGGACCCAGTCCGGACTGGTGCTGTACCACCAGGCGGGCAAGGCGAGCGCCCAGGCCGTCGGCGCGCAACTGGACGCCGCGGTGCGCGCGGTCACCGCGGTCTGGGGCAACGGCTGGTCGCGCAAGGTCGCCGTGTTCGTCCCGGGCGGCGCCGAGGAACTGCGCTCGCTCGTCGGGCCGGAATTCGCGGCGAACACGATCGCCGCGGTCGCCGTCGCCGATTCGGTGAACGCCCGCGAACACGTTGCCACCGGCCAGCGCGTGGTGCTCAATCCGGACGGCGCCGCGCAGCTGTCCCCGCAAGCGCTGTCGATCGTGCTGCGCCACGAGATCACCCATATCGCCGCGCGCAAGGACACCGTGGACGGTGCGCCGATGTGGCTGACCGAGGGCTTCGCCGACTACGTCGGGTACGTCTCGAGCGGGATCCCGGTGGCCAAGGCCGCGCCCGATCTGGCCGCCGAGGTGCGCGACGGGGATGTGCCGGAAGAACTGCCCGCGGACACGGATTTCCAGGCCGATGCGAACACCCTCGATCTCGCCTACCAACAGGGCTGGACCCTGTGCGCCTCGATCAGCGCGCGGTACGGGCAGCCGAAGCTGGTGCGGTTCTTCCTGGATGTGTCCCGCCTCGGCAAGATCGACGAGGCGCGGCTCGGCCGGATCACCCAGCGCGATCTCGGCGTGGACCTGGACGGGCTGGTGCGCAACTGGCAGGGATACCTGCATTCCGTGCTGCGATGACCCGGCCATGACCACCAGGACTCTGCTCGTCACGAACGACTTCCCGCCCGCGCTCGGTGGCATTCAGTCCTATGTGGACGAATTGGCGCGCAGGCTGGACCCCGCCTCGCTGGTGGTACTCGGCCCGCACGCGGAAGATGCCGCCGAACACGATGCCCGCCTGCCATTCCCGGTCGTCCGGCACACCGGGATGCTGTTGCCCACGCGGCCGGTGCTGCACACCGCGCGGCGGCTGCTCGCCGAGCACGACTGCCGCGCTGTCTGGTTCGGCGCGGCGGCCCCGCTCGGCCTGCTGGCCGCCCCGTTGCGCCGGGCCGGGGCGCGCCGGATCGTGGCCAGTACGCACGGCCACGAGGTGGGCTGGTCGATGCTGCCGGGTGCCCGTTCGGTGCTGCGGCGCATCGGGGAACACACCGATGCGGTCACCTTCGTCAGCCACTACACCCGGTCCAGGATCGCCTCGGCGTTCGGCCCGGCTACCGGATTCGAGTACCTCCCGCCCGCCGTCGACACCGCACGGTTCCGTCCCGATCCCTTGGCGGGCAAGCGAATCCGGCTGCGACTCGGGCTCGGCGAGCAGCGCGTGGTGCTGTGCCTTTCCCGCCTGGTGCCGCGCAAGGGAGTCGACACCCTGCTCGCCGCGCTGCCCGGGGTCCTCGCAGCCGCACCGGATACCGTGCTGCTCGTCGCCGGAACCGGGCGCGACACCCCGCGGCTGCGCGGCCTTGCCGACCGTGCCGGGCTCGGTGATCGGGTCGTCTTCGCGGGCGCGGTGCCCCAGAGCGAGCTCGCCGACTGGTACAACGCCGCCGATGTGTTCGCGATGCCGTGCCGCACCAGGGGACTCGGGCTCGACGTGGAAGGTTTCGGGATGGTCTTCCTCGAGGCGGCCGCGTGCGGGATCCCCGTGGTGGCCGGAAATTCCGGTGGCGCACCGGAAAGCGTGCGCACGGGGGAGACCGGATTCACCGTGGACGGGCGGGACACCGGCGCGGTGACCCGGGCCGTGCTGCGTGCGCTCGAGGCACGCGGGATGGGCGCGGCGGGCCGGGAACGGGTGCTCGAACACTGGAGCTGGGAGCAGCGGGCGCGCCGGCTCGCCGAACTGCTCGAGGGCTAGCGCCGAAATCCGGCACGGCGACGGCATCCGGTGGCTTTGACAGGACCGATCTCACCCACTAGCTTCCATGGAGACTAATGAACGGGGTTCATTCGAGCCCATGAACGGCGCGGGAGGTAGGGGGATGCGTTCCGCCCGGCCCGGTCGTCCTGGATGCCGGGGGCCTCGATGACCCTCGACCTCGTACCGGAGGCCACGATGCCTCCGGGGCACCGGCTGCGCTCCACACATGTACTGCTCGATCGCGCGGTCCCGGTGCGGGTCGTCGATGATCCGTACGCGAGCGTGCTCGCCCTGGCCTGTGCCGGGCTCCGGGACCGCGCCCTCGGCCGGGATTCGGTGTTCGCCAGGGCCTGTTCGGTGCTGCGCGCGGAGAGCCTCGTCGCGCTCGGCCGGGTCGTCGAGCCCGGTGCGTCCCTGTCCCCGGACTGCCTGACGCCGGTCGTGGACCTCACCGCGTCGACCATGTCCGCCGGGAAAGCGATGCGCGAACACCTCGATCGACTGCGTTCGACCTCGGCCGCCGAACTCGGTGCGGATGTCGAGCAGACCTTCGACGGCCATCCGCCGCCGCACTGGGACGCGATCCGGTCCGCGCCACGCAGGTGGTTGCACGAGCTGACCGATGGGCTGGAACTGCTCTGGGAGGTCGTGGCCGCCGAATGGGATCGCCAGCGTGGGCTGCGCGAGGAGGAGGCTCAGCGGATCGGTCAGGCCGCGGTGACCGGTTCGCTGGATGTGGCGCTCGCCGCCGCCCATCCCCGAGGGCGCACCGCCCCGTCCGGCTTCGAGTTCCCGGATCCCGACGGCATCGACAGCCGGATCGGCCGGCGCACCCTGCTGCTCAATCCGCTGCTGGCCGGTTTGCACCTGACGGTGGCCAATCTCGACCGCCCGGATGAGGTCTACTTCGCCTATCCGGCCCGTCCGCGACCGGGAGGTGGCCCCGATCCGGACGCCGATGCGGAACTCGACGCGCTCCTGTCCACGCCACGTGCCCAACTGCTGCGCCTCGCCGAGCACGATCGCGTGATGTCCGAACTGGCCCGTGCCACGCATCTCACCCCGGCCGCGGTGACCCATCACATCGATTGGCTCGTCCGCTGCGGACTGGTCGTGCGGCACCGGGAAGGGCGCATGGTCCGGGTGACCACCACCGCGCGCGGCCGCAGGCTCCTCGCGCTGTACGGATCGTTCGCCGGGCGGGAGGTCCGGTCAGGGGCCTTCGGGTAGGGCCGCGGCCTCGGCGACCGCCGAAACCACGCGCACACAGCGCTCGCGCAGCTCCGCGTGGTCGACATTCGCGCCGTCGATCACGGCGATCCCGGCCGCGGCGAGGTAGGCGAGCCAGCCGCGCACGAGGACCCCGGTCAGTGGTGTGTTCTCCGCGCCGAACATCGTCAGCAAGCCGTCGACGAGCCCGGCGTCGAACCGCTCGAGCACTTCGCGAACCGGGGCCGCCGAGGAGGCGGAACCGCGATACATCGAGATGTACCACTGCGGGCGCTGCGCGGCGAACTCGAGATAGGCGTCGATCGCCGCGCGCGCACCGTCGATGGAATCGAGCGCGGGATCCGGCCGGCACCGTTCGGCGAGGTCCGCGAGCCGGTCGGCGACCACCGCGGCGAAGAACGACACCTTGTCCGGGAAGTAGCGGTACAGCAGGCCCCGGGAGATACCGGCGGCCCTGGCGATCGTGCCGATGCCGACCTCGTCGTAGCGGTGCTCGGTGAACAACCGGATGCCGGTCTCCATCAGCAGGGCGCGCCGTTCCCCGACGTCCAGGCGGACTCGCTGTGCGCTCGCGGGCTTGTCGCGGAGCAGGTCGTCGGGCGGCGGGGTGGCTGATGACATCCTCGGCCCACCATAGCCGTTTCCGCTCGCGATCACGCGACACCGGCCCCGCACGACAGTTGCACACATAGCGATACATGCATATGATTGCCGTAGTGGGACGATGAAGGGGGTGACCCGGATGGGCGCTGGACACGGACATGGGCACGCGAGCGGGGAATCGGACAAACGGTGGCTGGCCGGTGCCCTGGCGGTCATCGGTGTTTTCATGCTCGGCGAGGTCGTCGCCGGTTTGCTCGCCGGATCGCTCGCGCTGCTCTCGGATGCCGCGCACATGCTCACCGACGCCGCCTCGATCGCGCTGGCGCTGTGGGCGATCCGGCTCGCCGCGCGCCCCGCCTCGGGCCGGATGACCTATGGCTGGAAGCGCGCGGAAATCCTTTCGGCACAAGCGAACGGGATCACCCTGCTGGTGCTCGCCGCCTGGCTGACCTATGAGGCGATCACCCGGCTGATCGATCCGCCGGAGGTCACCGGCTCACTGGTGCTGATCGTGGCCCTGCTCGGGGTCGTGGTGAACCTGATCGCCACCTGGATGATCAGCAAGGCCAACCGGTCCAGCCTGAACGTGGAGGGCGCATTCCAGCACATTCTCAACGACCTGTTCGCGTTCCTCGCCACCGCGGTCGCCGGACTGGTCATGCTGCTGACCGGGTTCGCCCGCGCCGACGCGATCGCCTCACTGGTCGTGGTCGCCCTGATGGTCAAGGCCGGAGTCGGACTGGTCCGCGATTCGAGCCGGATCTTCCTGGAGGCAGCGCCCGCCGGTCTGGACCCGGACACGATCGGCGCGCTGCTCGCCGACCGGCCGCATGTCGCCGAGGTGCACGACCTGCACGTCTGGGAGATCACCTCGGGAATGCCCGCGCTGTCCGCGCATGTGCTGATCACCCCGGGCGAGGACTGCCATGCCGTGCGGGCGGATCTGGCGCGGCTGCTGGCCGCCGAACACGCCATCGAGCACGCCACGCTGCAGGTGGACCACGTCCGGCCGGGCGAGGCAGGCCCGGTGCACTGCGAGGAAGCGCACGGCGCCGTGTACCGGAGTGTGTGAGCGGCCGGGCGCGGTGCTCAGAGGTTCATCTTCTGGAAGCGGCGCACCGAAAGCGGGGCGAACACGGCGATGAGCGCGATCGACCACAACAGGATCGTGGCCACCGGATGCTGCATCGACCAGGCCGTGCTCGAACTCAGCCCGGGATTGCCGAACAACACCCGGCAGGATTCCACGAGCGCGCTCACCGGATTCCAGTCCGCGATGGCGCGCAACCAGGCGGGCATGTTCCCGGTCGGCACGAAGGTGTTCGAAATCATCGTCAGCGGCATGAAAAGCGGGGCGAGCCGTTCCGCGGTGGTGACATTGCGGACCAGCGAGCCGAGAAAGATGCCGAGCCAGATCATCCCGAACGCGAAGAGCAGGATGACCCCGAATCCCGCCGCCACACTCCAGAATCCGGTGTGTGCCGTCCATCCGGTCGCCCAGCCGCACAGCGCGGTGACCACGAGCCCGAGGGTGTAGTTGATCAGCTCCGCGCCGCTGGTGCCGACCGGGACCGCGGAACGCGAGGCGGGCATCGAACGGAACCGGTCCATGACGCCGAGCTGATTGTCGTTCGCCATTTTCTGCATGATTCCGGCGAACGAGGCCGCGGCCCCCATGGCGAACAGTCCCGGCATCAGGAATTCGCGGTAGTTCCCGCCGCCCGGAATGGGAATCGCGCTGCCGAATATGTAGCCGAAGATCAGGATCATCGACAGCGGGAACATGATGGTGCCGATGATCTCGCCGGGGGAGTGCTTGAACCGCAACAGGTTCCGCAGGATCATGGTCGCGCTGTCGGCGAAAAGGTCGTAGAGCGCACCGCGTTCACGGCGCGGGACGGCGATGCTCGTCATGTCCTGTCCTCTGTCATCTCGGTTTCGTTGCGTGCCAAGGATTTCTGCTCGCCGGTCAGGCGCAGGAACACCTCGTCGAGCGTGGGATGGCGCAGCGCGAGGTCGCTGATCGCCACCCCGCTCTCGTGCAGCACGAGGGTGACCTTGGGCAGTGGCACCGTTTTCGTGTCCAGTACGGCGGTGACCCGGCGTTCGTCCGCGACGACCTCCGGCTCGGTACCGGTGAGGGTGCGCAGTTCCCGCGCCACGGTGGCGAGCTGATCGACGTGTTCGACGGTGACATCCAGATGCGCGCCGATGGTGGCCTTGAGGTTGCCCGGGGTGTCGTCCGCGACCGCGGTCCCGGTGTCGATCACCACGATGTTGTTCGCGAGCTGGTCGGCCTCGTCGAGGTACTGGGTGGTGAGCAGCACCGTGGTGCCGTCGGTGACCAGTCCGCGCACGGCTTCCCAGACCTCGTTGCGGCTACGCGGATCCAGCCCGGTCGTCGGCTCGTCGAGGAAGAGCACATCCGGGGCCACGATCAGGCTCGCGATCAGGTCGAGGCGCCTGCGCATCCCGCCGGAGTACCCCTTGACCTGACGGTCGCCCGCCTTGGCCAGATCGAACCGCTCGAGCAGTTCGTCCGCCCGTGCCCGCGCCGACCGGGCCGAGAGGTGGTACAGCCTGCCGAAGATGCGCAGGTTCTCCCGCCCGGTGAGGGTCTCGTCCAGTGCGGCGTGCTGCCCGGCGAGCCCGATCCGCTTGCGTACCGCCATCGGATCGCGGACCACGTCGTGCCCGGCGATCAGCGCGGTGCCGGAATCGGGCCGCAGCAGGGTGGCGAGCACCCGCACCGCGGTCGTCTTGCCCGCCCCGTTCGGCCCGAGCAGCCCGCACACCGTGCCGGGTGCGACGTCGAACCGCAGGTCTCGAAGGGCGTGGGTGCTGCCGAAGTGCTTGTTCAGCCCTTCGACGCGCACGATCGGTTCGGTCATTTCTTCCCCAAGGTAGGACTTGCGCGCCATAGGTGAGTACTGCGTACGCTATTAACAAGCTAGCTTAGTGGGTACAACGTACGCAAGGAGGTTTTCGTGTCGGGGTCCGAGGACGAGGTCATCTGGCTGCGGCCGGAGAAACCCACGCGTGGCAAGGCTCCCGCGTACAACCGGGCCGATATCGCCGCGGCCGGAGTGCGGATCGCCGATGCCGTGGGGCTCGACGGGCTCTCCATGCGCAAGGTGGCCGCGGAGCTCGGCGCGGGAACCATGTCGCTGTACCGCTACGTGCGCAGCAAGGACGAACTGCTCGCGCTGATGGTGGACTCGATTCTGGGGGATCCGGAGAGCTGGCCGGGCGATTACCGGGACTGGGCGGGCGTGCTGCGGTTGTGCGCGCACGGCAGCAGAACGGCGGTGCTGGAGCATCCGTGGTTCCCGGTCGCCTCGGCCTACGCCAATCCACCCGGGCCGAACATGTTGCGGGCCATGGAACACATGATGGCCGCGCTGGACCGGCCGGGACTGCGGATCGACGAGCTCTTCCAGATCGTCACCACGGTGATGACCTTCGCGCAGGGGTACGCGCAGAACGAGCTCGCCGAACGCGCGGCGGGGTTCAGTGCCGGACCGGTCGAGGAGACCACCACCGAGGCCGAGAAGCGCTACATGGTGCGCATGGCCGAGTCCGGGGAATACCCGTTCCTTTCCCGGCTCATCGCCGAGGCACGGACCCCGCACCAGGACGCCGATGCCCAGTTCGACGCGATGCTCGACTGGGTGATCGAGGGCATCCTGGCGCGGGTGCGTGCCTACGTCGATCTCTAGGAGTAGATCGCTTTGATGTCCTCTGCCCGGATGTCGGTGACCACCCCGCGGCGCAGTTTCAGCGAGGGGGTCAGCTCACCCGAGTCGATGGTGAAATCGTTGGGCAGCACGCGGAACTTCTTGATTGACTCGGCGTGCGAGACCGCCGTATTGGCCTGGTCCACGGCCTCCTGCAGCTCCTTGTTCAGCTCGGGATCGTCGATCAGGTCGCCGACCTTCGCGTTGGGATCCTTGCCGTGCCTGGATTTCCAGCCGGTGAGGAACTCCTCGTCGATCGTGATCAGCGCGGCGATGAACGGCTGCTTGTCCCCGACGACCATGCACTGGGAGATGAGCGGGTGCGCGCGCAGTCCGTCCTCGAGCACGGCGGGGGAGACGTTCTTGCCGCCCGCGGTGACGATGAGTTCCTTCTTGCGCCCGGTGATGCGCAGGAAGCCCTCGGAGTCGATGCTGCCGAGATCCCCGGTGTGGAACCAGCGATCGGTCAGCGCGGTCGCGCTCGCCTCCTCGTTGCCCCAGTAACCGCGGAACACCACATCGCTTTTCACCAGCACCTCGCCGTCCTCGGCGATGCGCACCGAGGTACCGGCGATCGGGCGCCCCACGGTGCCGATCTTGCTGTGCTGCTCGGTGTTCACCGCGGCGGCCGCGGAGGTCTCGGTGAGCCCGTAGCCTTCGTAGACCGGGATGCCGACGCCGCGGAAGAAGTGCGCGAGCCGTTCGCCGAGCGGTGCGCCGCCGGACACGGTTCCGGTGCACCGGCCACCGAGCGCGGCCCGCAGCTTGGCGTACACCAGCCGGTCGAACACCGCGTGCTTGGCCCGCAGTGCCAGGCTCGGCGAACCGCTCTCCTTCGCCTTGGAGTACTCCACGGCGACCGCCTCCGCGGCGTCGAAGATCTTGCCCTTACCGCCGTCGTGTGCGCGCTGCCGCGCGGAGTTGTACACCTTCTCGAACACCCGGGGCACGGCGACGATGAAGGTGGGCCGGAACCCGCGGAGGTCGTCGAGCAGATTGCTGACATCCGGGGTGTGCCCCATGGTCAGCCTGGTGTAGACGCCGGTCAGCGCGATCGCGCGGGCCAGGACGTGGGCCAGCGGCAGGAAGATCAGCTGTGAGTTGCCCGACTGCATCAGCCGGGGGAAGGAGTTCGCGTTCGCCCGCACTTCGGCGAGCAGATTGCGGTGGGTGAGCTCGCAGCCCTTGGGCCGCCCCGTGGTGCCCGAGGTGTAGACCAGGGTGGCCAGGTCGTCGGCGCCGAGGCTGCGCCTGCGTTCGCGCACTGTGTCCCCGCTCACCTCGGCGCCCGCGCCGGTGAGCTCGGCGACCGCGCCCGGTTCCCCCTCGATCTGCCACACGCGGTCGACGCCGTCGACCCTGCCGAGCACCCCGTCCAGCACGCTGTGGTGCGCATCGGTCTCCACGAACACCGCGCGGGCCCCGGAGTCGGCGAGGATCCACTCGATCTGGTCGGCCGAGGAAGTGTCGTAGATCGGCACGGTGACCGCGCCCGCGGTCCAGATCGCGAAATCGATCAGGGTCCACTCGTACCGGGTCTTGGCGAGCAGCCCGATCCGGTCACCGGTCTCGATCCCGGCCGCGATCAGGCCCTTGGCCACCCCGGTCACCTCGGCGGCGAACTGCGCGGCCGTGACGTCCACCCAGGAATGGCCGACCCGCCTGCGGAAGGCGATCGTGCTGGCGAATCGTTCCGCGTTGGCGAAGATCATGTCGGTGAGGTTCTCCCGCTCGTCGACCTCACCGATGCTCGCCGCCGTGTACTCCTGCATCGTCGCAACCTCCCGGGACGTGACTGTGTCCGCACCAGCGCAACTTACCGGCCGGTAATACCAGTGTTCCACCGTGGTGTCCCAGATCGCTTCCCGGGGACAGGGATACTGGGCACATGCCAACGGTGGACATCGTCGACGAGACCTTTCTACTCGTGCCGCCGGCCGTGCTCGCGGCCACCTACGCCGACCCGGATGTGTGGCGGGAATGCTGGCCCGACCTGCGGCTCGAGGTCTACGCCGACCGGGGCGAGGAGGGGCTGCGGTGGACGGTGACCGGTGCGCTGGTCGGCACCCAGGAGGTGTGGCTCGAACCGATGCTGGACGGCACCCTGGCGCACTACTTCCTGCGCGCGGACCCGCCGCCGGACCGGAACTGGAGCCCGGCGATGGTGCGCCGGGTGATCACCGCGCGCCAGGTCGCGGCGAAGGCGGTGTCCCTGCGGCTCAAGCGAACCCTGGAAGCGGGACGGCGCCCCGGTTGCCCACCGCCGCAGTGAACCCTTCGGTAACCTCGCGGATGTGCGGGTACACGTTGTCTCCGATGTGCACGGGAACGTCGATGCGCTGAGCCGGGCCGGGGAAGGGGCCGATGTGCTGCTCGTGCTCGGCGATCTGCTCGATTTCGTCGACTATCACGACCACTCGGCGGGGATTCTCGGTGTGATCTTCGGCGCGGAAGCGGTCGGCCGCTTCGCCGAACTGCGCCGCCGCAGCGATCCCACCGAGGCCGGGGCGTACGCCCGTTCGCTGTGGGCGAGCCTCGAGGACCCGGGGCGGGTGGTCACCGAGGCCATCCACGACCAGTACGCGAAGCTGTTCGCCGCGCTGACGGCGCCCACCTACGCGATCCCGGGCAACGTGGACGCGCCCGAACTGTGGCCCGATCATCTGCACGACGGGGTAACCCTGGCCGACGGGCGGGTGCTCGAGATCGGCGGTGTGCGCTTCGGGTTCGTCGGCGGAACGGTGCTGCCGAAGGGAAGGGCCCGCCGCTCCGGTGGGGTGTGGAAGCCCTATATCCGCACCGCGGAGGACTACGACGCCGATGTGGCCGCCCTGCACGGGGTGGATGTGCTGTGCACCCACTGCCCGCCCGCGCTGCCGGAGCTGACCTATGACGTGGTCGCCCGGCGCGCCGAACTCGGCTCCACGGCGCTGGTGGACCTGCTCGACCGGGAGTCGCCGCGGTACGCGCTGTTCGGGCACGTGCACCAGCCGCTGGCACCGCGGCTGCGCTACCGGCGCACCGAGTGCATCAACGTCGGGCATTTCCAGCGCACCGAAACGCCGTACGTGCTCGAGCTGTGAGCACACCTGCCCGGTAACCTGCGGTCCATGTCCACGCCCGACCGGTCGACCCAGTCCATCGTGATCGACGCGCCCCCGGAACGCATCATGGCGGTGATCGCCGACTTCGACGCGTACCCGGAGTGGACCGATGCCTTCAAATCGGCGGAGGTGCTGGAGACCGGGGCGGACGGGCGCGCACGCCAGGTGCGGATGACCATCGAGCAGGGCCCGGTCAAGGACACCTACACCCTCGAGTACGAGTGGGCGCCGGACGGCCGCTCGGTACGCTGGCACCTGGTCAAGGGCGCGATGCAGAAGGCCCAGGACGGCAGTTACACGCTCGTCCCCTCCGGTGGTGGCACCGAGGTCACCTACAGTCTCTCCGTGCAGCTGGCCATCCCGATGATCGGCCAGCTGCGCCGCAAGGCCGAAAAAGTGATCATGGACACCGCACTCAAGGAGCTCAAGCGCAGGGTCGAGGAGGAGTCATGACCGAGCGGCACCCGGCGCGGGAGCGCTAGCCGGTGCGCGTCACGCTGTTCACCGGCAAGGGCGGAGTCGGCAAGACGACGATCGCGGCCGCCACCGCCGCGCGGCTGGCCAGGAGCGGTCGCCGGGTACTCGTCGTGTCCACCGATCCCGCGCACTCGCTCGGGGACGCGTTCGGCACCGAGCTCGGCGCGGACCCGCTCGAGGTGGAGTCCGGCCTGTACGCCGGGCACATCGACGCGCGCGGACTCGTCGACCAGTCCTGGGCCCAGTTGCGCACCCACCTGCGCGGAATGCTCGCCGGGGCCGGGGTGGACGAGGTGGACGCCGAGGAACTGACCGTGCTGCCCGGAGTGGACGAGCTGCTCTCGCTCGTCGAGGTGCACCGGCTCGTCGAGCAGGGTGCGGCGGACGGGCGCTGGGAGGCGGTGCTCGTGGACTGCGGGCCGACCGCGGAGACCCTGCGGCTGCTCGCCCTTCCGGAAGCGTTCTCCGGCTATCTGGGCAAGTTCTTCCCCTCCGGCAAGGGCGCAGGGCTGCTGCGCGCCGGACTGCTCGGCGGGGACCAGTGGGCGGCGACCAGGCAGGCGCTGGGCACCCTCGGGGGCCAGCTCGCCGCGCTGCGCGGACTGCTCACCGACCGCGCGCGGACCTCGGTTCGGCTGGTGCTGACCCCGGAACGGGTGGTCATCGCCGAGACCAGGCGCACCCTGACGGCGCTCGCCCTGCAGGGGATCCGGGTCGACGGGGTGATCGCGAACCGGCTGGTGCCCAAGGCGGGGCTCGGTTTCGGCCCGGCGGCGAACTGGATGCGCACCCGGCGCGCGGAGCAGGACGCCGTGCTGCGGGAGGTGCGCACGCACACCGAGCTCGAGGTGCGCACCGCGGAGCACCGGGCGAACGAACCCGTCGGCGCGGACGCGCTCGCCGCGCTGGCCACCGATCTCTACGGGCGCGCCGATCCGCTCGCCGAACACGAGGAACTGGATCCGCCGCTGCTCTCGGTGCACGGCGGCGGCACGGAGTACCGCTTGCACATCGCGATCCCGCTCGCCGAGGACGCCCGGCTCGAGCTCGCGCGCATCGGGGACGATCTCGCGGTCACCGTGGACGGCAGGCGGCGGCTGATCAGCCTGCCCTCGGTGCTGCGGCGCACCGAGGTGCGTACCGCCGAGGTGGACACCGAAGGCATCGTCGTCCGGATGCGTGCGCTGTGAACGGGCCCGGGAACGTGGACACCGAGGAACATCTGCACTCGCACGGGGCGGACCCGCGCCTGGTCGCCGAGCTGCGCGGACTGCTGACCGCCTTCGCCGATCGCGCGGAACCCTTGCTGCGCAAGGCATCCGAACCTACCGGGGAACTCCCGGCCACCTGCAGCTGGTGCCCGCTGTGCGCCGCGCTCGCCGTGGTGCGCGGGCAGCGCCCGGAACTGGCGGCGCGCGCGGCTGGGCACGGGGTCGCGCTGGTGGACCTGCTGCGCGCGGTGCTCGGCGAACCCGGTCCCGGGAACCGCCCGGGGACCGGCAGCTGGACCACATCCGGGCACCTGCGCGAGGAAGACGTCGTCGACGACCTCGCCACCACGATGCCGCAGCCGCCGGTACGGGTGCGGGTGCAGCACATCGAGGTGCGCAGGGCACCGGCCACCGGGCAGCGCGACTGGCCCGCGGAGGACGCCGACCTGGCCGAACCGGGACCCGGACGGAGCGAATCCGAACTCGAACCCGAACGGACCGAACCGGAGAACGGACCCGAGCAGGACGGCCGGGTCCAGCGGATCGCCGTGCACCGTAAGCGAGGCGGTGAGCGGAACTGATGCGTGCCATCGGGGTGGACATCGGCGGTACCAGTGTGCGTGCCGCGGTGGTCGACGAGCACGGCTCGATCCTGGACACCGCGCGCACCGCGACCCCGAGCGGACAGCGTTCGCTGGAGGACGCGATCGTCTCGGTGGTGCACGAGCTGACCAGGCGGCACCGGGTCGGCGGGGTCGGCCTCGCGATCGCCGGGTTCATCAGCGCCGATCGCAGCAGGGTGATGTTCGCCCCGCACCTGGCCTGGCGGGACACCGATATCGCCGAACGCCTCGGCGGCCGGCTCGGGCTCCCGGTGCTCGTGGAACACGACACGAACTCCGCCGCGGTCGCCGAGCACCGGTTCGGCGCGGCCAGCGGCAGCCAGGTCGCCGTGCACATCGCGCTCGGCACCGGAATCGGGGCGGCGCTGGTGATCGACGGGGAACTGTACCGCGGCGCGCACGGGGTCGCCCCCGAACTCGGCCACCTGCGCCTCGTTCCGGACGGGCGGCCCTGTCCGTGCGGTAAATCCGGCTGCTTCGAGCGCTACTGCAGCGGTACCGCGCTCTCGGCGACCGCGGTCGAGCTGCTCGCCGAACATCCGGGCACTTCGACCGAACTGCGCAGGCACGCTTCCGACGACGCGCGCACCCTCACCGGACGGCAGGTCGCCGCCGCCGCGCGGGACGGTGACCCGATCGCCCAGCGGGCACTCGCCGAACTGGCCCGCTGGCTCGGTGAGGGGATCGCGCTCGTCGCGGACATCTACGATCCCGAACTCGTGGTCATCGGCGGTGGAGTCTCCGAATCCGCTCCGTTGTTCCTCGACGAGGCCCGGGAACACTACGCGCGCGCCCAGACCGGCAGCGGTTACCGCCCGCTCGCCCGGATCCGCACCGCTCAGCTCGGTGACGACGGGGGAATGGTCGGCGCCGCCGTACTCGCCGCGGAGTCACTGGGAACGCGCGCCGCGCGGTGACGGGGAGTCGATCGGGCCGCGGCTCCTTCCGCGGCAGCTAAACCTGCGCGCCGTCGTCGTCCGAGCCCGGGCTCCCCGGTGGCGGCCCGCTGCGCAGCCGGAACAACAGCAGCCCCGCAGCGCCGACCGCGGCGACCGCGCCGAGCGGGATGGCCGCCGAGGAGGAGATGCCGAGCAGGTTCGGGGCGGCGAACAACAGGATCGCGATCGCGATCAGGACGAGGGCGACGATCGTGGCGGCGTGCGGGCGGGGGACCGGTGGCGGCTCGGGTGGTTCGTAGTGCTCGTCGTCCGCATCGATGTCGAGGTCCGCGTCCGGGTCCCAGTCCCGCTCCGCGGTGCGCCATTCGCTGGCGCGGGGGCGTGGCTCGGGTTCGGGGCGCGGTCGCTGTTCCTCGGCGGCCTCGGGGCCGCTGGTCTCCGATCCTGCGGGCTCGGACGGTTCGGCGGTGAGGTTCTCGCCGACGCCCTCGCGCTCGAGATCGGCGACGATCTCGGCGAACGCCGCGTCCACGTCTTCCGGACCGTCCGAGCGTCTTGTCATGTTGGCTCTCCAGCGAGCTGTGGTGTTTCCTCGGTCAGCCGCGCCACGAATTCGCTCCCGAGCCGGAAGATGGTCGACGCGTCATAGTCAAGGGTGGCTACGTGGAAGCTGTCCGGCAAGACCACCGTGGTGAAATCCTCGCTGCGGACACCGTTTGCCACGATGTTCGCATTGATCGGCTCCACAACGTGATCGACGCTCGAACGGAACAGCAGTACCGGCATGCCGATCCGCCCGAGGTCCGCGCGCACCAGCTGCCACAGCTCGCGCAGGCTGTTCAGCGCGCGCAGCGGGGTGGTGCGGTAGCTCAGCTCGGGCACGCCGGGCTTGGCGATGTCTCCGCCGATCCCGGGTTTGCTCGGGACCACCCTGGACAGCACCGGAAGCAGCGCGGCGAGCTTGTTCTCCGTGGTCACCGAGGGGTTGACGAGCACGATCCCGCTGATGTCCGCACCGCGCTGCTCGGCGAGCCGCAGGGTGAGCGTTCCGCCCATGGACAGGCCGAAGACGAACACCCGCTCGCAGCGTTCGAGCAGTTCGTCGAGTGCGGCCTCCACGCAGCCGTACCAGTCCGGCCAGCGGGTGCGATTGCATTCACGGGCGGTCGTGCCGTGCCCGGGCAACCGGGGACAGCGCACCGTGTAGCCCTGCGCGGCCAGGTGCTCACCCCAGGGGCGCATGGTCTGCGGTGAGCCGGTGAACCCGTGACAGAGCAGGATTCCCGTCCGGGTCGAGCCGTCGTGGGTGAACGGTTCCGCACCGGGAAGTACGGGCATGGCCTCCTCCTTCGGGTCCGACAGGGATGTGCTTTCCATAGTAGTTCGCCGCCGAAGCGGACATACCGCACAGTATGTGCAGGTACAGGTGTCCCACCTCATTGTGCGCACCGGCACATGCTCCGTACGCTGGTGTTTCCGAAGTGGTGTCGGTGGAGTGTGCGGGAGGCCGGGAGACGCGGTGTTCTATTACGTCCTGAAGTACCTGTTGCTCGGTCCGGTGCTCCGGCTGTTCTTCCGGCCGGAGATCGAGGGGCTGGAGAACATCCCCCGCGAGGGTGGGGCCCTGATGGCCTCGAACCACCTCGCGGTGCTCGACTCGTTCCTGTTCCCGCTGATGGTCCCGAGAAGGATCACCTTCCCCGCCAAGCGCGAGTACTTCACCGAGCCGGGGCTCAAGGGCCGGTTCAAGAAGACGTTCTTCACCGCGGCCGGTCAGGTGCCGATCGACCGCACCAGCGCGAACGCCGCCCAGGCCGCGCTGGATACCTGCGTGCGGCTGCTGCGCGACGGCAACCTGGTCGGTATCTACCCCGAGGGCACCCGTTCCCCGGACGGCAAGCTCTACAAGGGCAAGACCGGGATGGCGCGGATCGCGCTGCAGGCCGAGGCCCCGATCATCCCGGTCGCCATGTTCGGCACCGACAAGGCCAACCCCATCGGTTCCCGGCTGCCGAAACCGGCCAAGGTCCACATCAAGATCGGCAAGCCGCTCGAGTTCTCCCGCTACGCCGGGCTCGACGGGGACCGGTTCGTGGAGCGCTCCATCACCGACGAGGTGATGTACGAGCTGATGGAACTGTCCGGGCAGACCTACGTCGACGTGTACGCGCAGAAGGTCAAGGACGACCTCGCCGCGAAGCAGGCGGGCGCGGTCGCGCTGCCCGCGCAGCGCGAGGACCGAGGTGGCGACCGGGTACCGGGAACCAAGGCGGGTTAAGCCGGTACCAAAGCAGGTACGGCTTTGGCCGTGCTGTCTTCACGGCAGCCTTGAACGTGCAGTTCACCGAGGAGGAGATGGCCGACCTGCGGGCGGCTGCCGAACGCGAAGGCAAGTCGTTGAAGACCGTGGCACACGACGCGGTCGTCTCTGCCGTGTCCTCGCGTAAGTATCGGGTCGCCGAGGCGGCTGCGCGAGTCGCGGGGATCACGCCGAGCTCGATGAACGGCTCGTCTGAGCGCCCGGGCCGTATTTTCTCGATGTCGAGGACGTTCTCACCGCGACCGGGCGCGCGATGGGGCATCACCAGAGGTCGGCGACTTCGGCTTGCTCGCTGCCGCGGTCGCCCGGCCGCAGACCACCGTGTTCGGCCAGGACGCCTACCCGGATCTGTTCACGAAGGCGGCCGTACTGTTGCCTTCCCTGGTGCGCAATCGCGCGTTGATCGATGGGAACAGGCGTGCCGCATGGGCCGGTGCCGCCGTTTCCCTCGAAGTCAACGAGGTGCCGTTGCGGGACTCGCTGGACGTCGACGCCGCAGAGACGATGGTTCTCGAAGCGGCACGCGGTGAAATCGACGTGCCCGAGATCGCGGAGCGGCTGCGCCAGTTTTTCGAAGGCTGATGTCACATGTTCTTCGCGCCGGTACGGATCGCCTCGCGGATGCGGGTGTAGGTGCCGCAGCGGCAGATGTTGCGCAGCTTGTCCAGCTCGGCGTCGTCGAGTTCGGTACCGGCGGCGCGTGCCTTGCGCACCAGGGCGACCGCGGCCATGATCTGGCCCGGCTGGCAGTAGCCGCACTGGGCGACGTCGTGTTCGAGCCAGGCCTCCTGCATGGGGTGCAGTTCCCCGGTCCGCTGATCGGCGAGGCCCTCGATGGTGGTGATCTCGTCGCCGGGCTTGATCGCGGAGATGGGCACCGAGCAGGGATTGAACGCCTTGCCGTTGATGTGGCAGGTGCACGCCTTGCAGACGTTGATCCCGCAGCCGTACTTCGGCCCGGTGACCCCGAGCAGATCGCGCAGCACCCAGAGCACGCGGACGTTGTCCTCGGTGTCCACGCTGACCCGGTTTCCGTTGAGGATGAAACTGTGTTCGGGCACCGTGACTCCTTAGAAGGTGTGTTCGAGGCCGTCGGTGGGGGACTGCGGAATCGGCGGGACACGGGGGAGCGGTTCGAAGCTCAGCGTGCCGTGGTTGATCGGGAACGAGGTGGGCATCGTCCCGGTGGCCCGGCCGTAGGCGCAGGCGACCGCGCCGACGGTGGCGGCGACCCCGAGTTCGCCCGCCCCGCCGGGTTCCTCGGTCGTCTTCGGCATGACGAACACCCGCACATCCAGCGGGGTGTTCCACTGCCTGGTGTAGAAGAAGTTGTCCCAGCTGCCTTCCAGGGGCAGGCCCTGGTCCATGTGCAGGCTCTCGGTGAGCACCAGGCCGATTCCGTCGTTCACGCAGCCGAGCATCTGTGCCTCGAGTCCGCGCGGATTCACCGGAATACCCACGTCGACGGCCACCGTGGCCCGGGTGACGCGTGGCCCGGTCACCCCTTCCTCCTCGACCGGCCGGTGCACCGTCTCCGGGCGGCAGTCGATTTCCACGAGCACCGCGCAACAGCTCTTGTACTCGACGTGGATGCCGATTCCCTGCGCCGTTCCGGAGGGCATTTCCTTTCCCCATTCACCGAGTTCGGCAACCTTGTCCAGAATCGCTCGGACACGCTCCTCCTTGGCGAACGAGCGGCGCAGTGCCAGTGAATCCTTGCCGAGTTTTTTCGCGAGCGTTTCCACCGCGATCTCGCGCGCGCCGGTGACATTCGGCGAATACACGTTGCGCATGCTGCTCGTGTGGAATTTCAGCGGCACCTCGTGCAGGGTCTGGTTCGTGATCCCGAAGTTGTACGGCATCGCCTGCGTGGTGAGGAAGAAAACCTGATTGAACGTCAGATCGGCGACCGGGAGTTTGTCGAGCATCGAGGTGATCGCATCGCCGAATCCGTGGCCGAGATCCAATTGCGTCGTCATGTGCCGCTGCTCGTAACCGAGCACGTTTCCGCCGGAATGATTCAACCGGATCTTCGAGGTGGACATCGGGTGCACCCTGCCGTGCCGGAAATCATCGGTGCGGTGCCACATCAGTTTGACCGGTTTGCCCATCGCCTTGGAGGCCTCGGTCGCCTCGAGCGCGGCGTCGTGGAACAGTTTGCGGCCGAAGGAACCGCCGCCCTGGACCACGTGCACCTTCACCGCGGTCGGCAGCAGACCGGCCTTGGCCGCGATCTCGTTGTGCGCGGGAATCGGCGCCTTGAGCGCGGCCCAGATCTCGGCGCGATCGGGGCGCACATCGGCGATCGCGCAGTTCGTCTCGAGTGCGCTGTTGCTGGCGAAGGCGAAATCCACCTCGAGGTCGATGGTCTCGGCACCCGGCATCGGTGGTGGCATGGGCGGAGCGATCGCACGCAGTTTCGCCCGCACACTCGCATCGGTTTCCCCGTCGACCGTCCCGCCCCGCCAGTCCACCCGCAGCGCGCGCACCGCGTCGATGCAGTGTGTCGTGGTGTTCGCCCGCACCGCGACCCCGGTGGAGATCACCGCGATATCGGTGACCCCGGGCATCGCCCGGACCTCGGCCAGATTGCGCACCGAGCCCACGGTCGCGTTGATGTGCGGTCCACGACAGACCATGGTGGGCAGCGCGCCGGGCACCCGCAGGTCCATGGTGAACTGTTTGCGCCCGGTGACCGCGTCATGCGCGTCGATCCGGTTCTGCGGGGTGCCGATCAGGCTCGGCCGCTTCTTCGGTTCCGCGCTCAGCTGCTTGGTGCGATTGCCCGCCGCCGCCTTCGCGAACGAGCCCAGTGGTGCGCTCCGGCCACCGGGACCGGAGACGACCCCGTCGCTGATGGCGAGCCGGGAGGCGTCGGTTCCCCACTGCCCGGCCGCCGCGTCGAGCAGCGCGAGCCGGGCGATCGCCGCGGCGGTGCGCACCGGACGGTAGATCGAGTGCATGCTGTTGGAGCCGCCGGTGAGCTGGTTGAACAGTAGTTCGGGGCGCGCGTCGGCGAGGGTGACCCGGACCTTGTCCATGCCGACGTCGAGTTCCTCGGCGATCAGCATGGCGACCGCGGTGGTGATGCCCTGCCCGACCTCGGCGCGCGGCAGTGCGAAGGAGACGGTGCCGTCGGCCTGCACCCCGACCGCGACCAGCCCGGAGGTCGGTGCCGCGGCCAGATTGAGCAGATCGGAGAGATCGAGCAGGTCGGCGATCTCCGGATTCGAGGGCAGCGCCGCCGAGGCTTCACCGGGCAGGGCGAATTCCTCTCCGATCGGCACGGCGACCGCGAGGGTGGGTGCGGCGAGCAGGTATCCGAGAAAGCGGCGTCGACTGTGACCAGCCATTTCCGGTCATCCTCTCGACTTCGTTGGCGAGAGCTGGAGCCTCGCATACCGGACATGTGTCGGCAAGTGGAACGCAGCAGAATCCCCGGGCACCGCGATACGTACTCTCTCTGGGGTGCGATATTTCTACGACTGCGAGTTCATCGAGGACGGGGAGACCATCGAACTCGTCTCGGTCGGAGCCGTCGACGAGAACGGGAGAGAGTTCTACGCGGTTTCCACCGAGTTCGATCCGGACCGCGCGGGATCCTGGGTGCGGGCCAATGTCCTCGACAAGCTGCCGTCGCCGGGGGACAAGGCGTGGCGTTCCCGCGAACGGATCCGTGCTGACTTCCACGCCTATCTGACCGAGCCGGGGGAACCGGTCGAACTGTGGGCCTGGATCGCCGCCTACGACCACGTCGCGATCGCCCAGCTGTGGGGCGCGATGCCCGCCCTCCCGCGCGAGATTCCCCGGTTCACCCGGGAACTGCGGCAGCGCTGGGAGGACGTGGGGCGCCCGAAACTGCCGTACCCGCCCGCGGACGCGCACGACGCGCTCGCCGACGCGCGGCACAACCTCGCCCGGTGGAAGGTGATCGAGCAGCGCCGCGCCGAACTCGGTTACCCGGTCCGCTGATTCACCGCGGTGCGCTCACCCTCCTCGACGCACCGTGCCGAACCGATACAGTGAGCGGTGTCATAGCGGCGAAGTGCGAGGAGCGAATATGCGGATCGGTGTGCTCACCGGTGGCGGCGACTGCCCCGGCCTGAACGCGGTGATCAGGGCGGTCGTCCGGAAAGGGATCGAGGGACACGGCTGGGACATCCTCGGATTCCGGGCCGGCTGGCAGGGCCCGATGGACGGCCTGATCAAACCGCTCGGTCTGGACGAGGTCGAGGACATCCTGGCCAGGGGCGGCACGATCCTCGGTTCGAGCCGCACCAATCCCTACTCGGTCGAGGGCGGTGTGGACCGGATCCGCGCGGTCGTCGCCGAACACGGGGTGGACGCGCTGATCGCGGTCGGCGGGGAGGACACGCTCGGGGTGGCCAAGCGGCTCACCGATGACGGGATCCCGGTGGTCGGAGTGCCCAAGACCATCGACAACGACCTCGCGGCCACCGACTACACCTTCGGCTTCGACACCGCGGTGCACATCGCCACCGAGGCCATCGACCGGCTGCGCACCACCGCCGAATCACATCACCGGGCACTCGTGGTCGAGGTGATGGGCAGGCACGCCGGATGGATCGCGCTGCACTCCGGGCTGGCCGGCGGGGCGAACGTCATCCTCGTCCCGGAGCGGCCGTTCTCCATCGAGCAGGTGACCGAGTGGGTGCAGCGCCGGTTCGAGCGCCAGTTCGCCCCGATCATCGTGGTCGCCGAGGGAGCGGTGCCCGACGGCGGTGCGGAGGTGCTGCAGACCGGGGAACGCGACGCCTTCGGGCACGTGCGCCTCGGTGGGGTCGGCAACTGGCTCGCCGAGGAACTCGCCGAGCGCACCGGGAAGGAATCCCGCGCGGTGGTGCTCGGACACGTGCAGCGCGGTGGCACACCGACCGCCTACGACCGGGTGCTCGCCACCCGGTTCGGGTTGCACGCGGTGGACGCCGTCGCCGAAGGGGACTTCGGAGTGATGGTCGCGCTACGCGGCACCGAGATCACCCGGGTGCGGCTCGCCGAGGCCACCGCCTCGCTCAAGACGGTGCCACTGGAGCGCTATCAGGAAGCAGAAGTCTTCTTCGGCTGAGTTACGGAATTGAGCTACCCGGCCGCCTGCGCGCGCGTGGGAGCCCAGGCGTTCTCGATCGCCGCGCGGGCGGCACGCTTGCGCAGCCCGGCGAGGCTGTGCTTGGCGGGGACCAGGATCGCGGTGAACCAGCTCCGGCGGAATTCGGCGAGTGCCTCGGCGACCTCGTGGTGCCGCACGCAGTGCACCAGACCCGGTTCGCCGAGCCGGTGCCGCCCGCCGTTGTGGCCGTTGCCCTTCATCAGCCTCTCCCGTCGGTTACGCAGTTCGTGCGAACCCTACGGAACCGGGGTGCCGATACCGTGGACCTTCGCGGCGTGTCCCCGAAATTGGTATTGCGCGCGCCTGGCTCATGCGGTACTGGGCGGTATCCGGGCGAATCCACGCGGTGGGTGGGGTGAAAGACTGGGCCCATGTTGCGGGTTGGGTTGACCGGGGGAATCGGCGCGGGCAAATCGACGGTTTCGGCGCGGCTGGCCGAACACGGCGCGGTGCTGATCGATGCCGACGCGATCGCGCGGGAGGTCGTGGCCAGGGGGACCGAGGGCCTCGACGAGGTGGTGGCCGAGTTCGGCACCGGCATGCTCACCGAACAGGGGGACCTGGACCGCTCGAGGCTCGCGGCGACCGTTTTCTCCGATGACGCCGCGCGGGCCAGGCTGAACGGGATCGTGCACCCGCGGGTGGGTGCGCGCACGGCGGAGCTGATCGAGGGCGCCGCCGGGGACGCGATCGTGGTGCACGATGTCCCGCTGCTCGTGGAGAACGGCCTCGCTCCCGCTTATCACCTGGTCATCGTGGTGGACGCGCCGGTGCCGCTGCGCATCGAGCGGCTGTTGGCGAGCCGGGACATGACCGAACAGCAGGCAAGGGAGCGGATCGGGGCGCAGGCGAGCGAGGCACAGCGGCGCGCGGTCGCCGATGTCTGGCTGGACAATGCGGGCGGCGCGGACGAGACGTTGCGCGCGGTCGACGAGCTGTGGGCCGACCGGCTGGTGCCCTTCGAGGCGAACCAGCGGCTCGGCCGGTGCATCGAACCCGAGACGGCGCGCATCGTGGACTACGACCAGCGCTGGCCGGAGATCGCCGAGCGGCTGCGGGCGCGGATCACCTCGGCGGTCGGGGAGTACCCGGTTCAGCACATCGGTTCGACCGCGGTGCCCGGTCTCGGCGCCAAGGATGTCATCGACATGCAGCTGCTCGTGCCCGATCTGGACACCGCCGACCGGCTGGCGGGCGCGCTGGCCGGAATCGGCCTGCCCGCGCACGAGGGGCAGTGGTGGGACAACACGAAACCAGGGTGGGACGACGCGAACCCGGCCGGCGGGAAGGTGCTCAAACGCTTCCACGGCAGCGCGGACCCCGGCCGGTTCACCCACCTGCACGTGCGGGTCGCCGATGGCCCGGCCGCCGAGTTCGCGCTGCTGTTCCGGGACTGGCTGCGCGCCGAGCAGGAGGAGAAGGCGGCCTACCTCGCCCTGAAACGCGAACTCGCCGGCCGGTACGTGAGCACGGGAGAGTACGCGCAGGCCAAGGAACCCTGGTTCGATCAGGCGTATGAGCGGGCGCGGGCCTGGGCGCGCCGCACCGGCTGGGTACCCCCGGAGATTTAGGGCCGTTTGATTGGCCCGCACAGCGGGTCCGATGGCGGGGCCGGAGGAAGTGGGCCGGCGGGAGCGGCTACGCCGCCGGAGAGACCAGAGCTAGCGGTGCACCTGGCTCAGCGAGAGCCACATCAGGTCGTTCACGTTCAGCTCCGGGTCGACCTTGGCGGTCCGCAGCGGCCACTGGTGCTTGCCGCCGTCGATACGCAGCAGTTGCACCCGCGTCTGGCGGGCGCAGTTCTCCGCGGTGAGCAGGCTCGCCTTCGGAGTGAGCGGGATCGGCGGCAACCGGGTGCCGCAGCGGTCCAGGCGCGCCCATTCGTTGAACGCGGTGAGCACCCCGTAGCCCCAGTATTTCTGCCCGCCACCGTGGTACGGATTGGTGTGGTCACCGGTGCCGTCCACGGCGAACACACTCACCGGTTCGCGGGGCTGGCAGCTGGCCGGGCGGGGCAGCCCGTGTGCCCCGGGAAGTCCGGCGCGCAGTCCGCTGACCGGTGCGATCGCGGCGATCTTGTCCGCCTGCGCGCAGGCATAGGCCGAGGCCATCCGTGCACCGCCGGAGAAACCGCCGAGATAGACGCGCTTCGGATCGGCGCAGCCGCTGCCGATCATGGTGTCGATGACCCGGGAGACGTAGCCGATGTCGTTCTGCGCGCTGCGTGCCGGCCAGTGCCCGCCGACCAGCGGCACTCCCGGCACGTTCCACGCGTGCCCCTTGCGGAACTTGATGGCGCCGTCCGGTGCGATGATGCTGAACCCGAACCGGTCCGCGGTCGAGGTCAGTTTGCTCGCCTCGATCTGCTGCTTGCCGCTGCCTCCGGTGCCGTGCAGCAGCACCATGGTCGGCACCCGGCCACGGCCGACCGCCTTGGCCGGAACGTACATCGTGGCCGGGCGCCCGCCGACGTCCACGGTCGCCATGCCCGACCTGCGCAGGGTGCACGGGGTCAGCGGGGCGGCGGCGGGTTTGGCGGGAGCCGCCTGGAAGTAGGACGCCTCGGTGATCGGCGCGGCCTGGGTGCCGAGCACGGTGAGCCCGCCGACGCCGAGCGCGAGCGCGGCACCGAGCGCGATGCCGCGCACCTTGGTGCCGTACGCAGGACGGCGCTCACCCCCGGACGAAGTCATATTTTTCAGTCTAGCGACCCTGCTGCGGCCACCGTCGCCAACTCAGCGTGATGTTCAGCGCGGCGAGCCAGGTCTCGAGATCGTAGCCGTTCGCGGCGATTCCCTGGACCGCGGAAAATCCTGTGCGCAGCACGGATTCTGCTTTTTCGGCACTGAGATGGCCGGCAGGAACGGCCTCGAGCAGCTCGTCCACATCCAGTACTTCGACCCGGTCGTGGTGATAGAGAGTGAGGTCCAGGTAAAGATCGGTCGAGCGCCACACCGGCCCGGAGCGTTCGATGTCCACCACATCGAGGTAGAAGTCCTGGAACTCGTGTCCCGGGTTGAAGTGGAAATCGGTGATGCGCAGATTCAGCTCGGGCAGCAGCCAGGACTCGATGTAGTGAAACTGCGGCCGCCCCGGTGTCGGGCGGGCGAGGTACAGCCCGGACCGGGTCTCCTCGTAGCGGTCCACATCCCGGATGTGCCCTTTCGGATCGGTGTTGGTCATGGCCTCGGTGTCGAAGGACTCCACCTTCGGAGCATGGATCACGGCGTGAGGGTAGCGAGCACGGCAGTGAGCCGTCGAAAACTGTCGGTGGGTGCTCGTAGCATGGACGACGTGGCATTCGCGACAGAACATCCGGTCCTCGCCGTCTCCGAGTTCCGCCCCGTCGAGGAGGTGGAACGTACCCCCGGGACGTTCAGGGTGGTCAGCGACTACGAACCGGCGGGTGACCAGCCGCAGGCGATCGAGGAGCTCACCCGGCGGCTCGAGGCGGCCGAGCGGGACATCGTGCTGCTCGGCGCGACCGGGACCGGGAAGTCGGCGACCACGGCCTGGCTGGTGGAGCGGGTGCAGCGGCCGACCCTGGTGCTCGCGCCGAACAAGACCCTCGCCGCGCAGCTGGCCAACGAGTTGCGCGGGTTCTTCCCGGACAACGCGGTCGAGTACTTCGTCTCGTACTACGACTACTACCAGCCCGAGGCCTACATCGCGCAGACCGATACCTACATCGAGAAGGACTCCTCGATCAACGACGACGTGGAGCGGCTGCGCCATTCGGCCACGATGAGCCTGCTCTCCCGCCGGGACGTGATCGTGGTGGCGAGCGTGTCCTGCATCTACGGCCTCGGCACCCCGCAGTCCTATCTCGATCGCTCGATCCCGCTGCGGGTCGGCGGGGAGATCGACCGCGACCACTTCCTGCGTGCCCTGGTGGATGTGCAGTACACCCGCAACGACATGGCCTTCGCCCGCGGGACCTTCCGGGTGCGCGGGGACACCGTGGAGATCATCCCGGCCTACGAGGAGCTCGCGATCCGGGTCGAGCTGTTCGGCGACGAGATCGACCGGCTCTACTACCTGCACCCGCTCACCGGGGATGTGGTCAACGAGGTGGAGGAGCTGCGGATCTTCCCGGCCACCCACTACGTGGCCGGGCCGGAGCGCATGGAGAAGGCGATCGCCGGTATCGAGGCCGAACTGGAGCAGCGGCTCGCCGAACTGGAGAAGCAGGGCAAGCTGCTCGAGGCGCAGCGGCTGCGGATGCGCACCAGCTACGACATCGAGATGATGCGCCAGGTCGGGTTCTGTTCCGGCATCGAGAACTACTCGCGGCACATCGACGGTCGCGAGGCCGGTTCCGCCCCGGCGACGCTGCTGGACTACTTCCCCGAGGACTTCCTGCTGGTCATCGACGAGTCGCACGTGACGGTGCCCCAGGTCGGCGGGATGTACGAGGGAGACATGTCCCGGAAGCGCAACCTGGTCGAGCACGGGTTCCGGCTCCCGTCCGCGGTGGACAACCGGCCGCTGACCTGGGAAGAGTTCGCGGACCGGATCGGCCAGACGGTGTACCTCTCGGCCACCCCGGGCGACTACGAGCTCGGTGAGGCCGGCGGGGAGTTCGTGGAGCAGGTGATCCGGCCGACCGGGCTGCTCGATCCCGAGGTCGTCGTGAAGCCCACCGAGGGGCAGATCGACGATCTGGTCGCCGAGATCCGCGACCGAGCCGACAAGGACGAGCGGATCCTGGTCACCACGCTCACCAAGAAAATGGCCGAGGACCTCACCGACTACCTGCTCGAGCTCGGCATCCGGGTGCGCTACCTGCACTCCGAGGTGGACACCCTGCGCCGGGTCGAGCTGCTGCGCCAGTTGCGGCTCGGCGAGTTCGACGTGCTCATCGGCATCAACCTGCTGCGCGAGGGGCTCGACCTGCCCGAGGTCTCGCTCGTGGCGATCCTGGACGCGGACAAGGAAGGGTTCCTGCGATCCCCGCGTTCGCTGATCCAGACCATCGGCCGCGCCGCGCGGAACGTCTCCGGCCAGGTGCACATGTACGCCGACACGATCACCGAGTCGATGCAGTACGCCATCGACGAGACGAACCGGCGCCGTGAGAAGCAGATGGCCTACAACGAGGAAAAGGGTCTCGATCCGCAGCCGCTGCGCAAGAAGATCAACGACATTCTCGACCGCGTCTACACCGAGAACGAGGAGGAGGCCGAGGAGGTCGCCGTCGGCGGTTCCGGGCGCAATGCCTCCCGTGGCAAGCGCGCCGCGGGCGAACCCGGTGGCCGTAGCTCCGGGGTGTACGTGGCCGAGGACGTCAAGCACATGCCGCGCGCCGAGCTCGCCGACCTCATCTCCCAGCTCAACGAGCAGATGATGAACGCGGCGCGCGATCTACAGTTCGAGCTCGCCGCCCGGCTGCGCGACGAGATCGGCGACCTGAAGAAGGAGCTGCGCGGTATGGACGCGGCGGGCGTGGAATAGCGCCCGGCTCAGTACCCCCGGTTGATCGGTCCCCGGTTGATCGGCCTCGGACGGCTCAGAGCCCGGGGTGCTTCGCCCGGAGCTCGTCGACCTCGAAGGCGGGATCGATGCGCGGTGCCTGCCCGGCGGACCGGGCCGTGGTGTCCACCCCGGCCCAGGCGCGCACCAGCGACTCGGCCTTCGTGCGCTGCGCGGCGGGCAGCTGCGAGATGCTGGATCCGTGGTTCCCGCCGGGCACGTAGTAACGATGGCAGTCGCGGGCCGCTCCGCCGAGGCCGCAGTCGAATGGTTCCGCGCTCCACGGGTCGTACGAACCGTAGACATACAGCATTCGCTGGGACTGGGTGCGCACCCAGAAGTCGATATCGGGCATGGCGGAGTGATCGAACCGCTTCGGGCGGGTCTGCTTCGGCAGGAAGTTCTTGGGCTGGTCGAGCCCGGGGTAGCGCAGCAGATCGCGCAGATAATCGTCGTAGGCCTCGGGAGAACCGAGCTGATACGCGGCTTGGTAGTAGTACGGGACGAACTGCTGCAATTCCTGATCCGAATAGGAGAGCAGCGAACCGACCTTCTCGTAGAAGCCGTACATGTCCTTGGCGGGCGCGCCCTTCGGGGGAATCGTCCCGCATTCCTTCTTCGGGTCCTGGTACTGCCAGAAACCGAAGTAGGTGTCGATCACCTGGGTCTCGAACGCTTTGTCGAGCGAGCCGATATTGCCGAAGGTGTCGTGTTTCTTCTCGGCCTCCTGGCGCATGATCCCTTCGAGTTCGTCCCGGCGCTGCAGGGATTCCCGTTGGAACCGCTGCAGATCCGCACGGCACTGCGCGTACTCCCGGCCGCCGACCTTCGCGAGGAACGGTTTGTAGGAATCGATCGAGTCGATCACGTCGTTCGGCGCGACATAGGGCACCGTTCCGGAGACATCGTCCGGGAAGAACCGCCGGTGGAAGGTCGCGGTCATACCGCCCTTCGAACCGCCGGTGGTGATCCAGTTCTTCGCGTAGACCTTTTTGAACGCCTTGATGATCTCGTGCTGATCGGCGGCGGCCTGCCAGATCGTGAGCTGTTTCGGCCAGTCCGGTTTCGCGGGAATGGACGGCGTGAAATACCGGTACTCCATGCTCAGCTGGTTTCCGTCGACCAGCGCGGTCGGTTCGGCGCGCGCCGGTTTGCCGGAGACCGCGTAGCCGCTGGTGTACATGACCATGGGCCGCGAGGTGTCCCGGTGCAGCAACGTGAGCCGTTGCTGAAAGGTGCCCGCGGAAGGATCGCGGTGATCGGCCGGTTGGGTGAACGTCAGGTGGAAGAACCGGTAGCCCTGGGGCGCCTTGGCCTCGTCGACCACGGTGAGCCCCGGGATGTGCTCGAGCTGTTCGCGGATGTCGGTGCCGCCGGCGCGTGCGGTCGCCGGGAGTGAGAGCGAGCCGAGCAACAACAAGGCGGCGAGGGTGAGAGCCACTCTGGCGAGCACGCGCATCGACACTCCCGGATACGGCGACGGATTGCGAGGAAGTATCACAGCAGCGGAGAGGTTCGCACAAGATTCACTTTCAACGGGCAGCGGCAGGTGATTTCGGTCGCCCTATGCCCGGTTTGCCCACCCCTCGGTGGCGGCCCGTGTCGGGATAGTTCACAATTGGTCGCAATGGAGGGGAGTACTCCCAGAGCGGTGTTGTCGTCAGCACGGGGCCCGAGGTTGGGCCCCCGGTAACGCCGGTCGCGGAATTCCGCGGCGGAGGAGACCTCCGGTTATCGGTGCACGACCGTAGCCGGAGGTCTGACGTGGACGTACCCGTTTGGGTTTGGCTGGCCACCATCGGTGGCTTGATCGCGCTGTTTGCGGTCGATTTCTTCATCGTCGACCACAATCCGCACAAGGTGACGGCCCGTGAGGCCACCCGCTGGGTACTGTTCTACGTCGGCTGCGCGATCCTTTTCGGGCTCGGCGTACTGTATTTCTCCGGTTCGGATCCGGCGATCGAATTCTTCACCGGGTACATCACCGAGTACTCGCTCTCGGTGGACAATCTGTTCATCTTCATGGTGATCATGACCAGTTTCGCGGTGCCCTCGATACACCAGCACCGGGTGCTGCTGATCGGGATCATCATCGCGCTGGTGCTGCGCGGCCTGTTCATCGCGGTCGGCGCACAGCTGATCAACAACTTCGTCTGGGTGTTCTTCGTGTTCGGCGCGTTCCTGATCTGGACCGCGATCGGCATGGTGCGCAAGAAGGACGAGGACGCCAACCCGGAGAACTTCGCGGTCCGGTTCGTGCGCAAGCTGTTCCCGGTCACCGAGGACTTCCACGGGCACCACTCGTTCGTCCGGGTGCGCGGCAAGCGCTACATCACGCCGATGTTCGTGGTGATCATCGCGATCGGCTCGGCGGATGTGCTGTTCGCGGTGGATTCCATTCCCGCGATCTTCGGCATCACCCAGGAGGCCTATCTGGTGTTCGCGGCGAACGCCTTCGCGCTGATGGGGCTTCGCCAGCTGTACTTCCTGCTCGGCAGGCTGGTGGACCGGCTGGTCTACCTGTCCTACGGGCTCGCGGTGATCCTCGGCTTCATCGGGCTCAAGCTCGTCGTGCACGCGCTGCACGAGTACCACGCGGCCCCGGACTGGCTGGACATCAACAACTGGGTCTCGCTTGGCGTCATCGTCGGCGTGCTCGCCGTCACGACAGTGCTCTCGTTGCGCAAGGCGCGCGCCGACGAGGTGGCCGCGGAGCGGGACGGCAGCGAGGACGATCAGGTGAGCAGCACGTAGCCGAGCTGCTCGCAGATCCGGCCGAGCGGGACATCGAGCCCTGGGTGATTGAGCGGGGCGAGGAAGTCCGGCTGCCCGGGCAGCGCATCCGCGGCCTGGGGCGCCCACAGGCACAGCGCGGGCTCCCCGGAGTCCATCGAGGACCGATACCAGAGCCCGTCGAGATCGGGGTAGGCCGAGCGGATGGCTCGTGCCCAGAGGTGGGTGGTGGACTTCGGCCCGGTCGAGATGCCCTGGGACGCGCCCGCACGGGTCGGCCAGAGCCCGGTCAGGTCGAGCAGGCGCAGCGGGCGCTGCGGGCGGAGCACCACCAGGTGCGGTCCCTTGGTCACCCGGTCGACCGTCGAGGTGGTCTGGAAGACCTCGGCCACACTGGTGCGCACGCTGAGACCGAAGTAGAGCACGCCGACGTTCGGATTCGTGCTCGGGCTGCCGTCCGGGCCGGGCTCGTGCGGATCGAACCGGGCGTGCGGCAGCGGTCCGAAGGTGCGGAACGCGTTCCAGAACTGGGAGTGTGTGCTGCGCGCGGTGAAGATCCGGGAGATCCGGGTCGTGTCGGACACCACGATCACGTCCTCGCCGCGCAGCAACTGGCGCAGGGTCGCGTGATCGGGTGGCAGGGGGAGCCTTGCCATCGCTTCTGGGAA
Source organism: Sciscionella sediminilitoris (assembly GCF_000737195.2). Taxonomy (GTDB): domain Bacteria; phylum Actinomycetota; class Actinomycetes; order Mycobacteriales; family Pseudonocardiaceae; genus Sciscionella; species Sciscionella sediminilitoris. The sequence goes on from NZ_JALM01000037.1 coordinate 48,729, forward strand.
TCCTCGGGTCGAGCGTTACTCGGTCCTTGCTGACGCTTCCGTGATCAAATCGCGGTGCCGAGCGTAGTGGCGAGGGCCGCGACCCGGTTCGGGTCACCCCCGGCGAGTAACCAGGCGCGGGGAGTACTCTGCTCGTTCTCGATCAACAGGTCGGGCTGGCTCGTGGACATGAAGGTCGCGACCGCGAGCGGCGGCTGGTCCAGCGGGATGGCGGGCAGGACGACCTCGAGTCCGGGGAGCACGCCGCGTTCGGTGAACTGCCACGCGGGCAGCCGCCACACGCCACCGTCCTTCCAGCCGGCGAGCATGCCGTCCATCAGGCGATGCCGGATGCGGCTGCCGTCCACGCCGATCCGTGCCGCCGCGTCGGTCACGCTCAGCGCGCCGTCGCGCAGCACCGTGTGCGCGGCCACCGAACGGGCCCGCGGGTCCACGTCCTGATCGGCCGAGGGGGAGAGGTCGAGACCGGCCTCGGTGAGGGCGGCACGCTGCTCCGGGGTGAAGTACAGCGTCGGATCCGGGTGCGGCGGGATCAGCTTCTTCGCCGCGTCCACGAGTAGCGTCTCGAACCGCGCGGCCTCGACCCTCAGTCCGGCCTTCGCGAGCACCGTCTCCAACGCGATTGTCATATGCACAGCCTAACGCGATTGTGCGGGTTCGTGCGAACTTGTGCGACGATTCATAGGAAGTAGTACCGAACGCACGCGGTCCAACACCCTCGGTGGGGGCCCGAGTACTGTAACTCGGGAACTTCTGTGAAGAAAGCGCTGTCTGTTTCCGGAGCGGTTCAGCAGACACCTCATGGGTGAGTGGAAATGCTACCCACGGTATTTCAATTATTGCAGGCTTGCGCGTGACGTACGGGAAGCAGCGCCGTTTTTCTCCCCCTTTTCGCACCGAATGTGACGCGGTCGGCTAACCGGGCCGGGTGGCCGCAAGCCGTGCGATGTCGGGACTTTGGTCCTCGGCTCGCTTGCCGAACCGGCCGGCGAGCCAGGCGCAGGTCATGAGTTGAATCTGATGGAACAACATCAATGGGAGCACGATGAGACCGACCTGGTGCCCGCCGAATAGTACGGTGGCCATCGGGAGACCGCTGGCGAGACTTTTTTTCGAACCGCAGAACAATGCGGTTATTTGATCACCGCGATTGAATTTCAAAAGCCGCCCGGCGAGTGAGGTGAGTCCGAGCATGATCGCCAGCAGGACCACACAGACCCCGATGAGGATGAACAACCTGTCGATCGAGAGCTTGCTCCAGACTCCCTGGGTCACCCCCTCGCTGAAGGCGGTGTACACGACGAGCAGGATCGAACCGCGGTCCACGAGTTTGAGCGGCGCCGCGTGCGCGGTGATCCAGCCGCCGATCCAGCGGCGGGGGGGGGGGGGG
>NZ_JALM01000038.1 GCF_000737195.2 Sciscionella sediminilitoris
CATGTCCCGCAACAGCTAGAACCGCGGCGGACCGGCCTGCACCCGCCGCAGTACCGGGTCCAGCCGGATGATGTCCGCGTCGATGGGGCGCCGTTCGTCCCACCAGTTCGCACCCGCCTCGGCGAGTGGCCCGACCAGTTCGGCCGCGGCCCCCGGATCCGCAGGGGAGACCCCACCGACGACGATGTCGAACGGCCCGGAAGCGGTCCGATCCGCGGCGAACGCGGCGAGTTCGCGAACCTGTTCCGGCGCCGGGGCGGTGCCGTGGTCGGCACCGGGGAAGAACGGGACCACCCCGTCCCAGCGCAGCGCGCGGCGCATCGGGCCGCGGCGGGGCCAGTTCCCGGCGATCCACACCGGCACCCGAGGCCGTTGCACCGGCGGCGGCAACAGCGCGACATCCCGTGCGGTGTAATGCTTTCCTTCATGATCGACCGGCTCGCCCGTCCAGTACCGGCCGAGTAGCCCGAGTCCCTCGTCCAGCCGTTCGGCGAGCAGCACCGGATCCGTCGGTTCGCCGAAACTGCCGTACTCGTCCTCGACCGGCGCCCCGAGCCCCGCGCCGAAGACCACGCGTCCCTCGCTCATGTTGTCCAGAGTGGACACTTGCCTGGCGAGCTGCTGCGGGCGGCGCCGCGCGACGGGGGTGACCATGGCGCCGAGCCGGACGCGGTTCGTGGCCTGCGCTATCGCGCCCAGCAGCAGCCAGGGATCCGCGACCGGGTAGCCGAGGCGTTTGTCGAACAGCACGTGATCCCAGACGAACACCGCGTCCCAGCCCGCGTCCTCGGCCGCCACCGCCACCCGGGTCACCGCGCGGACGTCGGCGAAGTCCCCGAAGTTCGGAATGTTGATCGAGTACCGCATGTCCGGATCCTCCCGTTCGGCCTGCCGCCCGAGACTAGGCGAACTCCGCCGTGTTCCGAAACTCATATTCGCACCGGTTCCGGGTCCGCTTGACTTCTCTGGAACATCGTTCCAGACTTGAGTGGAACGATGTTCCAGAACCGAAGGAGTCCGTCATGCACACCCCCGTCACGATCATCGGAGCCGGACTCGGCGGGCTCACCCTCGCCCGCGTCCTGCACGTACACGGAATCCCGGTCACGGTCTACGAGGCCGAGTCCTCCCCGACCGCCCGCGCACAGGGCGGGCTGCTCGACATTCACGAACACAACGGAGCACCCGCACTGCACGCGGCCGGGCTGACCGAGCAGTTCCGCGAGCTCGTCCTCGAGGGCCATCAGCAGTACCGGGTGCTCGACCGGGACGGCACGGTGCTGCTCGACATCCCCGACGACGGCACCGGAGATCGCCCCGAGGTACCGCGCGGCGCGCTGCGCCGGATGCTGCTCGACTCGCTCCCGGAGGGCACCGTGCGGTGGGGCCACAAGGTGGCGGGCGTGCGTTCCCTCGGCGCGGGCCGGCACGAGGTGAGCTTCGCCGAGGGCGGCACCGTGGTCACCGGCCTGCTGGTCGGCGCGGACGGAGCCTGGTCCCGGGTCCGCCCACTGCTCTCCCCCGCGACACCCGAGTACATCGGCATGTCCTTCATCGAGACCTACCTGTTCGAGAGCGACACCCGGCATCCGGCGAGCGCCAAGGCGGTCGGCGGTGGTTCACTCTGGTCGCTCGCGCCGGGGAAGGGAATCCAGGCGCACCGGGAAACCGGCGGAACCCTGCACAGTTATGTGGCGCTGAGCAAACCGCGGGACTGGTTCACCGGAATCGAGTCCGCCGACCCCGGAGCGGCCGCCGCGCGCCTCGCGCAAGAGTTCGACGGCTGGGCACCCGAGCTCACCGCCCTGATCACCGAGGCCGAGGAAGGACCGATCCTGCGGCCGCTGCACACCCTGCCGGCCGGGCATTCCTGGGACCGCGTGCCCGGCGTGACCCTGATCGGCGACGCCGCCCATCTCGCGCCGCCGAACGGTGAGGGCGCCAACCTGGCCATGCAGGACGGTGCCGAACTCGGCGAGGCCATCGCCGCCGCGCACCCGGGCGAGCTCGACACCGCGCTCGGTGAGTTCGAACGGGCGATGTTCCCGCGCGGCGCCGCGGAAGCCGCTGAGGGAGTTCAGCTCTACGAGTTCATGTTCGGCCCGGATGCCCCGCACAGCCTCGTCGCCGCGTTCGCCGCGGACCAGTAGGCCGGATGCTGCTAGCTTGCCGGGTGGACACCGGTGACGGGAGGCCTTGCCATGGCGGAGTTCGGCTTCGAGCGCGATCTGGTGCGGGCGCTGGTGGCCGAACAGCATCCGGATCTCGCCGGGCTCGAACTCCGCGAGGTGCCCGGTGGCTGGGGCAACCAGCAGTGGCGTCTCGGCCCGGAACTGGCCGTGCGGCTGCCGCGCACCGAACGCGCCCCGTACCTGCTGCGCATCGAGCAGCGGTGGCTGCCAGGGCTCGCGGAACGCCTGCCGCTGCCGACGCCGGTCCCGGTGCGCGTCGGTGAACCCTCGGACCTGTTCGAGCACACCTGGACGATCACCCGCTGGGTCGATGGCGAACCCGCGGACCGGACGCCGATCACCTGCCCCGGTGCGGCGGAAACCCTGGCGGAGTTCCTGGCTGCACTGCACCGCGAAGCGCCTGCCGAGGCGCCGGTGAATCCCACGCGCAGCGGGCCGATGGCCGGGCTGCAGGACGGATTCGACGATGCCCTGGAGGTGATCGCCGGGGAGCCGGAAAGCGAAGCGGCCCGCGCAGTCTGGGCGAAGGCCGTCGCCGCACCGGTCTGGCTGCACAACGATCTGCATCCGGCGAACGTGATCGTGCGGGACAGGACGCTGGCCGGAGTGATCGACTTCGGCGATGTGGGCGCGGGCGATCCCGCCGTCGATCTGGCGGCCGCCTGGGTTCTGCTGCCCGCGGGCACGGCGGAGCGGTTCTTCGACGCGTACCCGGACACCGGCGAGGCCACCCGCGTGCGGGCCCGTGGCTGGGCCGTGCTGCGCGCCCTGCTCCTGATCCGCATCGGCCGCAACGGCAGGCACGGGCTTCCCGGCGGCAAACCGAGCTGGGAACCCGCGGGGCGGGCCGCTCTCGAACGTGCGCTGACCGGGAACCAGCCGAGCCGAGCAGCGAACCGGCCATGACCGCGAAAACCGCACTGATCACCGGGACCAGCCGCCCGGCCGGGCTCGGCTACGCGGTGGCCCGCCAACTCACCGAGCTCGGCCACCACGTCGTCCTCACCGCGCGTGAACTCGCCCGCGCCGAATCGCTGGCCGAGCGGTTGCGCCAGGACGGCTACCCGGCAACCGCACTGCGCCTGGACCTGACCGAGCGGGCGAGCATGGACGCGGCAGCCGAATACCTCACCGGGACCTTCGGGCGGCTGGACGTGTTGATCAACAACGCCAGCGATGTGCCGGATTTCCGGACCCTGTCCGCGCTCGAGGCCGATATGGACGCCGTGCGCTCCGCGATCGAGGTCGACGCGCTCGGCCCGTGGGCGCTGGTCCAGTCGATGCTGCCGCTGTTGAGAGCCGCGCCCGCGGCCCGGATCGTGAACGTCTCCAGCCTTTCCGCCCAGCAGATCGCCACCGGGCTCGATCTCGGCGCGAGCCTGCGCTCCCCCGCCCACTCGATGGGCAAGTACCTGCTCGACGTGCTGACCACGGTGCTCGCCAAGGCCTTCGCGGACACCCCGATCCTGGTCAACGCCGTCGATCCGGGCGATACCGCCACCCATCCCGAACGGGGCGACGACGACAACGACCGCCCGGCCGCGGAGAGCGCACGGGGCATCGTCTGGGCGGCCACCCTCGGCGCGGACGGCCCCACCGGCGGCCTCTTCCGGGACGGGGAACCGGTGCGCTGATCCTTCATCGCGGGAAGGCGGCGCCGGTGAGTTCCTCGGAGATCCGCCACATCCGTTCGGCGTCCTCGGTGCCGCGCAGCCGGGAGTACAGGGCCTGTTCGGCTGGTGCGCCGGAGTAGTGCAGCGGCCCGCTGGGACCGTAGAGCCGGGCGCCTGTCTCGGGTGTGGTGGCCGCCAGCAGCGCGGGCAGAAGCGCGGTCTCGGCCGTCCCGAACAGGATGCCGCGACGGGACAGCGCATGGATGACCCGGGCGAGCGGAGTGGGCCGCGCGCGGCCGAGTTCGGGGCGCGCGGCGAGCAGATTGGTGGCCGCGACACCCGGATGGGCGAGGTTGCTGGTGATCCCCCAGCCTCCGGCCCGGCTTCGCCGATCCAGTTCGAGACCGAACAGGCCGAACGCGATCTTCGACTGACTGTAGGCGCGCTGACCGTGGTAGGACCGCTCCCAGTTCAGGTCGTCCCAGTTGATGGCGTGCTGGTTCGCGGCGACGCTGATCTGCGAGGTCACCCGCGCCCGTCCGGCGCGCAGCAACGGAAGCAGCCCGGCGACGAGGGCGAAGTGGCCCAGGTGGTTGCTGCCGAACTGCAGCTCGAACCCTTCGGCGGTGCTGCGCCGTTGCGGCGGGGTCATCACCCCGGCGTTGTTGACCAGGATATGGATCGGACGGTTCTCGCCGCGCAACGTGGCGCCCAGCGCGGTGACCGAGTCCAGCGAGGACAGGTCGAGCTCGCGCAGGGACAGCGCCGCTTCCGGATGGCGCTGCCTGATCCTGGCCACCGCCGCCTCCCCCTTGGCCGCGTTGCGGACGGGCAGGACGACCTCGGCACCGGCGGCGGCCAGCCGCTCGGTCAGGCCGAGTCCGACGCCGTCGCTGGCGCCGGTGACCACGGCGAGTTTCCCGGAAAGGTCTCCGAGGGTGATGTCCGGTCGGCTGGGCGCCATGTGCTGCTCCTGGGTTCGCTGGACGGTGTGCCTTCAGGCTGCGCCGGATCCACGGGCGCAGCCACGGCCTGTCGATCCCAGGCAAACCGCGGAATCGTCAGGCACACTGGGCAGCACCGGAACGAGGAGGGAAAGCCGTGCTCGATCGAGCGGGACTCGCCGAATTCCTGCGCCGCCGCCGCGAGTCGCTGCAGCCCGAGGATGTCGGCCTGCCGCGCGGGCAACGGCGCCGCACCACCGGACTGCGTCGGGAGGAGGTCGCGGCGCTGTGCCACATCTCCGCCGACTACTACAGCCGGCTCGAACGGGAACGCGGACCGCACCCGTCCGAGCAGATGATCGCCTCGCTCGCGCAGGGACTGCACCTTTCCCTCGACGAACGCGATCACCTGTTCCGCCTCGCCGGGCACAACCCGCCCGCGCGCGGCACGCTCAGCGAACACGTCGGCCCCGGCCTGCTGCGCATCTTCGACCGGCTCACCGACACTCCCGCCGAGATCGTCACCGAGCTCGGCGAGACGCTGCGCCAGACGCCGCTCGGCATCGCGCTCACCGGGGACACGGGCGGATACACCGGGCCGGCTCGCAGCATCGGCTACCGGTGGTTCACCGATCCCGCGGTCCGCGCCCGGTACCACCCCGAGGACCACGTGCTGCACTCCCGCGTGTTCGTCTCGGGACTGCGCAAGCTGGTCACCCTTCGCGGCCCCGAGTCCCGGGCCGCCCAGCTCCGGGACCTGCTGCTCGCGCGGAACGAGGAATTCCGCGGCTTCTGGAACGAGCACGAGATCGGCGTGCACTATGACGGCGTCAAACGCTATGTGCACCCCGAGGTCGGCGCGCTGGAGGTCACCTGCCAAACCCTCCTGGATCCCGATCAGTCGCACATGCTGCTCGTCTACACCGCTGTCCCGGGCAGCGAGAGCCACGAGAAACTACGGCTGCTCTCGGTCCTCGGACCCGAGCACGGGCTCGCGCGAGGCTGAGCACGGTTCGGCGGGTTCGCCGAACCAGCGGGACAGGTGCTCGTCCAGATCGCCTTGCTCCGCGCCGATCCAGGCGACGTGACCATCCGGGCGCAGCAACAGGCACGGAACTTCCAGTGCCACGGCGGGATCCGCGAGATAGTCGACCCGGTCCGCCCAGCCGCCGGTGGTCAGCCCTGCAGTGCGGTCCAGCAGCAGGCCGCGGCCGCGATGCAGCCGATCGTAGAGCCGGCCCCGGCTCAGTTCGACATCGCGCAGGCGGCGGCCGAGCAGCTCGGGTCCGTCGCCGCAGTCGTAGCGGATGTCGAGCGCGGTGATCTTCTCGATCAGATGGCGGTTCACCTGCTCGAAGTCCATCAGTTCGGTGAGCAGCCTGCGCACGGCCCGCGGGCCCGGCTCCTCGACCAGCAGTTCCATCTGGGCGCGGGTGTTGTCCAGCACGGCCTCGGCGACCGGGCGGCGTTCGGTTTCGTATGTGTCCAGCAGTGTTTCCGGTGCCCAGCCACGGATTTGCGCGGCCAGTTTCCAGCCGAGGTTGACCGCGTCCTGCACGCCCAGATTGAGGCCCTGCCCGCCGGTCGGTGGGTGAATGTGCGCGGCGTCGCCGGCCAGCAGGACCCGCCCGGCCCGGTAGCGCTCGGCCAGCCGGGTGGCGTCCCCGAAGCGGGACAACCAGCGCGGGGAGTGCACACCGAAATCGGTTCCGGCGATGGCGCGCAGCCGCCGCCGGAAATCCTCGAGGGCAGGCGGTTCCGTACGATCACCGCCCGCGGCGTCGGGAACCACGACGCTGTAACGGTTCTCCCCCGAGGGCCGCAACCAGAACCGCCGCTGGGTTCCGTGGACCGCGGCGACCGTGGCGGCGATTTCCTCCTGCGGCACGGTCACTTCCATCTCGCCCATCAGCGTGTGGTTGCGCGCGGGCTCGCCGGGGAAACCGATCCCGAGCCGCCTGCGCACCGTGCTGCGCCCGCCGTCGCAACCGACGAGATAACGCGCGCGCAGCCGTTCCCCGTCGGGCAGTTCGACGGTCACCCCGTCTTCGTCCTGCGCGAGATCGGCCACCGCGCACCCGTGCCGGATCCGCGCGCCCAGTTCGACCGCGTGTTCCTCGAGCAGTCGCACCAGTACCGGCTGCGGGATACCCAGCAGGTAGGCGTGCGCCGAATCCAGGCTTTCGGGCGCGGGTTTGGGGATGGCGGCGAAGAATCCGCCTGCCGGGCGCTGCCTTCCGTGTTCGCGCACGCGTTCCAGCAGTCCGCGCATCGCCAGCAACTCGAGGCTGCGGATGTGCAGGCCGACGAGGCGGGCGAAGGACACGGGTTCGGTCTCCCGCTCCAGAACGAGTACCCGCACCTCGTGCCGTCGCAGTTCGGCGGCCAGCAGCGCGCCGGTCGGCCCGCACCCGGCGATGATCACGTCGAACATCGGGAGCGCGGAGAATCGGGAAGTTTCCATAGGTATCGCCTTTCGGGAGTGCCCTGTTTCCGGGCGCTCCCGGCGACCCCGTGGTCAGTCGCCGGCCGTGACGCGTCGAGGGAGCACCCACGTCGATCCAGCGGTCATGGGTCTCACCTCCCCGGCGATGTCACGGTCGGCCACAGATTACCGGCCCGAACAGCACCGGTGCCAACCGTTTTCAGCCGACCACGCGGCCCGCTCCGGCGAAGTCGTCCCCGGGCTTGGTGTACGGATGCACCTGCACGGCCTGCCCGAAGGTGGGCGCGTCGATCATCTGGTGGTTGCCGATGTAGATCCCGACGTGGTGGATCTTGCCCGCCGGATTGCCGAAGAACACCAGATCACCGAGCCGCGGATCCTGGCCCTTCGGCACCGGCGGGGTGTCCCGGAACTGCCAGTCGGCCATCCGGCGCAACTGGATGCCCTGCGCGGCGTAGGCCTCGGTGGTCAGCCCGGAGCAGTCGAAACCGCCGTGGTCTCCGCCGCCCTTGCCGTTACCGCCCCAGACGTAGGGCAGCCCGATCTTGGAGATGGCGAACTCGACCGCGTGCAGCGGCTGGGGTTTCGGCGGATTCGGATCCTGGGAGACGGTGCCGTACACCGTCGCGGTGGCCAGCACCCGGTGCAGGAACAGCGGTGCGTCATCGATCCGCGAGACCGCCCGCCACCACGCCCCGCCGTCGGCGAGATCGGCTCCGTCGGCGCACAGTGTCCTGCCCGCGGCGAGCACCGCGTCGTCGAAGCTCTCCGGGTCCCCCTTGCCGGTGCCGTTCGCGCTGCCGCCGTACCGCTTCCACTGGGCGCTGGTCAGCTGCATGGGCCCGCGCGCCGCGGGTTTCGACACGACCTTGTCGAAGAAATCGCGCAGTTCCACGTTGCCGATCGGCTCGGCGGTCGTGCCGTCGGCGCCGATCCCACCGCCCGCGCGGCCGTGGTCGGTGGTCTGCTTGCCGACACCGGCCAGCGTCACCCAGGACATGTGGCAGGCGGGCTGCTGCTTGTTCAGCGTGACCGTGGCCTTGGCATAGGAGGTCATCGCCCGCTCCGGGATGTCGAGCCACCCGGAGATCTGCTTGACCCAGTCCTCGAACGCGCTGCCGGAATCCGTGTCGTCCGGGGGAACGGCGACCTTGCGGCCGATCGCCTGCGGCAGTCCGGCCTTCGTCGGCGGCGTGTTCGCCGAGGGCTTCCCCGTCTCCGCGGGCGGTGCGCTCGCGTCCGCAGCCGCTCGTGGCTCGGCATCGGTGGAAAGCAACTGGCTCGCCGTGACGATGCCGCCGACCGCGAGGGCCACCACCACGATGACCGCGATGATCATCGGACGGCGACGTCCACCACCCTGCCCGGCACCCTGCCCGCCACGGTGCCCGTCATCGGGCTCGTTCGAGTCCATGGGTGTACTCATACCAGCTACAACGAAGCGATGAGTCGTTCGACGCGCTCGTCCACCGCGCGGAACGGGTCCTTGCACAGCACGGTGCGCTGGGCCTGGTCGTTGAGCTTGAGGTGCACCCAGTCCACGGTGAAGTCCCGGCCCGCGGACTGTGCCGCGGCGATGAAGTCCCCGCGCAGCTTGGCCCGCGTGGTCTGCGGCGGGGTGTCCTTGGCGGCCTCGATGTCCCCGTCGTCGGTCACCCGGTCCACCGCGCCCTTGCGCTGCAGCAGGTCGAACAGGCCGCGCCCGCGCCGGATGTCGTGGTAGGCCAGATCGAGCTGGGCGATACGCGGATTCGACAGCTCCATGCCGTGCTTGCTCTGGTAGCGCTCGAGCAGCCGGCGCTTGATGGCCCAGTCGACCTCCCGGTCGATCTTGGACAGGTCCTGGGCCTCCACCGCGTCCAGCGTGCGGCCCCACAGCTCCACGATCCGGTCCATCACCGGGTCGGGTTCCCGGCCCGCCACGTACTCGACCGCGCGCGCGTAGTACTCGCGCTGAATGTCCAGCGCGCTGGCCTCGCGCCCGCCCGCGAGCCGGATCAGCCGCCGCCCGGTCAGGTCGTGGCTGATCTCCCGGATCGCGCGGATCGGGTTGTCCAGGGAGAAGTCGCGGAACTGCACCCCGGCCTCGATCATCTCCAGCACCAGGTGCGCGCTTCCGACCTTGAGCAGGGTGGTGACCTCGGACATGTTCGAGTCGCCGACGATCACGTGCAGCCGCCGGTAGCGCTCGGCGTCCGCGTGCGGCTCGTCGCGGGTGTTGATGATCGGCCGGGAGCGGGTGGTCGCGCTGGACACGCCCTCCCAGATGTGCTCGGCGCGCTGGGAGAGGCAGTACACCGCCCCGCGCGGGGTCTGCAGCACCTTGCCCGCCCCGCACACCAGCTGGCGGGTGACCAGGAACGGCAGCAGCACGTCCGCGATCCTGGAGAACTCACCGGCGCGGGCCACCAGATAGTTCTCGTGGCAGCCGTAGGAGTTGCCCGCGGAGTCGGTGTTGTTCTTGAACAGGAAGATGTCCCCGCCGATGCCCTCGTCAGCGAGCCGGCGTTCGGCGTCCACGAGCAGGTCCTCGAGCAGCCGCTCCCCCGACTTGTCGTGGGTGACCAGCCCGACGAGGTCGTCGCACTCCGCCGTGGCGTACTCCGGGTGCGAGCCGACGTCGAGGTAGAGCCGTGAACCGTTGCGCAGGAACACGTTCGACGAACGGCCCCAGGAAACGACCCGCCGGAACAGGTACCGCGCCACCTCGTCCGGGCTGAGCCTGCGCTGCCCGTGGAAGGTACAGGTGACGCCGAATTCTGTCTCGATGCCGAAGATCCGCCGCTGCATGCTTTCAGCCTACGGGCAATCACCCGCCGCGCGCGCGGGTCCGCGGGGATCGAATCGACATCGATGCGCTGTCAAGCCCCGTGAACCGATCACGTACCGTGCCTTCATGACGACCACCGCGCACCGTGAGGAGCTCTCTCCGCTGCGCATCCCCGCATTCCGCGCGCTCGCAGCCGGTCGGCTCATCGACATGCTCGGCAACTCGGTCGCCACCGTGGCGCTGGCCTTCGCGGTGCTGGATCTGACCGGTTCGCTGACCTATCTCGGCCTCGTCGTGGGTGCCCGCACCGTGGCGAACGTGGTCTTCGTGCTCTTCGGCGGGGTGCTCGCGGACCGGATGCCGCGCCGCCTGCTGCTCGTCTCCTCCACCGGCCTTGCCGCGGTGAGCCAGGCCGCGGTCGCCACCGTGGTGCTCACCGGGATCGCCTCGGTGCCCCTGCTGGTGGTGCTCTCCGCGGTGAACGGGCTCGCCGCCGCGGTCGCGCTGCCCGCCTCCGCCGCGCTGCTCCCGCAGACGGTGCCCGAGGGTGCGCGGCAGCGGGCGAACTCGGTCATCCGGCTGGGCATGAACGCGGCCAACATCCTCGGCGTCTCGGTCGGCGGGATCCTGGTCGCGGCGATCGGCCCCGGTCAGGGCCTGGCCATCGACGCGCTGAGCTTCGCGATCGCCGGACTGTGCTTCGCGCTGGTGCGGGTGGGGCCGCACACCACCGCCGAACGCTCCGAATCCCTGACCCGCCAGCTGCGGGACGGCTGGACCGAGGTGCGCTCCCGGGACTGGGTGTGGATCGTGGTCCTGACCTTCCTGGTGCTCAACGCGTGTTTCGGCGCCTATATGGAAGTGCTCGGCCCGTACATCGCCGACACCAGTTTCGGCCGCAGGGACTGGGGCTTCATCGTCGGCGCGCAGGGGGTCGGACTGCTGTTCGGTGCACTGCTGGCGATGCGGATCCGGGTGCCGCGGCTGCTGCTGCTCGGCTGCGCCTGCATGGCCAGCATCGCGCTGATGCCGCTGATGCTCGCGGTGTGGCCGTCCACGGTGCCGCTGATGCTCGCCGCGTTCGCCGCCGGACTGGGCCTGGACGTGTTCGCGGTCGCCTGGGACACCTCCCTGCAGCAGCACATCCCGGAGGACAAGCTGGCCAGGGTGGTCTCCTACGACATCCTGGGTTCGGTGATCGCCATCCCGGTCGCCCAGATCGCCGCCCCTCCGGTGGTGCACGCGATCGGGCTGGGGCCGACGCTGTGGGTGATGACCCTGGTGGTGCTCGGCTGCGTGCTCGCCATGGTCACCACCTCGGGAGTGCGTTCCCTGCGCCAGCCCAGGGTGTGATCAGTTCTCCCGCAGGGTGGCCGTCATCGCCAGGCAACCCGCCAGCAGCAGCACCGGAAGCACCAGTGCGAGGGCGAGCGAGCTCTGCCCGGCCAGCAGCCCGACGATGGGCGGGCCGAGCAGCACACCCCCGTAGCCGAGGGTGGAGGCCACCGCGACTCCCGCACTGCCGCCGAGCGCACCCGCGCGGGCGATGCCGAGCGGGAACAGCGAGGACAGCCCGATCCCGGTGAGGAAGTACCCGGCGAGCATCACCGCGGTGTTCGGCACGAGCACCACGAGCTGGCCCGCGACACCGAGCAGGATCCCGGCCACCACGAGGGGGCGGGCACCGAAGCGGGCCGCCAGCGGCGTACCCGCGCTGCGGCCGATGACCTGGGCGAGCGCGAACACCGCGTACCCGAGCGGCAGCACTCCCGCCGCGGCCCCGGCCTGTTCGCGCAGGTGGATGCCGGACCAGTTGGCGATGGTGCCCTCACCGAACGCGGCGGCGAAGGTGAGCGCGGCGGCCGCGAGCACCAGCCACAGCACCCCGCCGAGGTGCCGGTGCCCCGCGGCGTGCGGTTCCGGGGAACCCGGCCGCCACAGCCCCGGCGCGCAGGCCGCGAGCACCAGGGCACCGAGCGCGCCCACCCCCAGCAGGTGCGCCTCCACGGACACCCCGAGCGCGGACAACAGCGCCCCCATTCCGGCACCGGCGACGTTGCCCGCGCTGAACCCGGCGTGCAGCGCGGGCAGGATGGGCCTGCGCCGGTGCTCGGCGAGCTGCACCGCCGAGGCGTTCATCGAGACGTCGACCGCACCGTAGGCGGCGCCGAAGGCCAGCAGCAGGGCGAGCAGGACCAGCGGTGATCCGGCGAGCCCCGGCAGCATCACGGCCCCACAGAGCGCGAAGCCGGCAAGCAGGGCGACCGGGGCGGGTGCGTGTTTGCGGCACCACCAGCCGATCAGCGGCATGGCGGTGAACGCGCCGATCGCGGTGCCGATCAGGGCCACCCCGAGACCGCCGTTTCCCGCGCCGACGGACTCCTGCACCTGGGGCAGCCTGCTCGTCCAGCTGGCGAACACCACGCCGTCCACGACGAACAGGGTGGCCAGCGCTCCCCTGGCCGCGAGCTCAGGCCTGCGGCAGGGTGACTGTGGAAGGGTGCTCTCGGTCATGGAACAGCTCCTGGTCGGCCGGATGCAGACTCAGCGCCGTGGCGAGCGGTTCGCCGGAGCCGGGATTGCGGGCGAACCTCGGGTGCGCGCCACTGGAGACCTGCACCCGGACCCGGTGCCCGGTGCGGAATCGGTACGCGGTCGGGCTCAGCCGCAGCTCGACCGGCGTGATGCCGTCCGGGCGGACGTTGACCAGGGCGTCGCAGATATTGGTCGAGCGCCCGCGCCGGTCCACATCGCAGAGCCGCACGAACACATCGGTGTCCGGCCTGCTCGACCGCAGCCACACCTTCGCGGTGACCTCGCCGATCACCTCGAGATCCGCGGTCAGCGGCGCGGTCGAGAAGGTGAGCACATCCGGGCGTGCCTCGAGTTTGCGCTGGTCGAAGGCGCCCTTGCGGGCGGTGAGCAGCGGACCGCCCACCGAAGGGGTCGGATCCGCCGGGTCGTAGCGGTACCTGCTCGGCTCGCCGTCGGCCGGGTGCTCGGTGCCGAGGCTCCCGTCGCCGTGCAGGTAGTAGGACGTCGGCGAGTACCCGGGCGGTGGCCAGGATTCGAAGTCGCGCCAGCGGTTCTGCCCCAGCACGAACAACCGGACGGAGGCGCGCTGGGCCGGTTGCTCTCCCCTGGCGTGCGCACCCGCCCAGTCCAGGCCTTCCCGCAGCGCGGCGCGCATCCCGCCCATGGCGCCGTGCACCCACGGCCCGACGGTCAGCCGTGCCGGGGTGCCCGCCCCGACCAGCCGCCGGTACTCCTCGAGCTGGTCCCCGGCGAACAGGTCGTACCAGCCCGCCACGAAACTCGCCGGGATGCGGACCTCCTCGACCGTGGCACCGAGGTCTCCCCTCGCCCAGTGCGGATCGTCCGGACCGTGCGCGAGGGTCTCGGCGAAGAACGGCCACCGGCGGCCGAGCACCCGCAGGTCCGCCTCGCCGAGCGGGGCGGTGTTCATCGCCCGGACCACCGCGCGCTCGCGCAACCGGCTGCGCAGCAACGCGAAGGACTGCTCCTGGGTCGCGGTCTGCACCGACCAGCGGAACAGCCCGTCCAGCGAGTAGGGCCGGGTGAACCCGATGGTCAGCCGCGCCGAGGTCACCTGCGGCACCATCGCCTTGACCTGCGGGGCGTCCGCGGCGATCGCCCACTGGGTGAACCCGAGGTAGCTCGGCCCGAACAGCACGACCCGGCCGTCGTACCAGGGCTGCCGCTCCAGCCAGTCCAGCACCGCGAGCCCGTCCTCGCGCTCGTTGACCTGCGGTGCGAACTCTCCACCGGAACCGAAGGTGCCCCGGGTGCTGACCACGAGCACCTGGAAGCCACGCTCGGCGAACACCCGCCCGATGCCGTTGTCGATCATCGGACCGCTGCGCCCATAGGGGCAGCGGACCAGCACGGTCGGCAGCTCCCCCGGGGCGTGCGCGGGCGTCCAGTGATCGGCGAGCAGCACCACGCCGTCCGGCATCGGGATGCGCTGATCCCGGTGCACGTTCACCTCACGGGTGTGCGGTGCGGGAAGCCGGAGGAACCGTTCGACGAAATGGCTGGCGAGGGTCATGCCTCGCCGCCGCCCTCGCTCTCCGGTTTCTCCTCGGCGTCACTCGTGTCCGCGGAAGGCAGCAGCCCGGTCAGCGCCGCGCCGGTGATCCGGCGGAAGGTGCGCCTGCTCCGCTGCCGGTCGAGCACCGCGACCTCCAGCTTGTCCAGCTCGGGAAGCCCGGTTCCGCTCGGCTTCGCCGTGCTGGGTCCACCGTTACCGGTCGCACTCGTCCCGCCGTTGCCGCTCGCGGCAGCGCCGAGACCGCGCACGGCCACATCCACGGCGTGCGCCAGATCCATGTTCTCCGCGTAGGTCTCGCCCAGCTTCGCCGAGATCGGTTCCGTCTGGCCGCCCATGACCAGGAACCGCGGTTCGTCCACGACCGATCCGTCGTAGGTGACCCGGTAGAGCTCGTCACCGCCGTACTCGGTGCCGACCTGGGCGATGCACAGCTCGACCTCGTAGGGCTTGAGCTGCTCGGTGAAGATCGCCGCGAGGGTCTGCGCGTACACGTTGGTGAGCTGGCGCGCGGACACATCCCTGCGGTCGTAGGCGAATCCCCACATGTCGACCTGTTTGATCCCGCCCCGGCGCAGCGCCTCGTACTCGGAATAGCGGCCTGCCGCGGCGAACCCGATGCGGTCGTAGATCTCCGAGACCTTGTGCAGGGTGGTCGAGGGGTTCTCCGCGACGAACAGCACTCCGCCCGCGTAGGAGAGCACCACGACGCTGCGCCCGCGCCCGATTCCCTTGCGCGCGAGCTCGGAGCGCTCCCGCATCAACTGTTCCGGCGAGGCGTACAGCGGCATACTCATGACCGCACCTCGCTAACGCTCGGCTTGGTCATTCGCCAAGACTGCTGTGTCCTTGATTCGCTCGCAAGCTCGCTCATGAGTTACTACCCCCTTCGGTGACCGGGTCGTGTGGTCGATCGCCCCAGATTCCAGATTCCGGCACGCGCCCCGCCCTCACTCGCCGCGCTCGCGCCGGTCGGCGACGACCGCTTCGGCGACCGCCTGGACCTGTTCCTCGGGCAGCTTCACGGCGCCGTCCTCGGCGGTCACGGTCGCGATGGTGGGGTAGATCCCGCGCACCGGGTCCGGTCCCCCGGTCGCCGAGTCGTCGTCGGCCGCGTCGTAGAGCGCTTCGACGGCGTGCCGCACCGCGGTCTCGGCATCCGCGTCCGCGTCGTAGAGCTTCTTCAGCGCCGACTTCGCGAACAGCGAACCGGAGCCGATCGCGTGGTAGCCGCCGTGTTCCTCGTAGCGGCTGCCGATCGCCTCGAAGGACACGATCCGCCCGCCGCGGGCCGGATCGGCCGCCTCGGTGTCGAAGCCGACGAACAGGGGCACGGCCGCGAGCCCCTGCATGGCCATCTCCAGATTGCTCCGGACCATGGTCGCCAGCTTGTTCGTCTTGCCGTCCAGGGACAGTGCGACGCCCTCGATCTTCTCGTAGTGCTCGAGCTCGACCGTGTAGAGCCGGACGATGTCCAGACCGAGGCCCGCGACACCGGCGATGGCGACCGCCGAGTACGCGTCGGTCACGAACACCTTGTCGATGTCCCGCTGGGCGATCAGGTTGCCCGAGGTCGCCCTGCGGTCCCCGGCGAGCAGCACCCCGCCGTTGAACTTGAGCGCGACGATCGTGGTGCCGTGCGTGACCTCCTGCTTGCCGAGCCCCGAGGACATCTCCGCCAGGCCGCGCGCACCGGGCAACAGGTCCGGTGCCTGCGTGGCGAGGAACTCGCTGAACGAGGAGGTAGCCGTGCTCATGTACGCCGCGGACAGCGGACCGGTCGGCGCCTGCGGCCGCGAACTGCTCTGCATGTGCTCCCTTATGACTGGTGCTTACCGGTGATCTTGCCGAAACTCCCGCGCTCGCGGGCCCTACTCGCCGCCCTTTTGCACGTACGCGCGCACGAAGTCCTCGGCGTTCTCCTCGAGTACGTCGTCGATTTCGTCCAGGATCGCGTCCGTGTCGTCGCCGAGCTGCTCACGCCGCTCCTGACCGGCCGCACCGCCGCCTTCGACCTCGTCGTCACCGTCGCCGCCGCCCTGGCGGGTCGTCTGTTCCTGCGCCATCGCGCCCTCCCGGTCGTTCCGAGTTACTACCAAGACAGTACCGAGGGGGACCGACAAGGACCTACACCCTCGAACCGTCGTCTTCAGTTGTCGGTCAGTGCCTTCAGCAGGTCCTCGGCGGTCTCCGAACCCTCGATCAGGCCTCCGACGTGCGATTTCGTCCCACGCAGCGGCTCCAGGGTCGGGATGCGCACCAAAGATTCCCTTCCGATATCGAAGATCACCGAATCCCACGATGCGGCGGCGATCGAGTTCGCGTAGCGCTCGAGGCAGCGGCCGCGGAAATAGGCGCGGGTGTCCTCGGGCGGCGAGGTGACCGCGTCGAGCACCTCCTGCTCGCTGACGATGCGCTTCATCGAACCCCTGGTGACCAGCCGGTTGTACAAGCCCTTGCCCAGGCGCACGTCGGAGTACTGCAGGTCCACCATCTGCAGCCGCCCGGAGGCCCAGCCGAGCCCGTCCCGGGCGCGGTAGCCCTCCAGCAGGCGCAGCTTCGCGGGCCAGTCCAGCCGGTCCGCGCACTCCATCGGGTCCTTGGCCAGGTCCTCCAGCACCTCGCCCCACACCCGCAGCACCTCGGCCGAGGCGTGGTCGGAGCGGTCCAGGTGCTCCTCGGCCAGCTCGTAGTAGGCGTTCTGCAGGTCGAGGCCGGTGAACTTGCGCCCGTTCGCCAGTTCCACGGTGGCCTTGAGGCTCGGGTCGTGGCTGATCGTGCGCACCGCGCGGACCGGGTCGGCCAGCCGCAGATGGTCGAAGCGGACCCCGCTCTCGATCAGGTCGAGCACGATCGCGGTGGTGCCGACCTTGAGGTAGGTGGAGTACTCGGCGAGGTTCGCGTCGCCGATGATCACGTGCAGCCTGCGGTACTTGTCCGCATCGGCGTGCGGCTCGTCGCGGGTGTTGATGATGCCGCGCTTGAGCGTGGTCTCCAGGCCGACCTCGACCTCGATGTAGTCGGCGCGCTGGGACAGCTGGAAACCCTCACCGTCCCCGGCGACCCCGATGCCGACCCGGCCCGATCCGGTGACCACCTGGCGGGAGACGAAGAACGGGGTCAGCCCGGCGATGATCGCGGTGAACGGGGTTTTCCGGCCGCACAGGTAGTTCTCGTGCGTTCCGTAACTGGCCCCCTTGCCGTCCACGTTGTTCTTGTACAGCTGCAGCTGTGGCTGCCCGGGAACGGTGGCCGCCTTGATCGCGGCCTCCTCCATGATCCGCTCGCCCGCCTTGTCCCAGATGACCGCGTCGCGGGCATTGGTGACCTCGGGCGCGGAGTACTCCGGGTGCGCGTGGTCGACGTAGAGCCGGGCGCCGTTGGTGAGGATCACGTTGGCCGCACCGAGGTCGTCGTTGTCCTGGTCCTGACCGGAGGAGCCGGGCGCGCCGAGATCGAATCCGCGCGCATCGCGCAGCGGTGACTCCACCTCGTAGTCCCAGCGGGCCCGCCGTGCCCTCGGGATGTCCGCAGCCGCCGCGTAGGCGAGCACCACCTGCGTCGACGTCAGGACCGGATTGGCATTCGAGTCGCCGGGGACCGCGATGCCGTATTCCACCTCTGTGCCGATGATCCGCCGCATGCCACCACCCTACGGCGTTCGGCGACGGTTACCATCCACCACATCGCCTACTGGGGAGGCAACCGGGATGACCACGGACACCGCGATCACGATCCGTCCCGCCGACGCCGCCACATGGCCGGATGTGGAGTTCCTGCTCGACCGGCCCGGTGCGGTACGCGGCTGCTGGTGCATGTTCTTCCGGCTGAGTTCCCGCGAGCTGCGGGACAACGGGGACCGGGGCAACCGGGCGGCGTTGTGCTCGCTCGCCGAGCAGGGCGCCGCTCCCGGACTGCTCGCCTACCGGGACCGGACCGCGGTCGGCTGGGTTTCCATCGCCCCGCGCGAACAGTTTCCCCGGCTGGACCGCTCCCCGGTGGCCAAGCCCGTGGACGACACCCCGGTCTGGGCACTGACCTGTCTGTTCGTGCCACGCGAAGCGCGCGGCACCGGAGTGGCCCGGGAACTGGTGCGCGGCGCGCTCGAGTACGCCCGAGAACAGGGCGGCTCCTGCGTCGAGGCCTACCCGGTCGACGACACGCTGGGACCGGTGCACCCGGACCACGCCTACCACGGGTGGGTCAGCCTGCTGCTCGGTTCCGGGTTCACCGAGGTCGCGCGGCGTACCCCGAAACGGCCCGTGCTGCGCAGGCGAATCTGAGAACCTTGCGGGTATGGCTGACGAACAGGTGGCGCTGTTCACCGAGGACGGGCTCCCGGACGGTTCCGCCCCGCGTTCGGTGATGCGGGCGCGCAGACTCTGGCACGCGGCGACCTTCGTGCTCCCGCGCTCGGTCGACGGCACCCGGATCTACGTACACCAGCGCACCTTCACCAAGGACGTGTTCCCCGGCCTCTTCGACTGCTGGGCGGGCGGGGTGCTCGCGGCGGGCGAATCCGTTGCCGAGGGCGCGCGCCGGGAACTCGCCGAGGAGCTCGGGGTGCGCGGGGTGTCCCTGGAGCCGCTGTTCAGTTTCCGGTTCGAACCGACGCGCTGCCACTGTCACTGTTTCGAGGCGCGCACCGACGGGCCGTTCACCTGGCAGCCCGAGGAGGTCCGGGACGGCGGCTGGCGCACCCTCCCGGAACTGCGCGCGATGCTCGAGGATCCGGCCACCCCGTTCGTCACCGACGGCCGCGCGGCCCTCGAGCGGTGGCTCAGCCTGCGGAAAGCCGCGCCGTGACAGCCGGGGCGAGCCGCTGCACGGCCTCGGCGGCCTTGGACCGCTGCTTCGCCTCCACGAGCACCACGCTCAGGGTTCCGGCCCGTGCTCCGGCGAATCCGCAGTCCTTCGCGGTGCACCAGCTCTGCTGCCGGTCGAGGCCGGACTGGGCGGAGACGGCGAGCCCACCTCCGCAGTCGTGCGCGGCGAGCCGGCCGGTGAACACGTACTGGTAGATCTTCGAACCGGTCGGGTAACTCCACGCCGCCACCGGTTCGGCGCGTCCGGCGTCCCTGGCGAGGCAGTCGGGCAGTCGCGGAGCCGGATCGGCTGCCGCCTGGCGCACACCTTCCTCGCGCACATCGGCCGGGCGCAGGGTGACGTCCGTGCGAACCTCGTTCACCGGACTGACCGGGGTCGAACTCGGCGCGCTCGCCTTCACCGGGCCAGGAGCCGCCGGTTCCGCGGTGGAATACTCGTTCAGATCCCGGTTCGCCCGGTCATTGCATCCCGTCGCCACGACCGCGAGCACGCCCGCCGACGCGGCGAGAACCACGAGCCTGCGCCTGCGCACGTGCCCTCCCTCATCCGGATCCGCTGCTGTGCGCGGTCACCCTAACGCTTGACGGATCCGGTGCCCCGGCCCACCTACGATGCTCATCGTGACTCCGATCAGCATCGTCGCCGCGGAACCGGACCATGCCGAGCCGCTGACCGCGCTGATGCACGCATCCTCGGCCTATCGAGGCGGGTACGCCGCGATACTGGAGGGCTACCAGCTTACGCCGGAATACCTCGCCCGGAACCCCACCCACCTCGCCTTGTCCGGGCAGGAGATCCTCGGCTTCTCCAGCCTGATCCCGGAGCCACCGGAACTCGACCTGTTGTTCGTCACCGACTCCGCGCAGGGCCTCGGGATCGGTGCCCGCCTGGTGACCCACCTGCTCGACCGGGCCGCACAGCGCGGCATGACCGCGGTACGGGTCGTCTCCCATCCGCCCGCCGCGGCGTTCTACCGGCGGATGGGCGCCCGGCAGATCGGCACGGTCCCGCCGCGCCCGCCCAGGATCGACTGGCCGCGCCCCGAGCTCGTCTTCGACCTACCGGCTCTTTCAGCGGGATAGCCCGAGCTCCGCGCGGATCGCGGCACCGTGCGCGTCCAGCTCCGGCACCGCGCCCGGCTGCCAATCCGGTCCGGTCCCCGGCGGACGGACGATGTCCACCGCGCCGTGCGGGGTGGACAGGCTCGCCCAGCGCGAGCGAGCGGACAGCTGGGGATGCGCGGCGAACGAGGCGAGATCGCGCATCAGGGCGTTCGCGATGCCCACCTCGTCGAGCAGGGCGACCACCCGCCCGGTGTCCAGTCCGGCGAGCGCGGCCTCGAGCACCTCGGTCAGTTCGGCATCGGCGCGCACCCGGTCGGTGTTGGCGGCGAACCGCGGATCCTCGGCCAGTCCCGGATCACCGAGCACTCGCTCGCAGAGCAGCCGCCATTCGCGCTGGTTCTGCACCCCGATGAACACGGTGCCGCCGTCGCCGACCCGGTAGGGCCCGTACGGGGAGATCGAGGCGTGCCGGGCGCCGTTGCGCGGCGGCGGGCTGCCCCCGTATCCGGCGAACAGGTGCGGGAACCCCATCCACTCGGCGAGCGCGTCGAGCATGGCGACCTCGAAGACCTCGCCCCGTCCGGTGCGCTCCCTGCGGAACAGGGCGGCGAGCCCCCCGGAATAGGCGTACATCCCGGCGGCGATATCGGCGACCGCGATCCCGGCCTTCGCGGGCGAGTCCTCGCTTCCGGTGATCGAGAGCAGCCCGGCCTCGCACTGGACGAGCAGGTCGTAGGCCTTCTTCGCGCGATAGGGCCCGTCCTGCCCGTAGCCGGAGATGGTGCACCCGACCAGCCGCGGGTACCGCTCCCGCAGGGTCTGCGCACCGAGGCCGAGCCGGTCCAGGGCTCCGGGGGCGAGATTGGCCAGGAACACATCGGCCCGGTCGAGCAGCGCGTCGAGTACCGCGCGCTCCCCCGCGTCCTTGAGGTCGAGGCAGATCGATTCCTTGCCCCCGTTGAGCCACACGAAATGGCTGGACTGCCCGTGCACGGTGGTGTCGTAGGCGCGCGCGAAATCCCCGGTGTCCGGGCGCTCCACCTTGATCACCCGCGCGCCGAGGTCGGCCAGTTGCCTGCTCGCGAACGGGGCGGCGACGGCTTGTTCAAGCGCCACAACGCAAATCCCGTCCAACATGTCCTTCTCGAGCACGCCGGAACTCCCTTCGCTGTGTCATGATCAAGACTAATCGCGCTGTATCATCATCAAGCCAATCGCGAGGGCGGCGAACAGGAGCACGCGTGGTACGAGCAGTCATCGCGACCGGTCTGGACCAGCCGGTGCACACCGAGGAGATCGTGGTCCCGGAGACCGGACCGCGGGAAGTGCGGGTGCGCATCGCCGCGGCCGGGGTGTGCCATTCGGACCTGTCGATGCTCAACGGCACCTTCAAACCCGAATACCCGCTCGTGCTCGGGCACGAGGCCGCGGGGACCGTGCTCGAGACCGGTTCCGAGGTCTCCCGGGTGCGTTCCGGGGACCGAGTGGTGCTGAACTGGGCACCACCCTGCCGGAGCTGCTGGTTCTGCGTGAACGCCGAGCCGTGGCTGTGCGTGCGCAACGAGGGCGTCTCCAGCACGCCGTCCCGCGCCACCCTGCGCGACGGCACCGCGGTCACCAGCACCCTCGGCATCGGGGGCATGGCCGAGGAAGTGGTGCTCACCGAGGAGGCGGTCGTCCCGCTCGCCGAGGAGGTTCCCCTGGATGTCGCGGCGCTGCTCGGCTGTGCGGTGCTCACCGGGACCGGGGCGGTGCGCAACACCGCGCAGGTGCGCCCGGGCCAGTCGGTGGTGGTCGTCGGGCTCGGCGGGATCGGGCTGTCCACCATCGCGGGCGCGCGGATCGCGGGCGCGGCGCCGATCATCGCGGTGGACATCGGCGAGGCCAAGCGGGACCTGGCCATGCGGATGGGCGCGACACACTTCCTGGACGGCTCCGGCAAATACGGCCGCGAGGTGCGGGCCATGACCGGTGGCCGGGGCGCCGATCACGCCTTCGAATGCGTCGGGCGCGCGGCCACGATCCGCTCCGCGTGGGGAGCGCTGCGCCGGGGCGGTACGGTCACCGTGGTCGGGGCCGGCCGCGCGGACGATCCGTTCAGCGTCAGCGCACTGGAGATCTACCACTTCGCGCGCACCATGGCGGTCTCGGTGTACGGCTCCGGCGATCCGGACCGCGACATCCCGCTGCTCGTGGAACAGATCCGGGCCGGGCGGCTCGACCTGGAACCGCTCGTCTCCCACCGGATCGGGCTCGAGGACGTGGAAGCGGCCTTCGACCGGATGCGCGAAGGAACCGGAGCCCGCTCCCTGATCACCCTGGACTAGCGGCGCCAGCCGAAGTGTTCGGCCACTGACTCGTCCTCCTCCCACCACGGGCGCACCCGCCCTTCGGCGACGCGCTGTTCGGGTTCGAGCGCGTCCAGTTCGGCGTCGATCGCCTCGGTGTCCGCGCGGTCCCTGCGGCGCAGCTGTTGCAGCGAAAGCAGCAGGAACGGCAGCCCGGCGAGGTCGCCGAGAAACCACAACAGCCCGGCCCCGGTGACCTGGTCCATCCGCAGGCTGATGCCCCAGTCCCGGCCGAGCGCGGTGTAGTACTCCTCCGCGACCAGGCCGGGCATGGTGATCATGGCCAGCGGCACGATCGCGTCCAGGATGATGTCGGCGAAGGTCAACCAGGTGGTGATGTACTGCGCGTACGGTTTGGGCACCGGATCGCGCTGCAGCCGGGTCCAGAAGTAGTGGAATCCACCGGCGAGCAAGGCAAACCGGGTGAGCTCGGCGATCACGCTGTCGGTGAGGCTCGCCGCGTACCACCCGGTCGCGTACAGCGCGATCGGCAGGCCGAGCAGCACGAGCAGCCCGACGATCGGATGGGTGATCAGCTCGGTCAGGCGGTGGTGCAGCACCGTGCTCCCGATCCGCCGCCCCGCCGGGCTCGCGGTGTCCCGGGCGAGGGTCAGCGGCAGTCCGTGCGCGAACAGCTGCGGGACGATCATCAGCAGGCCCACGATCTGCAGTGCCCGCGCGGAGAACAGCACCCGGTCGTACACGGCGATCGCGGAGAGCGTGACGAGCGCGTAGACCAGCAGTCCGAGGAAAAACCACAGGGTGCGCGAGCCGGGCCAGCGTGCTCCGCCGCGCCGGTAGCGGCGCACCCGCAGCAGGTACCAACCGCCGAGCAGCAGGATCAGCGCGATCGGCACCGGGTCGAACTGCCAGGAGCTCAGCGCCCCGGCGAAGGTCAGGGGTGGTGGCTGCACGCCACCACCCTAACTGAGCCATTCAGATATGCGCATAAGTGCACTCATGCGTTCTGGAGCTCCGCGAGCAGCGTGTCCAGGGCCCGGTGCGACTGTCCCGCCCCGTCCTCCATGCCGGACCGCAGCATCCCGTCCCGTTGCTCGGTGGTCTCGAACTTCGCGGTGGTCCGCAGCGTGGTCCGGCCGCCGGAGCCGATGAGTTCGAGCGTGTTCACACACGGCGAGCCGAGATGAGCCATCGGCTCGTACTCGAAAGTCTGCACGATCTTCTCGTCCGGCACGATCTCCAGGAACTCACCCCGGAAGGGGTGCTCCTCGCCGTCCGCGTGCTCCACGAACCGGTATTTCCCGCCGACCCGGAAGTCGATTTCCACATCGAGCGGGTTACCCCTTCCCCACCACCGTTCGAGGTATTCCGCCTTGCTGTGCGCGGCGAACACCAGCGCGGGCGGGGCGTCGAATTCGCGGACCAGCAGGATCTCCGTGTCCGATGGGGTGCTCACGACCAGCTTGTCATCCATGGCCTTCTTCTTTCAGCTCGCGCAGGAGGTCGTCGAGGGCGTCGTAGCGTTCGCCCCAGAACCGGCGGTACTCCCCGGCCCACAGCGCGACCTCGCGCAGCGGTCCGGCCGCGAGCCTGCGTGGCCGGGCCTGTCCGGTCCGGCCACGGGTGATCAGGCCCGCGTTCTCCAGGATCTTGAGGTGTTTGGAGATCGCCTGGGTGCTCATGGCGAACGGCTCGGCGAGCTCGTTCACCGTCGCCTCGCCATCCCGTAGCCGGGCGAGGATCGCCCTTCTGGTCGGGTCGGCGAGTGCCGCGAACACCGCACTCAGATCGTCCTGCATTGATTTTCAACCTTCCGGTTTATCAACCGATAAGTTGAGTATAGGGCGTGCGCCCGGCGCGTCAAGAGGTTCGTCCGGATCACTGCTCGCCGAGTACTCCGGCCAGCACCCTGGCCCATTGCCGCACGATCGGCCGCCGCCGGGCACTGTCGTCGCCGAGCACCGTGGCCAGCCCGAACCCGCGGGCCATGTCGAGGGTGCCCTGGATGGTCTCGCGCACTCCCGGCTTGCGCTCATCGGCGCGCAGCAGCTCGACCGCGACGTGGTGGATGGCGCGCCCGAGCCGGGCCTCGAGCGGCTGCACCCTGGCGTGCAGCGAGGGATCGGCGGAGGCGGCGACCCAGACCTGCAGCGCGGCCCGGAAATAGGGGCCGACGTAGATGTCCACGAGCATGTTCACCACGGCCTCGACCCGGGTGAGCCCGTGCTCGGGCAGCGTGGCCGCCCGCGCCCTGTTCTCGATGAGCTGGGTCTCGGTGGCGAACTCCAGCGCCCCGGCGATGAGATCCTCCCGGGTCGGGAAGTGATGCTGCGCCGCGCCCCGCGACACCCCGGCGGCGCGGGCCACGATGGCCACCGTGGTCCCGCTCCAGCCTTTCTCGGCAAGGCAGTCCACGGCGGCCTCGAGCAACCGCAGCCGGGTCGCCTTGCTCCGTTCCTGTTGCGGGGCCGTCATGATCAGTACGACTTCGGCAGCCCGAGGGTGTGTTCGGAGACGAAGTTGAGCACCATCTCCCTGCTGATCGGCGCGATCCTGGCCAGCCGGGAACTCGCGAGCATCGCCCCGAGCCCGTACTCGACGGTCAGTCCGTTCCCGCCGAGGGTCTGCACGGCGGATTCCACGGTTTTCACGTTCATCTCGGCGGCGGCGTACTTGGCCATGTTCGCCGCCTCGCCCGCACCCATGTCGTCGCCCGCGTCGTAGAGCGCGGCGGCCTTCTGGGTCATCAGCTTGGCGAGTTCCATCTCGATCTTGCGCTCCGCGAGCGGGTGCGCCAGCGCCTGGTGCGCCCCGATCGGCACATCCCAGACCTTGCGGTTGTTCGCGTACTCCACGGCCTTGTCCAGCGCGAGCCGCGCGGAGCCGATGGCCAGCGAGGCGGCCATGATCCGCTCCGGGTTGAGCCCGGCGAACAGGGCGGCGAGCGCGGCACTCCCCTCCCCGATCAGTGCCTTCTTGGGCAGCCGCACCTCGTCGAGGAACAACTGGAACTGACTGTCCGCCATCACCATGTCCATCTCGATGCGGGTGGCGGTGAATCCGGGCGCGTCGGTCGGTACCGCGAACAGGGCGGGCCGCAGTTTCCCGGTCGCCTCGTCCGACATCCGCCCCACGATCAGTACCGCATCGGCGGCGTCCACACAGGAGATGAACACCTTCTGGCCGGTGAGCAGATAATCGTCGCCGTCCTTCTTGGCGATCGTGCGCAGTTTGTGGGAATTCGATCCGGCGTCGGGCTCGGTGATCCCGAACGCCATCGAGAAGGTGCCGTCGGCGAATCCGGGAAGCCATTCGCTCTTCTGCTCATCGGTGCCGAACCGGCCGATGATCGTGGCGCAGATGGCCGGGGAGACCACCATCATCAGCTGCGGGCAGCCACCGGCGGCGAGTTCCTCGAGCACCGCGGCCAGATCACCGATGCCGCCGCCTCCCCCACCGTATTCCTCGGCGACGTTCACTCCGAGATAGCCGAGCTTTCCCGCGGCAGACCACAGTTCCTCGGTGTTCTGGTTGGCCCGTGCCTTCTCCAGGTAGTACTCCGGGCCGTAGCCCTTCACGAAATCGGCGACCGCCTTGCGCAGCGCGAGGCGTTCCTCCGATTCCTGGAAATTCGCGGTGGCATTCATTCCGATTCTCCTTCCGGCACGACTACGGCGAGCGTCATTCCCACGTCGACCTGATCCCCTTCGCTGACCCGCAGCTCGGCGACGGTCCCGTCGTGCGGGGCGCGGATCTGGTGCTGCATCTTCATCGCCTCGAGCCACAGCAAGGGATCACCCGCCTTCACTTTGTCCGAAGTGGACACCGCGAGGCGCACCACGGTTCCCGGCGTCTCGGCCAGCAGCGAACCGGGCAGCAGATCGGTGCCGGGCTCGGTGAACCGCGGCACCGGGGTGAGCGAGACCGAGCCGAGTGCGGAATCCACCCCGAGCAGTCCGGGATCATCCTGTTCACCGCTGTGCTGTCCGGGGAATCGGCCGATCCGGAACACGGTGCGCAGCCCGGAGATCTCCAGCACCACTTCGGTTTCGCTTGCCGAGCAGAGCCGCACCTGATCGTACCCTTCGGCGCGCAGGCCGGACCGGGTCAGCTGATAGCCGACCTCGTATTCGGTGTCGCCGTACCGGTAGACGCGGTGTTGCGGAACCGAGGGCACATTGCGCCAGCCGCTCGGCAGCGCGCCGAGCACCAGGTCGGCCGAGCGCTGCGCCGCGGCCTCGGCGAGCGCGGCGGCCAGAGCCGCGTGACGCACGGTCTCGGGCGTGGCCAGCGGGGCGTTGACCTCGTGTGTGCCCAGGAACGCGGTGTCGGTCTCCCCGGCGAGGAAATCCGGATCGCGGAGTACCCGGACCAACTGATCGCGGTTGGTGCGCAGGCCGTGGATACTCGCCCGCGCGCAGGCGTTCGCCAGCCTGCGCGCGGCCTCGGTGCGATTCGGCGCCCGGCAGATCAGCTTCGCGAGCATCGGGTCGTAGTGCACCCCGACGACCGACCCCGCGCGTACCCCGGCGTCCAGCCGCAGACCCTGATTGGGCGGAACCGCGAACTCGCTGTCCACCCCGGGGATCGTGAAGGCGTGCAGGGTGCCCGACTGCGGCGCGTAGTCCGCGGCCGGGTCCTCGGCGTAGAGCCGGACCTCGATGGCGTGCCCGCGGATCGGCGGCGGTTCGGGGCCCAGCCGCGCGCCCTCGGCGATCCGCAGCTGCCAGTCGACCAGATCGAGACCGGTGACGCATTCGGTGACCGGGTGCTCGACCTGCAGCCGGGTGTTCATCTCCAGGAAGTAGAACCGGCCCTGGTCGTCGGCGAGAAATTCCACGGTGCCCGCGCCCACGTAGCCGATCGCCTCGGCGGCCGCGCGGGCCGCGGCGCACAGTCGTTCGCGCATTCCCTCGGTCCGCTCCACCAGCGGGGAGGGCGCTTCCTCGAGTACTTTCTGGTGCCTGCGCTGGATGGAGCATTCCCGTTCGCCGAGCGCGAGCACCGTGCCGTGGCCGTCCGCGAGCACCTGGACCTCGATGTGCCGCCCGTTCTCCAGGTACGGCTCGCAGAACACGGTGCCGTCCCCGAAGGCGGATTCGGCCTCGGTCCGGGCCAGCGCGATCGCCTCGGCGAGGCCCGCCCGATCCCGCACCACGCGCATTCCGCGCCCGCCGCCTCCGGCGGAAGCCTTGACCAGCAAGGGGAAATCCGTCTCGGTGGCCTGTTCCGGATCGAGCTCGGTCAGTACCGGCACCCCGGCCTCGGCCATGATCCGCTTGGCTTCGACCTTCGAGCCCATCGCGGCGATCGCCTCGGCGTCCGGCCCGATCCAGCACAGCCCGGCGTCGGCGACCGCGGCCGCGAATTCCGCGTTCTCCGAAAGGAAACCGTATCCGGGATGGACCGCGTCCGCCCCGGCCGCGCGGGCCGCCTCCAGCAACAGGTCCGCGCGCAGATAGGTCTGCGCGGCCGAGGATCCGGGCAGCCGCACGGCGACGTCCGCCTCGGTGGCGTGCGGTGCCTCGGCGTCGGCATCGGAATAGACGGCGACGGTGCCGATGCCGAGTTTGGCGCAGCTGGCGAACACCCGGCGGGCGATCTCCCCGCGGTTGGCGACAAGAACCTTTCCCAGCATGGTCATCACATCCGGAAGACGCCGAACCCGGCGCCGTCGAAACGGGCACCCGCCACGGGCGCGTTGTGGATGGCGGAGAGACACAACCCCAGCACCGTGCGGGTGTCCCGGGGGTCGATCACCCCGTCGTCGTAGAGCATTCCGGAAAGGAAGATCGGCAGCGATTCCGCCTCGATCTGCGCCTCGACCGCGGCGCGCATCGCGGCGTCGTCCTCCTCACGGTACTCCGCCCCGCGCGCCTGCGCGGCCGCGCGCGCCACGATGGAGAGCACCCCGGCCAGCTGCGCGGGCCCCATCACCGCGGATTTCGCGCTCGGCCAGGCGAACAGGAACCGCGGATCATAGGCGCGCCCGCACATCCCGTAGTGCCCGGCGCCGTACGAGGACCCCATCAGCACGGACAGATGCGGGACCTTCGAGTTGGACACCGCGTTGATCATCATCGCACCGTGCTTGATGATCCCGCCCTGCTCGTACTCCTTGCCGACCATGTAGCCGGTGGTGTTGTGCAGGAACAGCAAGGGGGTGTCCGACTGGTTGGCCAGCTGGATGAACTGGGTGGCCTTCTGCGATTCCTCGCTGAACAGCACCCCGCGGGAGTTGGCGAGCACCCCGATCGGATAGCCGTGCAGCCGCGCCCAGCCGGTGACCAGGCTCGTCCCGTACAGCGGCTTGAACTCGTCGAACTCCGAGCCGTCGACGAGGCGGGCCAGCACATCCCGGGGATCGAAGGGAACCTTGAGATCCGGGGGCACGATCCCGAGCAGTTCCTCCTCGGCGAACCGCGGCGGGACCGAGGCGACCGGCTCCGGGCCGCGTTTGCGCCAGTTCAACCGGGACACGATGTCCCGCCCGATGCGGATCGCGTCCTGTTCGTCGGTGGCCAGGTAGTCGGCGAGGCCGCTGGTGCGCGCGTGCATCTCCGCGCCGCCGAGGGATTCGTCGTCGGACTCCTCCCCGGTGGCCATCTTCACCAGCGGCGGGCCGCCGAGGAACACCTTGGAGCGTTCGGCGATCATCACCACGTAGTCCGACATCCCCGGCAGATAAGCGCCGCCCGCGGTGGAGTTGCCGAACACCAGCGAGATCGTCGGAATGCCCTCGGCGGAGAGCTGGGTGAGATTGCGGAAGGTGGCCCCGCCGGGGATGAAGATGTCCTTCTGGGTCGGCAGATCCGCCCCGCCGGACTCCACGAGGTTGATCAGCGGCAGCCGGTTGCGT
The DNA here is from genome assembly GCF_000737195.2 of Sciscionella sediminilitoris. GTDB lineage: Bacteria > Actinomycetota > Actinomycetes > Mycobacteriales > Pseudonocardiaceae > Sciscionella > Sciscionella sediminilitoris. The sequence goes on from NZ_JALM01000038.1 coordinate 29,094, forward strand.
TTGGCGATCTCGGCCGCGCGCAGGCTTTTGCGCAGCGAGTGCGGGTTCGAGGCGCCGCCCTTCACGGTCGGATCGTTGGCCACGATCAGGCATTCCACCCCGGAGACGAGCCCGATCCCGGTGACCACGCTCGCACCGACGGCGTAGTCGGTGCCCCAGGCCGCGAGCGGGGACAGCTCGAGGAACGGCGCGTCCCGGTCGAGCAGCAGCTCGATCCGTTCGCGGGCCAGGAGTTTGCCGCGCTTGCGGTGCCGTTCGAGGTATTTCTCCCCGCCCCCGGCGAGCGCCTTGGCGTGCTCGGTGTCGAGTTCGGCGAGCTTGTCCCGCATCGCATCGGCATTCGCCAGGAACTCCGCCGATTCGGTGTCCACGCCCGATTTCAGTACGGTCATTTCCGCCGCCCCTCTAGTAGCCGAGCAGTTTCGCCGCGAGCCCGGTCATGATCTCGGTGGTGCCGCCGCCGATACCGAGGATCCGCATGTCCCGGTACTGACGCTCCACTTCGGACTCGGCCATGTACCCCATCCCGCCGTGCAGCTGCACCGCCTGGTTGGCCACCCACTCGCCCGCCTCCACCGCGGTGTTCTTCGCGAAGCAGACCTTGGCGAGCATGTTCTCCCCGGCCAGGTGCCGGGCCGCCACATCCCTGGTGTAGCTGCGCGCGACATCGGTGCGCCGGGCCATCTCGGTCAGCGTCTGGCGCACGGTCTGGCGTTTGATCAGCGGCTTGCCGAAGGTTTCCCGCTGCCGGGCCCATTCCACGGTGAGGTCGAGGCACCGTTGCGCCGCGGCATAGGCCTGTACCGCGAGGCTGAGCCGTTCGCTGACGAAGTGCTCGGCGATCCGGGCGAAACCGGTGTCCTGTTCCCCGACCAGATTGGCCGCGGGAACCCGTACGTCCACATAGGACAGCTCGGCGGTGTCCGAGGAATGCCAGCCCATCTTGGCGAGTTTCCGGCTGACCGTGAACCCCGGCGTACCCTTCTCCACGACCAGCAGCGAAATCCCCTGCGCCCCTTCACTTCCGGTGCGCACTGCGGTGGTGACGAAGTCCGCGCGCGTCCCGGACGTGATGTAGGTCTTGGCGCCGTTGACGATGTAGTGCTCGCCCTCGCGCCGGGCCGTGGTGCGGATCCCGGCCACATCCGAGCCGCCGTCCGGTTCGGTGATCGCCAGCGAGCCGATCTTCTCCCCCGCCAGGGTGGGCGCCGACCACTCGCGCAGCTGCCCGGGATCCCCCGCGCTGATGATGTGCGGCAGCGCGATCCCGCAGGTGAACAGCGAGGCGAGCACCCCGCCCGCCGCTCCGGAATAGCCCAGTTCCTCCGCGACGACGAGCCCGTCGATGACGTCCCCGCCTCCGCCGCCCGCGGACTCCGGGAACGCCGCGCCGAGCAGTCCCGCCTCGCCGGCGGCGCGGTGCAGCGCCCGCGGCAGTTCTCCCGCGCGCTCCCATTCCGCTTGGTACGGCAGGATTTCCCGCTGCGCGAAGGTGCGCACCGTTTCCCGCAGCCGGGTGCGTTCCTCGGTCTCGAAGGGGTTCACAGCAAAACCTCCGGGATGTCGGCGACTCGCGAACGGAACCATTCGCCGAGCGATTTGGCCTGCGGATCGAACCGGGTCGAGGCGGCGACCCCCTTGCCGAGCAGGCCGTGGATCACGAAGTTCAGCGCGCGCAGATTGGGCAGTTCGAACCGCTCGATCTCCAGATCCGCGGTCTCCGGGAGCAGTTCCCGCAACCGCGCGACGGTCAGGTGTCCGGAGATCCAGCGGTAACCGAGTTCGTCGCGCGCCCACACCCCGAGGTTCGCGTCCCCGCCCTTGTCTCCGGAGCGGGCACCGAGCACCCGGCCGAGCGGGGCGCTGATCGTCGCTCCGCCGACCGGCTCGGTCACCGCTTCCGGTTGTCCCGCAACGGTTTCCCCGGGATCGTCAACGGGGTGCGGGATCGGTTCGCGGGTACCGTCGGGCAGCACGGCGTACTGCTGGATCGCCGCGCGGTCCACATAGCCGGGCGTGTACACCCCGACCGGCGAACCCTTCCCCGGCGGGCTGGTCATGGTGAAGCCGGGATAGGAGGCGAGCGCGAGCTCCACGGCCGCCCTGGAGAACCGGTCGGCGCGTTTCGGGTCCGGAGTGCGGATGGTCGCGGTGTACAGCGCGGAGGCGAGCTGCTCGGTCTCCGCGTCCGCCCGGTCGGTGCGGGCGAGGTCGAAGATCAGTTCGTCATCCGGGAATTCGGCGCGCAGCTGCCGTTCGACCAGTTCCGCCTTCGCTTCGATGTCCAGCCCGCACAGCACGAAGGTCATCGCGTTGCGGAATCCGTCGAGCGTGTTCAGGCAGACCTTGACGGTCCTCGGCGGTGCCTCGCCCCGCGTTCCGGAAAGCTCCACCCGGTCCTGGGCGAGCTCGCGCAGCCGCACCGTGTCGAAGCGCGCGGTCACATCCGGATTGCGGTAGGCGGGTTCGGCGATCTCGTACAACAGTTGCGCGGTCACGGTTTCCGTGGTGACCGCGCCCCCGGTTCCCGGATGCTTGGTCAGCACGCTGGACCCGTCCGCCCGCAGTTCCGCGATCGGGAAACCGGGCCTGCGCAGGTCGCCGAGCTCGGTGAAGAAGGAGAAGTTCCCCCCGGTCGCCTGGGTACCGCACTCGATCACGTGTCCGGCGGCGAGCGCGCCCGCGAGCCGGTCGTAGTCGGTCGTACCCCAGCCGAAATGCGCCGCCGCCGGGCCCATCACCAGCGCGGCGTCGGTGACCCGGCCGGTGACGACCACATCGGCGCCCGCCTCGAGGCAGGCCACGATCCCCCAGCAACCGAGGTAGGCGTTCGCGGTCAGCGGCTCACCGAAGCCGAACTCCGCGGCGCGCGGGCGCAGATCGTCGCCCTCCACGTGCGCGATCCGCGCTTCCAGCCCGAGCTCGGCGGCGAGCTCACGCAGCGCCGCGGCCAGACCGGCCGGGTTCAGCCCGCCCGCGTTCACCACGATCCGCACCCCGCGGGCGAGCGCCGGGCCGAGGCTTTCCCGCATCTGGCGCAGGAATGTCTTGGCATAGCCCAGATTCTCGTTCGCCATCCGGTCCCGGCCGAGGATGAGCATGGTCAGCTCGGCGAGGTAGTCCCCGGTGAGCACGTCGATCTCGCCACCGCCGAGCATCTCGGCGACCGCGTCGAACCGGTCACCGTAGAAGCCGGACACGTTCCCGATCCGCAGCACCTCGGTCATGCGTGGCTGCGGGGTCATGCGAACTGCCCCGCCGCACGCCCCTGGCCCGCGGGTCCCGCGAAGGCCTGGACGATCTCCAGCCAGCGCGCCGCATCCGCTCCCTGGGCGCGCACATCCACGTCGTCCCGGTGCCTGCGTTGCGCGGCGAGCAGGCAGAAACCGAGCGCGTCGCCGGTGACCCGCTGGGCGGCGTCCTCGGGCCCCCAGGTCCAGCGCTCGCCGTCCGGGGCGGTCAGTTCGACGCGGAACTGCTCCTCCGGCGCGGTCAACCCGTGCACGAGGTAGGCATAGTCGCGGGCCCGCACCCCGATGTGCGCGACGTGCCGCAGCCGCGCGGTCGGCACCCGCTCGATCCCCAGGGTGTCCGCGATGTCCTGACCGTGCGCCCAGGTCTCCATCAACCGCGCGGTGACCATCGAGGTGACCCGCATCGGCGGGCCGAACCAGGGCAGTTTCCGGTCCGGATCGTGTTCGGCGAGCGCGGTGTGCAGCGCCTCCCGCCCGGCCCGCCAGCCACTGAGCGCCTCGGTGTACGGGGCCTTGGCGCGCTGTTCGGCCGCCTCGTCGACCAGGTCCCCGGTCACCGTCCGCAGCCAGTCGGTGAACCCGGCAGGGTCGGTCGCGGTGAACCGCGCGACCTCATCGGTCCAGGCCAGGTGCACGATCTGATGCTTGATCGTCCAGCCCGGCGCCGGGGTCGGCATGGCCCAGCCCTCCGCATCAAGGCCGGTGACCATGGCATCCACCTCGGCGCTCTCGGCCCCGAGGTCGGTGAGAAGCGCCTCGATGCGCATCGCCGCTCCGTTCCTCAGCTCATCCGCTCTCCGGGGAGCCTGCCAGCGCGCCAAGATAAAATCAAGCGCGCATGCTGGTTTTGGGTGAGAAGGGAATCGAGAGGGACAGGCCTGTCAGCCGGGACAGGTCTGAACGCCCCATGACGGCAACCCTCGCCGAGTCGGAGGCTCGCCTCGCCGCGCTCGAGGCAGAGCGTGCCGACTACCGTGCGGTCCTCACCGCGGTGAATGCGCTCGGCGAGAACCAACGGGAGCAGAACACCCAGCTTCGCGAGCTCAAGCGCGATGTCCCGAGCGTCAAGCACGACCTCGGCGACACCGGCGCGCGCGTACGATCCATCGAGGAGCGCCTCGCCGGGGTCGAGGACCTGCTCGTGCGAGCCCTCGGGCGCTGCCGCGAGGTCCGATTCCCGCCAGCCCGGCGGCATCACCCGGACTAGGATCGCGCGCGTGACATGGCAGAACTACGGGGCATTCGCCGCGCTCGCGGTACTGGTGATCATCGTGCCGGGGCCGGATTTCGCGTTGATCCTGAAGCATTCGCTACACGGTGGCCGGCGGGCGGGCCTAGCGGCGAGCGCCGGGATCACCACGAGCAATCTCATCCAGGGCAGCGCGGCGGCACTCGGGCTCGGGGCACTGATCGTGGCCAGCGAGCCGGTGTTCCTCGCGCTGCGCTGGGCGGGTATCGCCTATCTCGCCTTCCTCGGCGTGCAGGCGCTGCGCAGCGCGATCGCCGGGAACTACACCGCCCCCGCGGCCGAGACCGGTACCACCGCCCGGGTCTGGACGGCCTACCGCCAGGGTTTCCTGTCCAACATCACCAATCCCAAGGTGCTCACCCTCTACCTCTCGGTGCTGCCGCAGTTCCTCGGCAACGGCACGACCGGCTTCGACGCGCTGCTGCTCGCCTATTCGCACGCGGTGCTCGGCCTAGTGTGGCTGCTGCTGGTGGTCACCGCGCTGCGCTGGATGCGCGGCTGGCTGACCCGCGCCAGGGTGCGCCGCTGGCTGGACGCGGTGACCGGCTGCGTGCTCATCGGTTTCGGCGTCCGGCTGGCCACCGAATAACCGGGCCACCGAATAACCGGCAGCAGACAGCAGTGAGCGCCCGTGCTCCGGTCGCACGGGCGCTCACTGTTCGGTTCTCGCTCGCCTAGATGCTCAGATCGGGCTTGAGCTTGGCGATGCTCCATTCGCGTTTTCGCTTGGCGAGGAAGGTGCTCAGGGCCAGCGCGGCGATCAGGTAGCCGGCGAGCACGAGCACCGAGCGCACCAGGTGCGCGTTGTCCCCACCGGTGATGGTCACCCGCAGTCCCTCGACGAGATAGCTCATCGGCAGCACCGGATGCAGCGCTCTGAAGAACCCGGGCAGGGTCTCCGCCGGATAGGTGCCCGCGCAGGTGGTCAGCTGCAGCAACAGCAGGATCAGGATCACCGCGCTGCCCACTCCGCCGAGCGCCACCCGGCACAGGTGTGCGATCGCGGTGAACGCGGCCGCGGCGAGCACCATGATCCCGAGCAGGGCCCACGGATATCGCGCATCCAGGCCGAGACCGAGGCTGACGACCACATCCAGGAGCACGGCGGCGAGCACACAACAGGTGGCCGCGGGGAGATAACCGGAGAACGCGACCACGAAGCTGTTCGCCTTGCTGGCCAGCGCGCGCTTGGAGATCGGGCGCAGCACGAGGAACGCGGTGATACCGAAGACCACGAGCGCGATGGAGAAGAAGAACGGCGTCAGCCCACGGCCATAGTTGTCCGCCGGGTGCAGGTTCTCGGTGGCCACGTCCACCGGGGAGGCGAGCGTGGCGGCGTTGTCCCGCTGCTGCTGCGAGGACAGCACCGGAAGCTGATCCTTCGCGTCCTTGAGCCCCTTGGACAGTTTGTCCGCCCCGCCGTGCAGGGTGCCGATCCCCTGATTGAGGCTCTTCGCGCCCGGAGTGGCCTGGCCGATCCCGTTGTCCAGGTCGCTCGCGCCCTTGGCCACGTCCTTGGCACCGTTGGAGAGCTGCTGCAGCTTGCCCGCCGCGCCACTGACCTGTGCCTGCAGCTGCGGGGCGTCCGCGGCGACCGCGGAGGCGCCCTGGGCCACCGAGGCGGTGCGGTTCTTCACGGTGCCCGCGGTCGCGTTGACCTGGTTCACCGAGGATGTGAGGTCACCGGCGATCTCGGCGAGCCGCTGATAGGCGGGATCGGACTGCACCTCGGGATGGTTCTGCCCGACCTGGGTGATCCGCCCCTGGATGGTGTCCAGTTTCCCGGAGAACCGGTTGGACACATCGGAGGCCTTGCCCGCGAGGGTGGCCGCGTCGTTCGCCGCCGTCGACGCGGTACCGGTGATCGCGGGGATCGAGTCCGCGATCCGGTTGGCCACCGGGCCGACCCGGTCGTTGATCGTGCCGACCCCGTCGGCGACCTGCTGGGCTCCCGGGGCCAGTTTGTCCGCCCCCGCCTTGAGTTTGTCCAGCCCGGTGACGAGGTCCCCGCTGCCCTTTTGCGCGCTGCCGAGCCCGTCGCGCAACTGGTCGGCGCCCTTCGAGGCGTCGGTGATGCCGTCGTGCAGCCGCTGCATGTTCCCGAACACGGACTGGAAATACGCCGAGACCGCGGCCGCGCTGATCTTGGTCTGCAGCTCGGACTGCACCGTCTGGGCCATCTTCCCGACGATGTAGCCGTTCGCGTCGTCCAGCGTGATCAGCATTCCCGCCCGCTGCGGGGTGCCGTTCGCCCCACTGGCCAGTTTGCGGGAGAAGTCCTCCGGTACCGAGATCTTGAAGTAGTAGCTGCCGTCGTGCACGCCGTTGTCGGCCTCGGCCCGCGAGACGAAGTGCCAGTCGAAGATCCGGTCGTTGCGCAGCTCGTCGGTGAAGATCTTGCCCGCGTCCACGTGCTGGCCCTGCACGTCCACCGGCTTGTCCTCGTTCACCACGGCGACCGGGATCTGGTTGAGCTTGCCGTAGGGGTCCCAGTTCGCCCACAGATAGAGGCCGCCGTAGAGCAGCGGGACGAGCACGATGAACACGAGCGCGGCCCGCTGCAGCGGTTTGCGGAACCGCCGGATCTCCTGCCATGCCAGCTTAAACGCCCGCATTGATTCCCTCCTCGGTTGCGCCGAGTTCGCAGACGGCCGCGCCGTAGCGGCGCGCGATGTCCGCTGAGTGTGTGCTCGCGATGACCGATACGCCGTATCCGCTGAGTTCGGCGAGTGCCGCCCAGATCCGCGCCTGCTGGGCCTGGGTCACCTGCGCGTCCACATCGTCCACGACGAGCGCGGACGGCTTGGCCGCGGCGGCGAGTGCCACGGCGAGCAGCGTCGCGTCATCGGCGGGGAGTTCGCCGACGAAGGCGGCCCCGTCCACGCTGAGCCCGAGCACCCCGGCCGCCCACTCGTAGTCGATGGGTTTCCCGGCGAGCATCCCCGCCTCGGAGCGATGGTCGATCACCCGCAGGTCCGGCTCCAGCTCGGCGGCGCCGGTCACCCGCGCGACCGCGACCGCCTCGCGGACCGCGGACCGCCGGAGTTCCGCGTTGCCCCGCTCGTCGAGCACCCGCAGCGTTCCCGAGCTCGGCTTCGCGCGTCCAGCGAGCGCCAGCAACAGCATGGTCCGTCCGCTGCCCGAGGGTCCGGCCACCGCGGTCAGCGATCCGGTCGGCACGACGAGATCCACGCCGTTGAACACCCAGCCCCGCTTGGTTCCGAGGCTCAGGGCATCCGCGATCAACACCGGAATCGACTCGTTCATCGTCCGTGCCCCTCGCGGGAGCTGGCCAGCTCGATCACTGAGTTCCCCATTTCCGATACGGCTCGTATTCGATACGTTTCGTATCCTAACGGGCATCTCACAGCCAGCAAGCGCGGGGCGAACCAGTGAACTCGCCGCTATTTCGCAGCGCAATCCGGTAATGCGGCGGACCACGGTGGCCCCGCGCACAGTGGCGGAATCGCCGAATTCAGCGCCCGATTCCGGAGGGCTTCCGTTCCGCCGCGGTTTTCCCAGAAGACTGACCGGCGAGGAGTTCGCGCAGATGCTCGGCCACCTTGTTGACATTCGGCGGATCGAGCACGGAAAGGTGATGCCCCGGTGTGGGCACGATCTCCAATTCCTCGCCGAGCACCTCGTCCCACCCCTTCGGCAGATCGTGCCGGTCGAAAATGGGGTCGCGGATCCCGTCCTCCTGCCGGTCGGTGGCGCTGTAGAGCACTACGGGGGCGGACAGGTGCTGCGGGCGGAACCGTTGCAGTGCTTGCACATCCTCGTACGAGGTCCGCTGGTGCCGGATGATCGCGGGCGCGACCTCGGCATTGATGAACCCGTGCGATTCGATGTGCTCGATGATCGCGTCCACCTGCTCGTCCTCGCCGAGCCGGGCGATCTGCTCGTGCGGGATGTCGATCTCCATCCCGTAGTTCGCCCGCAGCACATCGCGGAATCTGGCGAACCGCAGCTCGAGCATGCCCACCTCGTCGAGCCCATCCGGCAGCGGGAGCGGAAGCAGCGTGTCGATCATCGCGACCAGTTCGACCCGCTCCCCCTCGGCCGCCAGCTGGGCAGCGACCGCGTAGGCCAGCGCGCCGCCGAAGGACCAGCCGGCGAGCCGGTAGGGCCCGTGCGGCTGGATCTCACGCAGCAGCGGCAGATACACCGTGACCCGGTCGGTGATGTCCGGGTTTCCGTCCAGCCGGTCGAAGCCGTATACCGCGAGATCCGGATCGAGCTGGTCGACCAGCTGCCGGTACACGAGCGTGTCCCCGCCTCCGGGATGGAACAGGAAAAGCGGCTGACCGGATCCGGTTCCCGCACGCAGCACCCGCACCGGCTGGTCCGGGGTCTCCGGTTCCCGCACCAGCCCGGCGGCGCGCTCCACGGTCTCCGCCTCGCGCAGCGCGGCCACGGTGACCACGTGATCGCTTCGCCTGGTCAGTCGCTCGGCGATCTCCTCCATCGCGGCCTCATCGGCGATCTCGGTCCAGCGCTGGGTCATGCCGATCTCGGTGCCGAGCACCTCGGTGCCGACCGTCTCGAGCAGCCGCTCGGCCGCGTCCCGCGGTGGCACCAGCAGCGGCACCTCGCCGGGCGTGTCCGCGGCCTCGCCGAACACCGTCGCGCCCAGCCAGTCCCGCACCTGCTCGATGCTGGCCCCGCGCAGCAGCAGCGAGGGCGGCAGCAGCGCACCGGTGTCGTGCTGCACGCTGTTCCGGATCCGCACCGCGACAAGGGAATCCACCCCGATACTCGGCAGCGGGGCCCGGGTGTCGAGCGCCTCGCCCGGCACTCCGAGGATGTCGGCCACCCGGTCGAGCAGGCGCGCGGCGAGCAGTTCCCGTGCCCGTTCCGGTTCGAGCGAACGCAGCGCCGACACACCCGGCCAGTCGCCCTCGCCGGTCCGCCGACCGGCGAGCCGTTCCAGGAAGGGCCGCTCGGCCACGTAGTCGGGCAGCTTGTCGAGATGTTCCTCGAGCGGGCGATTCACCCCGATCGCGGTGACATCGGCGGCCAGCGCGGCTTCGAGGGCTTCGATGTTCTCGACCGGATCGGTGGTGCCGATATCGCCGAGCACCGATCCGTCCCGGACCGCTCCCGCCTTGGCCCACACGCCCCAGTTCACCGTGGTCCCGGGCAGCCCGAGCGCCCTGCGGTGCGCCACGATCGCGTCCAGGCAGGCGTTCGCGGGTGAGTAGGCGGCGTGCCCGGGGAAGCTGAGCACGCCCATCATCGAGGAGAACCCGGCCCAGAAGTCCAGTTCGTGTGCCCTGCTCGCCAGGTGCAGCCGCCACGCCCCGGCCACCTTCGGCAGCCAGACCCTGGCAAGCAGTTCCGCATCGGCACGCAGCGCCACCCGGTCGTCGATCACCGCGGCGCCGTGCAGGACCCCGCGCAGCGGAACCGAGCCTTCGACCGCGGCGGCCACCAGGCGTTCGGCGACCCCTTCCTCGGCGATGTCCCCGGTCTCCACCCGGATCTCGGTGCCCTTGGCCGCCAGTTCCTCGATCACTTGGCGGGCCTCGGGTTTCGGCTCCGAGCGTCCATTGAGGACGATCCGCGCGGCGCCCGCCTCGGCGAGCCAGCCGGCCAGCACGAGCCCGATCCCGCCGAGGCCACCGGTGACCACATAGGCGCCGTCGGAACGGACCACGCTCCCCCGCTCCGGCTCCACCGCCAGCTCGGCGCGGGAAAGCCGCGCCACATAACGGTTCCCGGACCGCCAGGCGACCTCGTCCTCGCCCGTGTCCGCGGCCAGTTCCGCGGCTACCGTGGCGCAGTCCCCGGTGTCCTCGATGTCCACCCAGCTCGCGCGCAGTTCCGGGTGCTCGTAGGCGAGCAACCGCACGCTCGCGCGCACCGCGGCGGCCACCGGATCGACCGGGTCCCCGTCGCGCACCGCGGCGGCCCGGGTGGTCAGCAGCACCAGCCCGGTGTGCGCGGCGCCCGCGGTCACCAGGGTGCGCACCAGCTCGTAGAGCCGCTCGTACCACACGTGCCCTCCGGTGACCTCCATCCCGCGCGGGGCACAGAGAATCACTTTGTCCGGCAAGGGATCCACGGTCTCGGTGACGGTGTATCCCGCCTGCCGCAGCGCCTCGTGCAGCGCCGGGTCACCGTCGAGCACGGCGACCGTTCCCGCGGCGGGCACTTCCTCGAGGAGGCGCTGTTCGAGCGGTCGCCGCTCCCATTCGAGGCGGTAGAGCTTGTCCGCGAGGGCGAGCGGGAGATCCTGCTCTCCACTTCGCACCCCGCGCAGCTCGCACAGCACCGAACCCGCCTCGTCGAGCAGCACGCCGTCCGTCCCGTCCCCGCGCAGCCGCACCGCCGCGGCGGGGTCTCCGTACAGCCGCACCGAGGCCACCTCGGTCGCCGCGCCGAGCACTTCGCTGAGCACATCCGGTGCGCACAGCCAGCCGCTGGCGCGCTCCTCGAGCTCGAGCTGCCGCTCCGGCCCCTCCACCGTGGACGGTTCGCTATCCGCGGGCCGGAGCACGAGCCGCGCGTGGGTGCGCGCGGGCGCCCCGCCGACCCGCGAGGTGATCGTGAGGACCGCCGAGTTCCCGGTCTGTTCCGCGAGGCTGCACACCCGCGCCTGTTCGCCGAGCGGCAGCCCGCGCAGCAGCCGCAGTTCCTCGATCGCCACCGGGCGGTCACCGAACAGCGGTGCCGCGGCCGCGCGGGCCATCTCCACGTATTCGGCCGCGCCGAGGTGGGTACCCAGCCAGGGCAGCTGTTCGGCTTCGGGCAGCCGTTCCCGTTGCCACACATGGGTTTTCCCGTCCGGCATCCGGACGTGGGTGCCCAGCAGCCGGTGACCGCCGCCCGCGTCGGGTTCGCGCACCCAGTGCGAGCGCCGCCGCCACGGCGGAAGCGGCAGGTCCACGATCCGCCCGGACTGGGTGGCCGCGCCGAACCCGGCCAGCTGCGCGGCGGCCAGTTCGGTGTGGAACCGCAGGCACGCCGGCTCGTCCCTGCGCAGGCTGTCGAGCACCGTCGCACCGCGATTGCCCGCATCGGCGAGCACATCCGCGGTCGCCCCGGCGAGCACCGGATGCGGGGAGATCTCCACGAACACGTCGAATCCATCGGCCGCGGCCGCCTCGACCGCCGCGGCGAACCGCACCGGTTCGCGCAGGTTCTGCCCCCAGTAGCCCGCGTCGAAGCTCCGCGCGGCCCGCGGATCGGTACCGACCGTGTGATAGCACGGGATGTCCGGCTCGGCGACCGTGATCCCGGCAAGCCCGGCGCTCAGCTCACCGACGAAGGGATCCAGCACCGGGGAATGCGCCGGAGCGGTCACCTTGACCAGTTTCGCCGACACCCCAAGGGATTCCGCCTTCGCGACAACCCGGTGCACGGCCTCGGTCGCCCCGGAGATCACCGTGCTCGAGCGGGAGTTGATCGCGGCGATCCCGGCCTCGGGTTCGGCGCCCAGCAGTTCCTCGACCGAGGCCTGGGGCAGCGCGATACTCGCCATGGTGCCGAATTCGGTGACCGAGTCCAGGATCCGCGAGCGCGCGGCGATGACCTTGACCGCATCGGGAAGTTCGAGTGCCCCGCACACCACGGCCGCGGCCACCTCGCCCATCGAGTGCCCGAGCACCGCGGCGGGGGTCTGCCCGTACGAGCGCCACAGCGCGGCGAGGCCGAGCTGCATCGCGAACAGCACCGGTTGCACGCGTGCCATGCTCACCGGCTCCTGGTCCGTGGTGATCAGTTCGCGGACCGAGAAGCCGCATTCCGCGGCCACCAAGGGTTCCAGTTCGTCGATCGCGGCGGCGAACGCGGGCTCGGTGGCCAGCAGCTCGGTGCCCATGCCCGCCCACTGGGAGCCCTGACCGGAGAACACCCACACCGGACCGGTCGCCCGGGCGCGGCGGCCCTCGAGGACCGCGGCCGAGGACGCCGGTTCCCGCCCGGCGGCCAGGGCCCGCAGCCCCTCGGTCAGACCCGCGGCGTCCTCGGCGACCACGGCCCGGCGCACCGGGCCGGAGAACCGCCGCGCACAGCTGTGGGCCAGATCGCCGGGGTCCCCGGAACCGAGCCAGTCGGCGAGTGCGCCCGCGTATTCGGCCAGCCGACCGGAATCCGCCTCACCGAGCAGCACCCGGTACGGGCCGGTGTGCCGCTCCTGTTCCGGAACCGGTTCCGCCTGCCGCACCACGATGTGCGCGTTCGTGCCGCCGAATCCGAAACCGGAGACACCGGCGACCGCGGGTTCCGCGCGCCGCAGCGGGAACGGTTCGGCGGCCACGGCGAGCCCGAGACCGGCGAAGTCGATATGCGGGTTCGGCGCCGAGTAGTTCAGCGAGGCGGGGAGTTCGCCGTGTCCCAGTGCGAGCACGGTCTTGATCACCCCGGCGATCCCGGCAGCGGCCTCGAGATGCCCCAGATTTCCCTTCACCGAGCCGATCCGGAGCGGTTCGCGGTCTCCACCGCCGAGCACCGCACCGAGCGCGCGGGCCTCGATCGGATCGCCGAGCAGCGTTCCCGTCCCGTGCGCCTCCACGAAGTCCACCCGGGCCGGATCGACCCCGGCATCGGCGTAGGCCGCGCGCAGCACCGCTTGCTGTGCCTCGACGTTCGGCGCGGTGAGTCCGTTGGTGCGGCCATCGGAGTTCACCGCGGAACCGGCGAGCACGGCGAGCACCCGGTCGCCGTCCGCACGCGCATCGGCGAGCCGCTTGAGTACGAGCACCCCGGCCCCCTCGGCGCGCACGATACCGTCGGCGTCCGCGGAGAACGGGCGGCAGCGCCCGCTCGGCGAGCTCACCCCGAGTTTGTCGAAGCTGGCCGTGACCGCGGGGCCGAGCAGCAGGTTCGCGCCACCGGCGAGCGCGTACCGGCAGTCCCCGGCACGCAGCCCACGGATCGCGTTGTGCACCGCGACGAGCGAGGAGGAACAGGCTGTGTCCACCGCCATGCTCGGACCGCGCAGATCGAAGGCGTAGGAGAGCCGGTTCGCCGCGACCGCGAGCGAACCACCCGTGGCGCACCAGGCATCGGCCGAGCGCGGATCGGCGAGCCCGCGGTGCGCGTACTCATTGCCGCTGATTCCGATGTACACCCCGGTTTCGGTGCCCCGCAGGGAATCCGGGGACACCGCCGCGTGCCCCAGTGCCTCCCGCGCCACCTCGAGCAGCATCCGCTGCTGGGGATCCATCCGGCGCGCCTCGGCGGGACTGATCGCGAAGTACTCGGCGTCGAACTCGTCGATCCCGGTCAGGTAACCGCCCGCAGTGCTCGCCGCGGACTCGTCGGCCCAGCGCCCGCGCGGCACGGTGGAAACCGCGTCGGTGCCCGAACGCAGCAGTTCCCAGAAGGCCTCCGGACCGTCCACCGCACCGGGGAAGCGGCAGCCGATCCCGATCACCGCGATCGCGTCATCCGGTTGCCCGGCAACGGTTTCCGGAACCTCGGCGGTTTCCCGTCCGGTACCCGGCGCACCGGTGAGCGCCGCGGCGAGCCCGGCGACGGTCGGGTGATCCCACAGCAGGGTGGCGGGAAGTTCGGCGCCGAGCAGTTGCTCGAGTTCCCCCGCGACACTGACCGCGTCCCGTGAGGAGAGTCCGTGCTCGGCCATCGGCCGGTGCATGTCGATCTCCTCCGGATCGAGGAAACAGACCTCGGCGAGTTGTTCGATGAGCCAGTCGCGCAGTTCCGCTTCGGTCATGTCCCCGCCCGTCCGCTATTTTTCGGTTCGAATCATGTCGAGATACTGCTCGCGGTTCGCCGCGCGGGCGATCTTCCCGCTGGATGTGCGGATGATCCCGCCGGTGGGAATCAGCCGCACATCGCGCAGTTTCACGTCGTGCACCTGGGAAACGGCGCGCTTGACCGAACGGCTGAACTCCTTCTGGTCCACCGCGGCGAGATCGGTCCCCGGCCGCGCCTCGATCAGCACCACCGCACCCTCGGTCTCCCCGTCGTCCACGCTGAACGCGGCGAGGTGCTGGCGCCGGATCACCTCGTGTGCCTGCTCCGCGGTCGCCTCGATGTCCTGCGGGTAGTGGTTCTTGCCGTCGATGATGATGAGGTCCTTCATCCGCCCGGTGATGAACAGCAGGTCCGCGTGGAACATCCCGAGGTCCCCGGTGCGCAGCCACGGCCCCTCCGGAAGCCCCTCCTCGTGCAGCACCCCGCGGAAGGTCGTCTCCGTGGCCTCCGGGGAATCCCAGTACGCCGAGGCGACATTGGCCCCGTAGACCCAGATCTCGCCGACGGTCCCGTCCGGAACCACCTCGCCGGTCCCCCGGTCCACGATGCGCACCAGCTGACCGGCCGGTGTCCCCGCGGCGACCAGCGGGAGGGCGTCCTCGGCGGTGGACTCCACAGCGCGGTTGTCGGCGAGCGCTGCCCGGTCGAAGCCGCGCACCACCGGACCTTCCGATCCGGTGGTCGTGACGTAGACGGTCGCCTCGGCGAGCCCGTAGGAGGGCCGGTGTGCCGACCGGTCGAGCCCGCACGGGCCGAAGGCCTCGGCGAACCGGTCGATCGTGCCCGCACGGATCGGCTCCGCCCCGTTGCGCATCGAATGCACCCGGGAGAGGTCGAGCCGCGCCCGGTCCTCCTCGGTGGTCTTCTTCACCAGCATGTCGAAGGCGAAATTGGGCCCGCCGGTGACCGCGTTCGGGAATTCGGCCAGCAGTTCGAGCCACCGCACGGGTTTGAGAATGAACGCGAACGGCGTGGTGAACACCGCGTGCGCGCCGAGGTGCACCGGGAAACAGATCTGCAGCACGAGCCCCATGTCATGGAACAACGGCAGCCAGCCGACGCAGGTACTCGTCTCGTCCGCGGGGAAACCGGCCGCGCCCTGCGCGCAGTTGGTCGCCACCGCGCGATGGGTGATCACCGCACCCGCCGGGGTCCGGGTGGAACCGGATGTGTACTGCAGATAGGCGGGTTCGTCCAGGCCGATCTCCGGGGCCTTGAAGTCCTTCCCGGATCCCTCGGAGATGCCGTCCACGGCGAGGATGTGCCCCGGAGCGGGTACCCCTTCCGTCGTGGCGAGTTCCTCGACCGCGTCCAGGCTCGACGAGGAAGTCAGCCACAGTTTCGGCGCGCAGTTCGCCAGTGCGCCCACCAGGCGGTCCGCGTGCGCACCGAGTTCGGGCGCGAACAGCGGCACCGCGATCCGGCCGGCGAGCAGCGCTCCGAGAAATCCGGTGACATAGTCGTGATTCTGCGGAGCGAGCACCGCGACCCGGTCCCCGGGCGCGGTCTGTTCGGTGACCGCAGCGGCCACATCCCGCACACGGGCAACGAGCTGACGCCAGGTGAGCGTGTGCCGTTCCCCCTGGCGGTCGTTCGTGTAGTCCACGAAGGTCGAGGCGAGCCGATCAGATTCGGCCCGCTGCACCAGATCCTCGGTGATCGGGCGCGCCGCCTGAGTCAATCGCCCCTTGGCGGGCTCCGCCGTCGCGGCTACACCACTACTGACCGACATTTCTTCACCACCGACTTCATCAGGTCTCCGCAGCCGCCGTAAGAATCGGCGCCGCGGTCAACTGCCCAAGTGTCCAGAATGGAAGCGAACTCGTTGTTATTGTCTCTTGATCTCAACTACCGGATTTTTCATGACGTGTCGGGGTGGCCTCAGTTTTTCATTCCTCGGGAAAACAACTTTCCGCGGAACGGCACGCCGGGACGCACCGACCGGCGAGGTGGACCTACTCTCCAGTCACCCCGCAGAGTGAGCAAGACAGTATCACCCGATCGACTGGTCCGCCACACGAACGTGAACCGAGTTTTGCACTGGGCCACCACGCCCGGCGAGGGTCTTATGAACCTGTTTTCGCTAGCTCACCGACAGTCTGTCCCGCAGGAAGGGCCAGGCCTTGCCCAGCTCACGCTGCCAGTACGGCCAGTCATGGGTACCGGTCCCGATGCTTGCCGTATAGGAAATCCCCAGCTTATCGAGGCGCCGTGTGAAGCTTCTGTTCGAGGAGGAGACCAGCCGCTCGACAAGTCCACTTCCCGGGAACACTGCGTCACCATTGGCCTTCCGACCATCGCCCCAGGCAAGATACAACGCCGTCCCGCGAAACCGCTCGGCTTGCCGGAAAGGATCCCTACTCACCCATGCGGAGGAGTTGTCCCGTGGATTTCCGAACGGCGCGTAACCAGGCTCCCCCTGTCGGCGAAGCGTGAAACAAACGAACGCGGAGACAAAACGTTTCGTAATATGTGGTAAACCACTCAGCGAGACCGCGGTGGTGAAAAGCGAAGGGTGATTCGCGGCATAGGCCAGCGCCCCGTATCCGCCCATCGAAATTCCGGCGACCGACCACTCCGGTGCGAGCGCGCATCCACCGAGCAGCCGCCGCGGAACTTCTTCGAGATGAAAACGCTCCCATTCCGGTCTGCTCCCGCGACTGTCCGGGTGTGACCAATCGGTGTAGTAACCGACCACACCCGCCTCCGGGGCGACCAGGATCGCATCGGTGTCCTCGGCCAGCTCGAGCAGGTTCGTCTTGTCCACCCAGCAACGTGGATCGTCATCACTGCCGTGCAGCAGATAGAGCACCGGCGTGGGGTAACCCGCGTGCCAGTTCTTCGGGAAGACGAGCAGACACTCGGCACGGCGCCCGAGCGCGGCCGAGTCGAAGGAGCACAGCCGCACTCGTTCGTCCCCGTACTCGTCCTCGATCCGGACGCCCGAATCGAGAGCATGATCACGGAACGCACGCATCGCTTCCATGGCAATCTTCCTCTCTCGAGAGCATCACGCGATCGGGGGCCGTAGGATAACGCCCAGTCATGAGGGTTCGGTCACGAGGAGTCAGGTGAACACTACCGAGGTATACGCGCCCCGGGTAGGGCAACGCCCATGGCTCGCGCTCGCCGCCACCGTGGTCGGTGCGATCATGGTGGGTCTCGACGGCACCGCCGTCACGATCGCGGCACCCTATGTCGCCCGGGATGTGCACGCGACGCTGCCCGAACTGGAGTTCATCGCGAACGCCTATCTCATCGCCCTCGCGATCGGGCTGCTCCCGGCCGGACGGGTCGCCGACCGGATCGGGCGGCGGACCACGTTCATGATCGGCGTGCTCGGCTTCGGGCTCAGCTCGGTCGGCATCGCCCTTTCCGGAAGCGTGACCGCGCTGATCGTGTTCCGGGCGATCCAGGGGCTCGCCGGCGCCCTGCTGCAGCCCGCCGCGCTCGCCCTGCTGCGCACCGCCTTCGACGCGAAACGTCTCCCGCTCGCGCTCGGCGTGTGGAGCGGGGTGAACGCGCTCGCGATCGGGCTCGGCCCGGTGCTGGCCGGGGTGATCGTGGAATATCTCGATTGGCCCGCCATCTTCCTGATCAACCTGCCGATCGGGATCATCGCCGCGGTCAGTGCGCTGTTCGCGGTCCAGGAATCGCACGCCCGCGATGCCAAGGTGCTCAGCTCGCTGCGCACCCTGCTCACCCATCGCACGGTGCTCGTCACGAGCGCGGTGATCGCGCTGAGCTCGTTCGGCATCTTCGGGCTGCTGTTCATGCTCACCCTCTACCTGCAGAACGTGCTCGGCCTTTCCCCGATCGTCGCCGGGTTGTGGATTCTCGGCCCGACGGCCACGGTGGTGTTCTCCGCGCTGATCGGCGGGGCGCTCGGCGAACGATTCGGCCCGCGCTGGCCGATGACCGCCGGACTGCTGTTCGTCGGCTGCGGCATCTTCGGCGTGGCCGGTGCCGGACAGCCGGCCGGTTACTGGGAACTCGTACTGCCCGCGTTGGGTGTCGGGATCGGCACCGGGCTGTGCGTGGTGCCCGCGACCAACGCCCTGCTCGCGGCCGCCGGGGAACGGCTCACCGGCATCGCATCGGCCGTACAGCAGGCGGGCAGTCAGTTCGGCGGGCTGCTCGGGATCGCGCTGCTCGGCACGGTGCTCTCCTCCACCGTCGCGGGTTCCGTACCGTCGGGCACCACCGGCGTGGACGACATCGCACAGGGCATGGTGCCCCATGGGGTGACCGCCGATGTCGCGCACACGGCGTTCACCAGCGGGATGAACATCGCCCTGATCGTGGCAGCCGGGATCACCGTGCTCGGTGCGCTCGGGACCGCGCTGCTCGCGCGGCGCTGAGCTGCTCCGCGGTGTCCACATCCCGCGCTTCGTCCCCCTGCGCGGTAAGCGTGGCGACCGGGAGCTTCCCGATGGTGGAGCGCAGCGAGGCATCCGCGGGATCGTCCGGTATCGCGGCGCGCAGTTCCGCGGTGCGCCAGGCCCCGGCGAGCCATTGCGCCCGGCCTTCCCCGTCCCGCAACACGACCCCGGCGGATCCCGGTTCCGTATCGAGCGCGGCCAGCAACCGCCGCACGGTCGAGGCAGTGAACGCGGGCAGATCCGCCGCGCACAGCACCAGTCTCCGGGGAACCGGCGCGGTCAGGGCCGCGAGACCCGCGGCGAGCGCGGCGACCGGACCCGATCCCGGGGGCTGTTCCCTCGTCCAGCTCGCCCCGGTCACCTCGGGGCGGCGCGGGCCGACGACCACGCGCTGATCCGCCCCGTCCAGCGCGGCGAGCACCTGTTCGAGCAGGCTGTGCGCACCGACCCGGAGCATCGGCTTGTCCACCCCGCTGAGCCTGCGTGCCGCCCCGCCGGCGAGCACGATCGCCGCGTACGAGTCAGAGCACCCGGGTGGCATACGGCATGATATCGCCGTAGCGCACCGAGGTGATGCGCACGCGCATGCCCGACTGCGGTGCCTCGATCATCTGCCCGTTGCCGATGTAGAGCGCCACGTGATGGATGCCCGAACGGCCCCAGAACAGCATGTCGCCGGGCTGCTTCTGGGAAAGCGGCACATGGGTTCCCGCGGTGTACTGGTAACCGGAGTACGAGGCGAGCGAGATCCCGGCCGCCGCGAAGGCGTAGGTCATCAGGCCCGAGCAGTCGAAGCCGGAGTGCATGTAGTCGCCGTAGGAGTCGGCGACCCCGCCGTCGTGGATCCCGATGGTCGGGCCGCTGGCGTTACCGCCGCCCCAGGAGTACCGGATCCCGAGCGCCGATTTGGCCCTGGCGATCACCGCCGATGCCGAGCCGCCGGTCGCGTGCGAGACATGCCCGCCACCGCTGCCACTGCTGCTACCGCCGCCCCCGCCCGAGGAGGACGAGGCGGCCGCTTCGGCCGCTGCCTGCTGCGCGGCCTGCTCCTGTTCGGCCTGCTTGGCCGCGAGCCATTCGTTGTACTTCTTGCGCGCGTCGGTGAGCCCGCCGACCTTCGCCTGCGCATCGTTGAGCTGTTGCTCCAGCTCCTGCTTGCGCTGGGTGATCGACTGCGTCTGCTGCTGCTGGCCCTGCTGCGCGGTGATCGCGGCCTGCTTGGCGCTGTCCGCGGTGCTCTTGGCCTGTTCCGCGCTCGCCTGCTTGCGCTGGGCCTCGGCGAGCGCTGCCCGTGCCGTGGACTCCTTGTTCGCCTTCTCGGTGCGCGCCCGCTGCATCGTCTCGAGCGCGTTCAGCTTCGCCCCGCTCACCGCGTTGAGCAGGGAGGCGCGCTCGAGGAATTCCTGCGGGTTCTTGGAACCGAGATAGGCCGACATCGAACCGACCGTGCTGCCCTGTTCATAGCTGCCCGCGGCGAACGCGTCCAGATCGGCCCGCGCTTTCTGCACCTGCGCGTCCGCGGCGTCGACCTGACCGCGTGCCGCCTGTGCCGACTGCTCGGCCTTACTCGCGGCCTGCTGGGCGGACTGCATGTCCACCATCGCCTTCTTGGCCTGCTCCATCTTGAGCTCGACCTGGCTCTGCAGCTGATTGAGCTGTGCCTCCGCCTGGGAGAGCTGATTGGTGATGGAACCGACCTCACCGGCACGCTTGTTCACATCCGCGCGGCCGGAGTCGATCTCGTTGTCGCTCGGGTTCGGCGGCGGTGGCGGCACGGCCGCGACGACGCCACTGAACGTCATCACCGCGGCGAGCGTCAACGCGCCCAGCACCCCCGTGCGACGCAGCGCCGACCCCCTCGTCGTGGCTCGATCCGCCACGTCCTTCACCTCCCGACCAGGCTGAGTGGCCCAGTTCTCCCAAGTGCACCACGCATCACGCTAGGCAACTGTGCCACCTGACCCCCGGTTTGACCAGGTAACTCAGGAAAAACATGCTTATCAAACGTCACAATTACCTCAACAGAAGCAACCTGAACCGATCAAGGTTGCCGAGTGTAGATCAACTTCGGCGCACCGGGCCACGATCGTGCGAGCGGCCCCACCGTGAGTGGTTCCCGATGGGGCCGCTCGGCGGGGCACCGGATGTCAGCGCGGTTCGGGGAGCACCCGGGAGCCGATCGCGAAGATCAGGGACAGTACCGCGACCACGACGACGAGGGTGCTGAACCCGGCGTGCATGCCACTCGTGCCGAAGGCGTTGAGTACGGTGCCGAGCCCGGCCACCCCGATCGCGAGCGAGATCTGTTGCACCGTGGTCATCGTGCCGCCGCCGGTACCCGCCCGCTCGGTGGGCACATCGGCGAGCACCACCCGGAACAGCGGGCCCATGACCAGTCCGTTTCCCCCACCGATCGCGGCGATCCACGGCGCCACCGCCGCGATCCCCACGTCCGGCCAGGCGAGGAACACGGTGATGCCGATCCCGATCAGTCCGGCCAGCTGCACCAGGATGCCGATCCGCATGACCCGCCCGCCGAACCGGTTCACCAGCCGAGGCGCGGACAACGAGGCCGTCAGGAAGGCCAGCCCGAGCGGGACCAGGGCCAGCCCGCACTCCAGTGCACTGAACCCGAGGCCCTGCTGGAGCGCGAACACGTAGCCGAAGGTGAACCCGCCCCAGCCGAGGAAGAACGGCACGCTGACCAGGAGTCCCCTGCGCAGCGATGGCATCCGGAGCAGCGAGGGGGCCAGCAGCGGCGCACCACCGGAGTGCTCGATCCGCTGCTGCGTGCGGAAGAACGCCAGCGCCGCGAACGGGACCGCGAGCAGCGGCGCGAAGATCCACAGCGGCCAGCCGAGCGACTGCCCTTCGAGCAGCGGCACCATCAGCAACAGCACGGTCAACCCGAGCAGCATGGTGCCGCGCAGATCCAGCCTGGACCGGATCTCGGAGCGGGTACCGGGCATCCAGCGCGCCGCACCGATCAGCGCGAGGATCCCGATCGGCACGTTCACCAGGAAGATCGGCCGCCATCCGGAACCCGCGATGTCCGCGGCGACCAGTACCCCGCCGGCGAGCTGACCGACCACCGAGGCGATCCCTCCGGTGGCCCCGAACGCGCCGATCGCCTTGGCGCGCGCCGCACCCGTGGTCGCCGCGGTGATCGTGCCGAGCACCTGGGGAACCATCATCGCGGCCGAGGCGCCCTGGGCCACCCGCGCGGCGACGAGCACCGCGGGCGTCGGGGCGAGCCCGCAGGCCAGCGAGGTCAGCGTGAAGGCGGCCATGCCGATCAGGAACAGCCGTTTGCGGCCGATGTTGTCCCCGAGACGGCCGCCGAGGACGAGGAACAGTGCGTAGGAGAGGCCGTATCCGGCCACGATCAGTTCTTCGGAGGACCGGCTCATGTGCAGTTCGGCACCCATCGAGGGCAGCGCCACGTTGACGATGAACACGTCGACGATGGCGAGGAACTGGCCACCGAGCACGGTCAGCAGGCCGAGCAGCGGCAGGGTTCCCGGTGTCGCCGGCGCCCTGCGCGTCCCGATCCGGGGTTCGCTTGTGACGGTCATGAGAGCGGGCCTTTCGTGAGCATCGCAGCGAGCCCTGGCGAGCGAGGAGCGCAACGAAAGCCCGATCGGATCAACACGGTCATAGAACCACTCTGCGGGAGTTCGGAAACTGGTACCAGGAGCCCAGTTATCCTGTTACTGGCACTACCTGGCACCAGCATCGGACAATAGGGCAGCATGGTGTTCATGGGCACCAAGGACGAGCACCGCCGCAAGGAACTGGGGGCCTTCCTGCGCAGCCGCCGCGAGCGCATCACCCCGGAGCAGGTGGAGCTGCCCACCTCGGGCAGGCGCCGCACCCCGGGACTGCGCCGCGAGGAGGTCGCGATGCTCGCCGGGGTGGGCGTGACCTGGTACACCTGGCTCGAACAGGGGCGGGACATCAACGTCTCGGCACAGGTGCTGGACGCCATCGCGAACACCCTGCGGCTGGACCCGCACGAGCGCGGCCACCTGCTCACCCTGGCCAACGCCCAGTTCGGCGCGACCGAGAAGAACTGCCAGAACCTGCCGGCGGCCACCCAGACGATCCTCGACCAGTTGCAGCCCTATCCGGCCTTCGTACTCAATCCGCGCGCCGACATCCTGGCGTTCAACCGCGCCTATGACCGGTTGCTCACCCCGATCTCGGAGCTGCCCCTCGAGGACCGCAATTCGGTGTGGCTGATGTTCACCTCCCCCGCCTACCGCGCGGGCGTTCCCGACTGGGAAGCCGCCTCGCGCAAATCCGTCGGCCGGTTCCGCTCCGCGATGGCCAATCATGTCGGCGAACCGGGCTGGAAGGAACTCGTCGCCCGGTTGAAGGCCGCCTCCCCGGAGTTCACCAAGCTGTGGGAATCCAATGAGGTACTGGGCAACACCAACCTGTCCAAGGAAGTCATCAATCCGCAGGTGGGCAGGCTGCGCATCGACTACACCAATATGTGGCTCACCGACCGCGGTGGACCGCGGCTGATCACCTACACCCCGGCCGATGAGGAAACCCGGCTGCGCCTGTACCGGCTCGCCGAACTCGACGAGGTCCGCACCCCGGCTTGAGTCCAATACAGGACAAGCGTACTGTTAGGGGCACGACAGCCCCGGGCCTGCGCATGCGATTCGCGTGCGCCAGACTTGGGCACCGTTCCCGAATACGATCTGCGCTCGCCACAGGACATGGAGTTGGATGTGACAACACCCGCAAGCAAGGACAGCTTCGGCGCACGCGGCACGCTGACCGCGGGCGGCAAGGACTACGAGATCTTCCGCCTCTCGGCCGTCGAAGGGGCCGAGAAGCTGCCGTACAGCCTCAAGATCCTCACCGAGAACCTGTTGCGCACCGAGGACGGCAAGAACATCACCGCGGAGCACATCCGCGCACTCGGCAGCTGGGACCCCAAGGCCGAACCGTCCACGGAGATCCAGTTCACCCCCGCCAGGGTGGTCATGCAGGACTTCACCGGCGTTCCCTGCGTCGTGGACCTGGCCACCATGCGCGAGGCGGTACGCGACCTCGGCGGTGACCCGGACAAGATCAACCCGCTCGCCCCCGCCGAACTGGTGATCGACCACTCGGTGATCATCGACGTGTTCGGCCGCGCGGACGCCTTCGAGCGCAACGTGGAGTTCGAGTACGAACGCAACCGCGAGCGTTACCAGTTCCTGCGCTGGGGCCAGGGCGCCTTCGACGAGTTCAAGGTCGTCCCCCCGGGCACCGGGATCGTGCACCAGGTCAACATCGAGTACCTGGCGCGCACCGTGATGGCCCGCAACGGCCAGGCCTACCCGGACACCCTGGTCGGCACCGACTCGCACACCACCATGGTCAACGGTCTCGGCGTGCTCGGCTGGGGCGTCGGCGGGATCGAGGCGGAGGCGGCCATGCTCGGCCAGCCGGTCTCGATGCTCATCCCGAAGGTCGTCGGCTTCAAGCTCACCGGCGAGATCCCGGCCGGTTCCACCGCGACCGACGTGGTGCTGACCATCACCCAGATGCTGCGCAAGCAGGGCGTGGTCGGCAAGTTCGTGGAGTTCTACGGCGACGGCGTTGCCTCGGTCCCGCTGGCCAACCGCGCCACCATCGGCAACATGAGCCCGGAATTCGGCTCCACCGCGGCGATCTTCCCGATCGACGAGGAGACCGTCCGCTACCTGAAGCTGACCGGCCGCAGCGAGGAACAGCTCGCGCTGGTCGAGGCCTACGCCAAGGAGCAGGGCCTCTGGCACGACGCGGGACACGAGGCGGAGTACTCCGAATACCTCGAGCTCGACCTGTCCACCGTGGTGCCCTCCATCGCCGGGCCGAAGCGCCCGCAGGACCGCATCGAGGTCACCGCGGCCAAGCAGTCCTTCCGTGGCACGCTGCCGGACTACGTCGCGGCCAACGGTGCCGTCGACGAATCCGGGCGCGAGTCCTTCCCGGCCAGTGACGCGCCCGCGGTCAGCCACGACACCGCGGCCGACGCGCCGGTACTGCCGAGCGCCGCGGACCCGAGCGGATCCCGGCCCTCGAACCCGATCACCGTGCACAGCGAGGAGCGCGGGGACTTCGTGCTCGACCACGGCGCGGTGGTGATCGCCTCGATCACCTCCTGCACCAACACCTCCAACCCCTCGGTGATGCTCGGTGCCGCGCTGCTGGCCCGCAATGCCGTGGAGAAGGGGCTGTCCGTCAAGCCCTGGGTCAAGACCTCCATGGCGCCGGGTTCCCAGGTCGTCACCGACTACTACGAGAAGGCCGGGCTCTGGCCGTACCTGGAGAAGCTGGGCTACCACCTGGTCGGCTACGGCTGCACCACCTGCATCGGCAACTCGGGCCCGCTTCCGGAGGAGATCTCCGCCGCGGTCAACGAGAAGGATCTCTCGGTCGTCTCGGTGCTCTCCGGGAACCGGAACTTCGAGGGCCGCATCAACCCGGACGTGAAGATGAACTACCTGGCCTCGCCGCCGCTGGTCATCGCGTACGCGCTCGCCGGGACGATGGACTTCGACTTCGACTCCGACCCGCTCGGCACCGATGAGCAGGGCAAGCCGGTCTTCCTCGCCGACATCTGGCCGAGCCCGGCCGAGATCCAGCGATGCGTGGACTCGGCGATCAACCAGGAGATGTTCGCCAAGGACTACGCCGACGTGTTCGCCGGGGACGAGCGGTGGCGCTCGCTGCCGACCCCGGAGGGCAAGGTCTTCGAGTGGGACACCAAGTCCACCTACGTGCGCAAGCCCCCGTACTTCGAGGGCATGTCCGCCGAACCGGCCCCGGTGACCGATGTGTCCGGGGCGCGGGTGCTGGCGCTGCTCGGCGACTCGGTCACCACCGACCACATCTCCCCCGCCGGTGCGATCAAGGCGGATTCCCCCGCCGGGCGTTACCTGTCCGAGCACGGCATCGACCGCAAGGACTTCAACTCCTACGGATCGCGGCGCGGTAACCACGAGGTGATGATCCGGGGCACCTTCGCCAACATCCGGCTGCGCAACCTGCTGCTCGACGATGTGCAGGGTGGCTACACCCGGGACTTCACCCAGGAAGGCGGACCGCAGGCGTTCATCTACGACGCCGCGCAGAACTACGCCGCGCAGGGCACCCCGCTCGTGGTGCTCGGCGGCAAGGAGTACGGCTCCGGTTCCTCGCGGGACTGGGCGGCCAAGGGCACCTCGCTGCTCGGGGTGCGCGCGGTGATCGCCGAGTCCTTCGAGCGCATCCACCGCTCCAACCTGATCGGCATGGGCGTGGTCCCGCTGCAGTTCCCGGAGGGCGAATCGGCCTCCTCGCTCGGCCTGGACGGTACCGAGACCTTCGACATCGCCGGGATCACCGCGCTGAACGAGGGCACCACCCCGGCCACGGTGCACGTCACCGCCACCAAGGCCGACGGCGGCAAGACCGAGTTCGACGCGGTCGTGCGCATCGACACCCCCGGTGAGGCGGACTACTACCGCAACGGCGGGATCCTGCAGTACGTGCTGCGCAACCTGCTCGCCGGCTGAGCACCGCTCGTCCGAAAAACCCCGGTACCCGCCGCGGCGGGTACCGGGGTTTTTCGCGGTCGGAACGCGAGGCGGCACAGGCTCGCGGTTGTGCACCACCATCAACGTGACATACCGTCAGTACGGTATGTCTTTGAGGAGGTCCATGTGGCGCGCGAACCCAAAGTCGTGATCATCGGCGCCGGCATGTCCGGGATCGCCATCGCGGTGACCCTGAAGAAGGCCGGATTCCACGACTTCACCGTGCTGGAGAAGGGATCCCGGGTCGGCGGGGTGTGGCACTGGAACACCTACCCCGGACTGACCTGTGATGTGCCCTCGCTGCTCTACCGGTACACGTTTGCGGGAAAACCCGACTGGTCGCACTTCTTCGCCAAGGGCCCGGACATTCAGCGCTATCACGAGGATGTGGCGCGCGAACACGACGTGACCGGGCACATCCGGCTGAACACCGAGGTGACCGGGGCGCGGTTCGAGAACGAGCGCTGGCATGTGGAGACCGCGGGCGGGGACCGGTTCGAGGCGGATTTCCTGGTGGCCGCCACCGGGATCCTGCACCATCCACGGGTCCCCGACATCCCCGGCATGGCGGACTTCGACGGACCGCTGTTCCACACCGCGCGCTGGGATCACCGGGTCGATCCGCGCGGGAAACGGGTCGCGGTGATCGGCACCGGATCGACCGGGGTGCAACTGACCACCGCACTGCAGCCGATCGCGAAGCAGTTCTCGCTGTTCCAGCGCACCGCCCAATGGGTGATCCCGGCACCGACCCGGCTCCCCCAGCCGGCCGCGCTCACCGCGCTGCTGCGTCAGGCACCTTGGCTCAACCAGGCCATTTTCGACGCATCCCTGCGCGCCTCCCGGGTACTCACCGACATCACCCTCGCCCCGGGGCCCGCGCGCACCCTCGCCCAGGCTTACGCGCGCGCGAGCCTGCGCCTGATCCGGGACCGGCGGCTGCGTGCCAAGCTCACCCCGGATTACGAACCGTTCTGCAAACGGCAGGTGGTCTCCGGCGAGTTCCACCGTGCCGTGCAACGGAAAAACGTCTCCGTGGTCACCGAGGAGATCGAGCGCATCGTCCCCGAGGGGATCCGGACCGCCGACGGCACGGTGCACGAGTTCGACGTCATCGCGCTCGCCACCGGTTTCCAGGCGCACAACTACATGCGCCCGATGCGGTTGACCGGACGAGACGGCACCACGATCGACGAGGCATGGGAGAACGGGACCTTCGCCTACCGGATGACCGCGATCCCCGGTTTTCCCAACTTCTTCACCGTGCTGGGCCCCAATTCCCCGATCGGGAGCGTGCACCTGCAGTACACCGCGGAGCACACCGGCCGCTACATCGTCTCCTTCCTGCGCCGGTTCCGCCGGGGTGAGCTGACCACCGCCGAGGTCACCGAGACCGCGACCAAGGAGTTCAACGAGCAGGTCCGCACCGCGATCGGCCCGACCGTGTGGAACACCGGCTGCCAGAGCTGGTACCTCGACGACAGCGGCACGGTGGATCTGTGGCCCTTCGACCGCAAGACCCTGACCAGGATGCTGCGCGAACCGGATCCGGAGCACTACACCGTGACCGTCTAGGGATCGAAGGGCTGCCGGTCCGCAGTGCACACCGTGCCGCGGGGCGGGACCCTGAGGTGTACGAGGTAATCGCTCGCGATCCGGTCGGCGCAGCGGGAGTGCCCGCCGAGGATCGTGTGCCCGTACGCGTTCACGCTCACCAGCCGCGC
Organism: Sciscionella sediminilitoris; assembly: GCF_000737195.2. Classification (GTDB taxonomy): domain Bacteria; phylum Actinomycetota; class Actinomycetes; order Mycobacteriales; family Pseudonocardiaceae; genus Sciscionella; species Sciscionella sediminilitoris. The sequence goes on from NZ_JALM01000038.1 coordinate 56,991, forward strand.
CTTGCCGAGTAACCGCGTCGTCCGCTGGGCGAACGCGTAGGGAGTCGCCGGGTCGAAGTAGTTCCCGAAGGTCAGCACCGGATGGGCGCCGAAGTTGTGCCACGGCCCCGAATAGCGGTCCGCGGTGCGGGCACCGGGCCACACCGGGCACTGCGCGGCGTCGTTGAACGCCTGCCACCGCGCGAACGTGGGCTGCTCGGGTTCCCAGCGGCGCGCCACCTCCGGCACATAGTCGTTCGTGGCCGGAAACGGCTTGTCGCTGCAGTTGACCCCGAAATAGGAATCGTCCCCGGTGTAGGGTTTCCTCGGTACCGTGTTCCCGGCACGGCCGGTTTTCCCGCCGTGCGGCACCGCTGTGCCGTTCAGTGCCGAGTAGATGGCCCGCAGGTCGGTCATCAAGCCGGGAAACGACTTCTGGTCCCACATCGCCTGTGCCACGCGATCGGTGAATCCGCTCAGGGTTTCCACACTGCCGTCGGGCATGGGCAGATCGTGCCGCCGCAGCCGATCCCGGATCTCGGCGAACTTGGCCGCCGGATCCCCCGAGGAGAAGGCGCAGCGCGGCCCGCTCGCCGCACACCGGGCGAGCACCGCGCGCAGCGCATCCTCGAAACCGAGGCCGTGCTCACGCTCGTGTTCGACGCCGTTTCCGGTGCGCAGCAAGGGATCCACGTTCCCGTCGAGCACGATCGCCCGGGTGCGGTCCGGGTACATCGCGGCATAACTCGCCCCGATCAGCGTGCCATAGGAATAGCCGACGAAATCGAGTTTCGTATCCCCGACCGCGGCGCGCAGCAGATCCAGATCGCGCACGGTGTCCTTGGTGGACATGTGGTACAGCAAGGGTCCCGCGTTGCGGCGGCAGGATCGGGCGTAATCGCGGCGCGCGGTGAGATCCGCCCGGATCTGCGCCCCGGTGACCGGGGAGGAGACGAAATCGCGCAGTACCCGCTCTTTGTCCTCCGCGGTACGGAAACACCGCAGTGGCGCCGACCTGCCGACCCCGCGCGGATCGAAACCGAGAACGTCGAACCGGTCCAGTACCGGTTTCCGGTACTTCTTGTACGCCTCGGTGGTCGCGGTGAACCCGGAATTCCCCGGCCCGCCCGGATTCGTGAACAGCGTGCCGATCCGGTCCCGTGGGTGATCGGCGAGCCGTTTCATCAGCGCGATATCGATGCCACCCAGCTCCGGCCGGTCGTGGTCGATGGGCACCCGGAAACTGCCACAGCGCAGCCGGGCCCGTTCCGCGGCGGGCACGGGAGCGAGCACGCCGGCGGGACAGCTCCCCCATTCGATGCGGCGCGGTGCGGCCCGGCCCGCGGGCGCGGTCACCGGCAGCAGCGCGAGGGCGGCGAGCAGGGCACACCACAGGGAACGCTTCGACACGTCCTGACCTCCTTGTCACTTGCGTGTGCGAGACAGTCATGCGACTCTTGTCTCACGATGCGAGGAGGTGTCGCATGAGCGGTCCAGAAGACCTAACGCTCGGCCCGAGTTCCTGGGTGTGGACGTATTCCGGAGACTGGCGCTCGATGCTGATCGCGCCATGGGTCGGATTCGTCCAGTTGGCCTACCCCGGGCTCGGGGCCGGTGTGGAACAGCACTCCGCCTTCTACACCGAACCCTGGGCCCGGTTGTTCCGCTCGGTCCCGCAGATCGCGGGGGTGGTCTACGGAACCGACAAGGGCACGCGGATCCGCGATCTGCACCACGAGTTCAAGGGCACCGACAGCGAGGGCAGGCGCTATCACGCGCTCGATCCCGAGGTGTACTACTGGGCACACGCCACGATCTCCGAGGTCGTCGTGCACATGGTCAGCCATTTCGACCACGAGATGAGCGAGCCGGAACTCGAGCTCGCCTATCACGAGTCCTGCGCGGTCTACCGGCGTTACGGGGTCTCCACCCGCCCGGTGCCCCGCGATTCCGCCGCCTACCGCGAGTACTTCGAGCACCACTACGCCCAGGTGCTCGAACGCACCCCGGCGGTCACCGCGTTCATCGAGATGGCCAGCGATCCGGGTTCGATGGCCCAGCCCTGGCTGCCCGCCCCGCTGTGGAAGCTCGTCGCCCCGCTGGTGGCCAACCCGGCATGGACGCTCGGGGTCGGCATGCTGCACCCGGCCGCGCGCGAAACCCTCGGGGTGAGCTGGTCGAAGGCCGATCAGCGCCGCTTCGAGCTCATCACGAACACGGTGCGCACCGCATGGCGCGGGGTACCACTGCGGGCCCGCTACATGGCGCCCGCGCGCGCCGGATTCCGCCGTGAGGGCTGGCCGCACGTGCCGCGGCAGCGCGCCGCGACCGGTTACTGGCGGCGCGCCGCGGACACCCGCGTGGAACGGCTTGCCGCTGCCTGAGCAACGGGTCCCACCGGCCTTTATGCTTGCCCGGTGGCCGAAGAGGAAATGACAAGCGGCGCGACCGTGCTCGCCGACGCACTGCTCGACGAGGTGGTGCACACGCACGATCCGGTTGCCGTGCGGATCCTCGACGCGGCCACCGAGTCCTATATGGAGCACGGGATCCGGCGCACCAGCATGGACGACGTGGCCCGCCGCGCCGGTGTCGGGCGGGCCACCGTGTACCGCAAGTTCGCCGGCCGGGACAAGCTGACCGTCGCGGTGATCGCCAGGGACGCGCAGCGCTTCTTCGCCGAGATCGGCCGGGCGACCGAGAGCATCGCCGATGTCGGGGAACGCCTGGTGGAAGGGCTGGTCATCGGCTTGCGCTGGATCCGCGAGCAGCCCCTGCTGCACCGGCTGCTGCACACCGAACCCGAGCTCGTACTGCCCGCGGTGACCCTGCACGCCGGTCCCGCGCTGGCCACGATCCGCGAATTCCTCGCCGCCCAGTACCGGGCGAGCGAACCGCCCGCGCTGCGGGTGCCCATCGATCCGGACGAGGTCGCCGAGATCGTCGTGCGGCTCGCCGTTTCGCTCACCCTCACCCCGGAGACCGTGCTCCCGCTGAACAGCGAGGAGCAGATCCGCGCCACCGCCCGGCGCTACCTTTCCTTCGTGCTGCCCGCCCGCTGAGGCCTCCCCCGCGCCGGGGATTTCACCCGGCGGCCGAACCGGCGAACTGGGCGGCGTGCAGGCGCGCGTAGGCCCCGCCCGCGGTGAGCAGTTCCGCGTGTCCGCCCTGCTCCACGATCCGGCCGTCCTCCAGCACCAGGATGGTGTCCGCATCGCGGATGGTGGACAGCCGGTGGGCGATCACGAAGCTCGTCCGCCCGCTCCGCAACCTGCTCATCGCGCGCTGCACGAGCATTTCGGTGCGCGTGTCCACCGAACTAGTCGCCTCGTCGAGGACCAGGATGGCCGGTTCGACCAGAAACGCCCTGGCGATGGTGATCAGCTGCCGTTCCCCTGCGGAGAGCCCGTCCTCCTCGAGCACCGTGTCGTACCCGTCGGGCAGGGTGCGGATCAGGTGGTCGGCGTGCACCGCCCGGGCCGCGGCCACGACCTGCTCACGCGTGGCATCGGGACGGCCGTAGGCGATGTTGTCCGCGACGGTCCCGGCGAACAGCCAGGTGTCCTGCAGCACCATCCCGATCCGGGAGCGCAGCGCCGCCCTGGTCATCGCCGCGATGTCCACCCCGTCCACCCGGATCGCACCGCCGTCGAGTTCGTAGAACCGCAGCAACAGGTTCACCAGTGTGGTCTTGCCCGCCCCGGTCGGGCCGACGATCGCGATCGTCCGCCCGGGTTCCACGGTCAGTGAGAGGTCCTCGATCAGCGGCCGGTCCTCGGTGTAGCGGAACGAGATCCGGTCGAAGACAACCCGCCCGCGCACCGTGTCCGGATCGGCGGGCTCGGCTGCCTCGGGCGACTGTTCCGGCGCGTCGAGCAGCTCGTAGACCCGCCCGGCGGAAGCGATCGCGGACTGGACCTGTCCCGCGGTCGCGGCGATCGCCGTGATCGGCTGGTTGAACTGCATGACGTACTGGATGAACGCCTGGATGTCCCCGATCGAGATCGCCCCGGAGGCGACCCGTAGCCCGCCGAGCACCGCCACCAGCACGTAGTTCACGTTCCCCAGGAAGGTCATCACCGGCGGGATGAGCCCGGAGACGAACTGCGCCCGGGTGCTCGAGATCCGCAGTTCCTCGTTGTACTCCGCGAATTCCGCTTCCGCCTCGGCGGACCTGCCGAACGCGAGAACCAGTTCGTGGCCGCTGTAGTGCTCCTCGGCGTGCCCGGTCAGCTTTCCCGTCGCCGCCCACTGCCTGCCGAACTGCGGCTGGGCGCGAGCGCCGATGGCCTTGGCCGCCCACAGGGTCAGCGGCAGGGTGAGCACGACGAGCAGGGTGAGCAGCGGCGAGACGAACAGCATCATGACCAGCGAACCGAGGAAGGACAACACGGCGGCGAACAACCGCGAGGCCATGGCCTGGATCGTCTGCGCGAGGTTGTCGATGTCGTTGGTGGCCCGGGTCAGCACCTCGCCGCGTGAGCGCGAATCCAGGTAGCGCAAGGAAAGCCGCGCCAGCTTGTCCTCGGTGCGCGCACGCAGCCGGAAGGCCAGCCCCTGCACCACGGTGGCGATCAGCCTGCCCTGCACGACCAGGCACAGCCATGCGCCGAGGGCGAGCAGCCCGACCAGCACGAGCAACCGGGCCAGCGCAGCGAAGTCCACACCCGGACCACGCAGCCCGGCGAGCACCACATCCGTGGCCTTGCCGAGCAGCAGCGGGGTCACCATGGTCATGCCCGCCCCGCCGAGCGCCAGCAGGAGTATGCCGAGGGTGCGCAGGCGGTCCTCGCGGAATCCGGTCAGCAGCCGCCAGACCGTCGCGCGGAACGCGGGCTGCGTTTTGTCCTCGCTCAACGGATGACCTCCTCGGTACCGAGCTGGGAACGGACGATCTCGGTGTAGGTGGGGCTGGTCTCGAGCAGTTCCTCGTGTGTGCCCGCCGCCTCCACCGCACCCGCGTCCAGCACGATGATCCGGTCCGCCGAGCGGATCGTGGAAACCCGCTGCGCCACGACGATCTGCGTCGCGTCCCCCAGCTCCTCGGCGAGCGCGGCGCGCACCGCGGCATCGGTCGCGCCGTCCAGTGCGGAGAACGCGTCGTCGAACAGGTAGATCCTCGGGTTCGCCACCAGGGCACGGGCGATGGCCAGCCGCTGGCGCTGACCGCCGGAGACGGTCGTGCCGCCCTGCCCGAGCACGGTGTCCAGCCCGTCCGGCATGGCGCGCACGAACTCGGCCGCCTGCGCGATCTCCAGCGCATGCCACAGCCGGTCCTCGCTCGCCCCGGGAGCACCGAACCGCAGATTCCGCGCCACCGTCCCGGAGAACAGGTACGCCCGCTGTGGCACCAGGCCGATCGCGGCGGCGATACTCGCCCGGTCCAGGGCGCGCACATCCACTCCGTCCAGCAGCACCTCGCCCTCGTCGAGTTCGAGCAGCCGGGCGATCAGATTCACCAGCGTGGTCTTGCCCGACCCTGTCGAGCCGACCACCGCGGTGACCTCACCCGGTTCGGCGCGCAGATCCACCCCGCGCAACACCGGCTCCTCGGCGCCCGGATACCCGAACCGCGCCCCGCGTACCCGCACCCGCCCTGTCCCGGAAAGCACCGCGGGTGTCTCGGGTTCCCCGATGGCGGGCACGGTGTCGAGCACCGCGCGGATCCGGCTCGCGCTCACCCGCGCCCGCGGCGCGAACATGAACACGCTCATCGCCGCCAGGACCGCGCCGAGGATCTGCGCCAGGTAGTTGAGGAACGCGATCAGTGATCCGACCTGCAGTCCGCCCGCCGCGACCCGCGGACCGCCGATGGCCAGCACCGCGACCGAGGCAAGGGTGGCGATCAGCGTGGCGCTCGCCCCGAAGTAGGCCTGGTAGCGCCCGAGGCGGACAGCGACCCCGCGCAGGTCCGCGCTGACCCGCCCGAACCGCTCCCGCTCGTGGTCCTCCCGCACGAAGGCCCGGATCACCCGGATCCCCATGATCTGCTCGCGCAGCACCCCGTTCACGGTGTCGATGCGCCCCTGCATCGCCCTGGCCGGTCCGATCATCCGGTTGATGATCAGCCCGATCACCCCGATCGCGACCGGGATCGCCACCAGCAGCACCACCGAGAGCGGCACATCCTGGCCGAGCGCGAGCACCAGCCCGCCGATCGCCATGAACGGCGCGGTGACCGCGAGGGTGAGCAGGATGAACGCCAGCAGCTGCACCTGCTGCACATCGTTGGTGGTTCTGGTCAGCAGCGAGGGCGCACCGAACTCGTGCACCTCGCGCACCGAGAACCGCTGGACCCGCGCGAAAAGCGCCGCGCGCAGGTCCGCACCGATCCGCATGGCCACCCGCGCGCCGAGGTAGACGGCGGCCGCGGTGGCGGCCACCTGGACCAGGGTCGCCGCGAGCATGAGCCCGCCATGGCCGAGCAGATAGCCGGTGTCCCCGCGCAGGATCCCGTTGTCGACCAGACCCGCGGTGAGCGTCGGCAGATAGAGCATGGCGAGCGCCTGCACGAGCTGGCAGCCGACCAGCATCGCGACTTCCCTGGTGTACGGGCGCATTCCGTTACGCAGCAAGGGATACAGCGCCGCTGGGGAACCGTTCATGCGAAGAGCCTAACACAAACCTTCACCAGGTGTAAATTTATTCGGAGAGTATAAATCTCCCTGGGGTAGAGTCATGCCATGGACGGTAAGCCGGGACTGCGCCAGCGCAAGAAGGACGCGACACGAAGCCGCCTGATCCTCACCGCTCTCGAGCTGTTCGAGGAGCACGGCTTCGACAACGTCTCGGTGGCCGAGATCGCCGAAGCGGCCGAGGTGTCGAAGAAGACGGTGTTCAACTACTTCGGGATCAAGGAGGATCTGATCCTCGGCGCGGGCGAGCACCATCAGCGCGAACCGGCCGCGGTCGTGCGGGAGCGCCCAAGCGAGGTCAGCGTGCACGCCGCGATGCGGGACTATCTGCGCACCGCACTCGACGAGCGTCAGCCGTTCACCGGGCTCAACGACAATCCGGTCGTACTGCGGATCCAGCAGCTGGTCCGGAACACCCCACAGCTGGCCGTGCGCTACTACGCGCAGCAGATGGAAACCCGGCGGTTGCTCGCCGAGGCGCTCATGGAGGAAGGCAGCTCACGGTTCTCGGCTTTCCTGGTCGCCGCCCAGATCCTGAGCGCCCAGGAGGTGGTGGTCGGCGAGAACGTCCGGCGCATCACCGAGGGCGAGACCCCGGACGAGGTCTATCCGGACGCGGTGCGCGCCGCCGAACACGCGTTCCACCTTCTGGAGAACGGGCTCGGCGGCTTCGACCGCGAACTCAGGCACGCCGCGCCAGGGTCACCGCGAACCGCTGCTCCCGATCCGTCCAATACCGGACCGGAGTGAATCCGGCCGCGCCGAGCTCCGCCTCGATCCCGGCCCGCCGGAACTTCGCCGAGACCTCGGTGCGCAGTTCCTCGCCCTCGGCGAACTCCACGTCGAGGCCGAGCCCGGCGATCCGCACCCGCATCGGGCGCCGTGCGCGCAGCCGCATCTCGATCCACTCCCGATCCGGGTCCCACACCGCGTGATGCTCGAAGGATTCCGGCTCGAAGTCCGCACCGAGTTCGCGGTTCACCACCCGCAGCACATTGCGGTTGAACTCGGCGGTCACCCCGGCGGCATCGGCATAGGCGGGCACCAGCACGGCCGGGTCCTTGACCAGATCGGTCCCGAGTAGCAGCCACTCCCCCGGTTCGAGCACGGAGCGCAGCCCGGCGAGGAATTCCGCGCGTGCGGGCGGTTCCAGGTTGCCGATGGTGCCGCCGAGGAACACCAGCATCCGCGGGGCGGCGCCGGGCAGCCCGCCGAGGTCGGTGGCGAAGTCCCCGACCACCCCGTGCACGCCGAGACCGGGATAGTCGATCGCGATCTTCTCCGCGGCCTCGCGCAGCGCGGATTCGGAGACATCCAGCGGCACGAATTCGCGCAGGCTGCCGTGTTCGCCGAGCGCGTCGAGCAGCAGCCTGGTCTTCTCGCTCGATCCGGAACCGAGCTCGACCAGGGTGCGCGCCCCGGTCAGTCCGGCGAGCTCGGCGGCACGCGTGCGCAGGATCTCGGCCTCGGCCCGGGTCGGGTAGTACTCGGCCAGTTCGGTGATCCGCTCGAACAGCCTGCTGCCCTCGGCGTCGTAGAACCATTTGGGCGGCAGGGTTTTCGGCCGCGCGGACAGTCCGGCGCGCACATCGGCGGCGAGGGCGCGGTCGAAGTGGTCGGCGGGGAGCCGGTTCTCGATCTCGGTCATGCCACGCTCCTCGCGAGCCGGAATCCGGAGAAGATCTGCCTGCGGATCGGGTGATCCCAGTTGCGGAAGGTGGATCGCATCGCGGCCACATCGGTGCCGAAGGAGCCGCCGCGCAGCATCTTGTAGTCCCCGCCGAAGAACGGGGCGGAGTACTCCTTGTAGGGCATGACTCGGAATTCCGGATAGGGCGCGAAATCGCTGTCGCACCACTCCCAGACGTCCCCGATCAGCTGCGCGACCCCATAGTGCGATTCGCCGTCCGGGTAGGCGCCGATCCCGGCCGGGGAAAGGTGGCGCTGGCCGAGGTTGGCGTGCTCGGTGCCCGGTTCCGCGTCCCCCCACGGGAACCGGGTGCTGCGCCCGGAACGCGGATCCCACCGGGCCGCCTTCTCCCATTCGGCCTCGGTCGGCAGCCGCTTGCCCGCCCACCGCGCGTAGGCCTGCGCCTCGAAGAAACACACGTGCACCACGGGTTCCTCCGCCGGGACCGGTTCGACCTCGCCGAACCGCCTGCGCAGCCAAGTGCCGGAATCGCGGAACCAGAACGCGGGCGCGGTCAGGTCCTCCGCGCACCGGTGCGCCCAGCCACGTTCGCTCCACCACCGCGGATCCCGGTATCCGCCGTCCTCGACGAACCGCCGGTATTCCCCGCAGGTGACCGGAAACCGGTCGATCGCGAAGGTGTCCACCCACACCCGGTGCGCGGGCCGTTCGTTGTCCAGCGACCACGGATCCACCGAGGTCCCCATCTCGAACGGGCCCGCTTCGACAAGCACCTCGCCCGGGGTAGCCGAACCCCGCGGCGCGGGTTCGGCGCGCAGCACCGGTCCACCGGAGCGCAGCTGGTGGGTTGCGAGCATGGTCTCGTCGTGCTGCTGTTCGTGCTGGATGATCATGCCGAAGGCGAACCCGCCGCTGTGCAGATCGCTGCCCTCGAACGGCACGTGCTCGAGCACATCCAGCACCTTCGCCCGCACCTCGCGGACGTAGCCGCGCGCCTCGTCCGGGCCGAGCAGCGGAAGGCTCGGCCGTGCGGCGCGGGGATGTTCGAAGGCGTTGTAGAGCTCGTCGATATCCGCACGCACGGGTTCCCGGCCGCCGACATCGCGCAGCAGCCACAGCTCCTCCTGGTTTCCGATGTGCGCGAGGTCCCAGACCAGCGGCGACATCAGCGTGGAGTGCTGCGTGGTGAGCTCGGCGTCCTCGATGTCGGTGAGTACGGTGCTGCGCTCGCGGGCGCGGCGCAGCCGGGTGGCGATGTCTTCCCGGAACTGTTCGGTGCTCAGGTTCATGGCTTACCCTGCCTCGGTTCTGGTTCGGATACTCGGTCTCAGCCGGCCACGAAGGTGTTCAGCCGCTGCCGCAGCTGCTCGATCACTTGTGCCGCAACGTTTTCCTCGATATCGGTGTGCTCGATCGCTTCGGCGCCGATGGCGACCAGCCCGGCGGCGGCCTCGGCGATCACCGGATCGGCGAGCCCGCTGCGCGCCCCGTCCAGCCACATCCCCGCCGCGGGCCGGGCCGCCTCGAGCGCCCGCTCGGTGTAGGTGTCCGTGCCGAGTAGCGCGATCAGCAGCAGGGCTGGGGCGAGCCAGCCGCTGCCCGCCTGGGCGTCGATATAGCGCAGTTCCAGATATCCGTGCGGGCGCACCGGCGGGAACATCGTGCTGAGGTGATAGTCGAGATCATCGGTGGTCGGCAGCGGTTCGAGCGCCCCGTCGATCCAGGCGGCGAAACTGAGCGGGCGCGGCGGGATCCACCGGTCACCGAGCGAGCGCACGCACATCACCGGGGCTTCCAGGACCCGGTGCGCCCAGGCCATCGCGGGATCCGCGCCCACTTCGGCGGGACGCATCCGCACCGGATCGCTGCCGAACACCACCAGCTGGCGCCCGGACACCGCATCGGCCCCCGGGGCGGTGTTGCCGAACAGCGCGCACAGCGCCGGGCCCATCGCGTGCGCGCACTCCCAGCGCCGTTCCACCCGGTCCCGTTCCCCCATGTCCACGCAGACCTGCACGCCCGCCGTGGAACACATCATCCGTTTTCCGTCGCCGCCGAACGGCTCGAAGGCCGCTTCCATCGCCGCATAGCGCGGGGTGCGCAGCAGCCTGCGCGCCGGGCGGTAGGGGTCGAGGCCGTATTCGCCGAGCACCAGCCCGGCGTCGGTACATCGGCGGCCGAGTTCCGCGAAATCCGCGGAGAGCGCGGCGAACAGCGCGGTCACCGAGTCCTCGGCCGGCGAGGAGAGCTCGACCTGCCCGCCCGGTTCCACGGTGACCTGACATCCCGAGGGCAGGGGCCGCGCCGGGCCGCCCGGCGACAGGGTGGCCGGGGCGGATTCGCCGAGCGCGGCGCGCAGCCTCGCGGGATCGAGTGCCGCGGCCGGATCCTCCGCGTGGTGCACCGTCCATTCCAGTTCGAGGCCGTACCTTCGCGGCGGCCCGTGTTTGAAACAGATCGAGGCCACGTATGCTTCGGCCTCGGCGCGGGTGCGCAGAGCTCTCGGTCGCGTGTCCGGACTGATCATGGTGCCCCTCCTCGGCGGGATCCGGCCCTCACTACGGAAGCTACCGAGGGGGTCCGACAATTCCATGGGCCAAGCGCACCAACCCGGGGACAGAACTTGCCGAGCCGTACGTACGGTTTGCGAACCTGCGGGCGATCCTGGGACGATGGTCCGGTGCCACGGGTAAGCCAGGATCACCTCGCCGCGCGCAGGCGGCAAATCCTCGATGGCGCGCGCGGTTGTTTCGCGCGGTTCGGCTACGAGGGCGCCACGGTGCGCAGGCTCGAGGAGGCGACCGGCCTGTCCCGGGGCGCGATCTTCCATCACTTCAAGGACAAGGAATCGCTGTTCCTCGCCCTCGCCGAGCAGGACGCCGCCCGCATGGCCGATGTGGTCGCCGACCAGGGCCTCGTGCAGGTGATGCACGATCTGCTCTCCGCGCAGAGCGACACCCCGGCCGACTGGCTCGGCACCCGGCTCGAGGTGTCCAGGCGGTTGCGCACCGATCCGGAGTTCCGGGAACGGTGGGCACAGCGTTCGCAGCCGCTCACCGAGGCCACCCGGATGCGCCTGCGCCGCCAGCGCGACGCGGGCAAGCTGCGCGACGACATCGACGTGGACGTGCTGACCTCGTACCTGGAACTGGTGCTCGAGGGGCTGGTCTCGCACCTGGCCATGGGTCTGCCCGCGGAACATCTCGGGCCGGTACTCGATCTTGTCGAGCAGAGTGTGCGCCGGCACCGCTAAGCTGGTGCAGTGATTTGTCCGAAATGTCAGAACGTAATGCGCACGCTCGACAAGAGCGGCGTGCACATCGAGCAGTGCGACGGCTGCCACGGGATCTTCCTCGACCGCGGTGAGCTCGAGCAGATCGCCAGCGCCGAGCGCTCCTTCTACGCGAGCCCGCCGCCGTACCAGCCACCGCACGCCGCGCCCGGGATGCCGCCGCACGCCCAGCACGGTTACCGCGACTCGCCCCAGCCCTACCGGGGCGGCTACCGGGATTCGCCGCGGCCCTATCACGGTGGATACCGCGATTCCCCGCGTCCGTACGGTCACCACGGGCGACGCAAGCGCGGCTTCCTCGAGCAGCTGTTCGACTGAGGGCTGCCCTCGGTGCTCGATCCGCTGATCTGCCCGTACTGCGGGCAGCGCGCCGAACGGCCACTGGCCGAGGAGAGCGGAATGCTGCGCTGTGACCGGTGCTGGCGCAGGCGCGCGTTCCGCAGGCTGCCACTGCTCGCCCTGACCGGGCCGAGCGGGGCGGGCAAGTCCACGGTCGGGCCCGCGCTCGTGGCGAACCTGGCCGAGCGGCTCGTGCTCGCCGAACAGGACGTGCTCTGGCACCCCGAACTGGCCGAGGACGAGCCGGGACATCCCCGGTTCCGGCGCACCTGGCTGCGGATGGCCGCGATGCTGCACCAGAGCGGCCGCCCGGTGTTGTTGTGCGGCACCGTAGTTCCCCCGGAGTTCGAACCGCTGCCCGAGCGTGCGCTGTTCTCCGGGATCCACTACTGCGCGCTGACCGCGGAGAACACCGTGCTCGCCCGGCGACTGCGGGACCGGCCCGCGTGGCGGCAGTGGGACGAACCGCGGATCGCCGAGACCTGCGCGTTCAACGACTGGCTCCGCGCGGAGGCGGCCACGATGGATCCACCCGTCCGGTTGCTGGACACCACGACCGCACCACTGGAGGAGACGGTGTGTGCGGTGACCGCGTGGGCGCGTGCGGTACTCGGCGAGAAAACCTTGCGTACCACCGGTATGTAAGAGCATTCTCGGCCTATGCCGAACCGGTCAGCGTTGCCCCGCAAAGATGAGCTCAAACCGTTCGCCCAACTCACCGTGCAGTCCACGATCCTGCGCACCGCGGCATTTTTCGGCGATCCCTGCGCGCGGGTGTTCCGCGAGCCCCCGCTGTCCGATCCGTATCCGGAGTACGAGCGGATCCGGTCCAGGGGCCCGGTGTGCACCAGCCGGGTCGGTTTGGCGGTCACCGCCGATCACGCGGTGTGCAGCTCGATCCTGCGGGACGGCGACTGGCGGGTTATTCCCCCGGAGGTCTTCCATCCGGGCTCCTGGGACGAGCGGGAGATCGCCCACCCGGTCGACCACTCGCTGCTGGCCATGAACCCGCCCGAGCACACCAGGCTGCGCCGGGTGGTCTCGCCCTGGTTCACCCCGCGGGCTCTGCGCAGCAGGGCCGAGCGCATCGAGGCGACCGTGCGAGAATTCCTCGACGAGCTGGCCACCCGCGAACGGTTCGATCTGATCAGCGATTTCGCCACCCGGGTCCCGATCAGGGTGATCTGCGATCTGCTCGGCGTGGACGACGAACGGCACGCCGACTTCGCGTACTGGGGCCAGGTACTCGGCTCCACCATCGACGGGGTGCGCACCCTCGGCCAGCTGCGCGAGGTGGACTCGGTCGGGCGCGCGATGACCGCCTACTTCACCGAGCTGCTCGGCAAGCGGCGGACCGATCCGGGCGAGGACGTGGTCAGCGGGCTCGTCGCGCACGACGAGGAGTTCAGTGAGCGCGACCTCACCGCGACGGCCGGGCTGCTGCTCGGCGCGGGCTTCGAAACCACGCGCAACCTCATCGGCAACGGCATTCTCGCACTGCTGCGCCACCCCGGACAACTGCGCCTGCTGCAGGCCGAACCCGAACGGGCGGGCAATGCCGTGGAGGAGATCCTGCGCTACGACTCCCCCGTGCAGCAGACCGCGCGGACCCCCGCGGCGGACACCGAAGTGGGCGGGGTGCCGCTGCGCAAGGGCGCGCTGCTCGGCGTGCTGCTCGGCGCCGCGAACCGGGATCCGCGGGTGTTCACCGATCCGCACCGGTTCGACATCACCCGGGAGAACGCGCGCGAGCATCTGTCGTTCTCCGGTGGCGCGCACTTCTGCCTTGGCGCGGGGCTCGCCCGGATGGAGGGCGAGATCGCACTGCGCGAACTGGTCGCCCGCTTCCCCGGTCTCGCCGCGGTCGCCGAACCACGCAGGCGCCCGACCAGGGTGCTGCGCGGGATCGCCTCGCTGCCCATGACGACCGGCCCGCGCGCCACGGTGATCGCCTAGGGAGCGACCGGTTCCGGTTCGGGAGCCCGGGATCGGCGGACCCCGGCGACCGCGGTCCCCACACCGAGCACCCCGATCACCGCGACCACGCCGAACATCAGGCCCGCGGCGAGCGGGATGTCCGCACCGGCGAGGTTGACCAGAAGGCCGGTCAGCGCCGCACCGAAGGCGTTGGCGAGCAGCTGCACGGTGTTGATCCCGGCCGCCGCCTTGCCGCCCTCGCTTTCCCCGACCGCGCCCATCGCCACGCTCGTCACGTGCGGCCAGGCGATGCCGATCCCGGCGCCCGCGAGCAGCAGGGCGATCACCAGCGGCACGAGCACACCTCCCGGGGCGAACACCGCACTGGCGGCGAGCCCGAGCGCGAGCACCGCGGGCCCGAGCACGATCAGCCTGCGCACCCGTGTCTCCCGCGCGGCGTTGGCACTGGGCACCTCGCCAGCGGTCCAGCCGAAGGCGAGCGCGGCACCGAGGAAACCGGCCGCGAGCGCCCCGAGCCCCGCGAGGTGCTGACCGAACAGCGGCACGAACTGCTCGGTCGTGGAACCGATGGCCAGCAGCGCGATCGTGGCGTAGAGCCAGCGCAGCCGGGAACCGCGCGCGAAGGTGGACCCCGGGAGCACCCCGACCGGTCCACGGCGGTCCACCACGACGAACACCGCGATCAGCACCAGTCCGAGAACGACACCGATGGCGCTGACCAGTGGGCTGCCGAACAGTCCGGCCACGCTCACCACGAGCGCGGATCCGGCCACCAGCAGCAGCCCGGCCACCGGGAACCGCTCCGCCTCGGCCGCGGTCCGCCCCTGCCCGAGCGCCTTCGGGGTGAACGCGAGCACGATCAGCGAGAGCACCCCGAGACAGACGAACCCGCCGCGCCAGAGGCCGAACTGGGCCCACAACCCGCCGAGCACCGGGCCGAGGAAGGTGCCCACCGCCCACATCGTGGAGATGAGCGCGGAACCCCTGGCCCACAACCGCTCCGGCAGGGTCACCCGCAGCAGCGCGTAGGCCAGCCCGGCGAGCAGCCCGCCGCCCGCGCCCTGCACGGCGCGCCCGGCCAGCAGCACCCCCATGTCCGGTGCGACCGAGGCGATCGCACAGCCGAGCGTGAACAACCCGATCGCGAGCAGATACGCGCCCCGGTGCGTGGTCGCCGCGAGCAACCGGGAGACGAGCACCGCGGCGGCGACCGAGGGCAGCAGGAAGATCGTGGTCGCCCAGGCGTAGAACCGGGCGCCGCCGATCTCCTCGATCGCCGAGGGCAGCAGGCTGGTGGTCAGGTACACATTCGTCGCGTAGAGCGCGACCCCGCCGGCGAGGACCACGAGCACGCCGAGATAGCGCCGCCCGAACAGTTCGCCCCACGATCCTAACTTGTCTGACATCTGTCCGATTCTGCCGGAACTGCGCTAGGCTGTCCACCGTGGCCCTCGATCCGATCGACAAGACGACGACGCTGACCAAGGTGACCGAACGGCTGCGCGCCGAGCTGGACAGCGGGCGCTGGCCGATCGGCACCCGCATCCCGGGTGAGCTGGTGCTCGCCGGGGAACTCGATGTCTCCCGGCCCTTGCTGCGCGAGGCGATCCGGGGCCTGACCAATCTCGGCATGCTGGAGGCACGCCGCGGTTCGGGGACCTATGTGCGCAGCACGGCGAGCCCGGAAGCGATCCTGTCCAGCCTGGACACCGCGGAAGTGCGGGAGATCTACGAGGTGCAGCTGGCCTATGACGTGCAAGCCGCCGGTCTCGCGGCGAACCGGCGCACCGAGACAGACCTCGACCGGCTGCGCGGGCTGCTCGAGGCGCGCAACCGGGCCGAGGACGACCGCGCCGACGTCGAGGGATTCGCCAGTGCCGATGCCGAGTTCCACCTGGCGATCGTGCAGGCGGCGGGAAATCCGCTGCTGCTCGAGCTCTACCGGTACTTCGTGGTGCGCCTGGAGGCGAGCCTGCGCACGGTGCACGCCGACACGACGGTGCCGACCTGCGGGTACGAATCACACCAGACGGTGTTCGACGCGATCCGGATCGGGGACGCCGAACTGGCCAGGGCGAGCGCGCGGGCCATGGTGGAGTGCGCGATCAACGCCCTCGATCAGTCCGGCGCCGCCCGGTCCGGCGATCCGGGCTGAACTCGGCCGCCGCCTCGTCGAACCGCGCCTGCGGGGTGTCGATCGCGGGCTCGGTGATCACGAAGTACCGGGGAAGCGGCGCGGTGCCCGCCAGATGCAGCACCCGCACCAGCAGGCGGGCCCGCAGCGCGCGGGTGTCCCGGACGGCGTCGTTGTAGACCCGGCAGGCGAACACCACCCGGATCTGGGCATCCGCGAGTTCCCCCGCGACCTCCTCGGGCAGTCCGCGCGGGTCGAGCTCGTCCAGTGCCGCGGTGAGCCGGTCCTCGGCATCCGCGCGGCCTTCCGTACTGGCGTGCTCGGCCTCGTCGGCGAGTGTCCGCACGCCGAGCCCGCTCACCCTGGCGACCGCGGCCCGGCGGCCGAGTGCGGCGGAGAGCCCGGCGCGAGCGGCGTCGGTGCGAATGTGCAGCCGGTCCAGCCGGTGCGCGGTGCCGATCACGAGCACCGTGCCGAGCACCACCAGCAGCAGCGCGCCGACGATCAGGATGGCCAGCGTCATGCCGCCGCCCGCATGGGATGGGCGGCGATCGCGGTGTCGTAGACCCGTTCGACGGCCGCGGCCACCACCGGCCAGTCGAACACGGCGGCCCGCTCCGTGCCCACCGCACCGAGCTCGGCACGCCGCCGCGCATCGGCGAGCAGCCCGCGCAGCGCCGCGGCGAGCGCTTCCGGTTCACCAGGTGGCACGAACTCCGCCGCTCCCCCGGCGACTGCGCGGAAGGCCTCGAGTTCGCTCGCCACGACCGGGGTTCCCGCGGCCATCGCCTCCACGAGCACCATGCCGAAGGATTCCCCGCCGAGATGCGGCGCGCAGAACACATCCATGGCCCGCAGTGCCCGCGCCTTGGCCGGTTCGTCCACCACGCCGAGGAACTCGATCCGCTCGGCGAGCGCGGGCCCGGCGAACCGGCGCGCCGCCCGCCGATCCCCGCCCCCGACCACGAGCAGGCGCAGCTTGTCGGTCTCGGCCGCGAGCTCGCGCAGCGCGGTGAGCAGCACCCGGAATCCCTTACGCGATTCGTCGAACCGCCCGGCGAAACCGACCGTGACCCCGTCGGCGCCGCGCTGTCCGGCGAACAGCGGCACATCCACCCCGTTGCCGATCTCCACCGCGTCCAGCCCGAGATTGCCCGCCTGCACCCGGCGCGCGCATTCGGAGACGGCGATCCGCGCGGTGACCTTCTCCAGCAGCGGACGCAGCACCGGAGCGGCCCCGCGCAGCGCGAGCGAGCGGCGCGGTCCGGCGTGGAAGGTCGCCACGACCGGGCAGTCGGCCAGCAGCAGCGCGAGCATGGACACGCTCGGCGCCGCGGGCTCGTGCACGTGCAGCACATCGAAGGAATGCTCGGCGAGCCACGATCGCACCCGCGCGTAGCTACCCGGACCGAAGGCCAGCCGCGCGATGGAACCGTTGTACGGCACCGCGAACGCGCGACCGGCCGAGGTGACCGATTCCTCCTGCCCCGCGGCGGGAGCCAGTACCTCGACCGTGTGACCGAATCCGCGCAGCGCCGTGGCGAGGGCGAGCACGTGTGCCTGCACCCCGCCGGGCACCGCGAGCGAGTATGGGCACACCATGCCGATCCTCATGACGCACCGTGCCACGGTCTGCCGAGCATGTGCCAATCCTGCGGGTGCGCCGCGATCTCCCCGGCGAGCCGGTCGGCCAGCGTCTGGGTCGCCACCGTGGTGTCGGTGACCGGCAGCGGCGGATGGATGCGCACGCCCCAACCGGACGGGGTGAACCAGCAGCCCGCGGGCAGCAGCGCGGCACCGGTGGCCCGCGCCAGCCGCGCCGGTCCGGTCGGGAACCGTGACCGGGCCCCGAAGAAGTCCACCTCGAGCCCGCCGCCGTTCAGGTCCCGGTCCGCGATGAGGCAGACGATCCCGCCGGCGCACAGTCGTTCGTAGAGGGCGCGCGGCCCGGGGGCGATGTCGATGCCGAGCGCGGCGCGGGCCCGCACGAAGCGCCGGTAGAGCGAGTCCGGGCGCAGCCGATGGGCGAACGCGGTGAACCGGCCGTACCTGCTGGCCAGCCACAGCCCGGCGATGTCCCAGTTTCCGGCGTGCGGAAGGGCGAGCACGACACCGCGGCCGCCCGCGAGCGCCGCATCGAGGTTGGCGCGCCCGCGCACGCCGAGTTCGACGAGGTGCGCCAACCGCGGATGATCCATCCCGGCAAGGCCGAACAGCTCCCGCCAATAGCGCGCGTAGGAGCGCATCCCCGCGCGCACCAGCGCGTCCAGATCGGCCCGCGGACCGGCCACCCGTGCCAGATTCGCGCGCAGCTGCCGCACCCCGGCGGTCTGCCGCGCGACCGCCGCATCGGCGCCGAGCCGATAGACGCGGTCCCCGATCCGCGCGGGCAGCAGTGGAGTGCCCGCCCATGCCGTGGCGTATCCCGCTGCGGCCAGTCGCTCCTTCATCCGCCCGCTGCCTCAGTTGCTCGCCGAGCGGTACAGCGAGGTCAGCCGCTGCCCGATGGTGAACACGGCGAGCAGGGCGAGCAGGCCGAGACCGGCATGTGCGGCATAGGGCACCCCGAGCCCGTACAGTCCCACCCCGACGAGGGCGAGGATGAACCGCTCCGCGCGCTCGGCGAGGCCACCATCGGCTTCCAGGCCGTTCGCCTCGGCGCGCGCCTTGATGTAGGAGATCACCTGCGCACAGGAGCCCCCGATGAGCGCGGCGAGCCCGAGCCAGTGGTCCCCCTCGATCACGAAGGCCCACCAGGTCAGTGATCCGAACAGCACAGCATCGACCAGGCGGTCACAGCTGGCGTCGAGCACCGCGCCGAAGGCGGTCGCCCCCGCCACCCGCGCCATCGCCCCGTCGAGCAGATCGAACAGCAGGAACACGGCCACCACGAGGGCACCGAGCACCAGCTGACCGTGCGGGAAGAACCACAGCGCGGCCGCGCACGAGCACACCGAGCCGACCACGGTGATCACGTTCGGGGTGGCACCGCGGTCAACGAGCCAATGCGCGACCGGATCGGTCAGCTTCGCGATCGGGGCGCGGGCAAGCACGTTGAGCATGAGCGGGGCGTCCAACTACTCCATACGGTAACCGGCTTCGTGGTAACCAGATCAGCCTATCTCGCCCGGCGCGTGCACCGTGTGTGAGCTAAAGGGTGCCCTCTTCCGCACGTACCTTCGCGCACTCGCCCGCCAGGTTGCCCGCGATCGCCGCGCTGATCTCACCGAGTTGGCGCACCTGCTCCGGGGTCAGCACATCGAACAGGGCTTCACGCACCGTCGTCACATGGTCCGGGGCCGCGGCGTGGATCACCGCGAACCCCTTCTCGGTCAGCCGGGCCCAGCTGCCCCTGCGGTCCACATCGCAGTCATCCCGGCTGATCCAGCCGGAGCGCTCCATCCGGTTCACCGCGTGCGAGAGCTTGCTGCGCGAGGATCGGCTGGCGTCCGCGAGCTCGCTCATCCGCAGCTTCATATCCGGCGCCTCGGACAATGCGACCAGCACCTCGTAGTAGGTCTGGGGCATCTGCGCATCCCGCTGCAGGCGCCGTTCGATATGCTCGCGGAGCATGGTGGTGGCGGCCAGATAGCTCCGCCAGACCGCCTGCTCCTCATCGCTGAGCCAGCGTACCTCGGACATAGCCCCATCTTACTAGTTGAACGTTCAATTTGTCTTGGGTAGGATCTTGTTGAAGGCTCAAACAACCCGACCGAGATCCGACTTATGGAGGAACACCGCATGAGCGCACCGACCATCCCCGGTTACATCACCGGCACCTGGGACATCGACGCCACTCACTCGAACATCAGCTTCACCGTCCGGCACCTGGGCGTCTCCAAGGTCCGCGGCCGGTTCGACGAGGTCAGCGGCAGCATCACCACCGGTGAGCGGGTCGAGGACTCCTCGGTCACCGCGACCATCGCCACCGCGAGCGTGGACACCGGCAACGCCGACCGGGACACGCACATCAAGGCCGAGGACTTCCTGAACGCCGAGAAGCACGAGTCGCTGAGCTTCACCTCCACCGGGATCCGCGCCGACGGCGAGGACTACGCGATCGACGGCGAGCTCACCGTCCGCGGCGTCACCAAGCCGGTCACCCTGGCCGCGGAGTTCGGCGGCATCGGGGACGGCCTCGCCGAGGGCAGCACCGTCATCGGGATCTCCGCGCGCACCGAGATCAAGCGCTCGGACTTCGAGGTCGCCGCGAACGTGCCGACCGGCGTGCTCGGCGACAAGATCACCATCGAGCTCGACATCGAGGCCCTGCTGCGCAAGTGAGTGACAGGCGCCCGGCGCCGGTGTTGCTTTCCCCACCGGGCAATGGGCGCCGCCACCCGCACCGGCCCGAGATCTCTCGAACTCACCAGGCGTCGGCGAGAAGTTGCCGGGTCTCACCGAGCAGTTGCGGCAGCACCTTGGTGTGCCCGACGACCGGCATGAAGTTCGCATCGCCGCCCCAGCGCGGCACGATGTGCTGATGCAGGTGGGCGGCGATGCCCGCGCCCGCGATGCTGCCCTGGTTCATCCCGATGTTGAACCCGTGCGGCGCCGAGACCGCGCGGCCGACCCGCATGGCGTGCTGGGTGAACTCGGCGAGCTCGACCGTTTCGGCCGCGGTGAGCTCGGTGTAGTCGGCGATGTGCCGGTACGGCAGGATCAGCAGGTGGCCCGGGTTGTACGGGTACAGGTTGAGCACCGCGTACACCGAGTCCCCGCGTGCCACGATCAGCGCGTCCTCATCGGAGAGCGCGACGAGGCGGCAGAACGGGCATTCGGGCGCCCCGGCGCTGTCCGGCTTGGTCTCGCCCGCGATGTAGGACATCCGGTGCGGGGTCCACAGTCGTTGCAGCGCGTCCGGGATCCCGACGCCGTCCTGCTCCTCGAACGAACTCACAGGCCACCAGCCGCCCGCACGTTCTCCTCGCTCGGCGAGTCGTTCTCCCTTCGGCGCACCCAGTCCTCGATCACCCGCACCGCCTCGGCGACGGGGACTCCGTTGATCTGGGTGCCGTCCCGGAACCGGAACGAGACCGCGCCCGCCTCGACATCCTTGCCCCCGGCGAGCAGCAGGAAGGGCACCTTCTGCGTGGTGTGCGTGCGGATCTTCTTCTGCATGCGGTCGTCGGACTCGTCGACCTCGACCCGGATTCCCTTGGCGCGCAACGCATCCGCGACCTCGTGCAGGTGCGCGGCGTGCTCGTCGGCGATCGGGATGCCGACCACCTGCACCGGGGCCAGCCATGCGGGGAACGCCCCGGCGTAGTGCTCGGTGAGTACGCCGAAGAACCGTTCGATCGAACCGAACAGCGCGCGGTGCAGGACCACCGGCTGCTGCCGGGTGCCGTCCCCCGCGGTGTACTCCAGCTCGAACCGCTTCGGGTGGTTGAAGTCGACCTGGATGGTGGACATCTGCCAGGAGCGGCCGATCGCATCCTTGGCCTGCACCGAGATCTTCGGCCCGTAGTAGGCGGCGCCACCGGGATCGGGCACCAGTTCGAGCCCGGAGTCGAGCGCGGCCTCACGCAGCGCCTCGGTGGCCTCCTCCCACTGCGAGTCCTCACCGATGAACTTCGGCGAATCGTCCCGTGTGGACAGTTCGAGGTAGAAATCGGAGAGACCGTAGTCGGCGAGCAGGTCCAGCACGAAGCTCAGCAGCGAACGCAGCTCACCGGGCATCTGCTCCTTGGTGCAGTAGATGTGCGAGTCGTCCATGGTCAGCCCGCGCACCCTGGTCAGCCCGTGCACCACGCCGGATTTCTCGTAGCGGTACACCGTGCCGAACTCGAACAGCCGCAGCGGCAGCTCCCGGTAGGACCTCCCGCGCGAGCGGAAGATCAGGTGGTGCATCGGGCAGTTCATCGCCTTGAGGTAGTAGTTGCTGTCCTCGAAGGGAATCGGCGGGAACATCGTGTCCGCGTAGTAGGGCAGGTGCCCCGAGGTGAGGAACAGGTCCTCCTTGCTGATGTGCGGGCTGTTCACGAATTCGTAGCCCGCCTGCTCGTGCCGCTGGCGCGAGTAGTTCTCCAGTTCCCGGCGGATGATGCCGCCCTTGGGGTGGAACACCGGGAGACCGGAACCGATCTCGTCCGGGAAGGAGAACAGGTCCAGCTCGGCGCCGATCCTGCGGTGGTCGCGCCGCTGTGCCTCGGCGAGCCGCTCCAGGTAGGCGTCCTGGGCCTCGGCCGATTCCCATGCGGTGCCGTAGATCCGCTGCAGCTGCGGGTTGTTCTCATTGCCCCGCCAGTACGCGGCCGCCGCCCTGGTCAGTTTGAACGCCGGGATGTGCTTGGTGGTCGGCAGATGCGGGCCGCGGCACAGATCCCCCCAGATCCGTTCCCCGCTGCGCGGATCGAGGTTGTCGTAGGCGGTCAGCTCGCCGCCACCGACCTCCATCACCTCGTCGGTGTCCACATCGCCCTTGAGGTCGACGAGCTCGAGCTTGTACGGCTCACCGGCCAGTTCCTCGCGAGCGGCCTCCAGAGAGTCGTAGCGGCGCCGGGAGAACCGCTGCGCGCCCTTGATGATCTTGCGCATGCTCTTCTCGAGCGCTTCGAGGTCTTCCGGGGTGAACGGCTCGGCGACGTCGAAGTCGTAGTAGAAGCCGTCCTTGACCGGCGGGCCGATGCCGAGCTTCGCGTCCGGGCGCAGCTGCTGCACCGCCTGGGCGAGCACGTGCGCGCAGGAGTGCCGGATCACGCTGCGCCCGTCCTCGGTGTCCGCGGCCACCGCCTCGACCTCGGCGTCCTGCTCGGGAGCCCAGGCCAGATCGCGCAGCGTGCCCTCGGCATCGCGCACGACCACGATCGCCTCGGCGCCCTTGGTCGGTAATTCCGCTTCCCGTACCGCGGCACCAGCGGTAGTGCCCGCCGGCACCTTCACGCTGGGTGCGGACACGGCGGCTGCTGGCTGGACACTCACGGTGACTCCTTCGGAATGGGTAGGTACCCGCCTCATGCTAATGGCCGGGTCCGCTCGCCTTACCACCGGATTTCACCCACTGGTCATCCGCTCGTGCTGAGATGGCGGCTATGACCGTGCTGGCCCGATGCGGCCCTCCCAGCGCTGCTCACTCGCCGGCGCTCGCTGCGATGCCCGGGAAGGACCGCCGCTCATGACCGAACTCACCCGCCGCGGCCTGCTCGGACTCGCCGCATCCGGCGCCGCCGCCTCGCTGCTCCCGCCCTCGGTACACCGCGCGATCGCCGCACAGGCACCCCGTCGCGACGGCCTCGACGCGATCGGGCACATCGTGGTGTTCATGCAGGAGAACCGTGCCTTCGACCACTACTTCGGGCGGCTGCGCGGGGTGCGCGGATTCGGCGATGCCACCGCGATCGAGCTGCCCGACGGCGAACCGGTGTGGTCCCAGCCGGGCCCCTCGGGCAAGCGGGTGCTCCCCTTCGCGCTGCGCGCGGGCGCCGAGCGGGAAGGCCGTCCGGACTCCGACATCCAGTACCTCGATTCCCTGGACCACAGCTGGACGGGCAGTTCCGCGGCCCACGCGAAGGGCTGGTGCGACGGGTGGATCGCGGCCAAGGGCGCGGCCACCATGACCTACTACGAGCGCCGGGACATCGGGATGCAGTACGAGCTCGCCGACACCTTCACAGTCTGCGATGCCTACCACTGCTCGATCTTCGGCTCCACCAACCCGAACCGCACCTACCTGTGGAGCGGGATGGTGGGCACCGAGCCGGGCAGCCGGAAGCGCGCGGTGGACAACGACGCGTACGACAAGAACCATCCCGGCTACACCTGGACCACCTATCCAGAACGCCTCGAGGCGGCCGGGGTCAGCTGGCGGATCTACCAGGAGTGGGACAACTTCACCGACAACGCGGTGGAATACTTCCGCCCGTTCAAGAAGATCGGTGACACGCTGCTCTCCGCCGTGGACGGGAACTACCGCACCACCGAGGAATTCTACGAATCGCTGCCCGGAAAATCCGCCGCACAGCGGGAGAAACTGCTCGGTCAGCTCGCGGCGGCGCGCGCCGCACTGCCCGAACCGCAGCGGAGCCTGTTCGACCGCGCGATGTACCGCAGTGAACCCGACACCCTCGTCGAACGCATCCGCGCGGACATCCGGGCGCGCACCCTGCCCAAGGTGACCTGGATCGTGGCACCCGCGGTGTACGCCGAACACCCGGGCAGTTCCACCCCGGTGGGCAGCGCGAACCTGATCTACCAGGTGCTCGACGCGTTCGCCGCCGACCAGCACACCTGGGACCGGACCGCCATCCTGCTCAACTTCGACGAGAACGACGGCTACTTCGACCACGTGCCCCCGCCCGTTCCACCGAGGCCACGGTCGGGCAACGGGCCGGACTACTACGACGGCAAACCCATCGGGCTCGGATTCCGGCTGCCGATGACCGTCGTGTCGCCGTGGACGGTCGGCGGTTTCGTCGACTCCGAGGTCTTCGACCACACTTCCGTGCTGCGCCTGCTCGAACGCTGGACCGGGGTGCGCGAACCCAATATCAGCGCATGGCGCCGCACCGTCTGCGGAGACCTCACCTCGGCCTTCGACTTCACCGCGAACGCACGGCCGCGCCGTCCCGAGCAACCCGGGCCGATACCCGAGCCCATCGACCGCTGGACCCCGAAACCACCGGACGACCAGGCGCAACCGGTGCAGGAACAAGGAAAGCGCCCCGCCCGGCCGCTGCCCTACCAGTGTTCCGCGCGCGCCGAGGTTGTCGAGGGGAAACTGCGGATCGAGCTCGGCAACACCGGCGAGCGAACCGCGCCCTGCCTGGTGTTCGCCTACGAAGGCGAGGCCGGGCAGCCGATCCCGGTGGATGTGCTCGGCACCGTGACCGTGGAGCTGCCCATTCCCCGCGAGCGTTACCGGATCACCGTGCTCGGCCCGAACCGGTTCCGCTTCGACGCCAAGGGAGGCGCGGACAGCATCGCGGCGGGGCTGCGGATCGAGAACGCCGCCCCGTTCGCCGAACTGCGCGCCGGTACGGACCGCACGGTGCGCATGACCGGCACCCGCTACACGGCGGGCACGCAGACCGCACGGATCCCGGCTGGTTCCAGCCGACGGATCCCGGTTCCGGTCCAGGACGGGTGGTACGAGGTACGGCTGAGCTGCCCGGAGGATCCGGAGTTCGGGGTGTGGCTGACCGGCCACGTGGAGAATGGGCGGCCCAGCGTCAGCGGATAGCCCGCGCTCCGGGGTTACCGTGAGTGCCATGGCCCCGATCCGCAACCTCGCCGTGCTCTCCGACATCCACGGAGTGCTCCCCGCACTCGAGGCCGTGCTCGCCGACCCCGAGGTGCGCGCCTGCGAACGGATCGTGCTCACCGGGGACATCGCCGCGGGCCCGCAACCGGTGCCCGTACTGGAGCGCCTGCTCGCCGAGGGTGATCGCGCGGTCTGGGTGCGGGGAAACGCCGACCGGCTCGGGGAATGGGCGGCCACCCAGCTCCCCGCGGAACACACCGCGATGCTCGCCGCGCTCCCCCATCCGGTCACCCTGGAGGTCGAGGGGTTCGGCGAGGTGCTGTTCTGCCACGGAACCCCGCGCTCCGACGAGGAGGTCGTGCTCGCCGACACCCGCATGGCACGCTGGCGCGAGGTACTGGAGGGCGCCCCGGACACGGTGGTGTGCGGGCACACCCACATGCCGTTCGTGCGCTATGCCTGCGGGCGCCAGATCATCAACCCGGGCAGTGTCGGCATGCCCTACGGCCGCACCGGGGCGCACTGGGCCCTGCTCTCCCGGGGCAACATCAGCCTGCGCCGCACGGAATACGACATCGACCGCGCCTGCGCCGAGATCATCGCCGAGTCCAGCTTTCCCGATGTGGCCGCGTGGGTCGAGGAATACCTGCGGGCGCGCAATACCGATACCGATGCCCACGAGACCTTCGCCCCGTTGGACGGCCGGGAAACCTGAGCGGCTCAGGGAACGAGCACGATACGACCGTCCACGGCTCCGCTCCGGACCCGATCGAGCGCTTCGTTCACCTCACTCAGGGGCGCGGTCTCGACATTCCAGTCGATCTCCCCGCGCTGCGCGAGGTCCAGGACCGCCCGCAGATCCTCGATGGTTCCCCACAACGAGGAGAAGATGTGCGCCTCGGGCGGTATCGAGTCGAAACCGAGACGGATCCGGCCGCCGCCCTCACCGAGGATCGCGAGCGCGCCGGTCGGGCGCAGCCGGTCCAGTGCCTTGCTCAAGGTCGCATCGGTGCCGACAAGGTCCAGCACCACATCCGCCTTCGGTACCGGCTCGTCCGGGGCACCGGCCTGATCCGCCCCCGATTCCAGCGCTCGACGCCGTTGCCGTTCCCTCGGCTCCAGCACGGCGATCCTGGGGTTCGCGAACAGCCTCAGATACTGGAGCACGAATTGCCCGACACCTCCCGCGCCGATCACCAATACGCTCGCCCGGTCCACGAGCCAGGGAAGCAGCCTGCGCACGGCGCGATACGCGGTCACCCCGGCGTCCGCGAGCGGCGCGGCGCGCACCGGATCGAGGCCACCGAGCGGAAACAGGAACCTCGGGTGCGGCACCAGCAACCGCTCGGCGAATCCACCGTCCACCGCCCAGCCTGGTTCCGCCACGGCCGTGCACAACTGTTCGAGCCCGCGCAGGCAGTACTCGCAGGTGCCGTCGGACCAGCCGGGATAAACCAGGACGTCGCCGATTCCCGCCAGCCGCCCGGCGATCTCGTGACCGAGCACTCTCGGCAACGGCCCGCCGATCCGGCCATCGACCATGTGCACGTCCGAATGACATACCCCGGCGGCACGGACGTCCAGGACCCGTTGCGTTCCGGCCGCTACCGGCTCGGGCCGCTGTTCCAGCGCGAGCGGGTGGCCGGGAGCATGTAGCACCGCAGCCAGCACATCGGATCAACCTACTCCTTTCCGGGCGTCCGCCGGTCGATTCTTCAGGTCGTCTCCACCCGGGCGACGGCGTATTCCAGAAGGCGGCGCATCACCGGGGCGTGCCGGTCCACCATCGCGGACCAGTCGTCCCGCGCCCGCTCGGTGTCGAACTGCATGAAAGAGCCGAACACCACCCCGGTTCCGGTGCGCTGGACGAACAGTTCGGGTCGCAGTCCGGTCTCCGTATCGGCGCCGAGCAGCACGACATCCGCGCTCCGTTCCCCAATCCGCCAGCCGAAGACGTGTTCGTCGGAGGGAATCGGACCGAGCCGGACACCGAGCCCGGTCCATCCGTTCCGCAGGCCCGCGCGCATCTCCGGCTCGGCGCCCTCGAGGATCGCGCGGATCCACTGCAGCGCGGTCCGGTCGGCCGCGGCGGCGGATTCGAGGCACACGGCGTTCTGGTAGTCGAACCGGGCGAGCCCGCTGCGCGCCCGCACCTGCTCCGGTACCTCGATGTCCCGCGCCGGCCCGGTGATCGTGGATTCGGTCATGACCGTCCCCTCTCCATTGTCGGTGTACTGGTGAACCTTCGCCATTCCCGCCCGATGCGGGACATCATGGCCGGATACACGAGCAGGTGCCGCAACGGTGCGATGGCGGCCATGTAGGCCCGCCCGAGCAATCCGTTCGGCCGGACGAGCACCGCCATCCGGGCGTGGTAACCCTCGCCGGTCCGGTCCGGAACCCAGCCGATGTGCATGACCGCGTGCACCGTCGAATTCGCCAATTCCGCGGCCCACTCGTCCTCGAGCAGGTACAGGGAACGGAACGGCAACGTGGCGAATCCCGGGCAGCGCGGGGCATCCCGCAGATCCGCGGGCATCCGCTCGCGCAGCGAGGGCACCCGGGCACCGAGACCGGTCTGTTCCCGGTCCCAGCCGAGCGCACCGCCGAGTTTCCACCGGAGCGCCCAGAGCGCGCGGATCAGCGGCGGCCAATCGGCGCCGCGATCCCCGCCCGAGGCGGTCATCTCGGCGAGCAGGTGGAGATCGCCCTTGGCTCCCGGGGTCGGCAGCGCCCAGACATCCTCGAGCCGGAAGTCCCGTGTCAGTTCGTGGATCCGCCACGGCATTCCGGTGTGCGCACTGCGCGGGAGTTTCATGGCCGCTCCATCCATACAGTTCTGTATGGATGGGAGAATAGGACCCCTGGGGCCGGCGCGTCAATCGACGTGAGCGGCGATACTCGACCCAGGAAGGCACGAGCGGAACGGGAGCAGGTTGATGGCGGCACCGAGCAGGACTCCGCCCGGCACGTGGATCAAGGCGGGCCTCGAAGTGCTCGCGCGCAGTGGCCCGGACGCCGTCCGGATCGAGCCGCTCGCGAAGACACTCGGCGTCAGCCGGGGCAGTTTCTACTGGCACTTCAAGGATCGCCGCGCGCTGCTCGACGCGATGCTGGACACCTGGGAGCAGCACAGCATCGACGAGGTGCTCGCCAAGGTCGAGGCCGAGGGCGGGGACGCGAAGGCCAAGGTACGCCGGGCGGGCATGCTCACCTTCTCCGAGGAACTGGTGCCGACCGATCTCGCGGTGCGCGACTGGGCCCGGCGGGACCCGGCGGTCGCCGAACGCCTCCGCAGGGTGGACAACCGCCGGATGGACTACGCCCGCTCCCAGTTCCGCACCTTCTGCTCGGACGAGGACGAGGTCGAGGCGCGCAGCATGATCGCCTTCTCCCTCGCGGTCGGCAAGCACTTCCTCGCCGCCGACCACGGTGAGCGCACGCGCACGGAGGTACTCGAACTCGCCAGCGCGCACCTGTTCAGCTGATCGCCCCGTCCGATCGTCGGTACCGAACGGGACGGTTCGGATGCGAGGGTGCAACCGGACAAACCAAGTTCGGTTTCGGGAGGGGTTTCCATGCGCCGTCTTCGCATCCTCGCGGGCCTGTCGGCCGCCGCGATCCTGGGGTTGAGCGCGCCCGCGCTCGCCGCTCCCCCGGACGGCTACTACCAGGACGCAGAGGGAAAAACCGGCCCGGAACTGAAGGCCGCGCTGCACACGATCATCAGCAAACAGGACACCCTGAGCTACGACCAGGCCAAGGACGCGCTCACCAAAACCGATCAGGATCCGGCCAACCAGGCCGATGTGATCGAGCTGTACACCGGTCGTTCGGTGAGCGCATCGGGCGGCGAATGGAACCGCGAGCACGTCTGGGCGAAATCGCACGGCGATTTCGGCACCGCACCCGGACCGGGCACCGATATCCACCACCTTCGCCCGTCCGACATCAAGGTCAACAGCGAGCGCGGGAACAAGGACTTCGACAAGGGCGGAAACGCGGTCGAGGGCGCGCCGGGAAATTTCACCGACGACGATTCATTCGAACCGAGGGACGCCGTGAAAGGCGACGTGGCCCGCATGATCTTCTACATGGCCGTGCGGTACGACGGCGGTGACGGCGCCCCCGATCTCGAACCCAACGACAAGGTCGGAAACGGGAGCGCTCCGGCGATCGGGCGCCTTTCGGTGCTCAAACAGTGGAGCGAGCAGGATCCGCCGGACAAGTTCGAACAGCACCGCAACGACGTGATCTTCGATCAGTACCAGCACAATCGAAACCCGTTCATCGACCATCCGGAATGGGTGAAGGCGATCTGGCCTTAGCCCGGATTCCCGGTCCGGCGAACGCCATCGAGCAACAGCTCGAGATGGCGGCGCCAATCGGTGTTTCCGCCGGGCCGGAAATACATCGTGGAGATGACACCGGAGGCGAGCATCGGGAAATCCGGAAGGGTGAGATCCGCGCGAATCCGGCCCTCGGAAACCGCACGTTCGATGATGCGGGTGACGATCGCGCCGAATTCGGCTTTCTGCTCCTCGATGTCCTCCCATTCCAGTTCGGTGGACCCCATGAGCGCCAACTGGAACGCGGCATCCCCCTCGGCCGCTTCGAGGTAACCCCGCAGCACCGCCTCGAAGGCCTCCCCCGGATCCGCGATCTCCTCGGCGGACCGCGCGAGTTCGGCCATGCCCTGGAACCGCTCCCGCACCATCGCGGTCAGCAGCGCCTGCTTGTTGGGGAAATGCCGGTACAGGGTTCCCATACCGAGCCCGGCCCGCGCGGCGATCTCCTCCATCTGGGCCGCCCTGCCCCGGCTGGCGAACAGTTCACCGGCGGTGGCCATGATCTGCTCGCGGTTACGGCGCGCATCCGCCCGTAGCGGCCGTTCGGCGTCCGGCATCGGAGCCCCCTGATCAGCGGAGATTGACAAGCGGAAGCATAGTTCCGTATCTTCCTGCGAGCAAAACGGAACCGGAATTCCTATTCCTGACGAGAGGTGCCGATGCCGCATCGTGCGGTGCTCGTCCTGGTGTGCGCGGCGCAGTTCCTGTGCGTGCTGGACGACACGATCGTCAATGTCGCCCTGCCCTCGATCCAGCGCGGTCTCGGGTTCTCCGCGGCGAACCTGCCCTGGGTGGTGAACGCCTACCTGGTGAGCTTCGGCGGACTGTTGCTGCTCGGCGGGCGGGCCGCCGATCTGTTCGCCCGCCGCGCCGTATTCCTCACCGGGCTCGCCGTCTTCGGCACCGCTTCCCTGGTGTGCGGGTTCGCGGAGACACCGGGTGCGCTGGTGGGCGCGCGGATCGCGCAGGGCGCGGGCGCGGCGTTCATGTCGGCCGCGGCGCTGGCGATCCTCTCCGTGACGTTCACCGGGGCCGCACGCCATCGCGCTTTCGGTGTGTGGGGCGGACTTTCCGGTGTGGCCGGGGCACTGGGCATGCTCCTCGGCGGCGCACTCACCACCTGGCTGAGCTGGCGCTGGGTGTTCCTGCTCAATGTGCCGGTGGTCCTGCTCGTCGCGGTACTCGGTCCGCGCTTCCTGCCGGCCGCGCGATCGGCGAAGGGCGCGACGCTCGATCCGTTCGGGGCGATCACCGCGACCGGCGGGCTCGGACTGCTGATCCTCGCCATCGCGCAGGCCCGCGTGGCCGGCTGGGGTTCCGGCAGCACGCTCGGCTGCCTGGCCGGTGCGGCCGTTCTGCTCGCCGGTTTCCTGGTCATCGAATCGCGGCACCGCGCGCCACTGGTACCACTGCACGTGTTCCGGCTGCGCACCGTCGGTGGCGGTATCGCCTGCGGACTGCTGCTCGCCGGTGCCATGCTCGCCCTGTTCTTCTTCCTCACGTTGTACCTGCAGCGAGTTCTCGGCTATCGCCCACTGCAGGCCGGGCTCGCCTACCTGCCGATGTCGCTGACCGTACTGCTGGTGGCGGGGTTCGCCGCCCGGGTCATCCACCGGTTCGGCCACCGGGCACCGTTGATCACCGGGTTCACCCTGATTGCCGCGGCGCTGCTGTGGTTCGCCCGGCTCCCGGCCGGCGGCGGTTACCTCGCCCATGTGCTCGGACCCGCTCTGCTCGCCGGTGCCGGGCTCGGCACCACACTGGTCGGCGTCGTCACCGTGACCACCGCGGAACTCGGCGGGGACGGCACCGCCGGGCTCGCCTCCGGACTGGTCAACACCACCCAGCAACTCGGCGGCGCCCTCGGTATCGCGGCGCTGTCCGCGATCACCTTCACCACCGCCGAGGCGGCACCCGCCGTGCTCGCGGCGGG
>NZ_JALM01000039.1 GCF_000737195.2 Sciscionella sediminilitoris
TTCAAGGGGAAGCTCACAACCTCTTTGGTTCTGCCGAAGAAGTCGGTCGAGGGGGTTCGCTCGTTACTCACTTTGTAAACCTGTGACCTGGCCTTAGGCGATCAATTGGCTGCAGCAAGTTAGTCGTAGCGGCGCTCGCCGCGCTGGGTGCTGCGCTTACGCAGGTGCTTCGACGAGACGAAGTGCGTGAACTCGATCCACCACTGCTTGTCCTCCGTGCCGAGCTGGTATTTGACCAGGCCGACCATGCCGCCAGTAGACGTGGGCATCCAGCCGTACAGGAACCCCGGCATCGGCTTGCCCACCTGCAGGCACTCCTTGGCATACGGACGGCGCCAGTACCCGTCCTCGGGAAGCAGCAGCCTCGTCGTCACCCACACCTTCTGCGGCTCGTCCAACACCTGATACCGCGGGGGTCGCATCCCGTCGTCATCCATGCCCTCCGCCCTTCACTCCGACGATCCGAGGCCGACCATCACGGGCGGGCACAACCTCCCACCCGTGCCCGCCATACCGCGCGGCATACGCCCGCGCGGCCTCCCGCGTCGGAAACCTCACCTGCAAACCCGCCCGCACGAGCTTGACCGCCACTCCCACAACCTCCCGAGTTGTTCGAACTGGTGTTCGAACGCTCTTTAGGAGAACACCGGCCGCCGAGAACTGTCAAGCACGGTGGTCGCGGTCACCAAACCGGGGTTGTGCTGCGCGGATGCCGAGCGCGCATATCTAGCCTTAGCGAGACGAAGGGAGACAGCGGTGGCGACGGTTGGCAGCGAGGAGCGGGCGCGCGAACTCTGGCAGGAACAAGGGCAGTCCCTGAGCCCGGATGCACGGGAGGGGCGCACCCGGCTGATCCTGGCGACCAACGCTCTCGCTGACGCGCTCACCGAATCGCTGGGCGGCTACGAGCTCCACGCCGAGCCCGGCCCCGCGGTCGTCGACCCCAGCAGCGAGCACGTCGGCCGCGTCATCACCCTCACCATCCACCTCGGCGAGCGCCGAATCTCGGTCCCGCTGCTGATCGGCGCGCCAAGCTGGAACATCTACCCGGGCCTCGACGACAGCCCGATCAAGGTCGGCGAGACCCGCAACCTCGGCGAACGCATCACCGAACTGCGCTTTCCCGACGCCGCAGCCGAGGGCGGCTGGATCCCTGTCTCCACCCTGGTCGCACACATCATGGAAACCGCCGCAGCCCTGTAGCCAGCCTACTCACTGTTGAACCCGGCCTACTTGGTCATAGGCATCGGAAGCTGCAACTTCACGGGTTACTCCGCAGCATCGGCGGAATCCAGTTCATGCCGGTTGATTCCAGTTGCTTGATTTGTTGCGCAGTGAGCTTCCCTTTGCGGTACCTGTCGCGAAGGTCACGG
Source organism: Sciscionella sediminilitoris (assembly GCF_000737195.2). GTDB lineage: Bacteria > Actinomycetota > Actinomycetes > Mycobacteriales > Pseudonocardiaceae > Sciscionella > Sciscionella sediminilitoris. The sequence goes on from NZ_JALM01000039.1 coordinate 1,374, forward strand.
ATCCAGATTCCCAATTGAAGGCCATCTGGCGTGCGATACGGCGGCGGAACGTCGAGATTGCCGTGTTGCTCCCGATACTGACGGCAGGCTTCGATGCGACGTTCCCATTGATTCCCGCGAGGTTCCCAGATCATGCCGATTTCATCGAGTGCGGCGACCAGCTCTTCCGGAAGCTTGCCTTTCCGGTAGCGGTTACGGCGTTCCTGAAGCCAGGATCCAAGGGTGTATCCGTCCTCGGCGCGATAGGTAGACGGGATGTCGAGGTGACCGTGCTTTTCGAAAAAGCATCGAGCGGCATTGAGGCCACGATCTCGCTGCACCGCGCTGCTCCACTGCATGCCGAGTTCTTCGAGCGCGGCAATACGTTCGGGTTCGAGCTCGCCCATCTGGTAGCGGTGGCGTTGGTGCGCAAGCCAACTCTGCAGCAGAAGACCGTCTTCTCGATGTTTGGGACCGGGCAGCAGGTTGTCGGTTCGACGATGGTATTTACGCGCAGCCTCAAGACCCTCATCCCAGGGGATATCGACTCCTAGCCAGTCGAATCCCAGTTCATCGAGAATGGCCTTCTGCTGAGCTGTGAGCTTGCCGGCGCGTCGCTGTTGTCGTTGGGCTGAGATCCACCTGGCCAATCGAATCCCGTCTTCAATATGGCCACGGGGTACGTTCAAATGTCCGTTGCGGGCGTGGAATGCGCGTGCGGCCGCAAGATTGCGATCCCACGGGGTGTCAGGGGCGGACCAACTTGGATCGAGTCCGTCTAGAACGTGCCCAACGGCAGGCAGCAGTGTTCCATCGTTTCGCTCCCCGCACCAACGACGCAACCATGCTCGTAACGGAACGCCATGTTCCCGGTGAGCGCGCGGAATCTCCTTGAGACTGCCGACCTGCTCGTAGTAATCGCGGACGGCCGCAATGACCCGGGCCTGTTTCGGATGCATCCACAACGGATCAATAGCGTCAAGCTCCTGTATCTGTTCACGGGGGAGCTTGCCACGTTCATATTCGTACCGCTTCGACGCCAACCAATGACCGAGGTTCGGGAACTCCGGAACACCTTCGTTCGGTCGTACTCCGGCGTGGCCGTGCTCGAGCCGATAGGCGTGCAGCACGGCGATTTTCTCTGCGCGGCGCTCTCCGTCGACGTCCCATCGCATACCGAGCTCGTCGAGCAGTTCTATCCGTTCTGCGGACATTTGCCCCTGTCGACGCAGTGCGCGCTGGCGGCTCAACCATTTGCCAAGTCGATAACCCGAGCGAGTTCGGTATCCGATCTTGGCATCGAGTTGACCGAACTCGGCGAAATATTCGCGCGCCGCAGCAAGTCCGCCCCACCACGGTGGCGATGCGGAACGCACCAACCGTACCGACAGTGCCTCGGCGAGGCTCCCAGTCTGGTATTCGTCGGGAAGACTGATCAGGATTCTGCTTGGTAGCTGCGGTTCTTCCGATGAATAGCGGGTGCGACTGCGATCGAGTTCCGCGGCCAGGGTGTCGTCGTGCGCGCGAAGTGCCCGTACGACTTCCCACAGCGCCTCGTATTCACCGGGATCCCCGACATCGGTCAACGCGTGCGGATCGTCGGGCAACAGGATCGGTACCAGGATCGTGGCGGTACCGTGTCCTTCAGGATTGCGGCGCAGTGCTCGGCCGACCGCTTGCACGATATCGACGGTGGAACGTTTCGCATGCGCGAACACCACAGCGTCCACTGCGGGTATATCGACACCCTCGGAGAGGCACCGCGCGTTGGCAACCACGGTCCACCCATCGGCTGGCGGATGGCGAAGCTGTTGCATGACCAACTCGCGTTGGCGCACGTTCATTCGCCCCGAGACGTGGTGGGCTCGGAGTTCGCCCTCGGGTCGTGTCCCGTCCGGTGCCTGATCAAGCGTGCGTTGCATCGACCGGGCGAACTCGGCCGCTTCATCGATGCGCGGACAGAAGGTGATCACCCGCCGCAGACTCCACCTGCGAGCCGCCTGCGCAAGGGCGAGCTGCACCAGTGTGGTGCGGATCCGTGGCAGTCTCGGATCCAACACCGCGTCCGGATCGGTGCGTCGCAGCATCGCCAGCACATCCGGTCGCGCTACGCCGATGACTGCCAACCGATAGTCATCCAGCCATCCCTCGTCGATGGCCTGGGAGAACCGGTAGTCGAAGCACACCGGCCCGAACACGTCCGGATCGTCCATCGAGAACACGGCCTCATCCCCGTCCTGTTCGGACGAGTCGGAAGACTGATCGGTGAGCATCCTCGGTGTAGCGGTCACGTACAAGCGCCGCGCGACAGGAAGCTGGGCGTCGTCGTGCACGAGCGCGACGTGTTTGCGGCTGCCCGCGGTATGGTGCGCCTCGTCGACGGCGAGCAGGTCCGGGCGGCAGCCCGCTAGGCCGAGACCTTCCGCGACTACCTGGGCCGATTGGTGGGTTCCGACCACCAATCGGCGCGTGTTCTGGTGCTCACGCAGCCAGGTCTCGACTTCGCCCGCGTTCGTCGTAACCGGGCATGGCAGGTCGCTGGTATGCACGAACGAGTCCCGTACCCCGGTGTCTGAGCACACCGCCATCACCGCATGACCTGGCGCATGCTCGGACCACACCGCCAACAGCTGAGCAACCAACGCAAGGGAAGGGCACAGCACCACCACCGTTCCCCGCTGCGGGACCAGTCGATCGCTGGCGTGCACCATCACCAGCGTCTTGCCCGTGCCGCACGCCGCCCGCAACTGCCCACGACCACCACGCCGTAGCCTGGCAACGATCGCGTCAACCGCTTCGACCTGGTACGGGCGTAGCTGGACGCCGCTGCTTGGAGCGGAATCTTCTGCCATACCGACGTGCCCAGCTACCGGAGGCCGTCCCGCACCTCGTAGAGCCGGCCCACGAGGTTGTCCGGTCGACCAGCCCGTGCGGTGATGTACTCAGATCCTGCTGGTCCGGTCTTGTAGAACATCACGCGTCCGTATTCGGCGTGGTCGATGTAGTTCGTCAGCTCCTCGCTGGCCTGTCGGCGTCCGTGCTTGTTCCGCATGGCGACGTACAGCTGTCCCTTACCAGGCGGATTGCTTCCACGGAGCAGGCGAGCCAGAAGACCAGCATCCCCGCTGCGGTTGGTTGTCGCGGGAACCATCACACTGCCGTTGCCTCGAGGAGAATCCCCGACGACTTCGCTCGCCGGAGCGCTCGCGGAGCGGAACGCGCCGATCGGATACTCGGGCAACACCGATACGAGGGCTTCCGCGGCGTAGTCCGGGGAGACCTGGTTGATCATCACCACGTCCCCGTCGAGAACCGCGAGATAGGCGTACCGGTCGTGGCAGGCGACGAACACACTGAAGGTCGTTCCGTCCTCGCGCGCTACGTACCCGTAGTACTCCAGCGGTGGACCAGAGAGCGCCTGGTACACCTGCTCGAGCTCGTTCGCGAACCCCTCGTCGAACGCACCTCCGCGAAACAACTCCTGGTACGCACCGACCGTTGAGCGGAGAACCTCGTCGTCGGTCGTGCCTTCGTACAAGGCGAACAACGGTGTCGGCAACTCGCCGACGTCGTCAGCGAAATCCCAGGTCAACGCGAACGTCGCAGCAGACAGGTGTAACGGAAACTGGATCCGGCTCATCGATCCGTCGCCGTGTCGCCGATAACCGGTGGCGCGGTCGGATCCAGGTCGCCGACGATCTGGTTGCCGTGTTCCTCGTGGATCAGGTACGAGGGCGTCTCGTGTTCTTCGTCGTCTTTCTTCTTGCCGCCACGACCGCCAGGAGGCACCGCGCCCGAGGAACTGCCCTTGCCCGCGGCACCTGCGCCCTTGCCCGCAGCCGCACCTTCGGGCTCCGACCCCATGGCCTTCGCCGCGGTACGACCGCCCGGCGGGGTCCGTTCGGCAGACCCAGCCCCCTTACTGCCGCTACCGGTACCGGATTCGGGCTCCTTCAAGCTACCGCCGCGGAACGTGCCCGGTTTCGGGGTGCCGCGCAGGGTCGACCCACCGCGCCCGCCGGCGCCATCCGTGACCGGAGCGAACGGCGGAACCCCGCCACCCCGTACACCTCCGGACCCGCCCGTAGAGGGCGAGAACGACTCCCCGCCACCACCCGGGAGCCGCGGGTCGGCACCACCAATCGGTCCCGGCGCCAACGGTCCGCGACCAGGCTCGGGAATCGGTGTGCCACCTGCCGGGGGCGGCGCGTTGACGGGACCGCTCGGCGCTGGCGGTGCCGCGCTCTGTGTGGAGGTACCGCCGGGGTTCGACAGCTGGGGACCGGTACGATTCTTGCCGCTCGAGGACGGGCCGCTTCCGAGGCTTACCCCGCCGGAGCCACCCGAGAAGTTGTAGCTGGAGGTCTGTCCACCACTCGTTGTCGTCAGATCCGGTGAACCGGTGTCCCCCATAGGCAGCGCTTGGACCTGATTATTTGGAAGGGCCGCCCCCTGAGGGGTGGTGGCGCCCCCATATCCCTTGTATACGTGCTGGTTTGCCTGAGCCTTATTCTGGTAATCCATCGCCTTGATGTCGGCGGGCATACCCACTGCCATGCTAACGGGATCCAGGCCGCCAATTCCGCCGGACGGTGGTTTGTCCGCTACGGGGACCACCTTGCTCTTCGCGTCATTAAAGGAATCTACTTGTTGACCAATATGCCCCGAGGCGAAGCCCGAGAACTTGCCCACAGCGTCGAAGTTGTTCTGGACGTGGCTCATCGCAGCGCGGGCCCGGTCAGCGGCTCCTCCGTGCCAACCGGAGTCGAGCTGCTGCTTCGCGGTGTTGATATGCTGCGAGATTCCCCCATATGATTTGCCAGCGTCACCGTACACGTCTTTAGCCGCTTCGTATGTGGGTGTGCCGGGGCCGCCGTTGAAATACTCCCAGATTTCGTGCGGGTCCACTCCGCCAACCTTGCCGCCCATGAAATGGACTTTCAGGTACTGGCCTGCGGTTTCAATGCCTTCCCCGATACCTTCCGCGACCTCTTCGGCGGCATGCCCGATCGCTTCGCCAGCCTTCGAAAGCCCGTTACCTACTGCTGAAAGGACGTCGCCCAGTCCCATGACTACCTCCCGCTCACCATGACGCCTAGCAAATCTCAGCCCGCCGACTTCAACGTCCGCACAACTTCCGTGGCCACCTTGGTTACGGCATCACACGGTTTCACGTCACCAGAAGGCTGCGAGTAATCGACCGCAATAGCTTGATCATCGGAAGCGCCTATTACCACTCGGCAGTCTCCGGAACGTTCCGGCCCTCCGGCTTCGTGTACTACTGGATACCCGTCAATAGGGGGACGAACCTCGAAAACAGGAGATTCTTTGCGTTGGGCATAGATATAAGATAGCCCGCCGCCTCCCTGAAGGAATCCGACATCTGCCATGGTGCTAGTAGAACCCATCCACGTGCATTTGTCTGTAAGTCCCCTCCGGTGCTCCGGCTCGCCTGTTGTGCCAATATCGAGGGACGCACTGAGTGATTTCAATTGTTCCGGAGTCAGGACGCTGCATGGATCTGTTTTGAACTTCTGAGTGTTAAGCGGCTTATCTACGTGAGGAGCGCCATGCAGTTCTTTCGTCTGCGAAGGGGACGACTCCGCCGAGGTAGGCGTGCCCGCGATCGACCCAGAACAAGAGGTAAGAACGAAGGCCGCGGCGCCGAGCGCGAGTACTCCCAATGTAGCGGTACGCAATGACTACCCTTTACTCTCGGCCTTGTCGAACTTTTGCAGAGTCAGCTTATTTACCAGCTCTGAATTATTGTATGCTTTGTCGATGGCAACAAGTTCTGTCAAGGCGTCAGTTATTTCCTTGAGGCGCGCCTGATGATTCGCGCGGAAAGCATTGTTGGTGTTGACGAGGGCTTGATGGAATTGCCCCGTATAGTCTGAACGCCCGGGCGGTACTACGTCTTTAAGAGAATCTACATCGCTTTGCATCTTCGTAAGCTTGTTGTAGGCGTCCTGTAGCGTCTTCATCGCATTCTGCATGGCCGCGCTGTCGTACTCCATGCTCCCTGACATCGGGGGTTCCCTCCCTCAACCGGCCGCTTGCCCTTGGCGTTTGGTGAGTGTAGCTGACCTGGCGGTCGTGCACTATTGGTTGCGGAGAGTTCGACGCATACTGGGGCCTGGTGGTTCCGTCGAGCTTCGGCCGCGGCACCCAGGGGGCCGGTTTTGCACCATTCGCCCCGGGTGATGTGGCTCAGGTGCCTGTTGAGGCAACTGTTGATGCAGCTCGTCGGGGGCAGTTGGTCCGATCGGGTGATGTATTGGGGCAGCCAAGGTGCCCCCTGGTGCGCATAAGGACCCTACGCGCGTCCCAAGGAGCGGGCCGCTTCGCAGAGGTTGCATCGTAGCTCGGGCTCGACGTCGGCCCGGGCAAAGCTGTATTGCCCTGGCCAGGGCATTCCTTCGAACACGACTCCGCATACGGCGGTGACTTCGACACCAGGTCGCATTGGCGTGCGCACCACGTGGCTGTCGTGCGAGTAGGGAGTGCGGCGGTACCAACGATCCGGCGCGATGTTGGGCCAGATGGGGGAATCGTTCGCGTCCGCTGCCATGGACGGCACGTTAAGGCTGGTCAACCGCTCCGGCTCGCACTCGCGGTGCGGGTTGACTGGTGGTGCGGGTTTGGTCAGCCGAGCGGGATAGTGAGGCGTTCGGCCAGGTGGGCTGCCTCGTTCGCGGTAGTGCGGCTGCCGTGGTGGATGACCTCGTGCAGGATCTCTCGGGCGAAGGGACGCGCGGCCACGTCTTCGGGGGCTTCGCGGGCCGCGGCTTGAAGTAGGACGAGGGTGGCGTTGTGGTCGTTGCCGAGCTGGTGCGCGCGGGCGTGCTCGAGTAGGAACGCGACCCGGCGTTCGATCGAGACGGACTGGTGCGGGTCGATGTTCTCGGCGAGTTTGCGGGCCTGCCGGGGCTGGCCGGCTTCGAGTTCCACGCTGACCGCGTGCATCGCCAGGTTGGTGGGTCCGAACGCGGTCCATCCGGTGTTGAGCTCGCCAGTGCGGTCGGCGATTGCCGCAAGGTCTTGGAGTCGTTCTCGGGCGGTCCAAGCCCTGCCTCGACGAACGGCAGCCATGGCGGCGACCAGCATCAGCGAGCCGTAGATCGCGGCTGCGTCGAGGCTGTTTTCCGCGGTGATGGGTTCGGTTGCGGTGAGGGCGATCTCTTCGGCGACTTCGGCGTGCCCGTGGGCGAGGGTGGCGTGCGCGCTGTTCCACGCGGCCACACCGAGCAGCAGCGGTTCACCGCAGGCAAGGGCGGCCCGTTGGGCGCGCTCGGCGGCCACCAACGCGAGGTCGACCCGCCCGATCCGCTTCGCAACCGTTCGCGCAAGCCCGTAGGTCTGGCTCGCCAGCCGCCAGGATGTCCGGCTCGGTTGTTCGAGGTGCAGCAGCTGCTCGACCTGGACAATCAGGCTCGAGAGGGCTCCGACGACGGTCGAGTACCGGTTAGGGGAGCGCTGCCATGCCTGCCATGCGCAGTCCAGCCGTGCCGAAACCTCACGAATGCTCGGAGGCGTCTCGTCCGGGACCGGGAGCGTCATCGCCCGGTGCAGAGTCGGGCCCGCAACGCCGCTCGGCGTCGCCCGCGGTGGCGCTGGTGCGGTGTCATCCAGCAGTGTGGCGGGCGAGACGTCGAGCACTTCGGCCAGGGCGAGAAGCACGCTGACGGTGGCGGCTTTCTTGCCCTGCTCGAGTTGGTAGAGGTAGTTAGAGCTGATGCCGGCGAGCTCGGCGACAACTGGCTGAGTCTTGCCGCACGCGCGCCGATACCGGCGCAGCCGCGTTCCGATCTGTCGCGCCAGCTGCTCATCCATGGCCGCCCCATTCCGCCGTGTAGACGTTCATGCTACGACGATGCAGACCTGGGACACTGCACGTCATGCCATCGCCCCAGGACCCGCGCCTGATCCTCTGGGACATCGACCACACACTCATCGAGTCCCGCGGCTTCGGCCGCATGATCTACGAACAAGCCTTTCCGCAGGTCACCGGCCGCACCCTTCGGGACCTGGCAGTAGTGCATGGGCGAACCGAGCTCGACATCATGCACGACACCCTCGCCGCGCACGACATTGAACCCACCGAGGCCACGGTGCATCGGCTGGCCGAAGCACTCGCCGCCGGCTACCGCGACCGCATGGCCGAGTTCGCCGAGCGGGGCCGCGTGCTCCCCGGAGCCCGCGAAGCCCTCGCAACCTTCGCCGAACAACCGAACCTCCACCAGAGCGTGCTCACCGGCAACACCACTGAGGTAGCCCGGCTCAAACTACGAACCTTCGATCTGGACCGCTGGCTCGACCTGGCCGTCGGCGCCTACGGCGACGACCACCGCGACCGCGCCCGCCTGGTCACCATCGCCACTGAACGCGCCGCCATCAAATTCGGCGCACCCATCGCACCCGAACAAGTCACCCTCATCGGGGACACACCCAACGACGTACACGCAGCCCACGCCGCAGGCGCCCACGTCATCGCCGTCGCAACCGGCCACTACACCGTCGACGACCTCACAGCCGCCGGAGCCACAACGGCCATCCCCAACCTCGAAGCCCTCGAATCCACCTTGTAGGCACATGTCACCGTGTAGCCGAATCTCGAATGGTTGCATCGATCGCGAACGAGCTCCTTTTCGCTGGCACGACGTGATGGTGCTCGGAGAGCCCGGCCCCGATGAACTTCCGCCCCCGTGGTCGCACATGCTTCGCTGACCGGCTTCTCGATGATGTACCGGTGCCCGCTGATTCGGCACCTGCCGATTGGTGAATACCCCCGGCAGGTGCAGTCCGTCCACCGCAGGGGAATCGGTCCTTGCTCACCAACAACACGTACTCCCGCAAAGGATCCGGCCCCGTCCCCAACGAGGCCGGGACAGACCGTGTTCCATGGCATGATGCTCCGCTATGCGAGTCTCCAATGGGATGATCAGGGGAAGGTTCGATATCGACGCGAACCACCCGGATTTAGGCCTCGATGTCAAGCTGGACTTTCGCCCTTTGCCTAGTTAAGAATATTGACATCGGCTTGCCCTGATGATAGAGCAAGCCCCCCTAGGCGCTGCATTCCTGCTACTTACCTTACCTAGTGTATCCCAGTACAATATATCGAGTGACCGTAGAACATGACCCGCTAAGCTATATCGACGCCCTAGTTTGGCCAACAATGGCCATTAGTATAGCAATACTAGCCGCTCGCACCTTTTACAAAATGAGGATCAGTGAAGGCCCACAATCCGAATATATAAACAGCAAGTTCACCAGATCAATCTCTACCACCGAGACCACTGCATCAATTCCCAGCATGCTAAAGGAAGCGGAGGCCCTATCCTCCACGCAGAGCGGCACGCAACCCGATCCTATTGTCCACCTCGGCCAAGCATTACGTGTCCAGCCGACGAAGTTCCATGATGCTATTCGCCAGATCTACGACGCATACCGCGAAGGGCGAGTGGTGATACTTGATCTCGCCAAGACCGATGAGAGGATCGCTTCTCGCGTGATTGACTTCTGCAGTGGAATGAGCTTGGTGTCAATCGGTTCTATGCACCACGTATCCAGCTTTACGATAGTCATCACACCTCGCGTCAACTAGGCACAACACTCCAGATTGCAGCGAAATAGGTAGTATGCCAACACCAAATGAAAAACAAGGGCGATCGGGTCGATCGGTTCAGCAACGTTCGATAGAGGAAATACAAGCATCGCACGAACAACTACTACAACTACAGCATCAAATCCGGGAGTTAGAAAGCGATCTAGCAGTAGCGAAGCGCCGTAGGAGCCTTGCGGTAGCTGCAAAAATTTCCGCCCCTATTCTTATTGCCGCTCTGTATGTCATATTATGGATTCCTCAAATATCTACAAAGATAGTTGTTTCGATAACTATTCCAGCTGCGGTGGTCTCTGTCGGCTTGCTGATCGCAGCCGTGTACCTGACAGCTCACCCCGGTGGTCCCAAGCGGACACGAGCTAGTGGTAGATATCAGCGGGAATCAGAGGCGGATCTTGCCCTCAATGTTGCGAGAGTTCGTGACGCGCGGAAGCTAAAGATTACGCAAGGAACCTTTGACCTGCGCACACGTCGACTTATTTACAAGGATGACTCATATGCAGACATTGAACAATTACAAACGGAAAGTAATCGCTACAGGAGAGTCAATAATGTATTTCAGGCCGTACTAATTATCGGATCAGCAACAGCGGCGGCAGGAACGGCCTTTTCTTATTCGATAGCCCCTTTACGATGGATTGCTGCATCAATTTCGCTGATAGTTACGATCGCAACTGGCTTCCTCGGCTACTACAAATATAAAGAGCGTAGCTTCTACCTGCAGCAGACCGCTGACGCTATTGAGCATGAATGGCATTCGTATGAAGTTGGAGGAGGTCGCTACAAGAGGTTCGGCGAAGCTGAGGAAGAGGATGCGTTGGCTGAACTAGTCGAAGAGCTATTGCGACTGAAATCCGAACAGAAGAAACGGCAGCAAAACCTTGACCAACCGGCCGAAGTCCGCGACATCGAAGACTCCTGACTCCATCAACCAGTCAACATATCGCGGACCATAATCAAAATTTTCTGCGTCAACTAGGGGCTGACAATGATAGATGCAATGGCAACTGTCCAGCAATTCACACAGAATACAACGAAGAGGATAAGGCCAGACAGTCTGTACCGCTTCGCCGCTTCAACTGCGCTATTGTTTACGTTTGTTGGTATTCGACTAAGAACGACTCCCCTACTGGCGGTAGATGTCACCTTACGGTCACTCGGAGTGAATACGGGAGGAAAATTAGTCAATGCCCAGAACTGGCTGTTTCAACACAACGGCATTTCATATATAGCCGTTGTCTTCTTTGCGGTATGCTGTTTCCTCCTAGCTCCAAATACTGAAAGTCCATTGAACCATCCCATGGCGAGCAGAGTGGCGCCGACGTTCTGTCTAACGATTGCTATCATCGCCTCTTTCAGGAACAATCCACTCGTCTATGCGATTCTCTCGGTATTGTGGGTTTCATTCATAATATTTCGCATTTACGGTCACCCGGATACAGGGGACTTCCGGGTACAAATAATATTCATGTTGATAACTGGCTTCTACGCAGTTTTCTATGCAATAGCACTGCCGGTGATATGGTTGACTTCTCGTGACCCTGTTAACGATGCGGATCCCGCTCCCGCTAAAGAAGAGTCCGTGCCATCGGGTGCCAGTGTGGCGCACTTAAGAATGAATAGGTAGCGCGGTATCAAACCATATCGCACCTCGCAACATCTGTGAACGGGCAGATGTGCCCTGTAGAGCTCGCCGCAGCATCACGACGAGAAGGCGGATCTCGCAGAACCGAAGGGGATTCATCGCGCTCCAGCAAATCTATTTGAGTTCCACCATGTAGCCATCCACTCAGTCCTTCGCGATGGTGCAGACAACTGCTACGCAGCATCGCGCACTCGGCGGCTATGCCGATCCCCGCGGGTAGGGTGAACTATCGCTCATCAGGGAGGATGCGCACCCACGAGCTGAGCAGAGCGAGTGAACCGCCGAAGTCTTGGCATCCATCGCTGCAGAAGTCATCGGACGGGGAGGCGCCGAGCGCGCGCCCGCACTGCTGGCAACCGATCACAGCGTCGATCTGGTCGAGTATGTCGGTCACAGCGCACCCCGGTCGGTGGCTTCGCTGGTGAGTTTCTGGTGCAGTGGCATCGGTTCATTCTTCCTCGGTGGGCTCGGAGTTTGCGCCGAGCGAGAGGTGGGGTTCGGGGACGACGATCTCGGGGGCTTCGAGCGGTTGGAATGCGTCGCCGGGGACGCGTAGGCGGACCTTGACCACCACGCATTCAGGTTCAAGCTGTTTGGGGTATTTCTGGGTGCACTTGATGACCCTCAGCTCGTGGCGGAAGTGCGGGTGCTGCCGGACCTGGAGGTAGGTGGTTCCGGTGGCATCGCTGGGTTTCATGGCGTGTGCTCCTGGGCGGTGACGGTGAGCCAGAGCCGCCGGGCTCCTGGTTCGGTGTGGATGATGGGCATTTCCTCGGTGACGTAGTCCGGGGTGTCGTCGGGGACGATCCCGGCGTCGCGGAGTCCGTCGACCGCGGCCTTCTGGGTCGGCATCAGGTTCGACGGGTCGCGCCGGAGCGCGTCGCTGACGCGGTAGTGCAACCGAATGACCGCGGCCAGTGAATGA
>NZ_JALM01000040.1 GCF_000737195.2 Sciscionella sediminilitoris
GATTCAAGGGGAAGCTCACTTTTCGGCCCGCTGCACGGCGGGGCGACCGCCGGAGTGGTGCACATGCTGGAGAGGCTGCGCGATACCGGAAGCGATATCGACGGCCTGCTCACCGGGGTCAAACAGGGGCGCCCCGGGGTGAAGCTCATGGGCTTCGGGGACCGCGTCTACCGCAGCCACGATCCGCGGGTGGAGATCGTGAAGGCCACCGCGGACCGGCTGATCGGCAAGAACGGCGCCGATGACGCGCTGCTCGACATCGCCAAGGAACTCGAACAGCGCGCCCTCTCCGACGACTACTTCACCGAACGCGGGCTCTACCCGAACATCGACTTCTACACCGGGCTGATCTACCGGGCGATCGGTTTCCCGACGGAATACTTCTCGGTACTGTTCGCGATCGCCCGGCTACCCGGCTGGATCGCCCACTACCGCGAGATGTTCCACGACCCGGCGACGAAGATCGACCGTCCGCGCCAGGTCTACACCGGTCACCGGCTGCGCGAGTACGTCGAGTTCGGGCAGCGCTGATCCGGCTCAACCGCGCTGGTATTCCTCCCAGGTCACCTTCTTGACCTTGGGGCCGTCGTCCTTGCCGTGACTCGCGAGCCCGTTGAGCCCCTTGAAGTAGTCGCCGACCTGAGCCTGCGCCTGCGGGGCCATATCGGTATCGCTGATCGCGACCGCGTGGATGTGGCGGGCGAAGCCCTGCGCCGGGGTGCGTTCCCATGCGGCGAACCCGACCTCGCGCAGGGCCTTGACGGCCTTGCTCCGGTTGCCGATGTTCTGCACCGAGATGTCCACGACCCCGCCGCCGTCGTGGGTGCCCGCGGAGCCGCCGACCCCGCCGGGATTGTAGGAACCCTGGGTGAGGGAGAAATTCATTCCCGATTTCTTCCCGGCCGCCTTGATCATGCTCGCGGTCCGCTTGTTGACGGTTTTGCCGTTCATACTCGTCTTGGCGCCGACCGTGATGGTGTGGTCGAGCGAATAGCGGCCGCTGCCGAGTTTGGCCAGCGATCCTTTTCCGGGGAATCCGCTCGCGGCGAGCCCGGTGTAACCGAGGGATTTCTGGTATTTCTGGTACGCCTTGACGGTCACCGAGCCGAAGTGGCCGTCGACGTATTTCTTGTCCAGCAGTTTCTTCGCGGCGAGCGCCTCCTCGACGGTCTTGACGCTGTCCCCGGCGCCCGGGGTGACCGACTCATCGCTCTTGTAGGGGTCCCATTGCGCCGCCTTGACGACCGACTCCATGTTCACCTTCGTCGCGGCGGCACCGTCGAGTGCCGTTCCGGTGAGCAGCGCCCCGGACAGCGCGGTGACCATGGCGGCGGCTGGCAGAATACGCATGCGCTTCTCCTCAGTGGCAGCTGTTCTTGCTGGTGAAACTGGTGTGCCCGTAGTAGGGGACCGCCTTGCCGTTGAGCACGACCTTCAGCACCGTCCCGCTGTGCCGCTGTTCGAAGTGCAGGTGCGGGCCGGTGACCCCGCCGGTGGAGCCCGCCTTGCCGATCTGGGCGCCGAGCGCGACCTTCTGGCCTACCTTGACCTGCTGGGCGGACAGGTGCGCGTACCGCGTGGTGTAGCCGCCGCCGTGATCGATCTCGACCCAGCGGCCGTAGCTGGTGTTGCCCTCGTTGCGCACCTTGCTGACCTTGCCCGCCGCGGAGGCGAGCACCGGGGTTCCGGTGATGCCGGATTTCTGGAAGTCCACCGAGTACTTCGGGTTGTGCCCGCTGAACGTGGCGGCGGTCGCGGTGTAGCCGCACTTGAACGGCATCTGGAAGTTCGGTTTGGCGGCCGCCTGCGCCGGGCCGGCGATGCCGAGTGTCACGGTCAGCGCCGCGGTGAGCACCCCACCCGCGGCGAACATGCGTTTGCTGTTGGTCATGGCCGGAAGACTGCCGCACAGCCGGACGGTCCGGTAGCGCTCGCGCCGATTCGTTGACGGCCGGGACCGCGCGCGCGACCGCGTCTGACAGTGGAGTTCCGGCGTTTACAGTGCGCACGGCCGGTTTAACCACCCGTGGTAGGCTCCGCCCCGCCAATCTGGGCGGCTCGTGTAAGACGGTGTCAAACCGGACGAGTCAGGCGTGGTTGACAGGTGCTGAACGGGGGCGGGACATGTCCGAGAGACCCAACGGCCACCGCCCGGCCGCCCTCGAATCGTTCATCGGCGAACTGGTCGAGCTGCGGGCCGCGGCCGGGCAGCCCTCGTTTCGCCGGATGGCCGAGAAATCCGGCGCCGTTTCGCACGCCACGCTGCACCAGACGGTCGCGGGCAACCGGCTGCAACCGTGGGAGACGGTCCGGGAGTTCGTGCGCGCCTGCGAGGGGGACGAGGAGCACTGGTGCGGACGGTGGGCACGGGCCAGGACCGAGCTCGCCGAGAACCCCGCGCCCGCGCCGGAACCCGAGACCGCGCCGGAGCCTGGACCGCGGCCACCGCGCGGTTCCCGGTTCCGCTGGTGGTTCCTCGCCGGGGTCGTGCTGGTGCTGCTCGCCTGCGCGGCCACCGTACTCGTGGTGCTCACCAAGGGAACCGGTCAGCGGGCGGAACCGGGGGTGCCGCGCTATCCAGGGGATGCGAGCCGGTTCCTGGCCGATGTGACCGTTCCGGACGGCGCGGTCGTCCGGCCCGGGCAGCGGTTCGTCAAGGTCTGGGAGATCCGGAACGATGGTTCGGTCCCGTGGCACGACCGGTATCTGGCGCGCGAGGACTGGCCACTGGAACCACACGACTGCCGCACCCCGCGCCGGATCCCGGTCGGGGACACCCTGCCCGGTGAGCGCATCAAGGTCGGAGTCGAGGCCACCGCCCCGGAACTGCCCGGCGACTGCATGGTGCGGTGGAAGATGACCGACAGGGCCGGACGGACGCTGTTCCCCTCCGCCCGGCCGGTCTACTTCCTGGTGCACGTCGCGCGCTGAGCGCTCACCGCAGTGCGCGCCGGAACAACGCGGAACGGATCTTCGGATCGAACCAGGTCGATTTCGGTGGCGTGGTCGCACCGGCATCGGCGATCGCGAGCACGGCATCGATCGAGGGCGGATGCGGCAGGAACCCGATCGTCTCGTGTTCGGCGCAGAAGGCGGCGACCTCGGCCGCGGTACCGGAAAACGGCGTGGCCGCACCGATCCCGAAGACCGGGGCGAGGACCTGCTCGTCCAGGGTGACCACGTCGAGCTCGGCGCGGTCCCCGGCGAGCCGCAGCCGGTACCAGTTCCCGTCCAGCCACATCGCCACCTCGCCGGGCGCGGACTCGGGAACCGGATGCGGTTCGACGGCGCGGACCGGACCGGCCGCGGTGAGCCTGGCGAGCAGTTCGCGCGCCGATTCCCCGTGCGGGCGCGGAACATGGCGGTGATAGCCGAGGATGCGCAGTTCCTCGGCGGGAAACACGGCAGCGAGGGTGAACGCGTTCGCGGGCTGCTGCTCGAGTTCACCGGCCGACAATGCCGCCCCGTCCTGATCGGCGGCGGCCATCCGGTGGTGCCCGTCGGCGATGTAGAGCAGCTCGGTCGCGGCCAGTTCGGCAGCGGTGGCGCGCAACAGCTCCGGATCCTCGCACACCCAGACCTGGTGGTGCGCGCCATCGGGAGTGGTCACGCTGGTCCACGGCGGGTGCCCGGTGATCCGGGCGAGCAGGGAACGCAGCGCGGGACGGCCGGATTGCGCCAGGGTCACCGGGACCTGTTCGAAACCGTCCGCGGCGCGCTGTTCGGACAGCAGGCGCACCCGGTCCGGCTGGGTTTCCTCATGCCTGCGGATCCGGCCCGCGCGGTAGTCGTCCACGGCGACCTCGACCAGGATCCCGGTCTGCCGGTGCCCGCCGGATTCGACGCGGTACACCACGACCGAGGGCACCGGGACCGCGATCTCCCGGTCCTCCTCGGTGATCAGCCGCAGCCGGGGAGCCCTGGTGCGCAGCACATCCGTGGGCACGGTCAGCGGCGCGCTCACGGCGCACCACCGGAGGAGAGCGCGAGCCCGATCGCCTCGCGGTTCACGCAATGCCGCAGCCGTCCCTCGGTGAAATCGGCCAGGATATGCAGCACTTCCTCGGCGACCGCCTGCTGTGCCTGTTCGGTCGAGGCGCCGATGTGGTGCGTGCCGTGCACATTCGGATGCGCGGCCAGCCGCGATCCGATCGTGCCGGTCGCGGACGCCGGTTCGTCGGCGAACACGTCCAGCCCGGCGCGCAGTCCCTTGCTGTCCAGTGCGGCGAGCAGGGCCGGTTCATCGATCAGCTCGCCCCGTGCCGTGTTGAGCAGGATCGCCCCCTCGGGCAGTTCCGCGAGCAGTGCGGCGTCCACCAGGTGCCGGGTGCCCGCGTTCGAGGGCAGATGCAGGGAAAGCACATCGCAGGTGCGGGCGAGTTCGGGCAGCCCGTCGACATAGCGCATCCCGATCGACCGCGCCCGGCTCAGCGTCTCCGCATCGCGGCCCGCCTTGGCGAGCGTGTACACCGAGGCACCGAAGGCCACCGCGCGCTCGGCGAAGGCGAGCCCGATCCGGCCGAGCCCCACGATGCCGATGCGGCGGCCCTTGATGCCGCGTGCCACCGCGAACCGCTTCTTGTCCCAGCGCCCGGCCCGCAGCTCGGTCACCGCCTCCGGAATGTGCCGGTCCAGGGAGAGCAGCAGCCCGAAGGCCAGTTCGGCGACCGCGATCGCGTTGCGGCCGGGCACATTGCACACCGCGATCCCGCGTTCCCCGGCCGCGGCCACGTCGATCGTGTTGGTGCCCGAACCCGCGCGGATCACCAGGCGCAGATCCTCGCCCGCCTGCAGCGCCTCGGC
This sequence comes from Sciscionella sediminilitoris, assembly GCF_000737195.2. Classification (GTDB taxonomy): domain Bacteria; phylum Actinomycetota; class Actinomycetes; order Mycobacteriales; family Pseudonocardiaceae; genus Sciscionella; species Sciscionella sediminilitoris. The sequence continues at coordinate 4,804 of NZ_JALM01000040.1, forward strand.
CGGGACCGCCGTGCTGCGCACGATGAGCACCTCGTACCCGGGCAGCCGGGCGGGCAGGTCCGCCGCGCCCAGTTCCGGGGCATCCGTGCAGTGGTGCCCGAGCGCGGTGAGTTCGGCGCGAAAGTCGTCCGGCAGCGTGTCGGCGAGGAGGATGTTCATCGACCGCTCCCTTCGCCATCGGAGGGGATTGTTGCGCATTACAAGTCTTGTTGCTTATAGCGCAATGATGGCGACTGTTGTCCAGGCGCGTCAATACCCTGGTGCGATCCGATGTGTGCGGAGCTACGCGGTCACCATGCGTACCGCGGCCGCCACCTCCGCGCGTGCCGAGGCATCCAGCTCGCGCAGCGGTTTCGGCAGCGCGGGGGACTCGGTGAGGCCGAGGTGCGCCGCCGCGGCCGCGACCACGCGAATGCTTCCGTAGCGCTGAAACAGATCCATCAGCGGACGCATCCGCATGGTCAGCTCGTCGACCGGTTCGCCACCGGCGATGGCGCGAGTGAGCGCGAGGCACGGCTCCGGGAGCAGGCCGCCGAGCACGCTGAACCACAACCGGGCACCCGCCTGCAGACCCCCGGCCGCGAGCGGGTCGCCGCTGACTCCGACCGCCACCCGTTCCGGGAGCAGCGCGCGCAGCGCGGCGATCCGTTCCGGCGCGCGTTCCGCGGGGACCCCGGGGATCTTGATCGCGCCCACCGCGGGCAACTCCGCGATCCGCGCGTACAGCTCATCGCTGAACGTGAAATGCGTCGTCCCCGGATTGTCGTAGACACAGAGCGGAACCGAGAGCTCCTTCGCGACATCCGCGTAGAGGCCGAACACCTCGTCCTCGGTGAGCTGCTGATAGGAGACCGGGGCCAGCAGCACCGAGGCCGCGCCCGCCTGCTGCGCGTCCTCCGCGAGCGCCAGCACATCCCGGGTGCGCAACGCCCCGATGCCGATCATGACCGGGATTCCCGCCGCGTGCTCCACCGCGGTGCGGGCCACCGCCGCCCGTTCCGCGCGGTCGAAATACGGATACCCGCCCGTCGAGCCCAGCGCCCCGATCGAGTCCACACCGGCGTGCGCGAGCCGGGTGACCAGTCCGGCGAACGCGCGCTCATCGATTCCCTCCTCATTGGCCGGGGTGAGCGGGAAGGCACTGAGTCCGGTGAACATGGTGTCCTCTCATCGATCCGGTGCGACCTGTTCACCGTAGCGGCGAGGCGACCGTGTTCTCGTCCGGTCCCCGGGCCTCGTTCTCGTCCGGTCCCCGGGCCTCGCCGGGATTCGTTACAGCTACTCGTGCGTCGTTTTGTATTCGTTATCTTCGGTCAGGACACTTATCGATTGGTGGAAAACATTTGTTACAGGGTTCGCGCGATTCGATACCTTTGGACTCGGCCGTTCGAGGCGTTGTGTTACATGTTGGATGGAACACGCGATATGGGGTTGTCATATCGATGTGAAACATTGAGGATGACTGCGGTTCGGAAGTTCGTTTTGTGGGGGATTCGGGGATCTCTCCAGGAGTGGGTCGGAGAGCAAGTATGCCCAAGAGGGGTGAAGGAAGTATGCACAGACGCGGTATGCGGTTGTCGGCGCGAATCGGTGCGGTGTCGTTGGCGGTGGTGACGGCGTGCTCGGTGGCACCGTTGGCATCGGCGGCCCAGCATGGCGGATCACACCGGGATATCTCGGCTCGGACCGCCGAGATTTCGCGGTCGTCGGAGCAGGACAGGGTTCGCGCGGCGGCGGTGCTGGGGATCGAAGCGGGGCCGAGCCTGCTCGTGTTGAGCGACAAGGACTTCGTCTTCGAACTGTGGCGTCACGCGCAGGACAGGCCGGAGGTGCGGGAGTCGGCAGAGCGGGCATTCTCGGGTTCGGCGCAGGATTGTGTGAACTGGATTCAGCGGGGGATTTTCGAAGCGAAGGAACGCGATGACCGGAACGCGGAGGCGGCGCGGCTGGCGCGGGAGGCGAAACAACGTGCGGCCGCTGCCGTGGGCATCGTTGCCACTCCGGAACTGCTGATCCAATCGGATCAGGGTTTCGTGTTCGAGATCTGGAGGCAGGCGAAGGGGCCGAAGGTTCGTGCGGCGGCACTCGAGGCGTACCGGGGCACGGCCGAGCAGCAGAAGGCCTTCATCGAAGAGGGGATTTTCGCGGCGCACAAGCAGGATGTGCAGGACGCGATCGACCGGGAGGAACAGGAACGCAAGGAGAAGGAGACCATCCAGGAGGAGCGGGAGGCACGGCTCCAGGCGGCGGCGGTTTTCGGCAAGGTTCCCGAGGAGAAGATGTTGAACGCGCCGCAGGCCACGTTTGTCTATTACATCCAGAACCTCGCCATGGGCGACGTGTACAAGCACGGAGAGGTCTTGAGCGCGGCGGACAAGGCGCTGCGCAGTGGGGACGATGCCGTCCTGCACGAGTTCATTCTCCATGGTTTTGCCGAGGCGAACCAAAGCGACATCGAGATTGCCCGGAACTGGGGGAACTAGCATCGTGCTGGGAAGAACCGTCGGCACGCTCGTGGCCGGGGCCGCCGCACTGAGCCTGATCGCCGGATGCGGCAGCGCGCCCGGGGACAACGCCGAGAAGTCCCGTGCGGCCCCGGAAACCACGGCGATGCCGGAACTCGCCGCCACGGTGACGGAGAAGCAGCGTGCGGCGAACACGATGCGTTTCCGGTACGAGCTTGATGCCGGATCGGACCGGCAGAGTGGCAGTGGCGCGCTCGACCTTGCCGCGTCCGGGATGCGTATGGAACAAGGTGGGCAGGGCGCTTCGACGACCATCATCAGTGCCAAGGACGCCACCTATGTGTCGGTTCCCCCGGAGGATCGTGCCGACTATGGCGGCAAGGCATGGATGAAGCCCGACAAGGGTAAGCACGATCTGATGACGACCCTGATCGGCAAGCTGACGGGTCTGCTCACCGGCTATGTCGATCCGGCGCGGAGTGTGCAGCGGATGAAGGCCGCGGGAACGGTGGTCAGGACCGAGAACGCCACGGTCGACGGAACCCCGGTCGTGCACCACTCGCTACGCCTCGACACCCGGAAACTGCTCCGGTTCGATGCCGAGGAGCAGAAGAAGCTCTTCGGCAATGACCTGGATCCCGGGATGGCGCGGCAGATCGATGCGAGGACTCGCGATCAGGTCGCCAAGACACCCGCGAGCCTGCCCGCGGAGCTCTACCTCGATCGGGGGCAGCAGTTGCCCGTCAAGGCCGTTTTCGACAGTCCTGCCCTCGAAGGTGCCAAGTCGCCGAAGACCGGCAAGGTCACCGTGCGCTACAGCGACTGGGGCAAGCCGGTCTCGATCAAGACCCCGGCCCCGAACGAGGTGGCGGACGCCGCTGACCTTATGGGTGATCTCGATGCCGCGGAGACCGGGCGAATCGAAGACGACGACCCGTTGCTCAAGGAGCTGGAAAGCGCGGAAAAGACGTTGGAACAAAAGCATCGTTCGGCCGAAGAGCTGGACAGGATGTCCAAGCGTCTCAACGCTGCTGTCGAGAAGGCGCAGCGAGAAGGACACTGAGCCAGTAGCCCGTCAGCGGGGCAGTCCGTGCTGGTAGGCGAGCGCCACGGCATGGGCTCGGTCGCGGGCGCCGATCTTGCCGAGCAGCCGGGAAACATAGGTTTTCACGGTGGCCTCGGTGAGGCCGAGCGACTCGGCGATCTCGGCGTTGGCCGCGCCGCTCGCGATATGCCGCAGGAGTGCGGTTTCCTGTTCGGTGAGGGTGCCGAACAGGGAATCGTTCCCGGCGGGCAGGTGTGCGCCGATGCTGTCGAGCAGGACGCGCGTCATGGCGGGGGACAGGTCGGCGTTTCCTTCGGCGACGGAACGGATGGCGGCGAGCATGCGTTCGGGTGGGGCGTCTTTGAGCAGGAATCCGCTCGCCCCGGCGCGCAGTGCGTCGTGCAGGTAGTCGGTGCGTTCGAAGGTGGTCAGTATCAGTACCTTCGGCGCGTCCTGGGCGCGCCGAATCCGTGCGGTGGCGGTGATTCCGTCGATGCCGGGCAGTTGGATGTCCATCAGCACGACGGTGGGCTCCCACGTGCTGGCGCGCTCGATGGCTTCGGTCCCGGTCTCGGCTTCACCAGCCACTCGCAGGTCAGGCTCGGCGTCGATGAGCATCCGCAGGCCCATTCTGGTGATCGGCGCGTCATCACAGATCAGCACGGAAGTCTTGGCGGTTACTCGGGCACCTCCAGCCGTGTGTGCACCGTCCAGCCGTGCTCGGTGCGTCCCGCGGTGAGTTCGCCGCCGAACAACCGCGCTCGTTCGCGCATCCCGGCGATCCCGAAGCCCGGTTCGGTGTTCACCATGGTCGTTCCGTCATCCCGGATCTCGATCTCGAGTTCGCCTGCTGTGCGGCGGTAATCGATGTCGATCCGGGCCGCGTCGGAGTGGCGCAGCGTGTTGGTGACTGCTTCCTGCACGATCCGGTAGGCGGCCGAGTCGACGGGTTTCGGCAGTTCTCCCGGATCCCCGTGCACGGTGATGCTGATCCCGGCGGCGCGTGCGGGTTCGGTCAATGGCCCCAGTTCGGTGAGGGAACCGGATTCGCGCGGTTCCTCGGACTCGCGAAGCGCCCGCACCAATGCCCTCGTCTGGGTCATGCCCGCGCGGCCAGTGCGCTCGATCTGGTCGAGCGCGGTGAGCGCGGCTGCGGGTTGCTGATCCGCGAGGCGGCGCGCGCCCCCGGCGAGCACCACCATGCCGCTCATCGTGTGGGCGAGCATGTCGTGCAGTTCACGTGCCAGCCAGGCGCGCTCATCCGCGGCGGCGCGTTCGGCACGGGCCCGCAGTTCGCCGATGGATGCGGCCCGCATCGCGGTGTAACGGCCGGCGAACCATGCGGTACCGAGATATCCGGCGACCCCGAGCCCACCGGCGAAATAGGATCGTGCACCGAGCCCGGGTGGCATCACGGTGAACATGACCAGGAGAAAACCCGCCGCTGCGAGAGTAAGCAGCAGACCGGCGATGCGGCGTGGCCGGGCGCCGGGACAGGCGGCGAGTGCGTGTACCGCGGGCCAGGTGGTGCACAGCAGCGGCACCGCGAGATCGGCGCGCGCGAACACCGCGGCGGCCAGAGCCGCGATGAGCACGGCGGCCACCGGGGCCGGGTGCCGGCGTCGGATCAGGAGTAGACCGCCGCTGACAAGCGCACAGCAGGCCGCGAGCCAGGTGTACTCACGCCACGGACCGTAGGCGAGCACACCGAGCACGACCAGCAGCGCCGAAACCAGCATGTCCCTGCGGAGCTGGCCCAAACGCTCGAACCAGGCGAGTGGACTCCACACAACGAAAAGCGTACTCAGTTGCCCAAGGTTGACCGGTCGGATCAACTCCGGGGGATCGGTGATCGGACTGTGGACCGATGTGCGGGCGGTGCGCGCGCGGATAACGTCCACCGGCGAGAACCGCTGGGAGGGCACATGGTTACCAGACAACGAATCGCGCTACTGCTCACCGGATTGGTCGTGCTGACCGGAATCGCCGCCGTGCCCGCATCCGAGGTGCCGTCCTCGCCCTGTGCCGGAGCAACCGAACGGTGCACCGCGAGCATCCGGGTTCCGCTCAACTGGGCAGATCCCGACTCACCTCGCCTCTCGATTCCCTATGTGTGGCTGCCGCATCGCGATCGAGAGGAAGCGTCCGCAGGCACGATCCTCGGCCTGCAGGGCGGGCCGGACCAGGTCGCGGATCCCGGCAGTGTCAAGGAATTCACCACGGCGCTGGGCTCCACGCTCGCCGATCACGATCTGCTCATCGTGGAGCGGCGCGGATTCGGCGAGTCCACTGCCTGGAAGTGTCCGGAGCTGACGGTGCACGATCCGGCCACGATCACCGCCTGTGCGAACCAGCCGCAGGGCCGGTACGACAACACGGCGCAGCGGGTGGCCGATATCGACGCGGTGCGCGTCGTGCTCGGGCTGGATCGGCTGATCTTGTACGGGAATTCCTACGGCAGCGTGGACGGTCCCGCCTATGCGGCCAGGTATCCCCGGCACACGGCGGCGGCGATCCTGGACAGTCCGAATGATCCCCTCGATGCGCGAACCGGTTTCGCGCAGGGCATGGATTTCCCGCATATCCAGGCTGCGCAACTGGCGACTGTCCCGGTGCCCTGTGCCCGGTCCGTCACCTGCCGGGTGCTTCCCGGCACGGCGCGCGGCCGTGTCGAGCAGCTGGTGACTCGGCTGCGCGCCCATCCCGATCCACGAGTCTCACTGCAGGGGCTCAACTCCGTGCTCGCCTACCGTATGCCGTGGACGGCACAGCAGCTCAATGGTGCGGCCGCGGCTTACCTGGCCGGGGACAAGGCACCGTTGCGGCGGCTGGTTTCGGTGGCTGGTCCACCGCCCGGTCAACAGGATCCGGATCCGATGCTGCGCATGCACCCGCCCGCGTATCTGGCCTACTTCTGCAATGACTCGGAGTTCCACTTCGACCGCTCAGCCGGTGCCGCGCAGCGCAGGAAGCAGCTGGCCGACTATCGGAGGACGCACCCCGAACGGCCGATGACGACCGCCGAGGCCTTCGGTCGCTACGGCGCCTACGAGGACTGGTGCGCGAACTGGACGACCGGAGTGGTCGATCCACCGGTACCCACGGCCGCGCGTTATCCGGACATTCCGGTGCTCACGATCGCCGGGACACTCGACGCCGGGGCTGTGTCCAGCGCCCGGCAACTCGCCGCGCGCTTCGGGAAACGGGGGCAGACCCTGGTCGTGCCGTTCGGCACACACGCCGGTTCGCTGACTCCCTCGATCTACCGGCCCTGTGTCGATGCGGCGATCCGTTCGTTCATCACCGCTCCGCGGCGCCCGGTCACCGATCACTGCAGCGGAGAGAACTTCCGCGCGCTCGGCCGGTTCCCGCGTGGCGCCATGGACTGGCCCGCGACCGCCTACTACACGGCCGCCGATGCGGTCGCGCCGTTCAACCCGAACAATGCCTTCGGACCTTCGGAAGTGCCCGGTCTGCGCGGCGGCACGATCACCCATCGGGACAACCGGGTCACGCTGAACGAGGACCGCTTCCTACCGGGCACCGCCGTCTCAGGCACGGTCGAGCTGACCGGGGACGGCACCGCGCACGCCCGGCTGCGGACCGCGGGGCACCGGATCGAGCTCAGCTGGCGGCCCTGGGTGGCGCGGGAAACCGTCCGGCTGCGCGGCACCGCGGACGGGCGGCCCTTCTCGTCGGTGCTGCCGCGCACCTCCTGAGTGCTATTCGTCGAGGCGCTGGATGAGCTGGTACCCGGTCGCCGCCGAGAACCGCGCGGTCAGGGCGTAGCGGTCACCGCGCACCAGGGTGTGCCGCCATTCGACCGGTTTCCCCTGGGTGTAACCGAGCCGGTTGATGGAGAAGGCGGCTTCCTCGGCCGGGCAGCGCAGCTGGGCGCGTTCGGCGGGGGTGGGCTGCACGGCGTGGATCTCTTCCTCGCCCGCGTCCAGGCGTACCCCGGCCCTGGTGGCGAGTTCGTTGTACAGGCTGGTGTGCGTGAAGTCGGCGTCGAGCAGTGGTTTGGCGAGCGCGGCCGGTAGCCAGACGCGGTCGAGGGCGAGCGGTTCCTCCCCGGCCAGCCGCAGCCGCTCCAGGTACACCAGCGGGGTGGAGGCTTCGAGCTTGAGCCGTTCGGCGATGAGCGCGTCGGCGCGGGTGTCGAAGGCGCGCACGATGCTGTTCTGGGCGAGCCCGGCTGCCTCGACGGAGGCGAACAGGCTGTAGAGGGCGCCCATCGGCTGCTGGATCTCCGGCGCGGGCGCGACCCGTGGCTGGCGGCCGCGTTCGGCGATGATCACGCCGTCGCTGCGCAGCTGGCGCAGGGCCTGGCGCACGGTGTGCCTGCTGACCCCGTACTCCTCGACCAGTGCCAGCTCACCTGGGAAAAGCTCGGTGAACTCGCCGGCTTCCAGGCGAGTGAGCAGTTCGCGCTGGAGCTGGCGCCACAGGGGTTCGGTGCCAACCCGATCGAGTGTCCTTCTCGCCATGCCCGCACGGTACCGGTTGTCAAATGTGCGTACCTCTCCTAACGTAAATGTGCGTACATTTACGGAGTGAGGTGAGCGCCGGTGGTGTCCACGGCTACCGAGACGGATCGGGAAGTCCGGCCGTCCTGGCAGGCGAACGTGTCGAAGCGGCTGCCGGGCCTGGTGATCGCCCTGGTGGTGGCCGCGGTGGCGACGGTTCTCGGCCAGTTCGTGCCGATCGTCGGCGGCCCGGTGTTCGGCATCCTGCTCGGCGCGGTGGCCGCGGCGGCGGTGCCCGCACTGCGCGGGGAACGGCTCGCCCCCGGTTACGCGTTCGCGGCCAAGCCGGTGCTGCAGGCCTCGATCGTGGTGCTCGGAACCGGTCTCTCGCTGACCCAGGTGGTCAAGGTCGGCGGGGATTCGCTGCCGGTGATGCTCGGCACGCTCGCGGTGGCGCTGCTCGGGGCCTGGCTGCTCGGGCGCGCGCTCGGAGTGCGCGGAGACACCCAGACGCTGATCGGAGTGGGCACCGGGATCTGCGGCGCCTCGGCGATCGCGGCGACCACCGCGGTGATCAACGCGAAGCAGACCCAGGTCGCCTACGCGATCGGCACGATCTTCACCTTCAACATCGCCGCGGTGCTGCTGTTCCCGCCGATCGGGCACGCGCTCGGGATGAGCCCGCACGCGTTCGGGCTGTGGAGCGGTACCGCGATCAACGACACCTCCTCGGTGGTGGCCGCGGCGTACTCCTACGGCGGTGACGCGGGCGCGTACGGGATCGTCGTGAAGCTGACCCGCACGCTGATGCTGATCCCGATCGTGCTCGTGCTCGCGGTGCTCACCGCCCGCAAGCAGGCCACCGGCGGGAAACTGCGGCTGCGCACCATGCCCTGGCGCAAGATCGTGCCCGCCTTCCTGATCGGCTTCGTGGTCGCCGCGACGCTGGACAGCCTCGGCGTGTTCCCGGAGAGCTGGCATCCGGTGCTCTCCGCGGTCGGCACCTTCCTGATCACCACCGCGCTCGCCGGGATCGGGCTCTCCCTGCGGTTCTCCGATATGCGCAAGGCGGGGCACCGTCCGCTGCTGCTCGGCGCCCTGCTGTGGATCGCGGTGGCCGCGAGCAGCCTCGGACTGCAGGCGCTGACCGGGACCATGTAAAGGGGCTACCGTGAGCGGATGCCGGAGGAACCGGGCGATTCGCTGCTGATCAAGGTGCGGGCGATCGTGGAGACCTGTGCGCGCAACGAGGTGCTCGGGCTCAACGAGCTCGCCAGGCGCAGCGGGGTGCCGAAGGCCACGGTGCACCGCCTCGGCGCGGAACTGCTCTCCTGGGGCGTGCTCGAGCGCCACGACGGGCGCTACCGGCTCGGTCCCCGGCTCTACGAGCTCGGCCTGCAGGTGCCGCGCAATCTGAAGCTGCGCGCGGCGGCGCTGCCGTTCATGGAGGACCTGTTCGCGAGCACGCAGGAAAGCGTGCACCTCGGGGTGCGCGGGGACCTCGAACTGTTCCGGATCGAGCGGTTCCTCGGGCCGCGCGGGATCTCCGCGAGCCGTGCGCCGAACCGCAGCCCGCTGCACTGCAGCGCGAGCGGGAAGGTGCTGCTCGCGTTCGCCGAGGAGGATGTGCTCGCCCGAACGATCGAGGCCGGTCTGCGGCCGCGGACCCGGTTCACCATCACCGATCCGGACACCCTGCGCGCGAACATCGCCGCGGTGCGGGACAGCGGCTACGCGGTGGACCGGCAGGAGCACGCGAGCGGTTGCGATGCGGTCGCGGTCCCGGTGTTCGCCGGGGACGCGCTGATCGGCTGCCTTTCCCTGGTCGCCCCGCCGGACCGGTTCGATCCGCGCAGGCTGGTGCCCGCGCTGCAGACCGCGAGCCGCGGGCTCGGGCGCACCCTCGCGCTCTGAGCACCGGTCCGGTCAGCGGACCGATGGGCTTGGAACTCGCCGGAACCGGGCCGAAGATCGGCTGTGCCCCGGTACATCCCGGAATGAGGTAGGTCATGCCAAACTCGGTTACCTCGCCCGTTCGAAACAAGCCATGGAAAGTGGTACTCGCGAGCTACGCCGGAAACGCTCTGGAATGGTACGATTTCTTTCTGTATGCGACGGCGGCGGCGCTCGTACTGAACAAATTGTTCTTTCCACCGGCCGCGCCGTTGATCGGCACCCTCGCCTCGCTCGGCACCTTCGCGGTCGGATTTCTGGCGCGCCCCATCGGCGGTGTGATCTTCGCGCATTTCGGTGACCGGATCGGCCGGAAGAAAGTACTGGTCGTCACGCTGAGCCTGATGGGGATCTCCACCTTCCTGATCGGTGTTCTCCCGACATACCACCAGATCGGCGTGTGGGCCCCGATCCTGCTGGTGCTGCTGCGGGTGATCCAGGGTGCGGCCGTCGGCGGGGAATGGGGCGGCGGAGTGCTGCTGATCAGTGAGCACGTCCCGGCGCGCAGGCGCGGTTTCTATTCCTCGTGGAGCCAGACCGGCGTGGTGACCGGATCGGTGCTCTCCTCGTTGTTGTTCGCCGGAATGCAGGCGATGCCGAGCGAGCAGTTCCTTTCCTGGGGCTGGCGTATTCCGTTTCTGCTCAGCATCCTGGCCGCCGCGATCGGGCTGGCGATCCGCTCGCGTATTTCGGAGGCTCCGGAATTCACGGCGGCCACCGAACAGAAACGGTCCCGGCTGCCCGCATGGGAGGCGATCCGGAAGTATCCGCGCAGCGTGCTGATCACCCTCGGTGCCCGGCTCGCCGAGAACGGCGCCTCCTATATCTTCCTGACCTTCTCCCTGGCCTATGGCACGCATATCGGGCTCGGCGGGAACACGGTGCTGATCGGGGTCGTGGTGGCCTCGGCGATCGAGGGCGCATCCATGGTCGGTTTCGGCGCGCTCTCCGATCGGATCGGGCGGCGCCCGGTCTATCTGGCGGGCGCGATCGGGCTCGTGGTGTTCGCCTTCCCGTTCTTCCTGTTGTTCGACACCCGGGTTCCGGTGAACGTGTGGCTGGCGCTGACGATCGCGGTCGCCGGTTGCCACGGCGCGATGATCGGCACCCAGCCGAGCTTCTTCTCCGAACTGTTCGGGGCGAACGTGCGCTACAGCGGGATGTCGCTCGGCCACGAACTCGCCTCGGTGATCGCGGGCGGTCTTTCCCCGATCATCGCGGTCGGTCTGCTCGGCTGGGCCGGTTCCTCCTGGCCGGTCGCGGTGTATCTGATCGTGCTCGGCGTGCTGACCGCGATCGCGGTGTTCGCGGCCAAGGAAACCCGGCCGGGGGAGCGGACCCCCGGCAAACAGGTGCTCACCGAAGGAGCGGCATGACCGAAGCGGGCATCACCGGCAGCGGGGAATCGCCCTATCAGCGCCATCCGGGCGCGGACATCACGACCGAGAGCGTGCTCACCGATGCGGCCGCGCGGGCGCTGCGCGATGCCGGGCGCGGATTCGCGGATGTGGACGGGCTCGCCGTCGCCAGTTTCACGCTCGCCCCGGATCACGCGGTGGACCTCGCCTGGCGGCTCGGTCTGCGGCTGCGCTGGATCTCCGAGGACACCAACGGCGGCGGGTCCGGGATCAACATGCTCGGCCACGCGGTGCGCGCGGTGACCGCTGGCGAGTGCCGCACGGTGCTCGTGCTCGCCGGGGACGCCTTTCCGCCCGGCCGGTTCCACGAGCTGGTCACCGGATACAACCGCGCGACCACCGAGCACCTGGCCCCGCTTCCGCTCGATGGCCCCAATGCGCTGTTCGCCCTGCTGACCCAGCGGCAGCTGCGCCGCCATGGCCTGGAACGGGCCGACTACGGCGCGATCGCGGTGCGCCAGCGGAGCTGGGCCGCACACAATCCCGGTGCCGTGTACCGCGCCCCGCTGACGATCGAGGAGTACCTGGCAGCGCCCCCGGTCGCCCCGCCGCTGCACCGCTACGACTGTGTTCCGGTGGTCACCGGGGCCGATGCGCTCCTGGTGGAGGCCGATCCGGGACCGGGCGGGGTTCGGGTGCGCGCCATGGGCACCTCGGTCAATCCGGACGATCAGGACGGCGATGGTCTGGTCACCGGGATCGCCGGGATCGCGCCCGAGGTCTGGGAACGGGCCGGATGCGGACCGGAGGACCTGGACCTGGTTCAGGTGTACGACGACTATCCGGCGATGGTGCTCGCCCAGCTCGCCGACCTCGGTCTTGTTCCGGACGGGGATCTGCGCAGGTTCCTGCACACCCGCTGGGAATCCTTGCCGTGCAACACATCCGGAGGTCAGCTCTCGGCCGGGCAGGCCGGAGCGGCTGGCGGGATGCACGGTCTGGTCGAGGCGGTGCGCCAACTGCGCGGCCAGGCAGGGCAGCGCCAGGTCGGCGCCCGCCTCGCCGCGGTGACCGGCTACGGCATGGTGCTCTATCGCTATGGGGCACTCGGCAATCTCGCGGTATTGGAGGCCGTATGAGTGAAGGGATCCCGATGCGCGACTGTCTGCGCTGTCATCATGTGCACTTCCCGCCGCGGCCGGTGTGCCCGCGCTGCCACGGCACCGAGTTCGGCACGGTGCACGCCGTGCACGGTCTCGTCGAGGAACTCACCGAGGTGCGCGAGGCCCGGATCGGTTCGGTGCGCTCGGAGGCGGGCCCGCTCGTGGTCGCCGCGCTGCCCGCGGATGTGGAACCGGGAGCGCGGGTGCGGTTGTCGACCGGGCCCGGTGGCGCTTATGTTCCGGCAGGTGTGGCATGAGGGGGCTGCCGCTTTCCGAGTGCACGCTTCCCGCGCTGCTCGAACGCCAGGCGAACCGGTTCGGGGACCGGGACTTCCTGCGGATCGGCGAACTGCGGCGCAGCTATGCCCAGGTGCGGGATGCCGCCGCCGTTGCGGGAGGAACCCTTGCCGCACAAGGGATCCGTCGCGGCGATCAGGTTGCGGTGCTGGCCACCAACCGGGTCGAGCTGCTGGACACGGTGCTCGGCTGCGCCTGGATCGGCGCGGTCGCGGTTCCGCTGAACACCGCACTGCGCGGCGAGGGACTGCGGCACGCGCTCGCCGATTCCGGTTCCCGGCTGCTGATCGCGGAGACCTCGCTGATCCGGCACCTCGCCCTTGTCGAGCGCCCGGAACGGCTGGAGACGGTGTGGGCGCTGGACGGGATTCCCGAGCAGCCACCGCCCGGATACCAGATCGTGCCCGTGCCGGAACCCGCCGGACCGGTCGTGGCCGCCCCGGTGGAACCCGGCGAGACCATGACGATCCTGTACACCTCGGGCACGACCGGCCCGGCCAAGGGGGTCTGCTGCCCGCAGGCTCAGCTGTACTGGTGGGGTGTGCACGTCACCGAGGCGCTGGGCATCGTCGAGGGCGATGTGCTCTACACCTGCCTTCCGCTGTTCCACACGAACGCGCTCAACGCCTTCGGTCAGGCACTCGTCGCCGGGGCGGAATACGTTCTCGGGCAACGGTTCTCCGCATCGGGGTTCCTCGGCGAGCTCGCCGATTCCGGGGCCACGGTGACCTATCTGCTCGGCGCGATGGTCAATATTCTGTACAGCCGCCCGGAAAGCGCGGCCGACCGGGCGCACCGGGCCCGGGTGGCACTTGCCCCGGCGACCCCGGCTTCGCTGCAGCGCCCCTTCACCGAACGGTTCGGCATCACGCTCGTGGACGGATTCGGCGCCACCGAGACGAACATGGTGATCGGGGCCGGACCGCGGGAACAGCGGCCCGGGTATCTCGGCCCGGTACGCGCCGGATTCGAGGCGCGGGTGGTGGACGAACACGACGCGGAGGTCCCGGACGGCACTCCGGGGGAACTCGTGCTGCGCCACGAGGAACCGTTCGCCTTCGCCACCGGGTACCACGGCCGCCCGGAGACCACGGTCGAGCAGTGGCGCAATCTCTGGTTCCACACCGGTGACCGGGTGATCCGGGAACCCGACGGCTGGTTCCGCTTCCTCGACCGGATCAAGGACGCGATCCGGCGCAGGGGAGAGAACATTTCCTCCTTCGAGGTGGAGCAGGCGGTCGGGCTGCATCCGGCCGTGCAGAACGTGGCCGCCTTCGCGGTGCCCTCGGAACTGGCCGAGGACGAGGTGATGGTCGCCGTGCTGCTCGAACCGGAACAGCGGCTCACCGCGGAGGAGCTGACCGAATTCTGCTCCGCGCGGCTGGCCTATTTCGCCGTGCCGCGCTATATCGAATTCGTGACCGAGCTGCCACTCACCGCCAACGGAAAGGTGCGCAAATCGGTGCTGCGGGAACGCGGCCGTACCCCGCGGACCTGGGACCGCGAGGCCGCCGGATACCAGCTGTCCCGCTGAGCGCGCGTACGCTCGGCCGTCGTGTGGTGGGGTCTGGTCTGCGCGGCGCTGGCCGCCGTGCTCTACGGGATGGCTTCGGTGTTGCAGGCGATCGCCGCGCAGGCCGGGCCGGAGCACGCGGCTCCCCGTGCGTTGTTCCGGCTGCTGACGCACTGGCGGTACCTGCTCGGCTTCGCGCTGGACGGACTGGGTTTTCTCGCCCAGGTGCTCGCCCTGCGCACGCTGCCGTTGTTCCTGGTCCAGGCGATGCTCGCGGGCAGCCTCGCGGTGACCGCGCTCGGAGCCCGGTGGCTGATGCGCACGGCGCTGGCCCGTGGTGAATGGCTCTCGGTGCTCGCGGTGGGCGCCGGTCTCGCGCTGCTCGGAGCGGGCGCGGCACGGGAAGGGGCGGCGCACACGGGTACGGCGTTCCACCTCGCGGTGCTGATCGCGGCGGGTGGGCTCGCCGTACCTGCCTGGCTGTCCGCCCGGTTACCCGCCCGGGTCCGCGGACCCGTTCTCGGCCTGCTCGCCGGGTTCGCGTTCGGTGCGGTGGCGATCGCGAGCCGGGTGTTCGATCCGGCGGTGTGGTTCGCGGACCCGGCGGCCTACGCGATTCCGGTGGCGGGCGTGGTCGCCGTCCTGGCCTTCGCCGCCGCGCTGCAACGCGGCCGGATCACCGTCGCCACCGCCATGATGGTGCTCGGGGAGACCCTGCTGCCTTCCCTGATCGGGTTCACCGCGCTCGGCGATGCGGCCCGCCCGGGCTTTCTGCCGCTCACGGCCCTGGGATTCGCGGTCGCGGTCCTCGCCGCCATCGCGCTGGCGCGGTTCGGCGAACCCGGCCCGGTTCACGCCTCTCCGGAACGTGATTAAAGCGAATTTGATCGTTTCATTGACTTTTCCCGAATCGGATTTTGCCGTCCGCTAACCTTTTCTGTCCGGCGCATAACCCGGAAATGGCAGGGTATTCTGGTGGAAATGGTTTTTCGCCGCCGGGGGACAACCCGATCCCGGTCCGGGCGTCTTGATGGGCAGAAATGAGTTCCGAGGGAGGTGCGGTGTGCCCGGTCATTCCGATCACAGTGCGACGGTGCCGACGTTGCCGGAGAATGTGCTGGATGCCACCCGTGCCACCGGTCCGTGGGAAGCCCCGTGGATCTGGATCCTCGCGGCCTGCGTCACGGTGCTGCTGATCGCGGGGGCGTGGTGGCTGCGCCGGCGAAAGATCGCGCGCTGGAGTTGTGTCGCGGTGGCCTTGGTGTGCGCCGTTTTCACGGTCGCGGCCGGGGTGAACAGCTACGTCGGGTATGTGCGCACCGATCATGATCTGGCGCGGTTGCTCGACCGCGGCGGCCCGGCCACATCCTGGCTCGGCGGGTGGCTCGGGGGCGATCAGCAGCAGGATCCCGAGCAGCGCGTGGCGGCCGCGCGGTTGCACACCTCAGCGACACCGAGCGGCAACGGGGATCCGGTGCTGCAGCGGATATCCATCGCCGACCCGTCCCTGCACATTCCGTCCGGAACCACGAATGTACTGCTGCCGCCCGGCTATTTCGATCCGCGGAACGCGGCCAAACGGTATCCGGTGGTCTACTTGATCCACGGCTATCCCTACGGGGGACCCGACGACTGGTTCACCGCGGGAGACGCGATGAACACCGCGCAGTTGCTTTACCGGCAGCATCTCGTGCAGCCGATGATCCTGGTCGGTGTGGACATGACCGCCGGTACCCCGAGCACCGATTGGGAATGCCTCGACGTGCCGCACGGTCCGCAGCTGGAGAGCTACCTGACCGGCACCGTGGTGCGCCGGATCGATGCCGCGTACCGCACGATCCCGGACCGCGCGGGCCGGGCGCTCGGCGGGATGTCCGGTGGCGGGTTCTGCGCGCTCAACGCGGGGCTGCACCACACCGAGGAATACTCGACGATGCTGATCACCCTGCCCTACGACGATCTCGGCGATTCGGCGGCGCTGCTCGGCGGCAACCGGGCGCTGGTGCGGGCCAACACCCCGCGCGCGTACCTGCCCGGAATGCGGTTCCCGTATCCGATGGCCGCCCTGGTCGATGTCGGCACCGGAGCGCCGACCGATGTGACCACCGGAAACCGGATCGTCCGCGCACTGCAGGCCGATGGGCAGAACGCCGTGCTGCACAAGGAATACGGCTTCAACCACACCTGGCACACGGCGCGCGCGGCGCTGCCCTATCTGCTGGCCTATGCCTCCCAGCAGTTCAGCGCCCCGCCGACGCAGACGCGAACCCGGCCGCTGCCCGTTCCGCTGCTCGCCGGCAGCGCGCCGGTTCATCGGGCACACCACCGCAACCACCGGGCCATCTGACGGTCTCGGTGCTCTGGCACACTTCACCGTGTGTCCACACACGACCACGCGGAGACCGAGGGCAAGCCGAAAAAGAAGGGTTCGTTCTGGAAGGAACTGCCCATTCTGATTCTGGTCGTCCTGGTGCTGACCTTCCTGATCCAGACGTTCGTCGCGCGGGTGTTCTCGATCCCTTCCGGGTCGATGGAGCAGACCTT
>NZ_JALM01000041.1 GCF_000737195.2 Sciscionella sediminilitoris
CGCCGAACTCAACTTCACGAATGCCCCGCCCATTTCTGGGCGGGGCATTCGTGCGTTCAGGCCCCGGCGAATTCGAGAACGGCTTTGGTGAATTCGCTGGTGGTCGCGGAACCACCCAGGTCGGGAGTGCGCACCCGGGCTTCGGCGAGTACTCCGCGCATCGCGGATTCGACTTCCGCTGCGGCTTCGGTGTGGCCGAGGTGATCCAACAGCATCGCCGCGGTCCAGATCGCGCCGAGCGGATTGGCGAGCCCCTTGCCCGCGATATCGGGTGCGGAACCGTGCACGGGCTCGAACATCGAGGGGAATTCCCGCTCCGGGTTGATGTTTCCGGCAGGTGCGATCCCGATTCCACCGGCGATCGCGGCGGTGAGGTCGCTGAGAATATCGCCGAACAGGTTCGAGGCCAGTAGCACGTCGAACCGGGCCGGGTTCAGCACCAGCTTGGCGCACAGCGCATCGATGTGTTCGGAGGTCAGGGAAACCCCGGGATGCCCGGCCGCGCATTCGGCGACGATCTCGTCCCAGAACGGCATGGTGTGCACGATCCCGTTCGACTTGGTCGCCGAGGTGACGCTGCCGCCGCGTCGTTCGGCCAGCCGCAGCGCGTATTCGGCGATGCGCCGCACACCGGCGCGGGTGAACACGGCCTCCTGCACGGCCATCTCCGCTTCGGTGCCCTGACCGGAACGGCCACCGATCTCGCTGTACTCGCCTTCGACGTTCTCCCGCACGACGACCAGATCGACCTCGCCGGAACGGGCACCGCGCACCGGGCTGTCCACGCCCTCGAAGACCTTGATCGGGCGCAGGTTGACGTACTGGTTGAACCGCCTGCGGATCGGGATGAGCAGGCCCCACAGGGAAACATGGTCCGGCACACCCACCTCACCGACGGCGCCGAGGAAGATGGCGTCGTGTCCGCTGATCTGATCGAGCCCGTTCTCGGGCATCATGGCGCCCTGAGCCCGGTAACGGGCGCACGACCAGTCGAACTCGTCGTAGTCGAACGTGATGCCGTGGCGGGCGCCGATACCCGAGAGCACCGCACAGGCTGCCGGGGTTACCTCGCGGCCGATGCCGTCTCCAGGGATGAGCGCGATCCGGTGGTTCGTCATGCCGCTATCGGATCACCGGACCAGATCGGGATTCAAGACAATGGCGCATGGCTCACTCCGAGTCGGACCGGAACCCCGGCCGATGTCAAGGGTGTACCTGGATGCCGCACGGTTCTAGTCTCGGTGTGATGACTGGTATCGAGGAACTCGTCCCGAGGATCTACCGAGCCCGCGTCGTGCACACCCAGCACGGACCACCGGTCGAGGCGATCGCGGTACAGGGGGAACGGGTCCTCGCGATCGGCACACTGCGAGAACTGCGGGACCGGTTCCCGAAGGCCGAGGTCACCGATTTCGGTACGGCGACGATCGTGCCCGGATTCAACGACGCGCACATCCACCTCGCGATGTCCGCGGAGGACCAGCTGCACCTCGATCTCTCCCACGAGGCCGTCGGCGATATGACCGGGCTGCTCGAGCGGGTGCGCGCCGAGGCAGCGCGGATCGGGCCGGACGCCTGGGTGCGGGGCAGCCGCTTCGACGACGTGAAGACCGGGAAACTGGACCGCGCCGCGCTCGATGCGGTCACCGGGAACGTGCCCGCCCTCGTCACGCATGTCGCCGCGCACTGGGCGGTGGCGAACAGTGCCGCACTCGAGGCCTTCGGGTACCACGAGGATTCCGCACCACCGGCGGGCGGCGAACTCGGCAGGGACGCGGCCGGACGGCTCGATGGCCGGCTGGTGGAACGCGCGCTCATGCAGGTGGCGATGCCCGCCGCGGGCGCACAGGATTCGCCGATCCGGCCCAGCACCCCCGAACAGCGGCTGCTGGGCCTGCGCCGCGCCGTCGAGCAGTGGCACGCCGCCGGGCTGACCTCGATCTGCGATCCGCTCGTCGCCCCGGAGGACATCGTCCTGCTGCAGCGAGCCCGTGACGAAGGCCTGCTCACCCTGCGCACCGGCATGCTGCTCGGCATCGACCACTACGCGAAGGCGCACGAATTCGGTATCCGCGGCGGATTCGGGGACGACTGGCTGCGCTATGTCGGGGTGAAGGGGTTCGTGGACGGTGCCGTCGGCGGGCGGACCTGCCTGCTCTCCGAACCGTTCACCGGGACCGGAGATCACGGTCTGCAGATCACCGATACCGAGACGCTGCGCGAACAGATCGGCATGGTGCACCGGGACGGAACGCCGATGGGGGTGCACGCCAACGGGGACACCGCGATCCGGCTCTTGCTCGACATCTACGGGGAACTCGCCGAGACCGATCCGCGGCCGGGACTGCGCCACCGCATCGAGCACTGCACCCTTGTCGACCAGCCGATCCTGGACCGGATGCGGGCACTCGACGTGATCGCGGTTCCGTTCGCCGGATACCCGGCCTATCACGGGGATGCGCTGAACGAGTGGTACGGGCCGGAGCGGACCGGGCGGATGTTCGCGCACCGGGATTTCCTCGATGCGGGTGTCACCGTCGCCGGGTCCTCGGACTATCCGTGCGGGCCGTACCAGCCGTTGCTCGGCATGCAGAGCATGGTGACCCGGCGCGGAATGGACGACGGCGCCGAGGTGGGTGGCAGGCAGCGGGTCAGCGCGGCCGAAGCGCTGTGGATCTTCACCGTCGGTTCCGCGCGGGCCAGTGCCGAGCAGGCGTACAAAGGCCTGCTCGCTCCCGGATACCTGGCCGATTTCGTGGTGCTCGACCGGGACCCGCTCGCCGTGCCGGGCGAGGAGATCGCCGGGATCGGAGTGCGCGCAACCTATGTCGGCGGCCTGCCGCGCTGGGAACGCTAGTCGTAATTGGCGATCTCGATCAGGTTGGCGTCCGGATCGCGCACATAGACGCTGGTGATCGGACCGGTCGCCCCGGTGCGCCCGACCGGACCCTCCTCGATCGGGATTCCGTTGCGCCGCAAGCTTTCCACGACCTGGTCGAGTGGATCGCCCGCGATGAAACACAGGTCCGCGCTCCCCGGAGCCGGATGCGCGGCCTTCGGCTCGAATTCGTGCCCCGCCTGGTGCAGATTGATTTTGCTGGAACCGAAATTCAGTGCGGTGCGCCCGCCCCGGAACGTGACGGCTTCCATGCCGAGGGCGCGGGTGTAGAACTCGACGGTCGCGTCGATATCGGCGAC
The DNA here is from genome assembly GCF_000737195.2 of Sciscionella sediminilitoris. Classification (GTDB taxonomy): domain Bacteria; phylum Actinomycetota; class Actinomycetes; order Mycobacteriales; family Pseudonocardiaceae; genus Sciscionella; species Sciscionella sediminilitoris. The sequence goes on from NZ_JALM01000041.1 coordinate 3,199, forward strand.
GGTGAGCACGAGATGATCGAGCCGGTCCATGCGCATCCGGGACTTTCCTTCCGAGGAGATTCGAGCGTGTGGCGCTCCTGTCACGGATGCTAATACCGGTTCAGCGCGCCCCGGGGAGAGTGAGATCGAAGGAATAGCGTGAGGCGCGGTACACGTGCCAGCCGTACTCGACGACGCGGCCGTTCTCGTCGTAGGTGGTGCGGTGCATGGTCAGCAGCGCGGCACCGACCGGCTCGCCGAGCAGTTCCGCGTCTTCCTCGGTCGCGTTGCGCGCGCCGATGTTCTGGTGCGCCGCGTGCAACCGGATCCCGGCGGAGCGCAGCAGTTCGTAGAGCCCCTTCGCGCGCAGTTCCGCATCGCTCGGCGTGATCAGGCCCGGCGGCAGGTAGTTGTGCATCAGCGCGATCGGTTCCTCGTCCACCAGGCGCACCCGCTCGATCCGGTGCACCGTCTCCAGTCCCGGTGCCTCGAGCGCGCCGATCGCGTGCTCGCCCGCTTCCTCGGTGCCGTTGATGAGCACCCGGGTTCCCGGATGTTTACCGAGCCGGGTCAGATCGTCGAACAGGCTGGAAAGGCGTAGCTGGCGGGCGACCTTGTTGTGCACGACCTGGGTTCCGACCCCGCGTTTGCGTACGAGCAGGCCCGCGTCGACCAGGCTCTGGATGGCCTGGCGGATGGTGGGCCGGGAGATGCCGAGCCGGGCGGCGAGTTCGGTCTCGTTGTCCAGCCGCGCGCCCGGGGCGAGCGCGTGGGAGTCGATCGCCTCGCGCAGCTGGGTGGCCAGTTGCGCATACAGCGGTATCGGGCTGTCCTGGTCGAGCCAGAGACTGGCCGCGCTCCATTCCGGGGTGGTCACCGGAGTCAGCCTAACTCATTCCTTATTGTCCGATTGTCTTGACAAAGTCGGACGGGTGCGGCACGTTGATCCGCATGGGAGAACCCCTGGACCTGCTCACCATGGGCCGTATCGGTGTCGATATCTATCCGCTGCAGACCGGGGTGGGACTCGAGGATGTCAGCTCCTTCGGCAAATACCTCGGTGGCACGGCGACGAACGTGGCCGTGGCCGGTGCGCGCTACGGACGCTCGACCGCGGTGCTCACCAAGACCGGGGCGGATCCCTTCGGCCGGTTCATCCGCCGTGCCTTGCGCGGATACGGGGTGGACGACCGGTTCGTCGGCACCAGCGAGGGGCTGCCGACCCCGGTGACCTTCTGCGAGATCTTCCCGCCGGACGATTTCCCGCTGTACTTCTACCGTGCTCCGCTGGCGCCGGACCTGGATCTGCACACCGCGGAGCTGGACTTCGACGCGATCAGGCAGGCGCGGATCTTCTGGGTGACCGGGACCGGATTGTGTGCCGAGCCGAGCAGGACGGCCACGCTCGCCGCGCTCGAGGCGCGTGGCCGGTCCGGGATCACCGTGCTCGATCTGGACTACCGGCCGATGTTCTGGGAATCCCGCGAGCAGGCGCACGGCTGGGTGGACAAGGCGCTCGAGCACGTCACGGTCGCGGTGGGGAACCTGGACGAGTGCCGGACCGCGGTGGGCACCGGTGAACCGGATGCGGCCGCACAGGCCTTACGGGACAAGGGAATCGAGCTCGCGGTCGTCAAGAAGGGGCCCGCCGGGGTGCTCGCGGTGGACGATACGGGGCCGGTCGAGGTGCCACCGGTTCCGGTCGAGGTGGTCAACGGGCTCGGCGCGGGTGACGCCTTCGGCGGGGCGCTGTGCCACGGACTGCTCGCCGGCTGGGAAACCGAGTACATCATGCGGTTCGCCAACGCGGCCGGATCGATCGTGGCCGGGCAACTCGCCTGTTCGGACGCGATGCCCGAGGAACGTGCGGTCCGCGCGGTGCTCGATGGCTGAGCGGTTGCGCGCCCTGGCCGAGCAGCGGGCGTGCGACCCCGAGGCGATCGCGCGCGCCGCCGCGGCACGGGTACGCCCTGCCTCGCCGTACGGCCCGCACGGCAAGGCGATGATCATCGCGGCCGATCACCCCGCGCGCGGGGCGAACGCCGTCGGTGCCGATCCGCTCGCCATGGCCGACCGCGGTGAGCTGCTCGACCGGCTCTGCGTCGCGCTCGACCGTCCCGGGGTGACCGGGGTGCTCGGCACCGCGGACGTGCTCGAGGATCTGCTCCTGCTCGGTGCGCTGCACGGTAAATCGGTGTTCGGCTCGATGAACCGAACCGGGCTGGCGGGTTCGAGTTTCGAACTGGACGACCGGTTCGCGGGTTACGACGCCGGGGCGATCGCGCGATTCGGTTTTGAGGGCGGGAAGATGCTCACCCGGATCGCGCTCGATGATCCGCACACTCCCGCGGTACTGGAGAATTCCGCGCATGCCATCAACGAACTCGCGGGCCGCGGGCTCATCGCGATGGTCGAGCCGTTTCTGTCCGAGTGGGTGGACGGCCGGGTGCGCAATGACCTCAGCCCGGACGCGGTGATCAATTCGATCACCATCGCCTCGGGGCTCGGCGGGACCTCCGCGTACACCTGGCTGAAACTGCCCGTCGTCGCGGACATGGAGCGGGTACTCGCCTCCTCGGCGCTTCCGGTGTTGCTGCTCGGCGGGGAGGTGACCGATGCCGATGCGGCCTTCGCCTCCTGGCAGCGGGCGCTCGCCCTGCCGACCGCCCGAGGGCTTGTCGTCGGCCGTTCCCTGCTGTATCCACACGATGAGGATGTTGCCAAGGCTGTCGACACGGCGGTGGGATTGCTATGAATGACATGTTGTATCGCCCGGCGGGGAGTACGGCCGAGGGGCCGTTCAGTCTCGTCGTCACCCCGGAATCGGCCGGTTGGGGGTATTCCGGGCTCCGGATCCTCGAACTCACCGGCGGCGCCGAGCGGTTCACGACGGGGGAGTCCGAAGCGCTCCTGCTCCCGCTCTCCGGTTCCGCGCGTGTCACGGTGGACGGACAGCGGTTCGAACTGGCCGGGCGCACGCAAGTGTTCGATTCGGTCACCGATTTCGCTTATCTGCCAAGGGATGCGGAGGTCACGGTCGAGGGAGAGGGCAGCTTCGCGATTCCCGCCGCGCGCACCGGGAAGAAGCTGCCCGCGCGCTATGGACCGGTGGACGGTGTTCCTGTCGAGCTGCGCGGCGCGGGCAACTGCAGCAGGCAGGTCAACAACTACTGCCTGCCGCACACCTTCGACGCGGACCGGCTGCTGGTGTGCGAGGTGCTCACCCCGAGCGGGAACTGGTCCTCCTATCCACCGCACAAACACGATGAGACGAGCGAGACCGAGAGCGAACTCGAGGAGATCTACTATTTCCAGATCGCCGGGAACGGGATGGGATACCAGCGTGTGTACGGGACCGCGCGGGCCCCGATCGATGTGCTCGCCGAGGTACGCGGCGGAGACGTGGTGCTGATTCCGCACGGCTGGCACGGTCCCTCGATGGCGGTTCCCGGCTACGACATGTACTACCTCAACGTGATGGCGGGCCCGGGCGCGGAGCGGGCGTGGAAGATCTGCGACGACCCCGCGCACGGCTGGATCCGGGAAACCTGGGCGGACGAGAAGATCGATGCGCGGCTGCCGTTCGGGGGCCGGTCATGACGATCCGGCTGACGGTGGCGCAGGCACTCGTACGGTTCCTGGCGAACCAGTACTCCGAACGGGACGGCATCGAACAGCGGCTGATTCCCGGTGTGTGGGGAATCTTCGGGCACGGCAACGTCGCGGGCCTGGGTCAGGCGCTGTTGCAGGACTCGGAAACCGGAAGGCTGCCCTACTACCTCTCGCGCAATGAGCAGGGCCAGGTGCACGCGGCGAGCGCGTTCGCGAAAATGCGCAACCGCATGCAGACCTTCGCGTGCACCGCGTCCACCGGTCCGGGCTCGACGAACATGATCACCGGGGCCGCACTCGCCACGACCAACCGATTGCCGGTGCTGTTGCTGCCCAGCGATATGTTCGCCACCCGGACCCCGGATCCGGTGCTCCAGCAGCTCGAGGACACCCGTGCGGGCGATGTCTCGGTCAACGACGCCTTTCGCCCGGTTTCCAAGTACTTCGACCGGATCGCGCGCCCGGAGCAGTTGATTCCGGCGGCGCTCGCCGCGTTCCGGGTGCTCACCGATCCGGTGGAAACCGGTGCCGTGACCCTGTGCCTGCCCCAGGATGTGCAGGCGGAGGCGTTCGACTGGCCGGAGGAGTTCTTCCGCAGGCGGGTGTGGCACATCGAACGCAGGGAACCCGATGCGGGCGCGGTGCGCCGGGCGGCCGAGGCGCTGCGTTCGGCGCGGCGCCCGCTGATCCTCGCCGGCGGCGGGGTGGTCTATGCCGAGGCCGAGCAGGCGCTGCGGGAGTTCGCCGAATCCACGGGGATCCCGGTCGCCGACACCCATGCGGGAAAGGGGGCGGTTCCCTGGGATCACCCTTGCGCGGTCGGCGGACTCGGCGCGACCGGCTCGACAGCGGCGAATTCCCTTGCCGCGCAAGCGGATGTGGTGCTCGGTATCGGTACCCGCTATTCGGATTTCAGCACGGCCAGCCATACCGTTTTCGGTGACCGGACCCGGTTCGTCAACCTCAACATCGCGCGGATCGACGCCGTGAAGCATTCGGCGGAGCCACTGCTCGCCGACGCGCGTTCCGGGATCGATGCGCTCGCGGCCGCGCTCGGCCAGTGGCGGGCCGAACCCGGATACCGCGAGGAGATCGGTTCCCTGGCAACGGAATGGGCACGAACGGTCGATGCCTGTTTCGATCGCGGGCACACACCGCTTCCCGCGCAGACGGAGATTCTGGGTGCGCTCAATCGCACACTCGACGGTAGCGATGTGGTGATCAACGCGGCCGGGTCCATGCCGGGGGATCTGCAGATGCTATGGCGTGCAACGGATCCGAAGTCGTATCACGTGGAGTACGCCTATTCCTGCATGGGATACGAGATCGCCGCGGGAGTGGGGGTGAAGCTGGCCGCCCCGGAACGCGAGGTCGTCGTGCTCGTGGGGGACGGTTCGTATCTGATGATGGCCCAGGAACTGGTGACCATGGTGGCCGAAGGGTTGAAGGTGATCGTGGTCCTGGTGCAGAACCACGGTTTCGCCTCCATCGGATCACTTTCCGAGTCCCTTGGCTCGCAACGATTCGGCACGAGCTACCGCTACCGGAACCCGGAGAGCGGGCAACTGGACGGCGAGCGGCTCCCCGTTGACCTCGCGGCGAACGCGGAAAGCCTCGGTGCCACGGTCCTGCGGGCGCGCACCGTCGCGGAGTTCACCGAGGCGATCGTCCGGGCCAGGGCGAGCGAGCGGGCCTGCGTGGTGCACGTGGAGACCGATCCCCGCGCCCCGGGACCGCCCGATGGCGGCTGGTGGGATGTCCCGGTCAGTGAAGTGTCCGAACTGGACTCGACAAGGACCGCGTACCGCACGTACGCGGAGCAGAAACGCAGGCAGCGCCACTATCTCTAGGAGAACTCGATGACAACGACGTCGCCGCGTGCCGTGATCGGCAATCTCTGCCTCGGCAGCGCACCGGATTCCTGGGGAGTCTGGTTTCCCGAGGACGAGCACCAGGTGCACTACACACGCTTTCTCGACGAACTCGCCGAGGCGGGCTATGAATGGCTCGAGCTCGGGCCGTACGGGTATCTCCCGACGGATCCACGTCAGCTGACCGAGGAGGTCGGATCGCGCGGACTGCAGGTCTCCGGCGGGACGACCTTCGGCGCGCTGCACCGCCCGGACAAGTGGGCGGAGATGCTGGCGCACACTCGCAAGGTCGCCGAGCTGACCGCCGCGGCCGGGGCGCACCATCTGGTCTACATTCCCCCGCAGTACCGGGACGAGAAAACCGGGGAGTACACCGAATCGCCCGAGCTCTCCGCGCAGCAGTGGGCGGAGTTCGGGGCCCGGGCCAGTGAGCTCGGTAAGATCCTGCTCGAGGAATACGATGTACGGCTGTGCCTGCATCCGCACGCGGACAGTCACATTCTCACTCAGGAAGAGATCGAGCGTTACCTCAACGAGAGCGATTCCCGCTACGCCAATCTGTGCCTCGACACCGGGCACGTGGCCTATGGCAAGGGCGATGCGGTGCAGCTGATCAGGGACTACACCGAGCGGATCGGTTATGTGCACATCAAGCAGATGGACCCCGATGTGCTCGCGCAGGTGTACGCCGAGGAGCTGAGTTTCGGCGAGGCGGTCAAGCGCGGGGTGTGTGTGGAACCGCCCGCCGGGGTCCCCGATCCCGCGGCGATCGTCCACGAACTGTCCACTGTGGATGCCGAGGTGTTCGTCGTGGTGGAGCAGGATCTCTACCCGTGCAGCCCGGAGACACCGCTGCCGATCGCGGTGCGCACCCGCGAATACCTCGGTGGTCGCGGCCTTTCCGGGACACGGCGGCCGAACGGGGGCGCGCGGGCATGACGGTGCGGGTCGGAGTGATCGGGACCGGGCGGATCGGCAGCGATCACATCCGGCGGCTCACCGGAACCATCCCCGGGGCCGAGGTCGTCGCGGTGTCCGATGTGGACACCGAACGTGCCGAGCTGGTGGCTGGGGAGATCGGTGCGACCGCGATCCCGGGCGGTACCGATCTCATCGCGGACGACCGGGTGGACGCGGTCGTGGTCACCTCGATCGGGCCGACGCACGCCGAGTACGTGCTCGCCGCGATCGACTCGGGGAAATACGTGTTCTGCGAGAAGCCGCTCGCCACGACAGCGCAGGACTGCCTACGCATCGTGCGCGCCGAGCGGGAGTTCGGCAGCAGGCTCGTCCAGGTCGGGTTCATGCGCCGCTACGACGCGGGGTATCGCGCGATGAAGCGGGTCATCGACGCAGGGGAGATCGGCACGCCGCTGATCATGCACTGTGTGCACCGCAACGCCTCCGTCCCGGACTCGTACCATTCGGCGATGGCCGTGCAGGACACCGCGGTGCACGAGCTGGACACCATCCGCTGGCTGCTCGGTACCGAGATCGCGCGCACCCAGGTGCATGTTCCGCGCAGCACCGCGAACCGGTTCCCGCATCTGCGCGACCCGCAGCTGATGCGGTTCGAGACCGAGGACGGGGTGCACATCGACCTCGAGGTGTTCGTGAACTGCCAGTACGGCTACGACATTCAGTGCGAGACGGTCGGCGAACTGGGGACCGTGCGACTGCCCGACCCGCCGGATGTGGCGGTGCGGAAGGCTGGGCAGCTGCGTACCGGGGTTTTGCAGGACTGGACGACCCGGTTCGTCGATGCCTTCGACCGTGAGCTGCGCGAATGGATCGAATCGGTGCACGCCGGCCGGTTGTGCGGGCCGAGCGCCTGGGACGGTTATGCCGTGGCGGTGTCCAGTGATGCCACGGTCCGGGCGCTCGAATCCGGGGAAATCGTCGAGGTCCGGCTGACCGAGAAGCCGGAGCTGTATCAGGGCTGACCCGCGCGACTCGCTGGTAGGACAGTGTTCACGGTTGTGAGCGCTGTTCTCTGATTGGAGCACTGTTCTCGGGTTGGAGCGGTGCTCGCGAGGAAGATCAGAGTTCGCGGGCAGAGCGGCGTTCCGGGAACAGAACAGCGCTCTCGGCGCGGAACAGTGTTCTCGGATCGAATCGGTGTTCCGCAGATGGAGCGCTGTTCTCGGAATGGACCGGCGTCCCGCAAGCAGAGCGGCGTTCCGAAGCAGAGCGGCGTCCTGGAAGCGGAGCGGCGTTCCGAAGCAGAGCAGTGCTCCGGGAGTAGAGCAGTGTTCCGGGCGCAGCACGGTGTTCCGAGAGCAGAGCAGCGTTCCGGAAACAGAACAGCGTTCCGAGCTTGCCCACGCATGGCGGCTTGACCGGGTCACGAACCGCTGATCATGATGAGCACGGGTGTGACAGCGGGGAGGTGCGGGCGATGGAGCCGATGGGGATCCCGGCGACGCAGAGCCGTTCGAGCCGGTATGTGGCCAATACGCTGCGGGTGATGGTGCGCCCCGCGGTGGACCTCCTGCCCGCGACGAGCCTTTCGGTACTCGCGGCGCGCGGTCTGCTCGATACGGTGCTGCCCGCGCTGGCCCCGCCCCGCCGTGCGCGGATCCGTGCGGAGCGGACGTATCACGAGGGGAAACCGGTACGCGGGGAGTGGGTGCACGGTCCGGCGCCGCTCCGGACCGATGCGGTGGTGCTGTATCTGCACGGGGGTGCTTTCCTCTGCGGCTCGCCGCGTAGTCATCGTGGCCTGATCGCGCAGCTGTCCACCCGGGCAGGCCTGCCGGTGTTCTCCCTGGATTATCGGCTGGCCCCGAGGCACCGCTACCCGGCGGCCGCCGAGGATGTGCTGAACGCGTTCAGGTTGCTGCTCGCTCGTGGATACCCGGCCGATCGGGTCGTGGTCGCCGGGGACTCCGCAGGTGGCCATCTCGCCCTCGGGCTGGCGATCGCGGCCCGGGAACAGGGCCTGCCGCAGCCTGCGGCGCTGGTGCTGTTCTCCCCGCTGGTGGATTTCTCGGCGAACACGGCAGCGGCGGTCGATGAACACCGCCGGGATCCGTATCTGAGTGCACGGTTGGCGAAGCGGATGCTCCCGCTGTACGGCCGCAGCGGGGAACCGGGGCTCGAGCTGCTACGCGGCGACCTCTCCGGTCTGCCCCCGATCCTGCTGCAGGCCGGGGACGCGGAGATGCTGTCCGGGGATGCCCGGGCGCTGGCGAGCCTGGTCAACACCGAGGGCGGGGACTGCACGCTGGAGATCTGGCCTGGTCAGGTGCACGTGTTCCAGGCGCTGTACCGGCTGCTGCCGGAGGCCCGCGGCGCGCTCGCGCACGCGGGCCACTACATCCGGACGCGTCTCGGCGAACCCATGCCTCAGGAGGCGCGCCAAGCGCCGCTCAGCGGTGGTTCGACCCCGCTGTGACGTGTGATTTCGGGATCCGGGTCGTCCGTTCCTGATTGGACTCCGCCTTGCTGTCCTGGGCCTTCTGCTCCTGCTTGGCGGCGGTGTTGTGCTGACGCGCCGGATGCGGGGTCGGCACCTCGCCGTTCTGCGACCATGACCCCTTGACCGGCTGCTTGACCTGCTGGTCTTCGCCGATCCGGGCGGAGTTGGCCTTGAGGGTGTCCTCTTCGTCGGTCTCCGGGTCGAGCGCCGGACCGGCCTTCTGCAGCAGTTCGAGCGCGCCGCCCAGCTGATCACGCAGCTGGCCACGCAGCCCGCGCAGCGCCCCGACCTGCGCGGTCGCCTGCTCGATGCGCTGATTGGCCTCCTCGGTCGCCTCCCGGACCCGCTTGGCGGCTTCCTCGGTGGCCTCGCGCACGCGCTTGGTCGCCTCGTCGGTGGCGTCCTTGATCCGCTTCTCGGCCTCGCGCTTGCTGGTGGCCTCCCGGTCGGCGACCTCCTTGGCGAGCTTCTCCTTCTTGCTCTTGAGCTCCTCGTTGAAGTCGGTTTCCGCCTTGGTGCGCCGTTTGGTCGACTCGCTGTCCAGGCGGTCCCGCTCGTTCTTGGCCTCGGTGGAGAGCCGCTCGATCTCGGCGTGCGCCTTGCGCATCGTCTCCTTGTGCTCGTTCTCGTGATCCTCGCGGGTCTTGTCGAGGTCGGCGAGCATGTCCTGATAGCGCTGGCGCAGCTGCTTGGCGTCGTTGTCCGCCTCGGTGCGCGTGTTCGCCGCCGCCGTCTCGGCGCGCGTCATGATGTCCTTCGCGTCGGCGTTCGCGAGGGTGATCATCCGATTGAGTCGCTCACCGAGATCGGTGGCGCTGACCGGAGCCTTGGAGAGTTCGTCGATCTTCTGCTTGAGCGAGTCGATCTCGGAGCGCGCCATGTTGAGCCGCTCGGTGAGCCGGTCCACCTGAGACAGGGCCGAGTCGCGATCCGTCTGCAGGACGCGCAGTTCCTCCTGCACGTCCTGGAGGTACTGCGTCACCTGGTTTCGGTCGAAACCGCGCAGTGCTACATCGAAGCCAACCTTCAACGGGATCAACTCGTTCTCCATGCAGTCGACGGTACGCGTTTTCCGGGGCGGATGGGGAAAACGGTGCGGTGATTTTTACGGCAGCCACACGGACGCAACCTCGGGCCTTCTCAACCGTCATTGTCTATTGTGGACAGATAACGGGGCGGGCGCGGCTACCAGTGGAATCCTCGCGTTAGTTTCATCAGTGTAGTCGCCAATTGCGTTACGCGTCGATCCTTCTTGTTCGTCTCGCCACGTTCGCCGCCCGCGGCCGCGGATTCCGGGAACACTTGGTATCCCTGATATGCCACCGCGTCAACGAAACCGGGCGCGAGCGAGTAAGCGAGCCCGATCGCCGCGCCGTAGGGTGTTCCCATCTGTTTGGGGCGTTTCTTGAGCGCCGTGATGATCATGTCCGCGGCGGCTTCCGGAGATTTCGCGGGGAACGCGTCGTAGATCTTCGTGGGGCGGATCATCGGAGTGCGCACGAGTGGCATGTGCACCGTGGTGAACGTGACTCCCTTGCCGTGCGTTTCGGTGGCCACGATCCGCGCGAAGTAATCGAGTGCCGCCTTCGAGGCGACATAGGCGGAGAACCGGGGCGCGATGCCCTGTACCCCGATCGAGGAGACGTTGACGATATGGCCGAATTTCCGCTCGGTCATGTGCGGCAGCAAGGCGAGGATCAGCCGGACCGAGCCGAAGTAGTTGATCGCCATCGCGCGCTCGTAGTCGTGGAAACGGTCATACGAAAGAGTTACCGAGCGGCGAATGGAGCGGCCCGCGTTGTTCACGAGCATCTCGATCCCGCCGTACTCGTGCAGCATCTGCTCGACCGTCTTCGCTACGGCCTCGTCGTCGGTCAGATCACACGGGTACACGCCAGCCTGGCCACCCGCGGCGAGGATCTCCCTGCGCACCTCCTCGAGCTCGCTCGCCCGGCGCGCCACGAGCAGCGGGATCGCGCCCTCGGCGGCGAGCTTGAGCGCGGTTGCCCGCCCGATCCCGCTGGAGGCCCCGGTCACCACGACCCGGCGCCCGTCGAGCTCCCCGCGCGGGCCGTGCTTGCGCGCGCGGTACGGGTCGAGGTGTTCGCGCCAGTACCGCCAGAGCACCTCGGCGTAGTCGGTCAGCCTCGGCACCTCGAGACCGCTGCTGCGCAGTGCCTCCCTGGTGGCGAGGGTGTCGAACACGGTGGGCAGGCCCGCGAACTCGAACACCTCGGGCGGGATGTCGAGCCGGTGCAGCACCGCGTCGCGCACGAGCCCGGCCCCGGGCAGGCGCTCGGCGAGCTTGCCGATCGCGCGCGCCGGGTTGGAGAGGGTGTCGCCGAGCCGCACCGCGATCTGCGGGGCCCCGGCGACGTGCGCGAACGCGTTGTACACGTCCGTGAGCGCCTGGGGCTTCGGGTTGACCAGGTGAAACGCCCGCCCGTCCAGTCCGGGCTCGTGCATCAGGTGCACGATCGCGGCGGCCACGTAGTCGACCGGGACCACGTTCGTGTTGCCGAGCTCGGGTGCCACGAGCGGGACCTCGGGCAGTCGCGCGAGCCGGGCGATCGTGGGGAACAGGTAGTAGATCCCGTCCACTTTGTCCATCTCGCCGGTTTTCGAATCACCGACCACGATCGCGGGCCGGTACACCCGCCAGGGCACGCTCGTCGCCTCGCGCACGAGCTTCTCCGACTCGAACTTCGTGCGGTGATACGGGCTCGGCAGGGATTGCCCGACGTCGAACATGTCCTCGGTGAACTTGCCCGCGTGGTCCCCGGCGACCGCGATGGAGGAGATGTGGTGCACCCGGCCCGCCTCGATCGCCGCGGCGAGTTCGAGCAGGTGCTTCGTGCCGTCCACGTTCGCGAGCTGGTTGTCCTCCTCGCTCGCGGTCATGTCGTAGAGCGCGGCGAGGTGCACCACGTGGTCGACCTTGCCGCGCAGCTCCGCCACGGTCGCCTCGCCGACGCCGAGCGCGGGGGAGCGCACATCGCCCTCGACCGGGCGCACCTTGACCGCCTGCGGCCAGCCGAGCGTGGTCCTTGCCAGCTTCTCCGCGGAATCCGGCCTGGTCAGCACGAGTACTTCGGTCGTCGACTCGCGTTCGAGGAGCATCCGGACGACATGACGGCCGATGAATCCCGTTGCGCCCGTCACGAGGTAAGTGGTCATCGTGGGCCCCTCAACTGCCGCGGGTCGGTTTCGATGGGCAGTAGGTTACTGGGCGCGCGGCGAGGCTGTCTGCACACAGGGCACCGAACCCCGTTGCGGGGGATTCGGCGCGCGGGCGGCTACATCGGATCCGCGACCATGATGCGGTTCGACGCGTACCCCTCGTCCCCGCCGACCCAGCGGCCACCGCAGGTCACGAGCACGATTCGGTGCGGGCCCGACTGTCCGAACAGCTGCTCGGCCTGGTCGGGAAGCGCGTTCTTGTGCAGCGTCACGACTCGGGAGATCCGGTACCGGTACTCGGTGCCCGCGGTGTCCTTGACGGTGACCACATCGCCGGTCCTGTCGTTCCACAGCTCGTTGAACGGGCCGGTCTGGCCCGCCCAGTTCACGTGCCCGGCGAACAGGGTCGCGCCCTGCTTCGCGTCCAGCCCGGAACCCCACCAGGTCGCCTCGCGCACCCCGTTCGGAATGGGCAGTGTGCGGTTCGCGGTGACCTCGGAGCGCACCAGTTTGGCGGTGCCGCCCTTGGGCAGCCGGATGGTGCCCGGGCTCTGTCCGGGTGGGGGCTTGGGTTTGCCGGTCGCCTTCGCCGGGGTTCGCGGCTTGTCCGGTTCTTCCTTCGCGGCCGGGCTGACCTGCGTCTTCGCTTCCTTGTCCGCGCCCTTGGCCTGGTGCTCGTATCCGGCGCCGGAGGCGTGCGCGGCGGCCATGGCGTGCCCGGGGACGACATTGCCCGAGGCGCCGAGGACGACCCCGGCCACCACGATCCCGACTCCGGCCACGGCGACCCCGCTCGCGGCAAGACCCGCGCCGAGGCGCGAGCCCTGCCGCTTGCTCGGTTCACGCACTGCTCGTTACCTCCTGCGCAGCTTGCGCGTGAGCAGGACGCCGCCGACACCGGCGAGGACCACGATCCCGCCGCCGAAGCCGAGCAGGCCGTAGGAGGAGGGCAGCGTGCTGGTAGCGGAGGCGGCCGTCACGGTCGGCGAGCTGCCACCGGCCGGGATCACGACCGGGACGATGGCCTTGTTCTTCTTGTTGGACAGCGAGAGGGCCAGCGTCTTGCCCGGCTGGATCGTGCCGCAGGCCGAGGGCGGGTTCTTCGCGTCGTAGGACTGGTCGTAGTCCTTGGCCGGTGCGGTCTCGATCACGCAGATCTGCTGCGGGGCGGCGAGGTCATCGACGCTCGCGAGCCCGTTGTCCCCGGTCTGCACCACGGCGGGCTGCTTGTCCGCGCCGAGCAGCTCCTTGCCGTCGAAGGTCTGCGCGGGCGACTTCTTGTCGCCGCCGGTGATCCGCAGCGAGACCCCGGAGATGCCCTTGCCGGACTCCGAGTCGGTCTTGGTGACCTTGACCCCGCCGCCCTGGATCTCGAAGGTCTTGGACAGGTTCTGCTCGCCACCGCCGAGCACGACCTTCTGCACGTTCGGGTTGTTCAGCGGTTCCTGCACCCTCGGCAGCGCGTTCGGGCTGTTCAGGCTCGCCTGCAGGGTCGGCTTCGCGCCGGTCGGGGTCACCTTGACCTGGGCGGTCCCGTTCGCGTCCGTGGTGACCTTGGTGGACTTCGCCCCGTCGATCGTGGCCTGGCTGCTGGTCAGCGAGATCGGTACATCGGAGACCGGGTTCTTCGCGCCGGAAGTGAGCTTGAGGGTCCAGGTGCCCGGCTTGTTGATCTGCGGCTGCTCCGGCGGGGTCAGCTGCAGATCCCACGGCGCCCTGTTCGCCGCGGCGTCCTTCTTGACCTCGGCCACCTTCTGCTTGAGCGAGGCGTTCATCTTCGAGGCGTAGTAGCCGCTGTCGTAGGCCAGGTTCTGCTGGATCCACTTGGTGTCGTGGCCCTTGAAGATCGGGTCGTGCGGATCGCCGGGGTGGCCCTTGACCACCGGGGCCGTCCAGCTGTGCAGCAGGTGCGCGACGGCCGCCGCGGTCAGGTTGTCCTTCGTGTTGCCGTACTTGAGCAGCAGGTAGGAGATGTCCGATGCCTGGGACTTGGGGATCGCGGTTCCCCACTTGGTCTTGAGCGCGTCACCCGGCTTGTACGGCTGGTCCGAGCCGGGCGCGGGGAGCGCGTAGTCGACGCAGAACACCTTCTTGCCGCCGACCACGTACTGGCCGAGCCAGGTGCCCGCGGGGTTACCCCCTGGTGTCGGGCCGACGGACATTCCGGCGCCCTCGTCGATCCCGGCCGCCGAGGCCAGCTGCGGGGTCGCGACGAGGGTGAGCCCACTGACCAGCCCGGCGCCGAGTATGCCTGCGAGGATCTTTCTGAGCCGCATGACGGTGCTATCCCTCCGACAGGCGCTGCACCCAGGCTCATGCGCACGCGCGTGCACCCGCGACAGTGTTGCGTTGCCGCGTGCCCGCGTCCTGTGCCCCGAGAACTTCCGCGCCCGAAACTTCGTGTTGGTCGTTGCCCTGTTGGTCGTGCCCTGAATCAGCTCCGTAACGGCAGCCTGGCGCGCCCAAGTCCGTTACGACACTGCGTGAGAGCTTCTCGGGTCGACAGGAAAAACACAATCCGCCATGGGGAGTACGTTCGACTGCGAATTTCGCCAGGGCAAACGAGGTACTTGATTACACTATGTGTGGAATCTGCCCGGCTCATTCACCCACAAGTCAGCTCGACGCTCTACCGTGTGTACCACCAGTGGGTGATCGTAAAGCTGGCTTTACGATCATGCTGCCGGGCGGCCCGGGAACTCACTCCCGCCGTGCGGCGTTGTACGGCTGAGGAAGGATCCCGAGGAGGTCAGTGTGCGCAGCAGTTCGAACCCGGTGTTCCGCAATCTGCCGGGCGGTGGATACGGAACCCCGGTCGGTTTCGGTGGCGCCACGGCTACCGCGGCGCCCCAGGGTGCCCAGGGGTACGGCCCGCCCCCGGGATTCGGCGGGGACCAGCGCACCGCTGCCGCCGAGCGCCCGATCACCATCGACGACGTGGTCACCAAGACCGCCATCACGATCGGCCTCGCGCTCGCGACCGGCGCGCTGACCTTCTGGCTCGCCATTCCCGCGCTCGCGCTGCCCGGGATGCTCGTCGGGCTGGTGGCCGCGCTCGTGATCATCTTCCGGCGCAAGGTCAGCCCGGCGCTGGTCGTCGTCTACTCCCTCGCGGAAGGGGTGTTCCTCGGCTCGCTGACCCGGGTGTTCGACGGGATCGCGCCGGGGGTGGCGTTCCCCGCGATCCTGGGCACCTTCGGGGTGTTCGTCGCGATGCTCGTGGTCTACCGGACCGGGGCGATCCGGGTGACGCCGAAGCTGACCAAGTGGATCATCGGCGCCACCGTCGGTGCGCTCGTCCTGATGCTCGGCAACCTGCTGCTCGGCCTGTTCGGTATCAACGGCGGGCTGCGCGACGGCGGCACCCTCTCCATCGTGTTCAGCCTGCTGGTCATCGGGATCGCGGCGTTCAACTTCCTGCTCGACTTCGACGCGGCGGAGCGCATGGTCCGTGGCGGTGCCCCGGCCAAGATGGCCTGGTACGCGGCGTTCGGCCTGATGACCACGCTCGTGTGGCTCTACCTCGAGGTGCTGCGGCTCGCCTCCTACTTCATGGGCGGGCAGCGATAACGCGCGGCTGATTCTTCGTCCCGCCGGGATCCGGCGGGACTCGCCAAGGCGGGGTGTACGGGAGCTTTCCCGTGCACCCCGTTCTGCTTTTCCGGTCCGCTCGTCTCCCCTAGGGGAGGTTTCCGGGTTGACTTGTTCGACCGCTCGTGCTGATATTTGACCAGTCGGCCAGAAAATGGATCACCCAGGCGATACCGTCCAAGGTATCTGCTATGATTCTGATATCAGTTTTTGGTACCGTCAGTATCGAGGGTCCGCGACCGCGCGGACGAGGTGGAATGAACGGAGAAGGACCGATGGGCGAGCCGGCGCTCGAGATCGATCACTTGACCAAGCGATATGGGGATGTCGTCGCGCTCGACGGGATGACTTTCGACGTGCGTGCGGGCGAACTGTTCGGGTTCGTCGGAAGCAACGGCGCGGGCAAGACCACGACCATGCGCATCACGCTCGGCGTGCTCGCCGCGGACGGGGGCGAGGTCCGCTGGGCCGGTTCGCCGATCACCGCGCAGAACCGCAGGCACATCGGGTACATGCCGGAAGAGCGCGGCCTGTACCCGAAGATGAAGGTCGGCGAACAGCTGATCTACCTGACGCGGCTGCACGGCTGGTCCGCGTCCGCGGCGCACAAGGCCGTGGACGAGTGGCTGGAGCGCCTCGGGGTCGCCAGCCGCCGCGATGACAACGTGGAAAGCCTCTCGCTCGGTAACCAGCAGCGGGTGCAGCTGGCCGCGGCCCTGCTGCACGATCCGCAGATCCTGGTGCTCGACGAGCCGTTCTCCGGTCTCGACCCGGTCGCGGTCGAGGTGATGAGCGAGGTGCTGGTGGAGAAGTGCCGCACCGGGGTTCCGGTCGTGTTCTCCTCGCACCAGCTGGATCTGGTGGAACGGCTCTGCGATCGGGTCGGCATCGTGCGCAGCGGTTCGATGGTCGCCTGTGGCCCGGTGGACGAGCTGCGCGCCGGCGGTCGGACCCGATTGAGCGTGGACGCGCCGGGTGCGCGGGACGGGTGGACCGACGGGATGCCGAGCGTCACGGTGCTCGAGCGCGCGGGCAGCCGCACCGTCGTCGAGCTCGCCGAGGGCGCGGACGACCAGCAGGTGTTGCAGGCCGCACTGGCGACCGGTCCGGTGCGCGAGTTCGCCAGGCACCGGCCCTCGCTGACCGAACTCTTCCGCAATGTCGTTACCGAGAACCAGGGGGCGAACCGATGACTCAGGCGAACATCGACTACGGCTCGCGGCAGGCGGTCGGCCTGGTCGCCGGGCGGGAGATCTCCACAAGGCTGCGCTCCAAGGCGTTCCGGATCTTCACCGGGCTGATGATGGCCCTGATGATCATCGGCGTGCTGATCGTCAAGCTGATCAGCGGAATGTCCTCGGGACCGGATGCCACCATCGGGGTCACCGCGCAGACCGCGGGTCTCGCCGCCCCGGTCACCGCGACCGCCAAGGGCATCGGCGAGAACATCGCCACCCGGCAGGTCGCCTCCGAGGCCGATGGGAACAAGCAGATCACCGACGGCAAGCTGGACGCGCTGCTCGTGGGCAACGGTTCCGATGTGCAGGTCGTGGTGAAAAAGGAGCTCGACCGCAAGCTGCAGACGGTGTTCGACAGCTTCGCGGGTCAGCAGGCGCTGAACAACCAGATCAAGACGCTCGGCGGAGACCCGGCAAAGGTCGCCACTCAGGTCGGCCAGGCCAAGGCCACGGTGAAACCGCTCGAACCGCCGTACCCCTATGACGTCGCGCAGCTGGTGCTCGGTGCCGCGGCCGGGGTGCTGATCTACCTCGTGATGATGATGAACGCCCAGGCCATCGCGCAGGGCGTGGTCGAGGAGAAACAGAGCAGGGTCGTCGAACTCTTGCTCGCCACCGTGAAACCGTGGCAGATGCTGTTCGGCAAGATCCTCGGTATCGGCGCGCTCGGGCTCGCCCAGATGGTGCTGATCGGGGCGGCCGCCGTGATCCCTGCCGCGCTCACCGGATTGCTGCCCAGTGTCAGTGCCGCCGCGGGCACCGTGGTGTGGCTGGTCGTCTGGTTCGTGCTCGGTTTCCTCGCCTACGCGCTCGTGTTCGCCGGGCTCGGTGCGCTCGTCTCACGGCAGGAGGACATCGGGCAGGTGATCAGCCTTCCGCTGATGCTGCTCATCGGTGGCTACGTCGTCGGGATCTCGATCCTGCCGAGCAATCCGGGCAACCGCTTCGTAGAGATCCTGTCGATCATCCCGACCTTCTCGCCGACCCTGATGCCGATGCGGATCGGTATGGGCGGGGTTCCGGTGTGGGAGATCGTGGTCGCGCTCGCCCTGCTCGTCGCGTTCATTCCCGGGCTGCTGTGGCTTTCCGCGCGGATCTACCGCAACGCGATCGTGCGCACCGGAACGAAGGTGCGTTTCCGCGACGCCCTGCGCGCCGCATGAGGTTCCGTGGTGGGTGCGCTGTCGGGGGTGTGCACCCACCACGGTCCTAATCTCGATCGGCCGGCCGGGAGCCGTTCTTCCCGGCGATGTGTTCGGCGTTTCCCGCGACCGAGCGGCCGTCCCCGGTGTCCGCTGCGCCCGCGAACAAGGCGAGGGCCGCCAGTCCGACGAGGCTGCGCCGCCGTTCGTCGTCGACGATTCCGCTACCCGGACTGTGTGCGTCCCGCAGTGCCAGTCCTTCGTTGAGCGCGGTGAGAATCGTGGCCAGATCGGTGAAGCTGATGCCGTCCCGGAGCCGGAGTCCCCGCGCCGCGAACACATCCGAGCAGAGTTGCTGCCAGGTGTCGGTGATGTCGTGGTACAGCCTGGTCATCGTTTCCCGGATGTGCTCGTCCTGGGCGGCGAGCGCGACGGCGAGGAAGCGGAATCGCAGTGCCGTCGAATCGCGCGCGATGACCGTGCTCTCGTAGCCGATTTCGTGCACTGCCGCGGCGAATTCCTTGTCGAGCAGGGTGCCGGCCGCCGTCCTGGCGAGCACATTGGCGGGCGCGGAATGATATTCGCGCAGCGTGTAACGGGCGAGATCCGCCACATAGTCGGGAAAATAGGACCACCGGTCGCGGAATGAGCCGACGGTGCCCTGTTGTGGAAGTTCGGCGGGACCGTTGGCGACCTCGGCGATCACCGTGTCTCTCGTCAGTGTCCCGAGTGGACGGACGAACCGATCGGTCCCGTCGAGCGAGGCGTCGAACTCGCGATCGAGCAATCGAACCCCGGCCTCGAGGTAGGCGCGGGTGAGCGGGTGATTGGCGAGCCTGCTCGTGGCCTCCGGGGTGCTCCGGTGCACGTTTCGCACCACACTGCTGAGATCTTCGTCCACGGTTCCTCATCCCTGTCCGGAGGTCCGGTCTCGGTGCTCCGGGGGAGATGCTCCCGCACGGACCTGTCCGGTCACCAGCGACTGCCGTATCAAGGATTGCGGAACGCGATCACCGGAGGTGTGCCATGAAGGTTTTCTGCACGGTGAAATTCCTGGTCAAAGTCATCGTGTTGGTGCTGTTTCTGGGTGTGCTGGCCGGCGCCGTCCTGTGAGATCCCGGCCCGCTGGTGGCGGGCCGGGATCGTGCTCAGGACAGGCGTTCGAGCACCATGGCCATGCCCTGGCCGCCGCCGACGCACATGGTCTCGAGGCCGAACTGCTTGTCGTGGTGGCGAAGCGAGTTGATCAGCGTCGAGGTGATGCGCGCACCGGTCATGCCGAAGGGGTGACCGACCGCGATGGCCCCGCCGTTGACATTGAGCCGGTCGAGGTCGATGCCGAGATCCCGGTAGGACGGGATGACCTGGGCGGCGAAGGCCTCGTTGATCTCGACGAGATCGATGTCGCCGATGCCCATCCCGGCGCGGGCGAGCGCCTGCTTGGAGGCTTCGACCGGCCCGTAACCCATGATCTCCGGGGAGAGCCCGGTGACCCCGGTGGACACGACGCGGGCGAGCGGGGTGATGCCCAGCTGCTTGGCCTTGGTGTCGGACATGATCACGAGCGCGGCCGCGCCGTCGTTGAGCGGGCAGCAGTTGGCCGCGGTGATCCGGCCGTCCGGGCGGAACACCGGCTTGAGCCCGGATACCCCGTCCAGGGTTACCCCGGCGCGGGGGCCGTCATCGGCATCGATCACGCGGCCGTCGGGCAGGGTGACCGGGGTGATGTCCTTGGCCCAGAACCCGTCCGCGATGGCTTTCTCGGCGAGGTTCTGGGAGCGCACACCGAACTCGTCCATCTCGGCGCGGCTGACGTCCTTGAGCCGGGCGAGGTTCTCCGCGGTCTGCCCCATGGCGATGTAGACATCGGGCAGGTCACCGGATTCGCGCGGATCGGCCCAGGAATCGGCGCCCTGCTCGGCGGTGCGCGCGGTGCGGTCCTTGGCCTCGGCGAACAGCGGGTTGTGCGTGTCCGGCCAGGAATCCGAGGATCCCTTGCTCGAGCGGGACACCGTCTCCACACCGGCCGAGATGAAGACATCCCCTTCGCCCGCGCGGATCGCGTGCAACGCCATCCGCGTGGTCTGCAGCGAGGAGGAACAGTACCGGGTGATCGTGGTGCCCGGCAGGTGGTCGTAGCCGAGCAGCACGGCCACCACCCGGCCCATGTTGAACCCGGACTCACCGCCGGGCAGTCCGCAGCCCAGCATCAGGTCGTCGATCTCGGCCGGATCGAGCTGGGGTACCTGGTCCAGTGCGGTGCGCACCATCCTGGCTGTCAGGTCATCGGGACGCAGGTCGACGAGGGATCCTTTGTTGGCGCGCCCGATGGGGGAACGGGCGGTCGCGACAATCACGGCTTCTGGCATGGACCTGACTCTACGACCTTTTCGTTCTCAAGCAAGCTTTTGCTTGGTTGACGATGCAGGTACCACCGCTCGGCCACCGTCCACGCCGTCGTGGTCAGCAGGTAGATCCCGGTGGCCAGCGGAAGGAAGAGCGCGAAGAACACCGTGCCGAAGGGCAGCACGCGGACCAGCTTCGCCATGACCCCGCTGACCTGGCCGTTCGACTGCCGCCCCGCGAACAGCGAGGAACAGGCCGCGGTGACCGCGAGGCAGGCGAGCAGTCCCCAGAACACCGGGTTCGCCGGATCGAAGTGGGCGCCGAGCGCGGTACCGAACACGGTGTGCCCGAGCAGTTCATTGGCCGCGCCGCCGATCGTGGTCACCGTGAACGTGCGGTACAGCACCGAGAACACGGGCAGCTGCAGAAGCGTCGGCCCACAGCCGGCGAGCGGGCTCGCCCCGTGTTCGCGGTAGAGGGCCATGGTCGCCGCGGCCTGTTTCTCCCGGTCCCCGGCGTGCTCGGCCTGCAGTTCACGCAGCTTCGGGGCGAGCGCGGCGCGGGCGCGTTCCCCGCGCACCTGCATGCGGGCCAGCGGATGCAGCAGCAACCGGAAAGCGAGGGTGAACAGCACGACCGCGAGCCCGGGCGCCACGGCGGGCAGGATCGGGGTGAGCAGCTCGACGAGCCAGGAAAGGGCATGCGCGGCAAGGCGCACGAACGGATCGAGAAAAGAGAGCATGACGAAATGAACCCTTCGACGGGGTGAATGGGGACCGGACCGGAATCAGGCCGGTGTCGAAGGAGCTCGTGGGCGCGGGTGTCCCTTCGCGGCGGGGTCGCTCATCCGCGGCGGGATGACCGGGGCGCCGATGTGGTGGCGCGCGACCGGGCGCAGACCCGCCGGGGTACCGATGACCAGCGTGCGCGCCGCGCGCGAACCGACCGTCACGAACAGGCTCGCGGCGAGCAGCACGGCGAGCAACCCGAGGGTCTCGGGGTTCGACGTGAGCAGCGCGAGGACGGTCACCCAGTCACTCTAACCGAGAGTTAGTCTTGCCATGTGGAATACGTGGAGCACGTGACCGATCTGATCGGCAATACCCCGCTGGTGAAGTTGAACGCCCTGGCCGCCGAGGTCGAACCGCTCGTGCTCGCCAAGGTGGAGTACGTCAACCCGGGTGGTTCGGTGAAGGACCGGATCGCCGCGCGGATGATCGAGGCCGCCGAGGAGTCCGGGGAACTGAAGCCCGGGGGCACGATCGTGGAACCGACCTCGGGCAACACCGGGGTGGGGCTGGCCATGGTCGCCCAGCAGAAGGGCTACCGCTGCGTTTTCGTGTGCCCGGACAAGGTTTCCGAGGACAAGCGCAATGTGCTGCGCGCCTACGGGGCCGAGGTCGTGGTCTGTCCGACCGCGGTGGCCCCGGAACACCCCGAGTCCTACTACAGCGTCTCCGACCGGCTCGCGCGCGAACTGCCGGGCGGCTGGAAACCGAACCAGTACAGCAACCCGAACAACCCGGAGTCGCACTACCACTCGACCGGCCCGGAGCTGTGGCGCCAGACCGAGGGCAAGCTGACCCACTTCGTGGCGGGCGTGGGCACCGGCGGCACCATCTCGGGAACCGGGCGCTACCTGAAGGAGATCTCCGAGGGCGGGGTGCGCATCGTCGGGGCGGACCCGGAGGGCTCGGTGTACTCGGGCGGATCCGGGCGTCCCTATCTCGTCGAGGGGGTCGGCGAGGACTTCTGGCCGCAGACCTACGACCGGGGTGTCTGCGACGAGATCATCGCGGTCTCGGACGCCGACTCCTTCCACACCACGCGCCGCCTCGCACGCGAGGAAGGACTGCTGGTCGGCGGTTCCTGCGGGATGGCGGTGGCCGCGGCGATCGAGCTCGCCAAGCGCTGCGGGCCCGAGGATGTGATCGTGGTGCTGCTCCCGGACGGCGGGCGCGGCTACCTGTCCAAGGTGTTCAACGACTCCTGGATGGCCTCCTACGGGTTCCTCCCGCCGGACTCGACCGGGGCGACCGTCGGCGATGTGCTGCGCCGCAAGGACGGATCGCTGCCGGACATGGTGCACACCCACCCGAACGAGACCGTGGCCGAGGCGGTGGCGATCCTGCGCGAGTTCCACGTCTCGCAGATGCCGGTGGTGGGTGCGGAACCGCCGCTGATGGCCGCCGAGGTCAAGGGCGCGGTCAACGAACGCGACCTGCTCGACGCGTTGTTCTCCGGGAAGGCGGCGCTCACCGACAGCGTGGAGTCGCACATGTCCGCGCCACTGCCGACCATCGGTTCCAGTGAACCGGTCAGCGCGGCGATGCGAGCGCTCGAAGGAGCCGACGGCGCGCTCGTGCTCGAAGGCGGCAAACCGGCGGGCCTGGTCACCCGCCAGGATGTGCTGGCTTACCTCGGCGGTTAATCGGCGGGCCGTACTGCCAGGTTCGTCGTGATCAGATAGCGTAGGCCACCACGCAGCGGACGACAGTCAGCCAATTATCCGAGGGAGTTCACCCGATGAGTGCTCCGCAGCCGCCGGATGGCCAGCAGGGCCAGGGCGAGCAGCCGTATCAGGGCGGCGTGCAGCCGCCACAAGAGGGCGGGGAGAACCAGTTCTCCACGGCCGAACCGACGCAGGCCATCCGGCCGGGCGAGCAGCCTCCCGCGGCAGGTCAGCCGCAGGACGGCGCCGAACCGACCCAGGCGGTCATGCCGGGCAGTGCCCCGCAGGGTGACGTTCCGGAGAGCACGCAGGTGCTCGGCGGACCGGGGCAGCAGGGACCGGACTCCACGCAGGTGGTCGGGCCGACCGGCGCCCCGCCGCAGCCGAACTACGGCCAGTACACCCCGCCCGCGGGCGACCCGTCCGGCGGGTTCGGCGGTCAGCAGGGTTTCCAGCCCCAGGGGTACGTGCCCCAGGGGGACCCGAACGCGGGTGCCTTCGGCGGCCAGCCGCAGCAGGGCTTCCCGCCGCCCGGTGCCCAGGCTCAGGGTGCGCCGTACGGTCAGCCCGGGATGCCGCCGCAGCAGGGCCAGCCGCAGTTCGGCCAGCCGGGTCCGGGTGCTCCGATGCAGGGTCGCCCGCAGCAGGGCAACACGCTGCCCGCGGCGATGTGGACCACGATCGCCCTCTCCGCGATCATGCTGATCTTCGCCATCCTCGGGATGGTCAACATCCTGAACGCCAAGAGCTACCTGAGCAGCAACTCGAGCTCGTTCGGTGGCGCGGACAATCCGTACTCCGGGCAGCTCAGCCAGTCGATGGACCGGCTCAACTCGACGCTGACCATGGCCCTGATCGTGATCATCGTCCTGATGGTGATCGCCGTCGTCGTCGGAGTGAGCGCCTGGTTCGGCGGGCAGGGCAAGAACTGGGGCCGGCTCACGGTCACCGTGGGCGCCGCGCTCGGCATCATCGCCGGGGTGCTTGCCCTCATCGGCGGTTCCGCGGCCTCGGGTGTGGTCGGCGTGATCATCTACATCGCGGTCATCGTGCTCTGGTGGCTGCCCTCGACCACGGCCGGTATGCAGGCCAAGGCCGCGGAGGTCGGCGGGGGTGGCCCGTTCGGTCCCGGTGGCGGCTTCGGTGGTCCCGGTGGCCCCGGCGGTCCTGGTCAGTTCGGCGGCCCAGGTGGTCCGGGTGGGCCCGGTGGCCCCGGTGCTCCCGGTCAGTTCGGTCCGGGTGGCCAGCCGCAGGGCGGCTTCCCCGGTCAGGCTCCGCAGGGTCCGTCCAGTGGCGGGTTCCCGGGTCAGGCCCCGCAGGGGCCGCCCAGCGGTGGGTTCCCCGGCCAGCCTCCGCAGGGCGGCGGGTACCCGGGTCAGCAGCAGCCCCCGCAGGGACCGCCTCCCGGTCAGCAGGGGTTCCCTCCCCAGCAGTGGTGACCTGAAGTGACGTAGTAACGAACGGCTCCCGTG
>NZ_JALM01000042.1 GCF_000737195.2 Sciscionella sediminilitoris
CTCCACGATTTCAGGGGAAGTCCACACCGCCTGCCCCGAGACGACAGCGCTACCCGGTCTCGCCGGCGACTTCGCTACCCCTTCGACCCCCACAACCGGCAACGAATTGCGCCTCACCGGCTGGATCGACCAAGCCCGGAGCGAGGATCTCCCCCATCCGCACGCGATCACTCACGGGCTCGAGCTCGACCGCGACGCCGTCAATACCACCCCCACCTACCCATTCCACAACAGACGAACCGAAAGCGTGAACACCAAAACGAAAACGACCAAGCGGCAGACGCACGGACACGCAACTTCCCCACTCCTACACCACCGCATCCACCTCGACTGAACCACACGACGTCACCACCGGACTCGGGCCAGAGCCAACCAGCTGACACACCTGGCCGGGATCGGCGAAGACGGCACCGGAAGGGCCTTTCGTCGAGCACTCGGCCGGTTACCGTCCATATTCACATCCCGGATACCTCGGTCTCGAGTGAATGCGGACACACTGCCACCGGCCGGAAACCGCTGCCTACGAACCGGCCGCGGCGGCATCGCTGGGTCGGCATGCGCCCACGAATCGCCAGGCACAAAAACGACAATCACTCACCAGAGAGCTCAACATGGCTCAACCCCAACGAAAACTACACGAGAATCATTGTGAAATTTTCTCCGAGACCTGGGCCATGACACGGGTAGTGTGGCGAGTTCACGGGATCAGACCGCGAGCCCGACGGGCCGACCGTCCACGAGTTGGTCCAGGTACTCGGACATGCCCTGCAGGACGCGCCCGTCGGGAAGCGTCCAGCGCATGAGTGCTTCGACGATCCGTGTGGTTCGCAGTTCGCCGTGCTCGTCGGTCCGGCGGTTGCGCAGTGGCGCGGTCGCCTTCGCGGATCCGTGTATCTTCCACTCCCTGTCACCCGCGCACAACACCGCGGTCACGTCAGCTTGCTCCTCGCGCGCATTTCGCCGGGTGCCGATCTCCAGGGAATCGACCTCGAACAAGGCTGCACCGTCCCACACGAATCCGCCCAGCGTCGGTGGTCCCTGCGGGCTGCCGAACCACGCGCCCATGAAACCGAACTCGGGACCACACCCGTGGATCCACCGATAGAACCACGGTGCCTGCCAGGAACGCGGCCCCCAGGAGTGATCGCGCAGGCCGTACCCTTCGATCGGTATGCTCCGTCCCGCGAGCGCCAGGGTTCCCTTCGCTGCGATCAGCTGCTCATAGTGATTCGGCGCAAAGGAGTCTTCGCTCGCGTCGAAGGAGTGATCGAACGGTGCGGCGAGCCCGTCGACCGTGAGATCGATCGAGCACACCATTCGCGGACTGGATCGGAACGCGAGGGAAGGGTCGTCCAGCCGTGCCGCGTCATCCAGCACAGATATCTCGCCCGCGAATGTCACATCCATGCGATGTCCCGGCTCGCGCACGGAGAACCGCATCCCTGCCGCATCGAAGCGCTCGTTCGATCTTCCCTCTGGTCTGGCATAAGCGAATCCCAGTCTGCCGTCGGGGAGATAGAGGCAGACCGTCATCTCCCCCCGCCCCTCGTTGGGGCGGTTGGCCAGCCGCACGAAGCCGCCCATTTCCACGACCGCATCGTGGAAATGGAAATACATCGACTCATTGAAGTTGAGCTCGGCGCCGACCGGATGGTTGTAGTCGTCTTCGGGTCGCATCAAGGCTCCTGGGGTCAACCGATTGACATGAGTTCGAGCGCTTCGTCCAGCAAGGTCTCGATCGTCGTTTCAAGCTCGGATTCCGAGGGGGATGTATCCCTGCGGGCAGTGCGCCGCCGCAGCAGCACGCCTTGCAACAGCGTGGCCGCCTTCCAATGGGTGAAGGCGCGGTAGTATCCGATTTCGGAAACATCGAGGCCGGTCATCTGACCGTACTCCGCGATCAGGTGCTCCCGATCGTGGAACCCGCCCACCCTGGTGGGGCTCGGGATGGCGATCGCCGGTTCGAGCGGTGAGCGCCAGTCATCGACCAGCCACGCCAAGTCGGCGAGCGGATCGCCGAGTGTGCACAGTTCCCAATCGAGTACGGCTGTCACCTTCCCCGCCTCGACCAAGAGGTTCGAGAGACGATAGTCCCCGTGAACGATCACTGTCCGCTGCTGCGCGGGCATCCGCGCGGCCAGCCGGGTGCGGCATCGTTCCCACACCACCGCTGCCTTGCTTTCCTTCCCCCACTCGTCCCAGCTGCGCGCGGTACGGACTATCTGCCGTTCCAGATAGCCTTCCGTTCGTCCCAGGTCGCCGAGGCCGATCTCGTCCGGCCGGATCGCATGTAATGCGGCGAGCACACCGAGCACGTCATCGCTTACTCGGAGCCGTTCGGAGCCGGAAAGCCCCTCAGCCTCGTCCTCACTGGCAAGCACCACACCGGGGACGCGCTGCATCACGTAGAACGCAGTGGTGATACCTGCTTCGTTGCTACCGGTAGCGATCACGGCGGGCACCGGAACCGGTGACCCGTCGAGAGCGCTGAGAACCCGAGCTTCCCGGTGGACGTCGTGAGCGCTCGGATCATGGCTGCCCGGGGGCGGATGGCGCAGCACCCAGCTGTGCCCCCCACTGTCCTCGATCAGCGAGGTGATATTCGACTGCCCCACGCCCATTCTCCGGACAGCGGCAGGCGGTTCAAACCCGGGCACGCTGTCGACGAGCCAGTCTTGTAATAGCCGCATACCATGGCCTCTTCATTGTCACGCGGTGGTCTCGGATACGTCCGGCTCCCCGACCTGACGGGGAGCCGGACGACACGGAAGCGCTCCCTCACATCAGCCGTGTCAGCCTCCCCTTGGCGGCGGCCTCGACCAGCTCGAATTTTCGGATTTTCCCGGTAGGGGTCACGGGCAGCTTCTCCGCCACCAACCAATGTTCGGGAACCTTGAACGGCGAGAGCCGATCACGGCAATAGGCCTCGAGTTCTCCGCGCATTCCCTTCCGCGACTCTCCACGTGGACGGATGACGGCCCCGACGGTCTCACCCCACAGCTCGTCGGGAACGCCGATCACCGCGGCCTCGGCGACCGCTTCGTGTTCAGCGAGGCACGACTCGATCTCGCGCGGAGCGATGTTCTCCCCTCCCCGGATGATCAGATCCTTGGCCCTTCCGGTCAGGGTGATCATTCCGCGTTCGTCCATACTGCCGAGGTCACCGGTGTGCACCCAGCCATCGGTGTCGACGGCGTCCGCGGTGGCTTCCGGGTCGTGCAAGTACTCGATCAGCTGTTGGTAGCCGCGCGCACATATCTCACCCGGCGTACCGAGTGGCTGTGTCCGACCGGTCTCAGGGTCCACGATCTTGCATTCGATCTGTGGCAGCGGTCTGCCGACCGTGCCCACGAGATCATGGTGGCTGTCACCGCAGCGGGTCATCGACAACACCGGCGCGAGTTCGGTCTGGCCGAAAAGGTTGTACACCTCGACACCGAAGAACTTTTCGGCCTCTTCGATCATCGGCCGCGGTACATCGGCACCGCCACCCATCACGATCCGCAGGCTCGAGGCGGAACCGCCCGATTCGCGCGCTTTCTCAATTATCGCCCCGAGTATCGCTGGCACAAAGAACAGCAGCTCGGCGTCCTCATCGCGGAGGGCATCAAGCACCATGCCTGGTTCGAACCGTTCGATGAGAAGCACGCAACCACCCAGCCACAGCGGCCCAAGCGTGCCGATCACGCATGCCGCCGTGTGGAACATCGGTAACGGGTTCACCGCCCTGAGCCCCGGTGCGGCCCCCGCCGTCTCCAGTGTCAGCTTCGCGACGTTGACCAGTGCCCGGTGCCGCAGAAGTACTCCCTTCGGCCGTCCCGTCGTACCCGAGGTGTACTGCAGCATCACCGGATCATCCGGATCGCAGGCTATGAGCTCGGTCGAGTCCCGGCCGGTGTCCAGCCAGCTGTCCCACTCGGACAGGCTGACCACACCGCGCAGATTCGGGCATTCGCCGCGGACCGCGGAGACCACGGCGGCCAGATCGTAGTCGCGGCTGCGATCCGCATGGATCAGCACGCTCGACTCCGAATGATTCAACGCATATATCAACTCGCTCGCGCGCAGTACCGGATTCAGCGCAACCAGTCGCATTCCGGCCAACGCGGCGCCGTATTGGACAATGGGCCACTCGAGGACGTTGGGCGCCCAGAGAGCTACGAATTCGCCAGGGCGGGCGATACGCAGCAGTGCGCGCGCGACCCGCGATGCTTGCGCGTGAAGTTCCCGGTATGTCAGCCGCCGCTGCCGCGTGGTACCGCATACCGTGCCGACGAGAGCGGGCGAGTCGGGACAGTCCCGCGCACGCGCGGCGAGCAAGGAGCCGACCGTATGCTCGACGAGCGGAGAGGATTCCTCTTTCTCCCACAGGGATTCGTGCAGCAGAACATGCTCGGACTTCCGAACGGTCACGAACGTCGACCTCCATTGGCCGATGGACGGCAATCACGACGCCTCGAGATCATACACGTAATCTAATCAATCTTAAAGGCCAATCGAGGTCGTCCGTTTCCGCGGTCGCACGTCGGCGGAATCGTAACCGGCCACACGGTGCACGTGCGCGATAAATCCACTGTAGACAGATGCAGTACAAGAGCGGGAAAGGGGAGAAGCTCGCCATTGCAGGGGCCAAGAGCCGTCGCCTTCCGGGTATCGCGGCCACGCCATCGCTGTGGAAGTCAGCAAGTATGGGACCAAGCGCGCGAACAGGGCCCGCTCAGGCGACCAGATACCTGCGCAGGGAAGGGGTCTCCTCGGCCCGTACCAGTCCGTGCACGGCCAGCACGTCCAGATGTGCCTCGATCTCCATGACCGCCGACATCTGGTGTTCGACCGCGAGGCTCTCCAGCCGCCGGTTGCGCCGAGTCCATGGGAGTTCCCTCGCCACTTCATAAGCCGTGGTGGCACCGGAATGAACCAGCACGCGCACGTCCTCGAGGCGTTGCCTATGGTGCTGCAGCAGCTCGTCGACCCGTGCGTGCGTGCTCGCTACCACGTGACCATGCGCCGGCAGAAGCAGTCCGTCCGGCTGCGCGAGCAGAAGCCGGAGCGAGGCGAGAAACGACCGCAGCGGGTGCGGTTCGGGAGCCAGTTCGAACCCCAGCGAGGGCGTGATCGTGGACAGCACGTGGTCCCCGGAAAATAGGATCCCCGCTTCGCGATGCCGGAACACCACGTGTCCTCGCGTGTGCCCAGGGGTCGCGAACACATCGAGTTCACCGCCCGAGAGTTGGATACGCTGTCCGTCGTCAAGCCAGCCGTCCGGCGAGCCGAACGGGACATCGACCTCGTATTCGGGACTCAGGTAGTCATTCGCGAGACGGCTGGCCAGGTCGTCGGCGCCACAGCGATAGAGCAGTTCCGGATGGTTCGGGAACCGGCCGGACTGCCGTTCATAGGTCTCGATACTGAAACGCTCACCGCGGCCGGTGAACAACTCGACTCCGAACCTCTCGCGCCAGGCGTACGCCTGGGTGTAGTGATCCCAGTGGTGGTGGGTAGCCAGGCAGCAGCTGATGTCCGCGAACCGGTAGCCGATACTGCGAAGCGCCTCGCCGAGGATACGCTCGTTCTCCGTGCTCGCCCAACCGGGGTCGATCAGCACCACGCCGTCAGCCGATTCCACCGCATAGGCGTTCACCGCAGAGAGACCACTCAGTGGCAGTGGCAACGGTATCCGGTAGACCCCTGTGGCGACCGGGTGCGCTCCGGGCTCGGTCCAGTCCGAGGGCTGCTCGAACGCTTCCCGCCTCATACATCACCACATCCGGTCGGCCAATTCCGCCGTCCAATGCGGAACACGAAAAGTTTATCACCGATTAGAGGACTGGAGATCCTTGCTGTGACCGGCCCCTCCCTCACTCCACACAGCACCGAGGCGGGCGGGCCCACGCACCGGGCCCGGACCACCAGTCCATCGAGCAGGACTGCGATCCGAACGCCTCGGCCGAGTCACCGGGGCCATCCACAGGCTGTGGAAACACGGGGCATCTTTCGTCTCGCTTCCCGCGCAGACGGTTCTCCACGCACGGCTGAGGGCTGGGCGGGACCGACAGCGCTGCGGTACGGACAGGGACTCGGTCGGGCCTCGACCCGACCATCACAGTCAGGGCGATCGACGCCGTGCCTATCCACAGCGACCAAGTGCGACCGTGCACACGCTCCCCGGTACCCGCTCAGCGCGCCCGGCGCGGTGCAGACGTGGACCGAGCCGAATGTGATCACCGCGGAGATCCTCCGAAGAGGTGTTATCTGGTACCGAGGTGACCAGGTGACGACAAAGTGCGGTCACCACAGGTTAGTATTGATTCGTGGCTAGAAAATCCACTCAGGCTGAGGCTGAGACGACCGACGAGCACAGTTCCAAGTCGGCGCGCACACGTCAACGAATCCTGGATGCGGCGGCACACGTGCTCAGCCGAAAGGGATACGCCGGTACCCGGCTCACGGATGTCGCGGACGTGGCCGAGATTCAGGCGCCGGCGATCTACTATTACTTCCCTTCCCGAGAAGACCTCATCGAAGAAGTGATGTGGTCGGGTATTGCCAGTATGGGGGAGCACGTCCAAGCTCAGCTCGACGCGCTGCCATCGGACACCGATCCCCTTGACAGGATCGACGCTGCGGTGGAAGAACACCTGCGGTACCAGTTGGAGATATCGGACTACACCACCGCGGCCATTCGCAATGCCGGACAGATACCGGACAACATCCGCGTTCGCTATACCGCAGAAGCCAATCGGTACGGTGACATCTGGCGTAAGCTGTTCCGGGACGCGAAACGCAGCGGCCAGCTGCGCGGTGATCTCGATCAGCGCGCAGCGCGGATGCTGGTGATGGGTGCACTCAACTGGGCGGCGGAATGGTGGAATCCCCGCCGCGGCTCCCTCGATCACGTGATCCGGACCGCGAAGTCCTTGGTGCGCGGTGGCTTGTCCGTCCAGCCGGAATCGGAACAGGCGAGCCCCCCGTCCCGGCCGGGACGGGGGAAGAAGTAGCGCGCACACCTCATCGGGACTGGGCTCGTACCCGCGCCCGGCTTTCGGCGAAGGTGTTCGCATCGTCCCAGCAGGTGCGTTTCATGATGAGAGCTCGATATTTCATGATCACGTTCTGGCCGTTGATCGTCAGCACGCCGACCAGCCGGTCCCCACGACGATAGAGCGCCACCACACGCTCGTCCCGTACCGGATCGCCCTCCACTATGCGAACCTCATCGGCGTCCGGCACGCCGACGAATTGGATTCGGCTGTCGTACCAGTCGGACCAGAAATAGGGCACCGTCTGGTAGGCCTTGGCCGAACCGGGGTCGATCGCGTTGCGTGCGGCGACCGCACCCTGTTCGGCGGCACTGGTCCAGTGCTCGAGCCGCATCGGCCGGTCGAACAGCGCGTTGTGCCAGCGTACGACATCGCCGGCTGCGAAAACCCCGTCGGCACCCGCGGACAGGTGCTGGTCGCAGAGCACGCCGTCGTCCAGCCGCAGTCCCGATCCCTCGAGCCACTCGGTACACGGATCGGCCCCGATTCCGACGACGACGAGATCCGCGGGAATGGCCGTCCCGTCGGAGAGAACGACCCGCTCCACACCGCGTTCGCCTTCGATCGCGTCCACTCCCACGCCGCAGCGCAGATCCGTACCGTTGCGATGGTGCAGTGCTACGCAGGCACTCCCCATCGCCGAGCCGACCGCCCTGGCCAGTGGTGTCGGAGAAGCCTCGACCACCGTGACGTCGAGTCCTCGTTTGCGCGCACCGGCCGCAACCTCCGAGCCGATGAACCCGGCACCGATCACAACGGTCCGCGCACCTTCGTCGAGCGCGGAGCGGACGGCCACCGCATCATCGAGAGTGCGCAGCGTATGCACCCCGCGCAGCCGCTCCGAACCGGGGAATGTCCTCGCGCGGGCCCCTGTCGCCAGCACCAGAGCGTCGTAGTCCAGTGACGTTCCGTCCAAGAGGACGCGTTTCCGCTCGATGTCGAGGCCGGTCGCCTTCCGGCCGAGCACCAGCCGCACGTTCATGTCCTCCCGCAGCGCCGATTCCGTGCGGAACGTGGTCGATTCCGGCTCTGCCCCGGGTTCGTTCCAGTCCAGATAGGCCTTGGAAAGCGGCGGCCGATCATAAGGCAGATGCTCCTCGGCGCCGACAAGCGTGATCGAACCGTCGAAGCCGCTATTCCGCGCGGCTTCGACAGCTCGCAGACCGGCCAGTGAGGCGCCCACGACGACCAGGTTCTTTCGCGCCATCCCATCCCTTTCCACTCCACGATGCCGACCCCGTGCAGGCCATCGGCACAAGCGATCAGTCTTCCTCGATCCGGAGCGCCTCGGTCGGACAACCGGCTACCGCGTCCTGCACATCGGTCAGTTGCCCGTCGGGAACCAGCTCGGACTTCAGCTCCAGATCGCCGTTGTCGTCCACTTCGAAAACATCGGGTGCGAGTGATTCGCAGATCCCAAGCCCCGTGCATTTGCACCGATCGACGATGATCTTCATCGTTGACTCCTCATTGTCGCCTCGATCAGGACCGCCCAGCGAGCGGGTAGCCCGCGAGGATCTCGTCCACGACGAGCTTCGCGGTCTCCGCACATGCCGTCGTGCCGCCGTTTCCGTATTCTTTGACTCCATCTCCGACGTTCCAGAGGTTAGCGATGGGAGTGGTCCGCGACATGTCGAACCCGGCGACCGCGCGCTGTGGCGGCCACCCGTCCCGAGTCACCTCGGTCGAGAGGATCCTGGCGTTGTCGAATCCCTGAATCTGCTGCCGGAGTTCCTCGAAGAGCAGCTCCGTCTCGGCTGCCTCGTCGAAATCTCCGACAGCGGGCTTCGGCACGGCGGTACCCACGTAGAGGTGCCACCCCTGCGGTGCCATCTCCGGGCAGGAATCCGTGAAATTGGCGACATAGCAGAGCCTGCGCGTATTGGCGAAGCTCAGCATTCCCGGCGCCTGAACCAACCGCTCCCTGCTGGCGAAGTTGACGGTGATCATCGCGCACGGACGGTCTCCTTTGCTGACCGCGTTCCGGTAGTCGGACGGGAAGTGCTGCGGACCGACGAGATCGATGGTCGCGGCCGGCCCCACGTCGCTGACCACGAAGCTGGCCCGCACCTCGACCGGTTCACCGTTCCTGCGCACGGTCGCGCCGCTGACCGAGCCATCGCGCATGTGCAGCGCCTCGACCTCGGCGGAAAGCCACACCTCGCCGCCGTTGGCGGTGATCGTCTCGGCGAGCGAACGCCATATTCCGACGGTCCCCTCCGGGCAGAAGCCGAACTTCTTGAACGCGCTCTTCCTCGTGAAATAAGTCAGGAACACCCGTGCGGGAAGCTCTTCGGAACCCACGGCGAATACCGAACCACACATGTTCCGGAAGATTCCGTGTACCGACTCGTTTTTCGTGTACTTGGCGACCCACTCGGCCGTGGAAAGCTCGTTCTCGGGAAGCCCCTCGTCGTTACGCGCCGCACCGAGCCCCTTGACGAGTTTCGCTCCCTGCCGTGTCAGCTTCGAGAGCAGAAAGCCCCAGCCACCACCGGTGACGTCCACATCCTTTGCACCGATCCGGTACAGGATGGGCGGATCCGGCCTTCGAATGTCGAATTTGGCGCCGACCTCCTCGAACGTCTGCTCGGTGATGCCCTCGACCTCGATGACGATCGCACCGTTGTTCACCTTGAAACCGTCGATGTCCCGGGTGGACGCGCGACCGCCGAGATGCTCCAGCCGCTCGACCACCAGCGTCCGGTAACCGAGGTGGGACAGTCGTGCTGCGGTGAACAGTCCACCCGCACCGGCACCGACGACCAGGGCATCGAACGAATGCTCCGTACTGGCCAACGTTCCTCCTCTCAACCAACCGGGTTCGTGCCCGGAACGGAAGCGTCCATATCGGTGATCTCCGGCCAGCGACGAGCGACCTCCTGGACCGTCGGTGTATCGCCGAAAGTGACGCCCTTGGACTGGAAGTACTGCACGCGGTGCACCTGCCCTCCCCCGGCTACAAGCACCGTGCCGGTGTCCGTGCACTCGTCGCTGATGAGATAGCCAACGATCGGGGCGACCTGTTCGGCGGGCAGCTTGTCGAGTAACTCCTGTGGCGCAACGTCCTCGGTCATCCGGGTGGCGGCCATCGGCGCCACCGCATTGGCGAGGATTCCGTGTTTGCGCCCTTCGATGGCCAGCGTATTGATCAAGCCGATCAGCCCGGCCTTCGCGGATCCGTAGTTCGCCTGGCCGAAGTTGCCGTACACCCCGCTGGTCGAGGTAGCAACGACGATGCGGCCATGCCCCTGCTCGCGAAAATGCGGCCAGACCGCCTTCGCCATATGGAATCCACCGTAGAGGTGGACCTGGATCACCGAGTCCCAGTCTTGCGTTGACATCTTGTGGAATGCCCTGTCGCGCAGGATGCCCGCATTGCTCACCAGCCCGTCGACCCGGCCGAAAGCACGTACGGCATCCTCGACGATGCTCGCCGCTCCCGATTCCGTCGCTACACTGGCATAGCTGGCGACCGCCTCACCACCGGCCGCGCGGATCTCGTCGACGACGCCGTCGGCCATCGCCGTGCCATTACCCGAGCCATCCCGGGCCCCGCCAAGGTCGTTGACCACTACCCGTGCTCCGGAGCCGGCGAGTAGCAGGGCGTAGCGCCTCCCCAGCCCGCCGCCAGCGCCGGTCACGATGACAACGCGATCTGCAACTCCAGGCATTTTTTCTCCTTCGATCTAGTACGAATCGGGCAGCCGGAGGCTGTGCTGGGCCACGAAGTTCAGGACCATCTCCCTGCTCACCGGAGCGGTGCGCATGAGCCGCGTGACGAACCACAGATCGGCGAGCCCATATTCCCGGGAAAGACCATTCCCGCCGTGAGTCTGGATGGACTGGTCGAGGGCTTTGAGCGAGGCCTCGGAAGCAGCGAATTTCGCGATGTTGGCCGCCTCCGCCGCCTGCTCACCGGTGTCGAACAACTCCGCCGCCCGCATGACGGCGAGTCTGGCGAGCTCGACCGAGATATGTGCTTCGGCGAGAGGATGCGCGATTCCCTGGTGCGCTCCGATCGGACTCGCCCACACCTGCCGGGAACACGCGTACTCGGCCGCCCTCGCCACGGCGTACCGGCCGACCCCGGTACAGATCGCCGCAGCGAGGATCCGCTCCGGGTTCAGGCCCGCGAACACCTGGCGCAGTCCTTGACCCGCCTCGCCGATCAGTGTTTCGGGGCCCAGCCGCACCTGGTCGAGGAACACGGTGAACTGCCGGTCCGGGGAGACCAGCGCCGTATCGATCCGCTGCAGGCTGACACCGGGCGCGTCCTTCGGCACGACGAACAACGACAACGGCCTTCGCCTGTCCGCGGGGGCGTCCGCGTCGGCGGCGACCAGCAGCAGCGCCTCGCACTCATCGGCCGCCGAGATATAGTACTTTCCGCCAGAGACGACCCAGCCGTCACCGTCCCTGCGTGCACCGGTCTTGATGTTGTGGCTGTTGGATCCGGCATCGGGTTCGGTCAACGCGAAAGCCATCTTCCTCGACCCGTCGGCAAGTCCCGGCAGCCATCGGCTTTTCAGGTCCACCGAGCCGTGCGCGGCGATGATCGAACCGCAGATCGCCGGAGAGATGACCCCGATCAGCAGCGGCAGCCCATGCGCCGCGAGTTCTTCGATCACCACGGCAAGCTCGGCGAGCCCCGCCCCACCGCCGCCGGATCCCTCGGGCAGATGCACACCGAGCAGTCCGGCCTCGCCGAGCTCATTCCAGAGCTCGTCGATGTGCTCGCCCTTCTCGGCGCGCTCCACGAAATACTCGCGGCCGTACTTCGCCGCGATCTTCGCCGTACTCTCCCGGATCAGCCGGTGGTCCTCACCGTCGACGACCAGTCCTGCCATGCTTATCGTCCTTCGAACGTGGGTGTTGACTTGGCCAGAAAGGCCTGCACCGCAGCCGCGGCGTCGTCTGTCGCTCCGGCGCGCGCGATCGCCTCGATTTCCGCGGAAAGCTGTTCGGTCAGCCCCGAAGCCCAGCACGCGTGCAGTAGTTGCCGAATCTCGGCGTACGCTTTGGTCGGCCCGGCGGCCAGCCGGACGGCCAGCTCCCTCGACCGTTCGGCAAGCTCCTCGGCGGGCACCACATGCGAAACCAGCCCCCACTGTTCGGCCTCATGCGCATCGAGTACCCGCTGCTCGAAATACAGCTCGACGGCCTTGCGCATGCCGACCAGCCGCGGCAGAAACCACGAGTTGCCGCCATCCCCCGAGAGCCCGAGCGCGCAGAAGCCGGTGGCGAAGCGGGTCCCCTCCGCCGCGAAGACGATATCGGCCACGTGCACCAACCCGAGGCCTCCTCCGGCCACCGCGCCATGCACCGCGGCGATAACGGGAACGTCGAGTTCGTGAATGATCGCCAGGGCATCGTGGTACGGAGTCGTCATCCGCCGCAGCACTTCGGCCATACCCCTGCTGCCACCAGGGCTCTGGAACTCGGCGATGTCACCGCCCACCGAGAACCGTGACCCCGATCCGATGATCAGCAGGGCCCGCAGGTCGGTGCGCGCGGCGCAGCGCGTGGCCACTTCGTACAGTTCATCCGCGGCTTGCTGGTTCAGCGCGTTACCGGCATCCGGCCGGTTGAGCCGAATCGTGGCCAGCCCATCGTCGACGCTGAACTCGACGGCTTCCAGCGTCTCGCCCTCACCTTCGAGCGCCCGTTCCCAGCGCGC
Organism: Sciscionella sediminilitoris; assembly: GCF_000737195.2. GTDB lineage: Bacteria > Actinomycetota > Actinomycetes > Mycobacteriales > Pseudonocardiaceae > Sciscionella > Sciscionella sediminilitoris. The sequence continues at coordinate 12,721 of NZ_JALM01000042.1, forward strand.
GCTGTCGGTCAGCTGGGAAAGCGCGACGATCCGCCCCTCGGCGAACGAAAGCAGGTGCAGAAACTCCGCGTCGAGCTCGGCGCCCGTGCTGTTCGCCGTGCCGGTGTAGCGCCCGCCGACCAGCAGCCTGCCGTCTTCGAGCATGACGAAGCTCTCCGGCTCGGCGCGGGCCGTGAACCGCCGGGCGATGCCGCCCCAGAATCGGCGCCGCATGGCATCGGGGCCCTGGTAGGTCCCGCCGAGTGAACCGGGCAGCCCTTCGGTCGCCCGCCCAACGAATTCAGGGTGCAGCAACCGGTCCAGCTCGTCGCGATCACCCGAAGCCAGTGCACGGTAGAGCCCGGCCGCGAGTTCACGTGCTCGGACCGGATTCACCGCATCCTTGGGTCCCACCACGCAACCTCCATCATTAATGAATTTAATATAAATAAAAAATTGTGTCCGCGTCAAGTCACATGGTCGGTTCAGACCCCACGACCGAGACGAAGGACACGCAGTTTCCCGGCCGACCCCCGAGGTTATGGGTCAGGGCGAGCCTCGGATCCGGCAGCTGGCGACGGCCTGCCTCACCACGGAACTGGAGCCAGCATTCGTAGAGCATTCGCAGTCCGCTCGCCCCGACCGGATGGCCGAAGGATTTCAGCCCCCCGTCGGGGTTCACCGGTAGCTTACCGTCGAGCTCGAAGGCCCCCTCCAGGATGTCTTTCCACGCCTGCCCCCGCTCGGCGAACCCCATGTCCTCCATCAGCACGAGCTCGGTCGGTGTGAAGCAATCGTGTACCTCGGCAAGGGAAAGTTCCTCTCTCGGGTCACCCACCCCCGCCTGCCGCAACGCATCGCGCACGCTGTGCACGACCTCCGGGAACGTCGTATAGTCATAATCTGGATCCATCGCTCCTCGCGCCGGCCCGGCCGCGAGCGAGAGCCCCTTCACATACATCGGGCGATCGGTGTAATCCGCCGCATGCTCGGCCCGGACGATCAGCGCGGCGGCGGCCCCATCCGAGACACCGGAACAGTCCAGTACGCCGAGTCTGCCCGCGACCACCGGTGCTTGCTCGATTTTCTCCTTGCTGACCGGAGACCGATACTGCGCCTTCGGGTTGCGGGAACCGTTCTCGTGGTTCTTCCACGCGATATGAGTCATAGCCGCGCGCACATCGGCCGAATCCACGCCGTAACGCGCGCAATAGGCCGGGTCCAGCAAGGAGAAAGCCGCCGGGGCCGTCAGACTCAGCTCCGCGGCGGTGCCGTCTCCCGGCGGGTCCGAACGAAGCAGTCCGGAGAACCCGGAATCCTTGAGCTTCTCCACGCCCACGGCGAGAACTCGGTCATAGGCTCCGGAAGCCACCGCGTAGCAGGCGTTGCGGAACGCCTCCGAGCCCGTCGCGCAGTAGTTCTCCACTCTGGTCACCGGCTTGTAGTCGACCGAGAGAGCACGGCTCAACGTCAGACCGGATTGCCCGGAACCCAGCGTACCGAGCCAGTACGCGTCGATATCCTGGTTCGCGATGCGGGCACCAGCGAGCACTTCCTCGGCCGCATCCACCAGCAAATCCTCTGCCGAGGACGACCAGTGTTCGCCGAAAGGGGTGCACCCCATCCCGACGACCGCCACCCGGTCACATATTCCCCTGCTGCTCACTGTCGTCCTCCATCCGAATGCTCCTGCTCAACTCCGGAAGCGGCACCGTCCGCGGGCACTCGCGCTTTCCAGAAGTAGTTGTGCACACCGCCCGCGGTGAACAACCGCCGGAAGGAGAGCCCGACCCTGGTCCCGACGGCGAGAGCATCCTGCTGCGCATCCGCCACTTCCAGGGTGTAGCGCCCGCCACCGTCGAAATCGACGACGGCCTCGACCAGCGGTGGTGATGGCGAGAACGCGAGCCGATCGACGGTGTAGGTCGCCACCGTCGCCCCGGCACCGGCCAGGGACCTGCTTGCCATCGGAGCGCTTGATCCACAGCGCTTGCACACCCTCGCCGGCGGCAGGTGCACGAACTCACACGAGGCGCACACGCTTCCGGTGAAGGAGAACTTCCACGCGCGGCCGCGCGCGCTCGGCGGCCCCGCGGGGCGCTCCGGTTCGGGCCGGCGCGGGGGTTCGCGCTCCAACCACCCACGCCAGCTCAGGTAGGTCAGGTAGGAGACCTTGTTCCCCTGCCCGAGCCGCGCCCGCAAGGGAGTGGGCTGACGCCGGTCGGCCAGTAAGCTCGTCGTGCGCAGGAGCAGTGCGTCGCAGCCGTCGGCGGCCTGCAGCACCAGAATCGTCTCGCCCGGTTCGGCCCGGTCGAGAGCATCGGCAATCGCCAGGCCGACATCCGCGGCACCGGCATGCCCGGCCACCGTGGTCTCGGTGGACAGCGTTCCGGTCACCACCTTGACGCCGCGCTTGCGGATCTCGCGATTGGGGGAGGTGAGCACGACATGGTCGGCCTGTTCGATGCCTTCCGCGTCCAGTACTCGCATCGCCACCCGACGCAGCAGCGGCAGGTACGCTTCGAATCCGAACCGCTCCTCCCACTGTGCGGCCGCCATCGATCCCGGTTCGCGCCATCGATCGAGTATTTCGACCGAGAGCGAGTGCTGTTGCCGGATCTCGGCGAGAGAATCACTCGCGGGCCCGAAAAGTAGCGCGACCGAGCCATCGGCTCCGGCGCTTTCGTCCACCGAACCCGGCTTGCCGGTCCGAATATCGGCCAATACCGCGAGGCCGTCGCAGGACGCCGCGGCGCGGCAAGCCGCGACGCCCGAGCGCGCCGATCCCGCGACATCCGCGGCGAACCCCGTTTCCGGCAAAGCGACGGCGGCATGAACCGTTGTCGCGTTCGTCTTGTCCGCATACACGGGAGAGCTCGTCGCGAAATAGACCGAACCGGGTTCGGCCGGATGCGCGTGCAGCAGTGCCGAAGCCGCCTCGACCCCCATCGTCGTGCTGTCCTCGTCGAACGAGGCCACCGGCCGAGTGCCGGACCCGGCCCCGGTCCCCAGCGCCGCACCGAGCTCGTCGAGCCACAACCGTCCCACGGGCAGGTGCGAGGCATACGCGAGGATCCCTTTGCCGCTCATGCGGACGCTCCCTCGAACAAAGCAGCCATTCCCTGTCCTCCACCGATACACATGGTCTCCAGGGCCAATCGCCCCTTCCTGCGCCCCAGCTCGTGCAGCATCGTGCTCAGGATCCGCACTCCGGTGGCGCCGATCGGATGACCAAGCGAGATACCGGAACCGTTGACGTTGAGGCGGTCATCGAGTTCGCCGGGCCGTAGGCCCCACCCCTTCAGCACGCCGAGCACCTGACCGGCGAACGCCTCGTTGATCTCCACAAGGTCCAGCTCGTCGAAGGTGACCTTCGTACGGTCCAGCAGCTTGGTGACCGCACGCACCGGACCCAGCCCCATCATCGCGGGGTCACAACCGACCACCGTCCAGCCACGTAGAAAACCCATCGGCCGCAGGCCGAGTTCGCCAAGGCGGTCCTCAGCGACCACGAGACATGCGGCCGCCGCATCGTTCTGCTGGCTTGCGTTGCCCGCGGTGACCGTCCCACCAGGCAGCACGGTGGGCAGCCGGGAGAGCGCGTCGGCCGTACAGTCCGGGCGAATCCCCTCGTCTCGCGCGAACGACACCGGCTCGCCCTTGCGCTGCGGCACCTCCACGGACACGATCTCGGCGTCGAAGAGCCCCTCGCGCTGTGCCGTGGCGGCACGCTGATGACTCGCGGCGGCCAGGGCATCTGACTGTTCCCTGGTGATCCCCTGACGGTCCACTACATTCTCCGCGGTCTCGACCATGCCGCTGATGGGACCGAATCGCCATTCCGGCTGCGAACGCTGCCTACCACGGTCGAGACGGTCGTAGAGCGCGACGTTGCCCGAACGGCTTCCCCAGCGCATACCGGTGGTGTAGTGCTCGATATTGCTCATGCTCTCGACACCACCGGCCAAAACGACATCCGCGACGCCCGTTTGCACCATCATCGCCGCCGTCACGACCGCCTGCAGACCGCCGCCACAACGGCGATCCGTCTGTGTCCCGGGGACTTCGATCGGCAGCCCGGCATGAAGGGCCGCCCATCTGCCGATACACGGAGCCTCCGAGTTCGCATACGACTGGGCGAACACGACATCCTCGATCCATTCCGGATCGACACCGGAGCGGTCGACAAGGCCACGCACCACCGTAGCGGCCAGATCCTGTGCCGGAATCGGGCGCAGGGTTGCCCCGAAGGCCCCGACCGGTGTCCGCAACGGGCTGACGATCGCGGCTCGCCTCATGCCACTGCTCCTTGTCCCTCGATGGCTGCTTCCAAGGCACGGCGGTGCTCCGGGTGCGCGATAGCCAGCATGTGCTCCTGCCTGGCCCGCAGCGGTTGACCGCGCAGATCCGCCACACCGAACTCCGTCACGATCACGGCGGCGTCGGATCGCGCGACACTGACCGGCCCGGAAAGGCGCGTCACGATCCTGCTGTTCGCACCAGCGGTCGCGGGCAGCACGACGATCGGCACCCCGCCGCGCGAACGCGCGGCGCCGCGCAGGAAGTCCGCCGATCCTCCGACGGCTCCCACATAACGTCCGCTCACGGATTCGGCGTTGACCTGGCCGGTCAAATCCACCTCGACGGCGGAATTGATCGCCGTGAACCTGTCCTGCCCGGCCAGCACGGCCGGATCGTGGGTGTATCCGGTCTCTCGCACTACGACGGCGCTGTTGCGCTCGGCGAACCGGAACAACTTCGTCGTGCCCATCAGGACACCGGCGACCGTCTTGCCGGAATCGATGTTCTTACGCTCGTTGGTGACCACCCCTGCCTCCATGAGCTCGGCGGCGGTGTCGTTGAGCAGACCGGAATGGATTCCGAGCGCCCGCCGGTCGGTCAGTTCGGCCAGTACCGCCTCGGGGAGGGCACCTATACCGAACTGCAGCGTCGCCCCGTCTCCGATCAGATCGGCGGCGTGCGCGGCGATGCTCCGCATGGTCTCGTTGCCCCGGCGCGTAGGCAGCTGTGCGGGTGCACGGGACGTGTGCACCACCACGTCGAGCTCACCGGTGTCCAAGGTCCGTGCTCCGCAGATCCACGGCAACCGATCGTTCACCTCCGCGATCACGACGCGAGCCGTGCCGATCGCCGCCGAGACGTAGTCATCGGCGAGACCGAGCGAATAACGACCGGATTCATCGGCAGGCGGCAGCTGCAGCATCACCACATCGGCGTGTAGCGATCCCGTACTCAGCAGCTGGGGCAGCGTCGAGTAATGCACCGGGAGCACGTCCAGGACGCCCGCCTCGGCCAGTTCCCGGTTGGCCCCACTTGCGCAGTACGAGACGAACCGAATGTGGTCGGCGTGTTCAGCCAGCATGGTCCGGGTGGCCGGGATACCCACGAAACAGCGCACCGAGCCGATCTCCGCTCGCTGACGGACAAGCAGCTCGGTAAGGCTGCATGGTTCGGCGCACGCCTGCCCCCATACAATGGTGTCACCGTCGTGCACGTAGTGGGCCAGATCGAGTTGCTCGAGGGGCACTTCGTTCATCGGCCGATGTCTTCTCGCCAGCGGTCCGCCGAGGGATCGAGCAACTGGCGCAGATGCCCCTCGGGCAGCCAGATGATCGCTTCGAGCTCCAGCGCGTCGACGTGGCGCACCCGGCCGGTGCGACGGTCCTCGAGGCGAAGCCGCGGACCGTTCCCCTCATCGTCCACGATGACACCGATCTCGGCGAACTCGCTGCCGATCACGACGCCGTGGACGTTCTTGTCGTTCATGGAACAAACTCCTGGCTGTGCAAGGGAACCAATCAGATCAGGAAAGCCATCGTCGGCAGGGCGCGGTCGCTGTCGACCAATTTGACCTTCTTGTAGGACATGCGGAACTCGCCATCGACGATCCGCAGATGATAGGTGACTCTGCCGGCCCAGAACTGTGTTCCGCGCTCTCGCGACTCGGCAACGAAGAAATTCGCGCCGACGACGGTGTCTCCCTTGTCGACACCCAATACTTCGATGTTGGTGAGCAGGCGACGCAGATTCGACGGCGGTGACTGCGAATATCGCTTACCGGTGCGCAGCTGTTTGAGCCTCGTCGAAATCCGGTTTCGATTGTCGTAGATCACCGAGACCTGTGTGCGCGGGTCGTTCGCGTCCTCGTCCGCAGGAACCCAATAGAGCGCGTCGTCGGTCCACAGTGCCTCCCACGCGTCATAGTCGTGCTCGTCGGCATAGCGCGCCTCACGGTACAAGAACAGTTCTATACTACGTAGTTCTTGCTCGGTCGTCCCGTTCACCGACCTTCCTCCATCAATTGCTTGTAGTTGGACCAGAATCCGCGCATTCCGGTTTCGTCAGTCGCGGTGCCGATCGTGAGTCCTCGCTCGTCGACCCGTTCGCGCTTCATCCCCCGGCTGAGATCGAGCCATTCTGGCCGGAGCTGCTCCACGCCGTGTTGGTTGCGTTCATACATTTCGGTGTCGTCGGCCAACAGCATTCCGGCGGGCCCCACCGAACCGATCGACTGGGACACCATCCGCTTGTTCAGCTCCGGCGCACCGCGCAGCTGCACCGCGGTGGCATGCTGGATGCATTCGTTCACCGCGATCGGCTGGATCACGAAGACCTGGATCTCCGCAATGAACAGATTGGGGAAGATCATCACGTGCGGAGCGCCTTCGATGAGGATCCGCTCGGCATCGTCGCCGTACGCCGCGCGCATCGCCGCGACATACTCCGGGACGCGCGATTCCGTAGTCCCGAACCAGCGCATGGGCTCCGCGAAATTCCGGAATTCCGGGCGCAGGTCGTTCTCGCTGTGTCCGTGACCGAGATTGCGGGTGACCGCTGTCGACTTGTCGCTGTAGAGGGCCCCGATGGGGCTCCCCGTGACGCTGAAAATCGAACCGTGCACGAACTGGGGATGATATCCATCGGTCTCGTTCTCGGCGAGCAACTTCCAGTTGGCACGGGTCCGGTGCTTGAGCCAGCCCGCGTTGAGTTCGATCTCTCCTTCCGGGGACAGCGCCGCGAGACGATCGATCTCACCGGCCGCGGGACCGAGATGTTCGGCGAGACTGGGGCCGTCGTGCGCGAAGCTTCCGAATACGAAACCACGGTAGGACTCGACACGCGGGACACTGCCCATGGCGAGGTCGAGCTTGCCTTTGCCGCCGTAACCCTGGTTATACGGGTAACCCAGCAGCTGGCCGTTGTTCCGGTAGGTCCAGCCGTGATACGGACAGCGAAACGAGTTCGAATTCCCGCGCGCATCCTCGCAGACAAGGTTGCCCCGGTGCGCACAACGGTTCAGCAGCAAGTGGACCTGTCCGTCCTTGTCCCTGGTCATCACCAGGTCCTGCGGGCCGATGCTCTTGCGTACATAATCGCCGGGCTCGGGAACTTCGCTGGTGTGCCCGACATAGACCCATCCCTGGTACCAGATGCGCTCCAGCTCCTCGGCAAAAATCGCCGGGTCCGTATAGAGCGAACCGTGCACACGGTCCGGTTGAATGAGCTTCGAGTAGTCGATTCCGGCCGTCGTGCGACCGGCCCGAGAGGTCGTGGCGCTCACGCGTCCACCTTCTTCCCACGATCATCGTTTTCTTCGGCGAGTCGGTGTCTGGCCCACTGCGTCAGCCGGAACTTCTGCACCTTGCCTGTCGGAGTCGTGGGCAGTTCCGAGGCATCCAGCACGAGCACATGCTTGGGCACCTTGAACCTGGCCAGTTTCCGCTTGCAGATGGTGAGGATCTCGTTGGTATCGATCCGTTCGCCTGGTGCGGGGACAATACACACGCAGCCCGCGTCACCCCACCGTGAATCCGGGACCCCGACGGCGAACACCTGGCTGATCGCCGGATGAACCGCAAGGACATCCTCGATCTCTTTCGGCATGATCAGTTCTCCGCCGCTTTTGTACAGTTCCTTACTGCGGCCGGTTATCTCGATGTAGCCGTCATCGCGGATCCTGCCGAGATCACCGGAAAGGACCCAGCCGTCCCGTAGCGCCTCGCCGGTTTCCACCGGCTTACGCCAGAAACCGAGCATGTTCGTCGGCCCCTGTGAGGCGAGTTCCCCTTCACTGCCACTCGGAAGATCGTCACCGGTCACCGGATCCACGGTTTTGTACACGGTGATCGCGTCTTCGCCCGCCACGCCAGCGGATCCGGCGAGTTTGGGACGACCGGCCGTCTCCGAGGTCAGCGCGAGCTCGTCTTCGGGCAGGGTCAGCGTCATCGCACCACCACACTCGGTCATTCCGTACCCCGTCACGATCTCGTCCACACCGAATGCCTCGCGAACCTGGCTCCACAGCCAAACCGGAGCAGGTGCCGCACCGGAGAGAATGGCCGAAAGCGAGGAAAGGTCGTACTCGTTCCGGCGCGGGTGTTCGAGCAGCGCCACCGTCATCGTCGGTACGCACAGGATGTCTGTGACCTTGTGCCGCTGGATCCCCTCGAAGTAGCGCACCGCGTCGAAGGACGGCTGCAGCACGACAGCCCCGCCGACCACGGTTGCCGCGAGCAGTCCCTCGATATAACCGAACATGTGATAGCAGGGAAGAGAGAAAAGGATCTTGCGGCCGTCCTCGAAGGCCCTGGTCAAGGCCGAGGCATACGCTGTACGCAAGACGGCGTCATGACTGACGAGCACACCCTTCGGCGAGCCGGTGGTACCGGAGGTGTAGAGCATGTCGCCCACGTCATCCGGTTTCACCGTGTTCTCCGCCAGACCGGGGGCGCCGTCACCGAGTTCACCCAGCCCCTCGATGGTGCGAACGCCTTCGCGCGCACCGCCACCGGTGTCGAACGTGACGACATGACGCAACGCCGGAAGCGAATCACACGAACCGGTCTCCCAGCCTGGCGCGATCTCGTCCAACATCGCGAGATAATCGAGCTCGCCGAACCGGGTCATCGTGATCAGCACCGAGCATTCCGACTGCGCCAGCACATACGACAGTTCGTCCTGGCGATAAAGGTAGTTGAATGGAATCGCCACCGCACCGGCGGCAGCGATGGCGAACTTCAACGGCACGAACTCCAGATAATTCGCCGAGAGCAGGCCGACGCGCGAACCGGGACGCACCCCGAGCGCCGCGAGACCGTCGGCGAGCCTGCGCATCCAACATCGCGTCTCACCATAGGTGAGTGAGCGCTCGTCGGTGATGACGAAGGGGCGATCATGGAATATCGTGGCGCAGCGCTCCAACCAGGAGTCGAGCGTGCGCGGCTCCCATACCTCGAACTCTCGCCGGATTCGAGAACGGCGCTGTTCCACATCCGAACTCACGACAACCTCCGTTATTAATCGTAATTAGATTAAGTACTGTGGCCCGACTTCGCAAGCCCGCGATGGAGACAGCTCGCTCCCCGCCCCCAACCCAGGGCTCGACAGGGAGACGCGTGCCGATCCGCCGTGGCACGGTCGCGGCTCCACCGGCTCGGGACCGACCGGACTGTCCTTCCGATTCGATACATGCCGAACGTCATACGCGGCGACGCCCGCGGCTCCGTGAACAGGCAACGAGCCGGGGCTTGGTGCCTCTCCCATGGACCCACACGCATCCGTCGGTTCGGCTGCTGCCCTTTGACCGGCGAGATCGCCCTCAACCGCGCCCCGGAGAGCGCGGAATTGCCCCGTCTGCGGTGAACCGCACCGTCGCGTTCAACGTCCCCGGAAAACGGGTTTACGGTGTTCGTGAAAGGCGGCCACGCCTTCCTCGAAATCCTCGGTGTCGAACAGCTCCGCCTGTGTTCGCACCTCATCCTCGAGGACCGCCAGCGGATCCCTTGGCCAGGCCGCGAGCATCCGCTTGATCTCGGCCAGTGCCAACGGAGGGCCTTCCGCGACGCTTCCCGCTTCCTCGACAGCCCGTTCGAGTGCATGCCCCGGCTCGACAAGCTCGTCGAGCATTCCAAGGTGATAGGCCTGTTCTCCGGGGAGACGACGGGGAAAAAGCATCAGCTGACGTGCTTGGGCAGCACCCACCCGAGCCGGTAAGGAGGCGAAGATGCCCATATCACCGGCGAGCCCCACGCCGGTGAAGGTCGTGCTGAACACGCTGTCGTTCGAGGCGACAATCCGATCACAAGCGAGGGCGAGCGCCGTCCCCGCACCGAAGGCGAACCCTTCGACCGCGGCGATCACCGGCTTCCCACCAGTCCAGACGGCCCGCACGACCCGTTGCGCGGCCTCGGCCCTCGGTACCGTCTGCTCCGATGGTTGCCTGCGCATCGTCGAGATGTCACCACCGGCGCAGAAGGTTCCGCCGTGACCGGTCAGCACTATGGCGCGGATCTGAGGATCGGCCATCGCGGCTTCCAGCCGCTGCGCCAGGACGACCCGCAGCTCGAGATCGATGGCGTTGCGTTTGGCAGGCCTGTTCAGCGCGACGACACGGACAGCCCCGTGATCCTCGCAGAGTACGCAGGAGCCCATCATCACGCTCCGGTGAACTCAGGCGGACGGCGCTCGAGCACTGCCGCCAGGCCTTCTCGGGAGTCGGCCGTACCGGACAACGTCGAGACGACTCTGGCCTCCTCCGGAAGTTGTTCTTCAAGCGAAGCCCCGATCCCGCGCCACAGCAGCCGTTTCGTTTCCGCGATCGCCCGGGGCGCCCCTACCGCGATCTGACCGGCGAGGGCGCGGGTCTCGGCCGCCAGCTCCCCATCAGGGACGACCGCGGTCAGCAGGCCGATCTCCTTGGCCTGCGCGGCAGTCAGGGTCGGATTGGTCAACAGGATCTCGGTCGCCTTGCGGAATCCGACCAGCCGCGACAGCGTGACCGAAGCACCCGCGTCCGGCGCCATGCCTACCCGGACCGCACCGGACATGAGCTTCGCCGATTCGGCGGCGATGACCAGATCGGCGGCGCAGACCAACCCGAATCCGCCGCCCCCCGCAGCGAAGCCGTGCACCGAGGCGATGACCGGCGGGCGCAGTTGGGTCAACGCGGATACGGTGATCTGAAGCCAGGCGGTCGCCTCCCGCAGATAGTCCGGCAACTGCTCACCCTTGTCAGCGAACGTCCGGACATCACCGCCCGCGCAGAAGTGCGCCCCTTCACCGGAGAGAACCAGCACCCGCGCCCTCGGCTCCCCGTGCACCCGCAGGATGGCGCTGTGCATCGACCGCAGGAACTCTACGTTCATGCCGTTGGCGGCATCGGGACGGTTCAATCGAAGCCAGGCGATCCCCTGGTCATCGAGATTCAACAGCACTGGGCCGGACCCGATCAGTTGCTCGGCCATATCAGGCTCCCTTCCGCTTGAATGCGGCGATACCGGCGTGCGCCGCCGAACCGCCGACATGCTCCACGACGGCCTCCTGCTCCCCCGCGATACCGTCCGCCAGGGACTGCTCCAGCCCCCGATACACTAGTTTTTTGATCGTGGCGAGTGCGCCGCGATCCTTGTCCGCCATTCGCTTCGTGAACGCTTCGAGATCCTGTTCGAAACGCTCGGGTGCCAGACTTCGGTAGGCCAGTCCCCATTCGGCCGCCTGTGCTCCGGTAAGCCGCTCCCCCGAAAGCAGCAGCCCGAGCGCTCGCTGCCTGCCGAGCAGCCGAGGGAGGCGCTGCGAACTCCCCCCGCCCGGCACCTGACCGAAGTTGACATGGTTGTCCGCAATCCGCGCGTCGTCGCGAACCACAGCGAGATCACAGGCCTGCATGAGCTCGAACCCACCGGCCATGGCATAACCCTCGACAGCCGCGATGACCGGAACGGGCAACTCGGCGATCGCCGCACAGGCACGCCCGAAATGTTCGAACAGGGGGCGCAGGCCTTCCCTACCCTGGTCCCGCAACCGTTCGAGCTCATGGAAGTCGCCTCCGACACAGAAATTGCCCCCGGCACCGCGGATCACGATCACGTTCACCGCCTCGGACATCTCCCGCAGCGCCCGTTCGAGTTGAGACCCGAGTTCCACCGTGACGGCGTTCATGGCCTCGGGCCGGTCGAGTAGGATGTGTCCGACCGCGTCCTCGATCCTGCCCGCGACGACCACGTTGCCTTGTTCCTTCACGGGCCTCACCTATTCCGGTAGTCGGGCGTTCGCCGTTGGGTCCGGGCGGCCATCGACTCGGCCATATCCTCGCTTCTGGAAGCGAGCAGCTGATTGCGGTTCTCGTTGTCGATCGCCGCACGCAGCGAGGATGCATCCTGCCCGGTCCGGAGCGCTTGTTTGGTGAGCCGGACACCGAAGGGGCTGTTGGCTCCGATCTCGCCGGCAAGCTCCAGCGCCGCTGTGTGCAGTAGTTCCGGTTCGCAGATGCTGTTGACCAAGCCCAGCCGCGCGGCCTGTTCTCCACCGAGCTCTCTGCCGGTCAGCATCAGCTCGGCTGCCACGCCGCTTCCTACCACCCTTGGCAGTGTCCACGACAGTCCCAGATCGGCACCCGAGAGTCCGATCCGCACGAATGCCGCCGCGAACCTCGACCGCTGCGTCGCGACACGCAGGTCCGCCGCCAACGCCAGCGACATGCCCGCTCCCACCGCGGGACCATCGACCGCCGCGATCACCGGTACCGCGAGCTCGGCGAGCCGTGCGGTTGTCAACGCCCAGTTCTGCTGAGCGGAAAGCAACTCAGGCAACGGTAGTGCCCACGTGCCTTCGATCTCCTCGAGATCGAAGCCCGAGCAGAACGCCGTTCCCGCACCCGCGAGCACGACCACGCGGACGTCCGGGTCGCCCGAGATCCGGTCGAGCGCACCGCCGAGCCCACTCATCAGCTCGGCGGTCAGCGCATTCGAGCGATGCGGGCGGTTCAGGGTCAGGCGCACGACACCCGGATCCGGCTCGTCGAGCGCCAGCACATCATCCCCGCCCGGCTCGCGTTCACCCATCGTCACATCAATCGCCCCCCGCCGACCTCTAGCACCGCTCCGGTCATGTAGCTCGAGAGGTCAGATGCCAGGAACAGCACCGCGCCCGCCACCTCCTCCGGCAGACCGGCACGGCGCATCGGAATCGCGGCCTCGCGCTCGGCGAAAACCTCCGGTGACATGGCTGCGGTCATCGGCGTGCGGATTAACCCGGGCTGCACGGCGTTGACTCGCACACCCTTGTGTGCCAGTTCCTTCGCCGCCGACTTGGTGAGTCCGACGATGCCCGCTTTGGCGGCACTGTAATTGGTCTGCCCCGGGTTACCGGATTTACCGGAGAGCGAGGAGAGATTGACGATCGATCCGCCGCCCGCGTCCCGCATGATGTTCGAGGCGGCACGAATCCCCAGCCAACTTCCCTTGAGGTGCACGTCGATGACCGCGGCGAAATCTTGGATGGTCATTTTCCGCAGCGAGGAGTCCCGCGTTATCCCGGCATTGTTGACAAGAATGTCCAGCGAGCCGAACGATTCGAGAGCCTCACTCAGCATGGCGTCCACGGAGCCTTCGTCGGTGACATCGCAGCGAAGCGGCAGCGCGGCAGATCCCAGCGCGGCGGCCGCCCCGGCCGCGGCGTCGCCATCCATGTCCGCGACGGCCACCTTCGCTCCATGTTCGTACAACGACTCGGCGATGGCGAACCCGATACCCTGCGCGGCACCGGTGACGACGGCCGCGCGCCCGGCGAGTAGAGCGCTCACTGGATGTACCGCACGATCGACTCGATCACCGCGGCCGGCCGCTCGGATCCTTGCACCTCGAGCGTGGTGGACAGCTTCGCCTGCACGGCACCGTCCAGCGGGTGCACCTCGGCCAGTTTCGAGGACGCACGCAGTTTCGCGCCGACCGGAACCGGCTCCGGAAAGCGCACCTTGTCGAGGCCGTAATTGATCGCCATCGAGACGTTATCGACACGGTAGATCTCGTGCAGGAATGTCGGTAGCAAGCCCAAGGTGAGCAGACCGTGCGCGATCGTCGTGCCGAAGGGACCCTGCGCCGCCCGCTGCGTGTCCACGTGAATCCACTGGTGGTCACCGGTGGCGTCGGCGAAGGTGTTCACCCGCTGCTGGTCGACCACCATCCAGTCGCTGGTGCCCAGTTGCTCACCGGCAGCAGCCGATAGCTCGGCGATGCCGTCGAAGACCCTCATCCACATACTCCATCCAGCGACTCCATATTTTAAATTGAACATAAATTCGATAGCATGACCTTGTCAACCGAAGGCCCTCCTCAGACAAGGAAGTAAGGAATGGATCTCGGCCTGCGCGACGCTCGCGTTCTGATCACCGGCGGCGCATCGAACATCGGACGGGGCATCGTGCACGGTTTCGCGGCCGAGGAGTCCCGCGTCATGATCTGCGATATCGATGGCGAGCAGGCAGCCAAAGTCCGCGCCGAGGCCCTGGATCTCGGCGCGGCCGAAGCCGAAGTGGCCGCCGTCGATCTCACCAAAGAGTCGGCGAGTACCGCGGTGGTCGAACAGCTCATCGAACGGTGGGGTGGGGTCGACGTGCTGGTGAACAACGCGGGCTGGAGCGTCCCTGGTTTTCTCGCCGAGGACACCGACCGCCAGCGCTGGCAGCGGCTGGTCGAGGTCAATCTGTTCGCCGCCATCGAGTGCACCCAGGCCGCAATCGAGCCGATGCGCGAGAGCGGACACGGCTCGATCGTGTTCATCGCCAGCGACGCCGCATTCGGCGAGGTACGGCAGGGAGTGTACGGCGCGACCAAGGCGAGCCTGTTGGCCCTGGCCCGCACGACCGCGAAAGAACACGGCAGGCACGGCATCCGCGCCAACGTCGTCTGCCCGGGCCTGGTGTTGCCGGAGAGCGAGAGCGCCGTGGGAGAGGGCAGCCTCTGGGCCGGGGGCCGTGACTCGGTGTTCAACGAAAAGCAGATCGCGTCTTTGACGAAGGGCATTCCGCTGCGCAGGCTGACAACCGCCGCCGATGTCGCCAATGCCGTGGTATGGACCGCCTCCGATATCGCCGCGCGGCAGATGACCGGACAAGTCTTCTCCATCAGCGGCGGCTACTCCATGCCGTGAACCACGCCACGACACAGTGCCAAGCAACAAGGTAGTCGATATGGAAACCGCGCCGACAACCAGGTCCCGCCTGTTGGCCGCTGCCGCGAAGATTTTGAGTGAGAAAGGATACTCGTCCACCCGGTTGACCGACATCGCCGAACAGGCCGGACTGCGCACTCCGGCCGTCTATTACTACTTCGCGTCCCGCGAGGCGCTCATCGCCGAGGTCATGAAAGTGGGCCAGCTCAGGCTTCGCGAGCATGTCGAATCCGCGCTCGCCGCACTGCCGGAGCGCAAGACGCCGATGGACCGCATCTGCACCGCGGTACAGGCGCACCTGCAGGTCGAGCTACAGCTCTCGGACTTCGCCACCGCCGTGACCCGGAACATCGGCCAGCTTCCCCAGGCGATACAGGAACGGCTCCGCAACGACGGAATAGCCTACATCGCGCTCTGGAGGGGGCTGCTGGAGGACGCGCGGGAAGCGCGGGAGATCCGGCCTGATGTGGACCTCCGGGCGGCACGAATGCTGGTGATGGGTGCGCTGAACTGGATGCCGGAGTGGTGGGATGAACGACAGGGATCAATCACCGAAACCGTTTCCACAGCGCAAAGCATCGTCCGGCACGGATTGTCCACATTACCGGTGCGAGAATAATTGAATATATGTTAAATTCGTTGAGTCCTACCTATCTCCACCGAAGGAGTAGCCATGCCTGAGGCGTACATCGTCGACGCCGTTCGCACACCGGTCGGCCGGCGCAACGGCGGTCTCGCACAAACGCACCCGGCCGATCTCGGCGCTCATGTGATCAGGGTCCTGGCCGAGCGAGGCGATTTCGATCCGGCCGCGGTCGACGACGTCATCTTCGGCTGTCTCGACGCGATCGGTTCCCAAGCGGGGGACATCGCGCGTACCAGCGCGCTTGCCGCCGGCCTGCCGGATACCGTCCCGGGGGTCACGATCGACCGGCAGTGCGGCTCTTCACAACAGGCGGTGCATTTCGCCGCGCAAGCGGTCATGAGCGGCACCGACGACCTGATCATCGCCGGCGGCGTCCAGAAGATGAGTCAGTTTCCTATTTTGAGCTCATTCGTCGCCGGGGAACCGTACGGCGCCACGGACCCCTGGTCAGGATCACAAGGGTGGAAGGACCGGTACGGCGAGCAGGAGATCAGCCAGTTCCACTCGGCGGAGACCATCGCGGAGCAGTTCGGATTCGAGCGCTCCGATATGGAGCAGTTCGCCCTGCGCAGCCATCAACGTGCCGTGCAGGCCCAAGAGCAGGGACGCTTCGACGCGGAGATCACACCGCTCGACGGTATCAAGCAGGACGAGGGACCACGGGCTGACACCACAGCGGAGAAGATGGCAGGGCTGAAGACCTTGGTTCCCGATGGCAGGCTGACAGCCGCGGTGTCCAGTCAGATATCGGATGCTTCGGCGGCACTGCTGATCGCCTCCCCCGAAGCGGTCCGCAGGCACGGTTTGACACCACGGGCGCGCATCCACCACCTTTCGGTACTCGGCGCCGATCCGGTAAACCTGCTGATCGCCCCGCTTCCGGCAACGCGGCGGGCACTGGCCAAGGCAGGACTGAGCGCCGACGACATCGACCTGTTCGAGGTGAACGAGGCGTTCGCCAGCGTGGTCATGGCCTGGCTGCGGGAGATCGGGGCCGACCCGCAACGAACCAACGTCAACGGCGGCGCCATCGCGCTCGGCCACCCGCTCGGTGCCTCGGGTGCCAGGATCATGACCACCCTACTCCACGAACTGGAGCGCACCGGAGGACGGTACGGCCTGCAGACCATGTGCGAAGGCGGTGGGCAGGCAAACGTCACCATCATCGAACGGCTCGGGTGAGCGCGTGCGGAGGCGACTGTATACCGACGATCACGAGGCATACCGGGAGACGGTGCGCGAATTCCTCGCCCGCGAAGTCGTTCCGCACCATCCGAGGTGGGAGGCGGACAGGTGGATAGACCGCTCCGTGTTCTCCGAGGCGGCCAAATACGGCATCTACGGGCTGCAGATCCCACAGGAATACGGTGGAGCGGGAGAGCCCGACTATCGGTACCGCATGGTGGTCACCGAGGAAATCGCCCGCGTCCATGCCCTCTCGTTCGCGCTGACCATATCGTTACAGGACGACCTGGTGCTGCACTATCTGCTCGACCTCTGCACCGATGAGCAGAAGCGGCGCTGGCTTCCCGGATTCGCCACCGGGGAGCTCATCGGCGCGCTGGCCATGACCGAGCCGGGAGCGGGAAGCGATCTGCGGGGCATCCGGACTACGGCACGCAAGGATGGCGCCGACTGGATACTCAACGGCCAGAAAACCTTCATCAGCAGCGGGATCATGGCTGATGCCGTGATCGTGGCGGCCAGAACGGACCCGGAGGCCGGTTCCAAAGGATTCAGCCTGTTCGTCGTCGAACGGGACATGCCGGGGTTCCGGCGCGGCAGGAAACTGGACAAGATCGGCCTGCCCGCTCAAGACACGGCGGAACTGTTCTTCGAGGATGTGCGCTTACCGGCACAGAACCTGCTCGGTACCGAGGGAAGGGGCCTACACCATCTGATGAGCCATCTGCCGAGAGAACGCCTCGGAGTATCGGCGAAGGCGATCGCCACCTGCCGCGCCGTTTTCGAGGAGACCCGGCGATACTGCTTCGACCGGCAGGCTTTCGGTCAGCGGCTGGGAGAATTCCAGCACGTCCGGTTCGAACTCGCCGAGATGACGACCGAGATCGATGTCGCCGAATCCTATGTCGACCGATCCGCGCTCGCGTTCAACGAGGGTGAGCTGACCGCGGTCGACGCAGCCAAGGGGAAATGGTACGTCAGCGAACTGCAAAGCCGGGTGGTCGACCGCTGCCTGCAGTTGCACGGCGGATACGGCTATATGGCGGAGTTCCCGGTTGCCAGGGCGTTTCTGGACACCAGGATCGAAACCATCTACGGCGGTACGACCGCCATCATGAAGGAAATCATCGGCCGTGAGCTGGAGGGCTGACCACCGGACCGGGCTGTCCTGGAGCTGACGCGCGGGGCGGCCCGGTTCGAGTGTCTGAGGAACCCGCGGGCGTGCGAGGATCCTTCACAGGCGTTCAGGTGTCGCCGCGGTCGGCACGGAGACGCTCAGGCCGACCCCACCGAGCCGCCCCGCTGACGAGAGCCACAACCGCCCTCCGAGCCGCTGTGCTTCCGCGGTGAGGCTCGCGAGCCCGATCTTCAGGCCCGCGGACCTGCTGAGTGTCGCGCGGATCGCCGCGGCCTCACCGGTACCGTCATCTTCGACGAGGATCGTCCACCACGCACGGCCCCTGCGCACGGTCACCAGTGCCTCGCTCGCCTCGGCGTGTTTGACGACGTTCGCGATGCCTTCCCGCGCGGTGCGCACGACAAGCTCGGCGCCGTCAGGCCCCGGATCCGGCCCAGCCCCTTCAAGTCTGACGTCGACCGTGAGGTCCCCGCGACTGGCCGTCTGTTCGACACAGGCGCGGATCCGGTCCACGACCGTCATCCTCTGCCGCGGCAAATTGCCTTCGAGCATGCCCGTCAGCAGTCCCCGCAGCTCCAGGGAGCTCTTGTGCAGGTTCGAGGCGATACGACCGAGTTGATCCGCGACACCGGCCGGGACGCCCGCAGCGCATGCCGATTCCTCCACATCCATGCTCGCGGCGAACAGCTCCTGGGCGACACCGTCATGAAGTTCGGCCGCGGCAACACGCAACACCCTGCGCAGCTCTGTACTGCTCATCTCCGTTTGATCATCAGCTGGAATCACGTTCTCCTCCTGGGCGAGAAGCCCGCCTCCCGAGGGTCTGTCCTGCTTCGCAGACTCGGCCGGGGCCGCCGCGATGTTCAGCCGATCGTGCAGGGCATCGACTTGACACCGCGGACAAAGTTGCCGACCAGATAGCTGGGCTCCCCGACTTCGAGATCCGGGACCCGGTGCAGCAGCTGGTCGAAGATCGCCCGAAGCTGTGTCTTCGCCAGCATGTTGCCCATGCAGAAATGCACTCCACCGCCACCGAAACCGACATGCTGATTGGGTTTACGCGTGATATCGAAACGGTAGGGGTCGGTGAAGACGCGCTCGTCGCGATTGCCCGAGGAGTAGAAGAGGACCACCCACTCTCCCGCGGAGATGTGCTGCCCGTGCAGCTCGACGTCCTTGACCACCGTCCTGCGGAAGGTCATCACCGGAGTCACCCAGCGCACGAATTCCTCGATGGCGGTACCGATACGGCCGTCGAAGTCCTCGAGCAGCAGCGCCCGCTGATCGGGGAAATCACTGAACGCCTTGGTCGCGAGGCTGATGGTGTTGCGAGTCGTGTCGTTGCCCGCGACGGAAAGCAGCACAAAGAAGGCGCCGATCTCCTCGTCGGTCAGCCGCTGGCCGTCGACCTCTGCCTGAACGAGGTTGGTCATCAGGTCATCCGCGGGATGTGCCCTGCGGTGCTCGGCGAATTCCAGTCCGATACTGAGCAGCGTCACCAGGGAATCATTGAGCACGGTCCCGGGCTCACGTCCGGCGGCGACCTCCTCGTCGGCCCAGGAGACCATACCGTCGGCGGCATGAGCGGCGCTCTCCCGCTCTTGCATGGGCAGTCCCATCATCTCGTAGATGGTCCACATCGGCAGTTTCTTGGAGACCTGCTGGACGAAATCACAGTCACCGGCATCGAGAAGACCGTCCACGATCCGCGTGGCCTGGTTCTTGATCTGCTCCTCGATCTTCACCACCTGTTTCGGCGTGAAGGCGGCGCTGACCAGCTTGCGCAGCCGGGTATGCCGCGGAGGGTCCATACCGAGAAAGGACTGCGCCGCGTCCAGAATCTCGTCCGGCACCTCTTCTTGCTGCACTCCGTATGCCGAGGAGAAGATATCGTGTTCCTTGCTGACTTTCCGGATGTCCTCGTTGCGTACCACTGCCCAGATACCGTCCTGCTGCGGCGGCATGAGTGAGCCTTCCAGTGGCCGGTGCCAGCTGATGGGGCGCTTTTCGCGCAGTTCGCGAAAAGTGGTCTCCCGTTCCTCCGCGGTCGCCGCCCAGAAGGACAGCGAAGAGACCGGCAAGGAATCGTAGTCGCGCTGTGTTTGTGTGGTGGTCATGTAAATTCCTCTCACCTGGCTCAAGCGGTCGCCGGGGACAGATAACGATCGCGGATCTCACGTTTGAGCAGTTTGCCCGTCGGCGTCCTCGGCAGATCGTCGACGAAATCGACACTCTTCGGTGCCTTGTAGTGGGCGATGCGCTCGCGGACGTAGTCGACCAGCTCGGCACCGAGTCCCGGGGCGGCATCGACGCCTTGCGCCGGCTGGACCACCGCCTTGACCTGCTCGCCCATCTCGGCGTCGGGGATACCGATGACGGCGACGTCGTGCACCTTGGGATGCAGCGTGAGAACGTCTTCGATCTCCTGCGGGTAGATGTTGACCCCACCGGAGATGATCATGAACGCCTTGCGGTCGGTGAGAAACAGATATCCTTCCTCATCCACGAAGCCCATGTCACCGACACAGGTCCAGTTCTCATGCCGGGGATGTTGCGCGGAGCTCGTCTTCGCCGGATCGTTGTGGTATACGAACGGCAGCTCATCCCGTTCGAAGTAGACCAGCCCCACCTCACCGGAGGACAACTCATCCCCGTCGTCGTCGCAGATGTGGATGGTCCCCAGGGCGGCGCGGCCGACCGAACCCGGTTTGCGCAGCCACTGTTGGGTGTCGATGAACGTGATGCCGTTCGCTTCGGTCGAGGCGTAGTACTCGTGCACGATCGGGCCCCACCACTCGACCATCCGGCGCTTCACCTCCACCGGGCACGGTGCCGCGGCGTGGACCGCGACCCTGAGCGAGGAGAGGTCGTGAGCGGACCTGGTTTCCTCCGGCAGCTGCAACATGCGCACGAACATGGTCGGCACCATCTGGGTCACCGTCACCCGGTACTGTTCGATCGCGGCCAGCGCCTGCTGCGCATCGAATTTCTCCATCACCACGACGGTGGCTCCGAGGGAGTGGAAGACACCGCACCAACGCAGCGGGGCTGTGTGATAGAGCGGCGCCGGCGAGAGATAGACGTCCTCGTCGCTGGCTCCGTAGAACTTCTGGACCAGCGGCAGCAGTACGTCCCCGGCCTCGTCTACCCGCCGTTCCGGCAGCGGCTGTTTCACGCCTTTGGGACGGCCCGTCGTACCGGAGGAGTACAGCATCTCGGCGCCTCGCGGCTGATCGTCGAGTACCGGCTGCGCCGATTCCAGCGCCTGCTCATAGGATTCGTAGCCCGGTATCGCACCGCCGAAGGCGAAACGGCGCTCGACCCGAGGAGTGGAAGGTACGATCTGCTCTCCCACGGTCTGCATCGTCGCGGACACCACCAGGACACGCGCTCCGCTGTCAGCGACGATATAAGCCACCTCGTCCGCGGACAAGTGTCGGTTGATCGCGGTGATGTGCAGGCCCGATCGTATCGCCGCCCAGTACACCTCGAAACATTCGAGCGTGTTCTCGGACAGCAGTGCGAGCACATCACCCCGGTTCAGACCTGAATCGCGCAGCGCGGCGGCGAATTTCGCCGAACGCTCATCCAACTGACGGTAGGTCAGTGTCCGCTTCGACCCCGCCATGACGACGGCGGGCTTGTCGGGGGTTTGCTGCGCGTGAGTACCCGGGTACATGGGAATCCGCCTCTCGAAATCGTCCGTCCATCAATCCGCCGCATAGCCGGTCCGCGACGGCCGCCGTCCGGTGTTGCGATGCTTGCCGTCGCGAATCACATCGCGGTGGCGCCGGACCAGCGCCCCAAGCCATCCAGGACCCTCAGACCAGCAGATCCTCACGACCGTCATTGCGCAGGTTTTCGATGTATACGGGATAGAGCTTCTTGGCCATCGGAGCAAGCTTCAACAGGTCCGCGACGTTGCCGTCGACGGTGATCCGTCCCCTCGCCATGGCAAATGGCAGATTGACCTTGCCCTGCCAGTAGGCGTTGGCGGTCTCGCCTTTCATCGACATCGTCGCGCCCGGACTGGAGCTCTCGGCGTCCTGGTGGACGCGCTGCCCCACCATGTCGACGATCAGGACGGAATCCGGCTCCGTGAATGCGAACTTGAGTACGAGTCCCGTATCGGCCAATTTCGGGCCGATCTCCTCGTCTTTGAACGCTGTTTCGAAGATGCCGCCGATGTAACGACGCACCTCTTCATCATCGCTGAACGACACAATGCCCTCCACGTCTCTGTGGCATCAGTGGATCGTCTCGGACCGATCCGGATCGCTGCGATGTTAGCTGATTTTTAATTCCTATTCAATCCAGTGCGGTATCGCCTGCGGAGAGGCGGGCGGCACCCTGGCGGCCAGTGCCGATCCCGCCCCCTCCTGCCGCACGTCGGAATGGCTCCCGAGCAACTTCTTTCGCCTTGTTCGCCATGCCGGTCGAGCACCGGCCCGTACACGCTGGAAAACCCACGACCCCAAGCGGATCAGCCGGTCTCATTCAGCCGCCCGGTCAGCCACGGTTCTTCGCACAGCCGGCCCCAGCGGCCTCGTGCCTCGCGGAGAAAAGCCAAGCCGCCTGAGCGGCGGCCCTGCTCCGAGGTCTCGCCCAACCGCCCTCTCCGGACAGCAGCCACCGTGCGATTCTGGGCAGCCGAAGCCGAAACGCCCCGCGATGCCCGGTGATCGCATCGGTCATCGGGTGGACACGGACAAAACTCGCGCCGACCAGATCCTCGGCGAGGCTCTGATCACGACCAGAAAATCCCTGCCTGCAGACCGACGCTGCGCCGTCGATCCGTCCGACGGGCTGATCGAGCCGGACAATGTCGCGGGGCTCGGAAAGCGACATACTCACCTTCCGATGCCCATCGCGTCCAGGATGACCGTCTGCGCGGCGAACGCCGCGAACACGACCGCCATCACATAGCAGCTCATCGCGCCACGTCTGGCTACCCGCACACGCTTCCCACGCTCGGGCGCGTGCTCGGCTCCCGGCCAGACGAGGCCGGCCACCCGTCTACGGCCCCATCGCCCGACCAGGAACAAAGCCATAGCAAAGGCGAGAAACAGCGCCGCCGTTCCCATTGCTCATCGCCCTCCGGGCTGTTCGCCACCGATCGGGGAACCCCCACTGGCCGCATCCCCGGGAGGAGCCGTCGGATCGACCGGCCGGTACTCGTCGGCGTAACGGACGTCCGCGTCATCGAGTTTCCCGGTGAGCCAGGATCGCCATTTGCCCAGCGCACGCTGCATCTGCAAATCCTGCTTCAATTGGTCCTTGACCTTGTCGAACTGCGCCGGTTGCGGCGGTGTGATCCCGGTTACCTCGCCGACGTTCCAGCCGTACTTGCTCTGCACAGGCCCGAACACCGTACCCTGACCGGCCGCGAAGGCCGCGCCGCCGAACTTCGCGTCGAGCTGGTCCTTTGTCACTGCCCCGAGCGCACCGCCCTGCTCGCGGGTGCTGGCGTCTCGGCTCACCTGACGAGCGACAGCGTCGAACGGCTTACCCGAACGGATCTGCGAGATGGCGCTATCGGCGCTTGCCTTGTCCTGCACCACAATATTACTGATTTGGCGCTTTTCCGGGGTCGCCAGCTGCGCGCGGCGTTTGGTGAACGCGGAGCGCACATCCTGGTCGTTCACCGCGGGTACATCAGCGGTCACCTTGTCGAACAGGCGTGACAACGCCAGCCTTCGCTTCAGCTCCTGAACGACCGCTTGTTCGTTGGTTCCCTGGTTCCCGAGTGCCGATACGAACTTGCTGTAGGCATCGGGGCCGTCACCGAGCTTCTGTGCGACGAACTTCGACAGCGTGTCCCTGGCCGTCTTATCGGCCACCTGCAATCCGTTGTCTTTCGCCGCCTTATCGAGGACGAGACTCACGACGTAGGATTTCGCGGCGTCTTTGCGAAACTGCGCCAGCCGCTTCTGGTCAGCCGGCACTTGGACGCCGTACAACGCGTGCATCGTGTCGACCTGCTTATCAAGCTGGTCCACGGTGATGTCATTGTCACCGTATTCGAAGGCCACGCCCCGCGGGAGCCAGGTCGGCAGGAACGAGAGAACTCCTTCTCCGGACTCCATCCCGAGCAGCGATTTGCCCGAACGCAGCCAGAAGAAGCTGCCGCCGAACACGAGAATCACCACCAGCACGACCACTACGGCCACCCTTGTCGAGCGTCGGCTCGACTGCACGAGGCTGGAAAGCTTTCTACGGATTCCGATCGGCCGACCGGTGGGCTCCGGAGTGCGCTGCTGCGGTTCGGATTCGCCGTCAAGCGCCGCCCGCAGGCGCGCTCTGGCCGATTCCGCTTTGGACACAGGCTCGTCGATCTGTTCGGTGTACTGCGGTTCCAGCTCCGTAGGCTCGCCCAGCGCCTCGAGCAGTCGTTCGCGCGCACGCCGCGCCTTCGGCCCGTAATCTTGTTCCCCGGTCTCGCTACGGCGGGGTGCCACATCGGTCTCGAGTTTCATGACTGCGCTCCAACCACGGCTAGTCGTCCTGTTTCGTTGCCTGCCTTTCCGCCTGGGATTCGTGGGTTAGGTCTGACCCGGGTGGCCGCCACGACGCAACTCGCCGAGATCAGGGCCAGCACGACCGAGCCCGCGAGCAGGGCTCCGAACTGCGCGATCGCCGCAAGCCCGGAGACGAGCAGCACGGCGTAGCCGACAGCCGAGCTGGTCGCCGCGAGTAGCACCGAGCGGTACAGCCCTGCGCTTCGGGATCGTCTCGCCTCGGCGAGCAGCACGGTGAACTCACACCCCACCGTCGCGGTCAGCGACCCGAGGCAGACAGTGATCGGACTCAGAGGGATACCGAACAACCACAACAGAAACAGCCCGCTTCCAGTGGCTAACGCCGCCGCGAGAACGGCACGGCCGGCGTCGGCCCGTCGGCGCAGCCCAATCGAGAGCACTGCGCCCGCGGCGAGGATTCCGGCTATATTGCCGAATACGCGCTCCTTCGAGAGCAGTTGATTGCCGTGCACCGCGACCATCGGGAGCCCGCTGAGCTGAACGTGGTATCCCTTCGGCGGGGGCGGCAAGGATGCGCGCAGATCATCCCGAAGCCCCTGCAACGTACCGAGGTCATCAAGCTTGACCCCGAAACTGAGCAACGCGACCTTGTTGTCACTGCGGAAGATCGATCCGGTCAGATAGGACGGCAGCAGCCGGACACCTGCCTGGATCTGCTCCGCCGAGGGATTCGCCCCGAGAAACGGGAGCAAGGTGGGTGGGGACACGACGGTGTGGAGCTGGTCACCGTGTTTCGCGATGGCGACGTCCTGGGCGCGCTGCGCCCACCCGACCGCCTCCGGGGACAATACGTCCGGTCCGCGCAACACGACATCGAGCTCACCCGATGAACCGATCGTCGACTCTACCGAACGCGCCTGATTCATCTCGGGCAGACCGGCGGCGAGCTTGTCCACGCTGGCTTCGACACCAAGTCCGGGCAGCAGCGCCCAACCGGCCACCGCGGCTACTCCGAGAAGCGCCAACGGTCCCCATCTGGCGAGGTAACCGCGCTGCCGCTCGATCCGCCACTCGGCAACCGGCGCCGATTCGACGGGCAGCAGCCGGTAAAGAACCATCCCGCTGAGCGCGGCCAGCAGCACGCCGATCGCCATCGAGAGACCAAGATCCTGCACGAACGGCAAGGGCGTGAACAGCAGCGTGGCGAAACTTGCCGAGGTACCGGCCACAACGGCCAAGACCAGCCGTTTGCCGGCCCGCTGCGCGAAATAGGTCGGATAATAGCTGCCGATACCAAGCAGGGCGGGTAAGAACGCGGCTACTCCGAGCGAGACCGGTTTATCGAGCCAGCCGAACACGGCCAGTGTCAGGCCGACGGCTATCACGGTGCTGCACACCGGGAGCAACCTGCGTCGCCACCGCGTCCAGGGGATCAGCAGAAAACACGCCCCTACCGCGATGATCGCGGCGGTGCCCAGCAGGGGGATCTCGGAGCGGACCTTGTCTCCGAGTGCGGAGATCAGCGCCGGAACACCGGACACGTGGACGTCCGCCGCGTCGAGCTTCGCATCCGCGACGGCCTGGCGGACCTGTGCGACAAGCCGGTGCGCGGCCGCCTCATCAAGCCCTTGACGCGGCCGGACGAGCACGGCGACCGAGTCCCTGTTCGGGATGATGAACCGCCACTGAGGTTTCGGGCTGCCCCCGGCGCCGTAGACGGCTGCCTTGACGAAATTCGCGTTGTGCAAGGTCGGCAAGCCGGAGGGCAACGCCTGCACGAGCAACTTGCCGTATCTGGCGTCGAACTGCGCGGCTGCGGCCTCGCCCGCCTCCTTCGCACCTGCCTCGCCGAGGCCGCGTTGCTTGGCCGCGCTTATCGCCTGGTCGCGGATGCCGTCCCGGCGTCCGGTCAGCTCCGCGAGCAAGTCCTGGGTCTGGCCGGCGATCTGGTTCAACGTCGTGCCCGGCCCGTATACGACAGCGGAGTCGGGCAGCTTCGA
Organism: Sciscionella sediminilitoris; assembly: GCF_000737195.2. Lineage (GTDB taxonomy): Bacteria > Actinomycetota > Actinomycetes > Mycobacteriales > Pseudonocardiaceae > Sciscionella > Sciscionella sediminilitoris. The sequence continues at coordinate 39,115 of NZ_JALM01000042.1, forward strand.
GAGCTTGCCCTCTAGCCGCACGAGGGGCATCAGGTGCTGCCCGTCGAGTTGCTGATCAGGCTTGCGCCCGTGGACCAGCACGACGATCGGGTCGGCGCCGAACGAGCGGGCGAGTTCGTCGGTCTGGCGCAGCACGCTGTCGTTGTTGGGCAGGAACGAGTCCAGGTCGGTACGAACCTGCAGCTGCGCCAGCCCCCCGGCGAGGAATCCCGCCAGCACCAGCCCGCCCAGCAGCGAAAGCCATACGCGCCGCGGGGCAAGTCTGGCCCGCATCCGAGACAGCCTTTGGCCGAACATCTACTTTCCCTCTTGTTTGATGTGCGGGTATTTCCCGGTGAACGGCGCCGGATCCACAGCCGAACCGGGCCCCGGATAGGGATTGTTCCGGTTGAACAGCGGAAGCTGCGTCGTCAACGGCAGTCCGGGGGCACTCTTCTCATTCGCGATCAGCCCCACCTTCAGCACCCCGCTGTCGGTGTTGAGCGACTGGCCGAAATTCGTGAAGAAGGCGGTCAGGTCATGCGCGTACGGGCGCAGGTAGGAAAGCATCGGATTCACATCGCGCAGGGCCACGTCCACATGCGGGATCGCTGCGGACACGTCCTTCGAGACGGCTGGCACCCTGTCCAGCGTTCCCGGTGCCCTGTCGAGGGTCCGGTCCAGGGAGGGCAGGAGTCCGCGCAGATCGGAGGCTGTCGCCGGGAGTTGCCGCAGTGCCGCACTGACTTGCGGTGCCGATCGCTTCAGATTCGTGGCAACCGGAGCAAGCGAATCGGAAAGCGAACCGAGCCCCGAGGTCGCACGGCGCGCGCTGTCGAGCACCCCTGGCAGCTTGCGCAGCGTCGTCCGGATATCACCCTGCCCGTTGGCCGTCACCTTGCTGATCTGGTCGGCGTCCGAGACGAGCTTCGCGATCTGTCCCTGCTTGTTGTCCAGCGCGGCGACCAGCGTAGCGGCGTCCCCGGTCAGCTTGCGCAGGTCGCCGGACTGGCCTGCCAGCGCATCTAGCGCGCCCCGGCCCTCCCGCGACATATCGCCGACACCGGCCATCGCCGCGGAGAGGCTGTCCTGGCTGTTCGACGTGGCCTTTCCAAGAGACCGGACCGAGCTGGCCAATGCCTGCCGTGTCGGGCGGTCGAGACTATTGAGCACATCGTTGAGTTCGACAGCCGGTTGTCCAGACCCGTCGGGAAGCAAAGTTCCGTTGCGCAGTGGTGCACCGGCACCGTCGTGTACCTCGACGAAGCTTTCTTCCAACAGAGTCTTGTACCGCACGCGGACGGTCGCCCCCTTGTGCAGCGGGCGCGGACCGGCATCGAGCTGCATGGTCACTCGCGCCTGCCCGCCGTCCGGCTCGATGGACACGACCTTGCCGATCCCTACCCCGGCCGCCATGACCTCCGAATTCTCCACCAGGTTGGAGACGTGCGGGATGTCCACCGAGATGCGGTAACCCTCACTGGTCACCAGTGGTATCCGGCCACCAGAACCAACCCACAGATAACCGAAGAACGCCAGGCATGCCGCCGCGAAAGCGAGAACCATCCCGAGCCGGATGTGGACCATCGTGGAATGTTTGATCTTCATGCGGCCCTCACTTCGCCGGTTTCCCGAGCGTGCGCAACAGCGGAATGGTGTCCGGACCGACCTGCCCGATACCACGGAGCATGCCGCCGTCCCCGTCGGTGACGCTGGTGGCCGATCCGGTGTTGTAGACGAAGGCCTGCAAGTCCTGCAGATACGGCACCAGCGAACCAGTGACGGGGTCGAGCCGCGAGCTGATCTGTTGGAGGTCGGGGAGCGCGGCGTTCACGTCACCGACGACCGGCCTGAGATCGGACACGACCGGCTCTGCCTGTTGCACAACGGGTTTCGCCTTGTCGGCGACGGATCCGAGTCGATCGGCAGTATCCGAAAGCCCGGCAAGCGCACCGGGTAGTTTGCCCGACGCGCGCCGGACGTCGTCCAGCGTCGGGTTCAGCTGACCGGTCAGCTCCTGCACCACCTGTGTGGCCTGATGCAGCTGGTCGGTGAAATCGGGGAGACGGCGCAGGGTGGAGTCGAGCGGACCCCCCTTGTCGGCGACCGTCCGCAGGGTCTGCTGGAGGTTGCCTGCCAGATCGGAGAGCCGCTGGTCATTGCCCCCGACCGCCTGCGAGATCGTGGCCAGTTCACTGACCAGCGCCGCGATCTCCTGCTTGCGCGTTCGAAGAGAGGACATCACCGGTTGCAAATCCCGGACCACCTTGTCGGTCGCGCTCAGGCCACCGGGCAGGTGACGGGGCGCGTCGGCCAGCGCCGTGTCCGACTCGTTGATCAGCGCGCCGAGCGCCGTTCTCGTGCCCCGATCCAGGTGCTGGGTCACCTTGTCGATCGTCACCGGACTCCGCGTATTGCCCAACGGCAGTGTCGCTCCCTGAGCCAGCGGCTTCCCGTGCTGGGCGTCGCCTGGGTTCACTTCCACGTACATCTCGTTGAGCGGGCTCTTGGGGCGCAACACCAGCGCCGCGTTCGAGTACACCCGGTACTTCGGGTCGATACCGAGTTCGACGTCGGCGGTGCCGTCCTTGGCGACACTGGCCGCCTGGATGGCACCGACCGTGACACCGGCAATCCGGACTTCCTGCCCCTGTCCCGCCGCGACACCCTGTGCATCGGAGAACTTGGCGTGGAAGACGAACCGGTTCGTCCACGGCCACGCGGTCAGTCCGGAGCCCTGGTGGCCGAGAATGATCCCACCGGCAACCCCGGCGAGCAGGAGCAGCACGACGAACATCGCGACATTACGGCCGAGTTTCGGCTCGGTACGGATGCGCTGCCAGTACTTGCGCAGCTTGGCGCGCTTACTCATCTATCGCCCTTCTCACTGATACCCGTCAGATGTCCGAGCAGTTGTTCGAGGCTGATCGGCAGGCCGCTGACCGTTCCCGCGCTGACCCCGATGCCGAATCCGATCGTGGCGCCGTTCTTGTCAGTGACGGAGGCGAGCCGGTCCATCCCGGCGACCGTGTAGGCCAGCTGCTTGTACAACGGCTGATTCCCGCCGCTGTTCTTGTAGTGACCGGTGCCGTGATACGGCGAGAGCACCGTCTTCGTGACAGGACCGTTCAACCGGTCGAGCACCGGTCCACGCAAGTCGTCGAGCACCGGCGAAAGCTGCTTCGCGGTCGGGGTCAGCTGGTCGACAAGGGGGCGGGCATTGGTCAGCAGATTCTTGAGATCACCGACCACCGGGCGTGCCTTGGTCAGGGCGGGGTCGAGATGGGCGAGCGTGGTGTTCAGCTCCCGCACTGCCGGACGCGCGGGCCCCGCGGTTTCGCGCAATTTGACCAGGGAATCCTTCAGCTCCGCCAGCCCGGAATCGGTCGAATCGAGTGTGGCGGGCAGCTTGTGCAGAGTGCCGGCGAGATCCTGCGAACGGTTTCCGAGCACGGTCCCGGTGCGGTCCAGATCGGCCGTGATCGAGTCGAGCTGCCCCTGCTGTCTGGTCAGCGCCGCCGCCGTCTGCTCGAGCCCGTCGACCAGATTGGGAAGATCGCTACCTGGACGGTTCCCTTGCACCGCAGTGAACACCGGTCCCGCGTCGGTAAGAGTGCTGTGCGCGTCCGCGAGCAAATCCTGCAGCGCCTTGTGCCCACGGCCATCCAAGGTCTCGGCTCCATTTCGGACCGTTCCCTGCAATGATCGCAGCGTATCGGGCTGAAGTGTCCTGGTGATCTTGTCCATCTCGACCGGGACTGTGGTCCGTGTCTGCGGAATCCCGGCAGCCGAGCGTCCTGGGGGTCCGCCCGGGACCAGGTCGATGTAGTAGTTGCCACCCAGCAGCGTGGTCGGCCGGATTCTCGCCGACGGTCGGCTGCGGAGCTTATCGGGGATATCGTCACCGACGCGCATCGTGACCATCGCCGAACCGGAGCGATCCCGGTCCACGGCCGTGACGGTACCGACGTCGATCCCGGACATCTTGACCTGGCTGCCGTACGGAACGATGCCGTAGTCCTGACTGAACCGCGCCGTGATCGTGGGCTCACCGCTGAACGCGACCTCCAGCTGTTGCTTGTAGAAGATCAGCACGCCGATCGCGGCAGTAGCCGTGATCAGCACCAAGCCCAGGGTCAGCGGCCGGATCCCCCGCGAATTGCGCAAACCGATACGTGCCATCACTTTCCGCCGTTCTGCCCAAGCAGGCTGGTCTTGCGGTCCTTGATCGCCTGTCCAGGGGCCGGGTAGGGATTCCGTGACACGGTCGGATCCTTGAGGCCTGGGACCAGTCCGGTCAGCAACTCGGTGCTCGGAAAGATGAAGAACCGTGCCCAATGTCCGGAGTCATCCCCGTCGCTGAGCGCACGCGTCACGTAGGTGAAGAAGTCCGCGATCTCCGGGGAGTAGGCGCGCAACGTCGCGACCGGATCGGCGGCCGTGTTCACGGTCTTGGTGAGTTTCGGCGCCAACGGCCGGGCATCCCGCATGACACCGGTCAGATCGCGGACGGCCGGATCTGCCTTGGTGGCCACGGGCGGCACCTTGTTCAGCGGCCGGACCCCTTCCCGCAACACGCCGCGGACATCGGGAGTCGCTTTGCCGAGTGCCTCTGCCCCACTGCGCAGCTGCGTCATCGCGGAGCCGGTATCGGCGAGCGGAGGGTTCAGCTTGCGCAGCGCGGTCCGTGCCTCGGTCAGCGTGCCCGGCACCTTTCGCAGCGTTGCGGACAACGGCGCCCCGCCGTCGGTCGCGGCGGCGTCGAGCGTGGTATCGAGCTGCCTGACCAGACCGGCGAGTTGTTGCTGGCGTCCCTGAAAGCGCCCGGCGAACGCATCCACCGCACGCAGCATTCTTGCCGTTCCCGCTCCGCCACGCGACGAGAGCGCCCGTGAGATCGTACCGACATCCGGCAGCTCGTCGGGGAGGGCTCCGACCGTGTCGTGCAGATCCTTCGCGTGTCCGGCCAGCCCGCGTCCGGTCTGGCGAATCGTCGAGCCGAGTGCGTCGCGAGTCGGTTTGTCCAGGACGGCAAGCAGGTCGGTGACATCCTGTGCCCCGGTCGTATCCGCAGGTCCGAGCAACTGCCCCGGACGGAGCGCGCCGGCGTCCGGTGTTCCGGGATTCAGGTTCACGAACTTGAGGCCGAGGGCCGAGCGCGCGCCCACCGAGGCCGCCGTCGCATTGGCGTTGCGGTAGATCTTGTCGGTACTGCTCAGGTTGAGATCCGCTATCGCCACACCGCGCACCAGGCGGATATCGCCGACCTGGCCGACGCGGACACTTGCGATCCTGACGTCATCGCCCGGCCGCAGCGAACCGACGTCGCTGAAGGCCGCGCGCACCGTCAGTCTTGTCGTTCCCGGGATCCCGTGTTGGGCGGAGACTGCGAATATCGCCGCGGCGGCGAACACAGCAGCGACAACGCCACCGATGACCACTGACTTGGTGCGCTTGCGTGCTGCCATCAGTTCCCGCCTCCGATGAGGAATTGCATCGCGTTCGATTCCTGCTGCGCGCTCAGGCCTGTGGCGCTTCCGTCCGGTTTCTTCTGCGGTGCAAGCAATCCACTCGGCTGGCTGCCCTGCTTACCCAACAGCGAGGAGAGCACACCGCCGAGTCCATGTGGCTGCTCTTGGGCGATCGGTCCCGGCGCCGGACGTTGTGGCTGGGCGCCACCGGCGGCACCAGGCGGCGGCTGGTTGAGCGAGGGAATTCCGGTCGCCTTCTTGCCGAGCAGTTCGGGCAGTACGCTGCCGAGGGTGATGTTGGCGTCGAAACTCAGGTGGGCGCGGAAGTAGTGCGAGATGCCGTCGTAGCCGTTGGTCGTCAATGCCCAGTAGCGCAAGAAGTTCAATACGTTGCCGAAGTTGTCCGAAAGATCGGTGACCACCGGCCGCGCATTCGAGACCACACCACGAAGGTTCGGGCTCGCGGCACGAAGCTGATCGGCTACGGGGCGGGCCTGCTCGAGGAGCTGCTTGGCGTGGTCGAGCACCGGTTCGGCGCTGCCCAGCGCCGGATTCGCGGACGCGGTGAATCCTTGGAGTTCCGCGCTGATCCGGTCGAGATTGTCCGTTGCCGGGCGCAACGCCCGTAGCGAGGGCGTCGTCTGGCGCGCCGTGGAGGTCAACGTCGAGAGGGTGCGGCTCGCATCCGTCAGCGTCGCGGGCAACTGCTCCAGCGTGTCATTCAACTCTCGCTGCCGCGCAGCGGTGACAGCCGTCACCTGATTCGCGGAGGACATCAGGCCGTCGAGCGATTTCCCGTGGTCGTCGGCGAGTGCCTTGGTCACCGGCCCGAGCTTGTCGACCAGATCGTTTAGCACACCGTTCTGATCGTGCAGGATCCGGGAAAACTTGCCGGTGTCACGCATCGCCGGTTCGAGCGCGGCAATCGCTTTCCTGGCGTTCTGACCGTTCCCGTCCAGGCCTTCGCCCAGCGTACCGATCAGCGCGCTCAGCGCATCACCTGTGGGCTGGTCCACCGTGTCGAGCACCTGGTCGAGATCGGTGCTCTGGGCCGTCTGCTTCGTCGGCAACACTTCACCGGGCCGTAGCGCAGGCGCCGCGTCCGAGCCACGATCGAGGTCAAGATAACGTTCGCCGAGCAGGCTCACTGCCCGGATCGTCGCGTGTGCGTCCGTGTGGATCGGGTATGCGCTGCTGTCGAGCTTCATCGACACCACGGCCTCATGCGGCTTCGCGAGCCGGATAGCCGAGATGGACCCCACCTTCACCCCGTGCACCTTCACATCGCTGCCCTCAAGCAACGGGCTCGCATCGGTGAACTGGGCACGAAGCACTCCGCCCTGCTGATCGGCTGTCGTGCCCACTACCGTCCAGCCGGAGGCCGCGAGCAAGACCGCGACGACCAGCAGTACCGTTTTTCCGACCGGCATCCGCCGCAGGCCGGGCTTGATACTCGACTTACGTGCGTTCACCGGACTCCCTCCCCCGCGGCATCGGTCCACGGCTGGCCGGCGAGCGCACCGGGGGACGGCTGCTGTTCGACCTTGAATCCGGGCGGTGTGATGCCAGGGTTGATGTTCACGCTGCTCAGCCCGACTTGCGCGAGAACCCGCGCGTAATGACCGGTACCCGAGTAGTTCCCCATCGCCGAACCCCAGTTCGACACGAGCCCGGCGAGCTCGGGAGTGTAGGGCCGGAGAAAGTCCACGGCCGGCGTCAGGTTGGTCACCAGCGAGTTCACCCCGGGAACCACAGCGTGCGCACGGTCGAGCAGACCGGGCGTATAGCGCAGCAGTGTGCTCGCCGAGGCCAGTGTCGGGCGCAGCTGCGCGGTCAGGGGACGCAAATCGCTCAGTACCGGTTGAAGGTTCCCCGCCACCGAGGGAAGCCGATCGGTGGCCGGTTTGAGCTCATCGAGCAGCGGTACCGCCCGGTCGGTGGCAGAAGGTACCGTGTCGAGCGTCGATTTGGCGGTGTCCAGCGTCCCAGGCAACTTGCGCAGCGTCGCGGCGAGTGCGCCGCGCTGATCGACGGTCGCCGAACTCAGTTGCGAGAGCCGGTCCACGATATCGCGCACCTGTCCGTCCCGATTAGACAGTGTCGAGAGCATCTGCTCGACCTGCGTCACCAGTGCCTTGATCGCCGGACCGTCGGTCCCCAGGCCTTTGAGTACCTCGCCGAGTGCACCGAGTGCGGGGCCCGCCGAGCGCACCGTGTCATTGACGTCCTGCTCATGCCCCTTCAGCGTTCCGTCGAGCCGGTTGACCAGCGCGTTGAGCTTGTCCCGTGTCGGCTTGTCCAGTGCAGCCAACACCTGGTCGATCTCCATCGGCTGGGGCATGCTGCCCGGGATCATCCCCCCACTGGGGATCACTATGTTCGAAGCGGGACCATCGGTGAGATCCAGGTGCCGTTCCCCTACCAGGGCCTTCCAGCGCACGACCACGCTCGCACCGGCGTGCAGCGGCGTGTGGGAAGAGTCCAGATCGAGGGTCACCTTCGCCTTGCCGTTCTCGGCCTCGATCGACTCGACGGTTCCTGCCTCGAATCCGTGCATCTGCACGGTTCCCCCGGGGACCAGGTTCGTCGCCGAAGCCAGCATCACCGTCACCCGATACGAATCGCCGCCGAGGAAGACGAATCCGGCGGCACCGAGCACGACGGCCACCGCGATCACGACAAGCAGCGTTCTACGCATCGTCAGTCCATTCCCAACGGGCCGGCCGACTCGCCCGCGAGGAACTGGCGGACGAACGGATCCGAACAAGCGAAGGCCTCCTCGGCCCCGCTGTAATGCACGACCTCGCCTCGCCAGATCAGGCCCACATAGTCGCTCAACTTCCTCGCGCTCCGAATATCGTGAGTGACCACGAGGTAGGTACCGCCGTATTCTTTGTGGATATCGAGGATCAAATCGCAGAGCAGACTCGTCCGCACCGGGTCAAGGCCGGAGTCGGGCTCGTCGAAAAGTACGATCTTCGGGTTCAGCACCAAAGCACGGGCGAATCCGGCGCGTTTACGCATTCCTCCGGAAATCTCGGAGGGCGTCTTGCCGATCGAAGCCTCCAGCCCGACTTCCTTCGCCCGGCTCATCACGAGCTCCTCGATGTCATCCTCGCTCATATCGGTATGCTTTCGCAACGGGAAGGCTATGTTGTCGTAAAGATTCATAGATCCGAAAAGCGCACCGTCTTGGAACAGGACGCCGAAATTCTTTCGTATCTCGTAACGTTCGGCTTCCGGAATATTCCAGATGTTCTTCCCGAAGACGATCACCTCACCCTCATCGGGTTCGAGCAGGCCGACGAGATGTTTGATCAAGACGCTCTTCCCAGTACCCGAAGGACCAAGGATAGTGGTGATCGCGTTATCCTTGAAGTTCAGCGTCAGATCTTTCATGACCTGAAAATCGCCAAAAGACTTCTTCAAGTTTCGCACCTGCATGGTCGACGGCTCCGGATCCAGCCGCTGATCACCGCGCATGGCGGCGGAATCTACTTCACCGTTGATCGTTCCGGTGTCGGCGCGGTTCCCGTACACTTGTTCCTCCGAAGTGTTCGACTCCTCAGTTGGCAACCGGCGCATTGACGTTTCCGCCCCAGAGCAACTGGGTCGAAAGGAACGCGATCACGTGGACCAGCACCATGTTCAGCATCATCGATCTCGCAGTATTTCTCCCGACACCTACGGGTCCACCGCCCGCGTTGTATCCGTAATAACAGCCGACAAATATGATGGCCGTGGCCATGAGAATGACCTTTATCAGCGCGTACAACAGGTCAAGCGGATTCTGAAAAAGCCAGAATATGAACGAGTAACCCCCGGACGAGACACCGCCGAGCAGCTGCACGGTCACCAGGTAGCCGCCGATGAAGGAGATCCCGAGACCGACGACGAACAGAAAAGGGATCGCCAGCCATGCCGCGACCACCCGTGTGCCGACCAGATAGCTCCGGGATTTGACGCCCATGACCTCCAGTGCATCGATCTCGTCCGATATACGCATCGAACCGATCTCCGCCACCAGTCCACAGCCGACCTTCGCCGCGAAGATGTAACCGTACATATACGGCGACATTTCCCGCAGCAGGCACCATGCGTTGAACACACCCGAATAGAGCGGCGCTCCGATCTGATCGAGTACGTATTTCCCTTCCAGGCCGCACTCATAGCCGATGACGAACTGCATCAGCCATATAATCAGCCCGCTCGATAGGATGATGATCCCGGTCTGATGAAATATCTCGGGAACGAAATGCCGAAGGTCACCGAACGACCGGACGGTGCGCCCGGAGAACTTGGCGATCTCACCACCTGTTCCTACGGCTGTACGTACTTTGCCAAGGGCACCGGAGAGCGAGAGTTCGACGTAGTCCTCTCGTGGACTCCGGGGTGACCTGCTTTCACGCCCGTTTTGCGAATCGGTAGTCGTCACGGCAGTTCCACCTCACTTGAATGCCTGCATGCCGGGGTTGAGCCCGAGCAGGATCGCCGTGAAGACGGCGTTGAAGATCCATGTGGACGCGAAGGCGATCACGACCCCCTGGTTTACCGCACGGCCGACCCCGACCGGACCGCCGGCGGCACGGTATCCCTTGTAACTGCACACAACCCCGATGATGAGTCCGAACAGTGCAGTTTTCGCTACCGTGGCCCATATATCGGTCGTTGTCGAGTTGGCAAAGAACAGCGAGAAGAACGAAGCCGCGTCCGCCCCGTGCAGCGGTACCGCTCCTACATAACCGCCGATGACACCGCAGGCGAGGGAGAGCAGATCCATCAGCGCCGTCACGATCACCATCGCCACTACTCTCGGCACCACGAGCGTCCGTATCGCGTCGACGCCGAGCACTTCCATGGCGTCGATTTCCTCGCGGGTACGCCGAGCGCCGAGGTCGGCAGTCAAGGCGGTACCGACGACGCCCGCGACGATCATGGCGTCGATCCACGGCCCGAACTCACGAACGCTACCGACCACCATCAGCGATCCGAGCCGTTCGGGGACACCGAGTAGCGCAAGAAGGTTGCCTGCCTGGATCCCCACGACACCGAGCCCGAACGCCGTGCTGGAGAGAAAAAGGGGAAACCAGCACAGCTTCAGCGCGTCGAACAGCTGGTTGCGCACTTCACCCCAGTAGCCGACCGGATGCCGCGCGGCCGACCACAGCACCTTGGCGCCGAACCGGACGATATCGCCGGCATCGGCGAGCGGCGCCGCCACGGCATCCAGGGCCTTACGGATACGTAACGCCCGGCGCCGGCCAAGCGAAACCCTGGAAACGGTCAACGCAGGCTCCTCGCTCCTCGCTCCGACATTGCTACAAAGTGAACCCGATCAGAATCTATATTTCCACACGATTACCCCGAAAACCTCCGGCTGTCGGTCTCGGAACCCCCACATGGAGGTATCACCGCCGCGCCTTTCGCGATCGCATAATAGTTGAAGCAAATCCGCGAAGACCGCCGATGACAATTCCGGTGCACACGGTCAGAGCAACCTGTCCCCCGTGCAGTCCCCCGCCGAGTATCACCAATGGCAACACGAGAAGATAAGCAGAAAGCGAGGCAATGGCCCCGTGCAAAATCGGCCACTCCGCCTCTCCTATACGCGCGGAAGCCGACACAAAAGCCAAGACGGCGACAGCGATGAGGCAGTACCGGCCGATTGACGGAACGAGATCTGCCACCAGAGGCTCCGCGAGACCGCCGAGAACGAAAAGGGTGAAACCGCGAGACGCTCCACGCACCAACACGGGCGCATCGACATGTTCCGCCCACGCCATAAGATCGATACGGTAAAAAGGCCGACGGAGCGCGCCACGATTCATCATATTACGGCCATCTCCTCAAGTAGTCCGTATTGGACAGCACGGGTCACCGTCTTCGTTCTGGTTCCGGTTCCGAGTTTTCGCATGACCCTGGTGAGGTGATCTTTGACGGTGTATCTGCTCAAATGTATTCTTTCGCCGATTTCGCGATTGGTGAGACCTTCGGCGACGAGCTCCAGCACAGCGCGTTCGTTCGGGGTCAAGGAAATCTCGGCCTCGCTCAGGTCTTCCGGCACCGCCGTCACATCGATCACGCTCTGCCCATCCGCCGCGGCGCGGAGCTGCTTTCCCAGCTCCTCGGACGGTGTGCTTTTCAGCAGGAAGCTCCGCGCCCCGGCGTCAAGGGCACTGGCCGCCGATGTGGGGTCGTCATAACTGGTCAACATGGCGATGTGAACGCCAGGGCTGAGCAGGCGAGCGCTTCGGACGAGATCGACACCTGATAGAGAGCCGAGACGCAGGTCTACGACCAACAGATCGATCGTCCGTGAAGTCAGGAATCGTATCGCCTCGGCCGGGTCCAGGAACGCTGCGACGACCTTGATGCCGAAGCGGTTCGCCAAGCGCGCCAGGCCGTCCAGCACCAGCTGGTGGTCATCGACGAGCACGGCGCGCCGAAGTTGTGCCCCCTGCCCGCCGTGCTCTGCTGCCGCTGCCTCCGGTGCGAGCCGGTTCATGACTGGCCACCGGCAGGCCGCACCGGACGAACCAGAGCAATCCGGTATCGCCGCACCGAGAATAGGTCTCGAGCCGGCATCGGAACGCCGCAACGGCCCCTGCATCGACGTAATCGGATACTCATCGTCATCGCTCCCACGCCTCATTGCGTACCCGCTGGCCACGCACCGCTGAAGCCCTCGGGTGGCCAACTGCTACAGATTTTATAGTCAAGATTAAAGTAAAAAGCAAGCGCCCTCGGGTTCGGGACGCCGACAGCCGCACCGGAGCCGGACCGTCCCTTGTTCAGGTACGGGATCGGCGGAACCCTGCGGAATTCGGCGCCCTGGTAGAAATGCCCGCGCTCAGTCCGCCCGGGACCGCCCTTTTCGCCATGGTCGGCCACCGGCGCTACGGCGCCAATCGCAGCGACAATCAGGAGAACGTGGAGGTACTCAGAAGAATCGGCGCAACAAACGCAGCTTCCGTTCGGTATACGGCGGGTACAGCAGCGCGGGATCCGGCCTGGACGGTTTCGAGAGCACAGCCTTCCGGTGGCTGAGGTTTTCGAAGCCCCACCGTCCGTGGTAGGCACCGATACCGCTGTCGCCCACACCCCCGAACGGAAGGTTCGGCTCGAGACAATGCATGGCGACGTGGTTGACCACGACACCTCCGGAGCTCGTCGCCTGCAGCACTCGTTCCCGTTGAGCGTTCGATTTGGTGAATAGGTATATCGCAAGCGGTTTGGGCCGTTCGTTCACAAAACGAACCGAAGAATCCAGTGAGTCCACTGTGAGCACCGGCAGGATCGGACCGAAGATCTCTTCGGCCATGACCGGAGAGTCCGGCGCCGGATCGAGGATGATCGTCGGCTCGATCCCGAGCGCTGCCGCGTCATAGCCGCCCCCGACCACCCGCTCACCGTCCGAACCATCGAGCGCCGCGGTGAGCCGTTCGAACTGCCGCCTGTTCACGATCGGCTGGGTCGAGCAGGACTGGTGTGCACGCAAAGCGCGCACCGCCTTCGTCAACTCTTCGAGGAATCGGTCCTGGACAGAGTGCTGCACCAGTACGTAGTCGGGAGCAATACAGGTCTGCCCGGAGTTCAGCAACTTGACCCAGGCGATCCGCTTCGCGGCAACGGCCAGATTCGCGCTCTCCGTGATGATTACCGGGCTTTTGCCGCCAAGTTCCAGCGTGACCGGAGTCAGGTTCGGTGCGGCGGCTTCCATGATGCGCCTGCCCACCTCGGTTCCACCGGTGAAGAAGACATGGTCAAACCCTTCACCGATCAATGCCTTCGTCAGTTCCGCCTCACCCTGCACCACGGAGTATGCCTGCCGATCGACATACTTCGGCAGCAGATCGGCCAGCAGCCTCGCCGTTGCGGGCGCATGTTCCGACGGTTTGATCACCGCACAATTCCCCGCTGCGATCGCGGCTACCAACGGCCCCAGTGTCAGGTAGACCGGGTAGTTCCACGGACCGATGATGAGCACCGTGCCGAGTGGTTCGTACTCATACCAGCCGCGCCCAGGAAGAGACGTCAACGCGACCGAGGTGCGCCTGCGCTTGACCCAGCGCCGTACTCGCTTGCGCGCGAACGCGGCCTCCGCTTTGGACGAGGCGATGTCACCGAGCCACGCTTCGCCATAGGGGCGCCCGAGATCCGCATAGAGCGCATCGGCGATCGCCTTCTCATGCTCTTCGAGCAACCGCTCGACACCGTGAAGCTGCCTGATTCGCCACTGCACATCCTTGGTCTTCGCGGCGGCGAACGTGGCGCGCAGCCTACTTACCAGTTCTGTCACGGCCGACGAGTCCGGCCGCTGCACGGCTGCGACGGTCGGCGCCTTCGGTGTCCCGCTCGTCAGGTCAGACGTCACTGCTCTGCTCCTTTGCTACAGCCATCAGGGACCGGTCCGGGCCACCCTTGAAGCGACAGCGTACCGCACTTTATAGTCTACGTTAAACAACTGCGATAGCATGCCTACCGTAAGCGTGGCGTGCAGCGAAAGGAATCTCAATGACGAGTACGAACGGGCTCCGCTGCGTGGTGACGGGCGCAGCTTCCGGTATCGGCCACGCGGTTGCCGAACAGCTCATCAAGGGCGGGGCCAGCGTGACCAGTCTCGACCGCAACGAACCAGCGGCCGCCGTCGATGAGCACATCACCGTCGACCTTTCCGATCGCGCGAGCATCGATCAGGCCGTCGAACAGCTCGGTACCGGATGGAACGCGCACATCAACGTCGCCGGACTGCCGGGCACGTACGATCCGACGCTCGTTTTCAAGGTGAATTTCCTCGGCATGCGTCATTTGTCCGAGGCGATGTTCGACCGGCTCGAACCGGGCGGAACCATCGTCAACGTCTCGTCGACCGCGGGTTTCCAGTGGGCCGAGCGTCTCGGCGCCATCCGTGAACTCCTGACGCAGGACACCTTCGAGTCAGGGCTGCGCTGGTTCGAAGAGCACCCGCAAGAGGGAAACGCGTACAACTTCGCCAAGGAATGCGTCACCGTCTACACGATGGCGATGGCGACCGGCCTCGTCGAGCAGGAACTGCGGATGAACGCGGTACTTCCCGGGCCGGTGCAGACCCCGATCCTGCCGGACTTCGAACAGTCGATGGGCAAGGACACCTTGGACGGGCTGAAGGGTCTGCTCGGCCGACACGCCACGCCCGACGAGGTCGCCTCCGCCATCCTGTTTCTGGCTTCGCCGGATTCCTCCTGGATCAACGGGCATCCGCTTGTGATCGACGGCGGCATCAGCGGAGCGGTACTCTCCGGCATCGTGCCCCCACCGGAAATCTGACCGTACGGAAGAAACCCCGAACAAGGTCATCGCATGACCAACGCTCGTCCGGACAGGGGAGTGTCAGATCAACGGCTCTGATCCGAATCCGGTGGTGGCTGTGCGTGTCGGTGCGTGTCGCATCGGGTACCTCGGGCCAGTGTGAGGCCAGTGCGATGCTGATCACCTTCTGAAGCTGGTGTTCCCGGGACTGCCGTCCCTGGTCATCGACGGTGTAGATGAGGACGCAGGGTCTCTGGCAGTGTGGGCGTCAACTCGGCCCGATCCGGTGGCATGCCCGGGATGCGCGACTCGGACTGGCCGGGTGCATGGCTACATCCATCGGCAGATCGCCGACCTGCCAGTCGGCGGGCGGCGCGTGCTGATCTGCCTGCGGGCGCGGCGCATGCGCTGCCCCAGCCTTGACTGTCCACGGCAGACTTTCCGTGAGCAGCCTGCTGGCGTCATCGAGTGGTATCAGCGACGGACCGTGCGGCTGACCACGCAGGTGGGCATCGTCGTCCGGGAGTTGGCCGGACGTGCCGGCGCCCGGGTGCTGGGCGGGCTCGGAGTCGCGCTCTCGCCGCAGACCGCGCTGCGGGCCTTGATGCGTGTCGGCGCTCACGTAATTCCCGGCGCCTGTGCTCATGTTATTCCGCAGGTGGTGGGTCCTTGTGGTGTTGTTTTACCCGGTGGCCTCCTTGGTGGTTGAGTCGCCCGGGGTGGGGCGTTTGTTGGGCCGGTAGCTGGGGCCGTTCATGAAGACTTGGTGACTGGTGTTGATGAGCCGGTCGAGCAGTGATTCGGCGACCACGGGGTTGGGGAACAGTGGATACCAGTCGACTGGTGACCGGTTCGAGGTCAGAACCAGGGAGCGGCCGGTGGTGGCGCGTTCGGATATCAGCTCGTAGAGGTCGTCGGCTTGGGTGGTGGACAGTTCGCGCATGCCGAAGTCGTCGAGGATGAGCACGGCGGGTTTGGCCAGTTCGCGTAGGCGTTTGTCCCAGCTGCGGTCGGCGTGTCCGCCGGCGAGGGTGGCTAGTATGCGGCTGGTTTTGGCGAACTTGACGTCGGCGCCCTGGCGGATCGCGAGGTGCCCGAGGCCTTGAGCGACGTGGGTCTTTCCGACCCCGACCGGCCCGTAGAGGATGACCGACTCACCGGCGGTCAGCCAGCGCAGCGCACCCAGATCACGGATCTGTGCCGCGGGCAGTTTCGGGCTCGCGGCGAAGTCGAATCCCTCGAGGGTGACCTGTTGTTCGAACTGCGCTCGCCGGATCCGGCGGGTGATGGCCTGGGATTCCCGGCGGGCGATCTCGTCATGGCAGAGCACCTGCAGGAACTCGATATGACCGAGTTCCCCGGCGCGGGCCTGGGCGAGGCGGGCTTCCAGAGTTTGAAGCATCCCGGACAGTTTCAGATTCCGCAGTGCCTGCTCGAGCGCGACATCGACGATCATGCCGACACCCCCGGCTCGTTGTCCCCGCTGGGATCGCGGTCGGTGCTCGCGGTGGACCGGTCCTGAGCGAGCGTGGCGTCCGCGGTGGGCATGGCCATGACGTTGCGGAACAGCCGCGAAGGACCATGCAGGAACGCCGCGGCACCACCGTCACCGGTCGGTGGCGGCGCGGGATCGGTTTCCAACCCAGCGGCGAGGATGCCCCTGATCGTGCGATACGAGGGGTCGCCGACCGCGATCGCTTTGGCGCAGGCCGCTTCGAGCCGTTCGGGGCCGTGTTTGTCGGCCAGCCCGAGCACTCCTTGAGCACCGCGCAACCGGAACAAGGCATTGACCTCGAGCAGCTCAGCGATCACGGCGACACACGCGTGCCCGATCTCGGCGGCGCGGGTGCGACACCACACCGGAGTGCGCATCTTGAACGCGATCTTCTCCGGTGGATAGTGCCCGAAATCGGTCTGTTTCCCGGCCTGCTTGCGCGGATGCGTCGCGATCAGCTGACCGTCATCGAAGATCTGCACCATGGTCGCGGTCGCCCGCGCATCCACTTTCCGGCCGATGTGACGCCACGGCACCGAATACAGACTCTTGCCGACCTTGACGTGAATATCCGGGCCCACGGTGGCTTTCGACCACGTGGCGAGCACGAACGGCTTGCGCGGCAACGCCAGCAGTGTTTCGGCTTCGACCGCTTCGAACACCGAGACCGGGGACGCACCGGCCAGGGGCCTGCAGGACCGGCGGCCAGCGACCTCCCGGCACCACAGGACCGCGGTCTCCTGCATCTGCTGCAACGAACCGAACTCGCGGCCGCGCCAGAACGAGTCCCGAACATAAGGCATCGGGCGCTCCACCCGGGGCTTGTCCTTCGGTTTGCGCGCTCGGGCCGGGTCCACCAGCGTCCCGTAATGCTGCGCGAGCTCGGCATACGAGCGGTTGATCTTCGGGTCATACAGATCAGTGCGGTCCACCCCGGTGCGCAAGTTGTCCGGCACCAGCCGGTGCGGCACCCCACCGAAGAACGCGAACGCCTCCACGTGAGCCTCGGTCCAGGCCTGCTGATCCATGGTCAGCACCGGGCGCACGAACATCAACCGCGAACAGGCCAGCACCATCACAAACGCCCACACCCGACGTTTCCGGCCACCCACCGGATCCGTCCACGACCCCAGATAGCCGTAATCGATCTGTGCTTCCTGCCCCGGTGGCGGATCCTCCCGCAACACCGTCACCCGGGCCCGCCGGTCGTCCTCGGGCAGATTCGCCGCGATATAGCGCTTCAACGACGCCACCGACGCGACCAGTCCATGCTCATCAGCCAGCCGCTGCCAGATCGTCTGCTTGGACACCCCGGCCGCGAGCATCGCCACGATATAGTCACGGTGGGTCTCGATCTCGGGCCACGTCGTCTGCCGCAGCCGCAAATCAGCCAACTCCGGGAACCAGCCCCGCACCAGCTCTTCCCACTCGAGCACCGGCTTCGCCGGACCACCCGGCACCAACCCAGCCTCGACCGCCGGAGTGACGTACTTCTTCACCGTCTTGCGATCCACTCCCAGACTGGTCGCGATCTCACTCTGCGAGCGGCCCGCATACCAATGAACCAGAATCTCGGTCACGTCGACCACGTTGAACGTCTCCTCGCCAATCCAGGCTCCCGTCAGCTCGATCCAACGAGAGCAGCCTTCGTCCTGCGAGGACCACACCAACAGCGACACGCTCAACACCCACACGGGAATTACGTGAACGCCAACCTGGGGAATAACGTGAGCGAAAACCACCCTAACCTGGGGAAATCCGTGAGCGCCGACAGTCTGGTTCGGGCGCCGAAATACCGCCCCACGTTGGTCGACCCTTACCGGGAGCATCTACGCCGTCGCCGTGAAGCCGATCCCGCCGTCCCGGTGAAGACCCTGTTCGCCGAGATCACACAGCTCGGCTACCCAGGAAGTCACAACCTGCTCTACCGCTACATCACCCAAGGCCGCGTCGAATCCGACCGACCAGCGATCTCCCCACGGCGCCTGGCCCGTTACCTGCTCACACGACCAGACCGACTCAAAGCCCACCAGCGAGAACGGCTCGACGCCGCCGTGAGCGCCTGCCCCGAGATACAGCCCTGGCCGGTCTCGTCGGCGACTTCGCCGCGCTTCTGGCTCCTGCCACCGGCAACGATATGCGCCTCACCGACTGGATCGAGCTGGCCCGGGCCGAAAACCTGCCCCATCTACACGCGTTCACTCGCGGACTCGAACTCGATCGCCACGCCGTCAATGCCGCCCTCACGCACTCATTCCACAATGGACGAACCGAACAAGACAAAGCTGATCAAGCGGCAAATGTACGGACGCGCAGCTTTCCCACTCCTACGCCACCACATCCTGCTCGAATGAACTACCCAACGTCACCACCGGAAGTAGACCAGAGCCGTTCGACTGACACACCCCAAATGTCCACACGACACGATTACAACGTCAACGTTCCTTGATGAGGCACTAGGAAGCGCAACTTAACGGATGGCTTGGAGAGGTCCAAGGCCTTCAGATCAGTCTGAACGAGGCGTCCCGCAAACTGGTCGATCTTGATGGCCGGCAGCAAGGCGCTCCCTCGGGGCCGGTCGACCTTGCTATGCCAGTGCTGATCGAACGGGCTGACTGACGGTTTCGGGCACCGTGGCTTGTTCCGGTGGGCGGGGATCGCGCTGGAGTCCTGCCCACCGGAAAGCGTGGTCTGTTTCAGGGCTTATCGGGATAGCTGGTTTTTGAGATGATTGAGTTCTTCGCGTAGTCCGGTGGGAAGCTTGGCACCGATAGTGGCGAACCATTCTTCGATGAGCGGGATCTCGTCCTGCCATTCGGCCGGGTCCACGCGCAGCGCCGCTTCGATGTCCTCGCGGGGCGTGTCCAGGCCGTCGAGGCTGAGGTCGTCGGCGGTGGGGACGGAGCCGATGGGAGTCAGGCTGCTGGTGGCGGTCTGTTCGACTCGCCGGATGATCCATTCGAGGATGCGGGAGTTTTCCCGGAATCCGGGCCACAGGAACCGGCGGTCGTCGCCGCGGCGGAACCAGTTGACATGGAAGATCTTGGGGAGTTTGGCGGGGTCGGCGTGTTCGCCGATGCGCAGCCAGTGCTGAAGGTAGTCGCCGGCGTGGTACCCGATGAAGGGCAGCATCGCCATCGGGTCCCGGCGCACGATGCCGACCTGGCCGGTGGCCGCGGCGGTGGTCTCGCTGGAGAGCGTGGCACCGAGGAAGACACCGTGGCGCCAGTCGCGGGCTTCGGTGACCAGGGGGACGGTGCTGGCGCGGCGCCCGCCGAACAGGATCGCGGAAATGGGCACGCCTCGGGGATCGTCCCATTCGGGCGCGACGATCGGGCATTGGCTGATCGGGGTGCAGAATCGCGAGTTGGGGTGTGCGGCCGGTTCACCCGTCTGCGGGGTCCAGTCGTTGCCGCGCCAGTCGGTCAGATGGGCGGGTGCGGTCGTCATGCCCTCCCACCAGACGTCGCCGTCGTCGGTGCGCGCGACGTTGGTGAAGATCGTGTTGCCCTTTTCGATGGTGCGCATGGCGATGGGGTTGGTGCCGTACCCGGTTCCTGGTGCGACACCGAAGAAGCCGAATTCCGGGTTGACCGCGTAGAGGCGCCCGTCCTCGCCGAAGCGCATCCAGGCGATGTCGTCGCCGAGTGTCTCGGCTTTCCAGCCTGGCACGGTGGGTTCGAGCATGGCGAGATTGGTTTTGCCGCAGGCGCTGGGAAAAGCGGCGGCGATGTAGTGCACCGCACCTTCCGGTGAGGTGAGCTTGAGGATGAGCATGTGTTCGGCCAGCCAGCCCTCATCACGGGCCATCGCCGAGGCGATGCGCAGCGAGTAGCACTTCTTGCCGAGCAGCGAGTTGCCTCCGTACCCGGATCCGTAGCTCCAGATGGTGCGCTCTTCGGGGAAGTGGGTGATGTATTTGGTGTTGTCACAGGGCCACGGAACATCGGCCTGCCCGGGTTTCAATGGCGCGCCGACCGAGTGCAGGGCCTTGACGAATTCGGCTTCCTCCCCGCCGGGAGTGGTGAATTTGGCGAGGGCATCGCTGCCCGCGCGGGTCATGATGCGCATCGAGAGCACGACATAGGCGGAATCGGTGATCTCGACCCCGAGTTCGGGGTTCTCCGCCTCGAGCGGGCCCATGCAGAACGGGATCACGTACATGGTGCGTCCCCGCATGGCACCGCGGTAGTGCTCGGTCATGATCGTTTTCATGTCGACGGGGTCCATCCAGTTGTTGGTCGGGCCTGCGTCGTCTTCGTCGCGCGAGCAGATGAAGGTGCGGTCCTCGACCCGGGCGACATCACTGGGGTCCGAGGCCGCCCAGAAGGAGTTGGGTCGCCCGGACAGCTCGACGAGGGTGCCCGCGTCCACGAGCATGCGGGTCAGCCGCTGCCATTCCTGCTCCGAACCGTCGCACCACACGATCTCGGCGGGACCGGTGAGCTCGGCGATCTCGCGCACCCAGTCCAGCAGCCCCTGGTGGGTGGTCGGGGCCTCGCCGGCAGCGGTTGTGCTCATTGGTGTTACTCCTTGATCTCGTGCGGCAGGTTATTCGCCGTTGTTCGAGGTTCGTCGGTTCGAAATGAGGGAATCGGGGCGGGCTAGGGCTTGGGCCACGGCTTCGCGGATCTGTCCGGTCAGCTCCGGAGTGGCGTGTTCGGGGCTTTGCTGCCCAGCGGGTGTGCCGAGAATGACCGCGTACACGCAGGCAAGGGCCATCTCAACGGTGGGCCGGGCCGGGGGCCGGGCCGAAGCGGCGAGCGCGGCACACAACCCAGGCAGCACGATTCCACTGGTGTGCCACCGATCTGGTGCCACGACGATGGGCTCCCAGGAATCGACGCGGTCCGGCAGTCCTTCCTCGAGCAGATCGACGAGCACATCGCAGCATTCGGTGATCTCCCGCAGCGGGAACGCGGCGGCGTCGCCGGGCTCCCAGGTGGTGATGTCACTGATTCCCGCGGCGATCAGCAGCGGGCACAGCATCGGATTGTCCCGAGTACCGGCGAGGATCACCCGTGCAGTGCCGAACCGGCGATGGGCATCCGCGAGCGAGGTCAAACAGCGCACAGCCGCGCCGATGGCGGCGACATCGGCCATAGTGACCACCGGCAGCGCCCCAGCGAACTCACCGGTCGCCGAAGGGGCCGCGAGGAACACCGCACCCCGCGGTCCTGGGAATGGCCTCCGCCGCGGTGTGCACGGTCGCCGCTGTCCCGCCGTGCCTGGTGATCAGCTCGGCGAGTTCGGTCAGCACGGCGTACTGGTCCTCCCGGCCGCGCAGCACCACCTGGCCCGACGTCATGACCGTTCCTGCCAGCACGACGGTGCGGCATCGATCCAGCCTGCGGTGTCCACGTCGTGGCGTGCAGCCAAGTCGAGCAGATCCTGCACGCGCGCTCGATGGCGGGCGGCGTCGTGCTCGCGGCCGTCGGCGACCGCGATGCGCCACGCCTGCTGGGCCTGATCGATCTGGCTCTGCAAGGCCCTGATGAATTCGCTCATGGTCTCCATTCACCCGGCGAACACTGGATCGAGGCGTACATCATCTGCGCACATAAAAGATTTCGCAAGTGTTGGATAACGCAAAGGCCGTTGATGTGACATGGTGCACGGTCCTGGGGTTTGGCTAGAGATCGTTGCCGGCGTAGGAGAGGTTGAAACTCTTGTTGGCCAGCGGGAAGTCGGGAACGATGGTGTTGGTCATGGCGACCGGTAGCGCGGGCCAGTTGAGGAAGCTGGGGTCGACGATCTTGACGCGACTGAGTGTTCCGTCGCCCGCGAGTTCGATGCGGTGCACGATGGTGCCGCGCCAGCCTTCGACGATGCCGACGCCCGAGGCGCCAGGGGCTGTGGGGGTGGCTGATGTGGAGCCGGTCTGTGTCGGGGGCGTGTCTAGGTGGCTGATGGTGGTCACGATCAGCTGCAGTGCGGCACGGATTTCCTCGGCGCGGATACAGAACCGGGACAGTACATCCCCATCGGTGTGCGCGTGCGGTGTGTGAATGAACGTTCCTGGCAGGAATGGATGGTCGTGGCGGGCGTCGATGGTGCGTCCGCTGGCTCGTGCGACCGGTCCGAGGACACCGAGGTCGGTGGCTTGTTCGAGGGTGAGGGTGGCGGTTCCGGTGAACCGGTCGCGCACCACGGTGTGGTTCAGCGCGAGGGAGGCGAGTTCGTCGACGCCGGTGCCGATCCGGTGCAGTACGCCGGTGTCGGGAAGTTGGTGGATGCGGGTGCGGCCGGGGCCGATGGCTCCGCGTAGTAGCCGGTCGCCGGTGACCTGGTCGTTGAGGCGTAGCAGGGTTTCGCGGATGCGTAGGGCGTGGTTGTTGAGGATGCCGTGGCCGACGTCGTTGCATAGGGCTCCGAGGTCGGTGACGTGGTTGTAGAGGCGTTCCAGCTCGAGCAGGATGGCCCGGATCCGGTGCGCATCGGGTGTGATGACGTGGTTTCGTGCGTCCTCGACAGCTTGGCTGAACGCGAGCGCGTGCCCGATGGTGGTGTCTCCGCTGACGCGTTCGGCGAGTTCGGTGCCCTGTTCGGGGGTGAGTCCGGTGAACAGCTTCTCGAGTCCTTTGTGGACGAACCACAGGCGGGCTTTGAGGTTGAGAATGGTCTCACCGACCACGGAGAAGCGGAAGTGGCCGGGTTCGATCATGCCGGCGTGTACCGGGCCGACGGGGATCTCGTAGACGCCGGGACCTTCGACGGTGCGGAATGGGTAGGCCCCGTCGGGCTCGCCGAATTCCGGTGGATCACCGGCATCGGCGAGCATCGGAAACCAGCCCTGGGGCCAATGGAAGTGCCGCACCAGACGGCGTGGCAGCGGGTGATTCTCGGGGAGGATGCCGAACAGGTCCCGCATCTCGCGTTCGAAGCGCCCGGCAGGGAACGAGGCGGCGGCGAGGCTGGGCACATGTGGCCGGTTCCGGTCCAGTGGCACATGCAGTTCGACCCGCCGATCCGGGGCACCGGCCAGGAACAGGTACACCGCGCGCAACCGGTCGGTGTCGTCGTGCCCGGCGACGAGCCCGAGCCGGTAGCCATCGGCGAACAGGTCCGTGGCGTGTCCGGGCAATTCATCCGGGCTGATCGTGCGGGAGTTGCGTCGCTGTCCGCAGGACTTCTCTGTGCTGTGGTCGGTCATGGTGCTCCGATCAGGCTGGTGGCGGCCAGGTGCAGCAGCGGATCCAGTGGGCCGGTGGTGATGCCGATGACCGCGCACACCATAAGGCCACCGATGAGCACGGCCGCTGCCGTTCGCGGGCTTCGGGCCGGTGCCCTCGCCGCACCGGGGGCATCCGTTGGGATGCCACCGGGGAGGTCCGTTCGGAACTCGTCGGGCGCACCGAGCACCATCCGGCTGGTGTGGGTGATCAGCGCCCCGGCGATGACCACCACGAGCAGCAGCACGGCGGCGAGTACCCACCCGAGCCCGGCGGCGAATCCGGCCCGTGCGATCCCCAGTTCGCTAGCGAACAGGCTGAACGGGGGCAGCCCGATCAGCGCGAGCACCCCGAGGCCCAGCACCCCGGCGAGTACCGGCTGGTCGGTTGCGAGCGCGCGCACCTGGGCGATGCGGCTGGTGCCGCGGGTTTGCAGGATCTGTCCCGCGCTCAGGAACAGCACCGCCTTGGCCAGTCCGTGCCCGAGGATGTGCAGCAGCGCCGCCGCGATGGCCAGTGGGGTGCCGATCGCCGCACCCACGGTGACCAGGGCCATGTGCTCGATGCTGGAATAGGCCAGCATGCGTTTGTAATCGCGCTGTGCCAGCAGCAGGGAGGCCGCGAGCAGGAGCGAGACCAGGGCCATCCCGGCAAGAAAGGCGCGGGCGAAGCCGATCCCGAGGGTGAGGTCGGCGATCTGCTTGATCCGCAGCATCGTGGCCAGCGCCACCGAGAGCAGCACCCCGGACATCAGTGCCGAGACCGGGGCAGGGGCTTGGGAGTGCGCGTCGGGCAGCCAGGCGTGCAGCGGTGTGAGCCCGGCCTTGGCGCCGAAACCGAGGAACAGCAACACAACCGCGAGCCGCGTGACGCCCGGGTCGAGTTCGTGGGCCGCTGAAACCAGCGCCGCAAGATTCAGCCCGGGCGCGGCCGTGGTGTGTGCCGCCGCGGTGTTGAGCAGGATCACCCCGAGCAGTGCGAGCGCGATCCCGGTCGAGCAGATGACCACGTATTTCCACGCGGCTTCCACCGCGGTCTTGGTGCGCCGTTGCCCGACAAGGAATGCGGTGCAGATCGTGGTGGCCTCGACCGCGACCCACACCATCCCCAGGTTCGCCGCCAGCACGGCCACCGCCATCGCCGCGAGGAAAAACTGGACGAGCAGGGCGTGCCGGGCCGCGGTGCGGGCGCTGGCCCTGCCCTGATCGATCTCGGTGCGGAAGAACCCGGGCGTGGCCAGGGTCGCCAGCAGCGAGACCGCTCCGATCACGAGCAGCATCACCGCCGCGAGCGCGTCGATCCGCAGCGCCGCGCCCAGTCCCATGATCGGCCCGGTGCGCATCACCTTGGCCGCCGCAATGATCGCCGCGGCGAGCACACCGGCACTGCTCACCGCACCGATCCAGCGGCTCGCGGCCCGCCAGCCGAACACCGCGTACAGCAGGGCCGCGACTACCGGCAGCACCATCGGAACCAGCAGAAGGACAAGGTTCATCAGTCGCGCAACTCCCGCAGCTCATCGAGATCGGTGTCGCCGAAGGTCTCCCGCATCCGCGAGGTCAGGATCCCCAGCACCAGCACGGCCAGCAGCACATCCAAGGACACCCCCGCTTCCACGATGAGCCCGATCCCGCTGGTGGCCAGGAATCCGGTGACGGTGATGCCGTTGTCTACGAGCAGGAACCCCACCAGCTGGGAAAGCGCGTGGCGGCGCGTGACCAGTACGAAGAACCCGATCAGCACCACCGTGACCCCGATCGGGACCAGCCTGGTTGCCGTGGACGGGGACAAGCGCACGATCGGCTGGCAGACCGCGTAGGCGAGCAGGGCGAGCACCGCGACCGCGAGCAGCGAGGCTGCCACGTTGACCACCGGCCGGATCTCCCGGCGCGGGGCCTCGGCGCGCAGCAGCGCACGGCGCAACAGCAACGGCAGCACCCCGGCACGCAGAACCAAAACCCCAGCGGCCACCGCCCATAGTTCGCCGTTCCCGGTGTGCGCGGCCAGTATCGCCACGATCCCGGCCACCACAACGCCCTGGACCGCGAAAACGCGCACAATGACCGCGAGCTCGCGGCGCCACACGATCAGCACCGCGGTCAGCAACAGCGCACCGCAGGCCAGATCGAGCAACTGCGCGTATCCGGCTTCGCTCATCACATCACTCTCGTTCTCCGGGGATCAGGACTTTCGGGCATTCAGGCGAGGAAGAAGGACGACACCACCGCGAGCAGGGACAACAGGAACGACCCGGCGAGAAGCTCGGGCACCCGGAACAAGCGCAGCTTGGCCACGAACACCTCACCAATGGCCAGCAGCACCCCGAGCACCAGGACCTTCACTGCCAAGGCCACCAGGCCGAGTAGCAGGGAAAGCGGGTCGGCGCTGGTGGCGATGCCCCAGGGCACGAACAAGGTCGCGAACAGGCCGAGGAACACTGTTAACCGCATCGAGGCGGCCCATTCCACCAAGGCCAGATCCGGGCCCGAGTACTCGAGGATCATGGCCTCGTGGACCATGGTCAGTTCCAGGTGTGTGGCCGGATTGTCCACCGGCAGCCTGCCGTTTTCCGCGATGATCACCACCACCAGCGCGGCCGCGGCAAGCAGGCTCGCCGGGGACGCGATGTGCGCGGGATCGCCGAGGCCGGATTGCACCATCGCGGTCAGGTTCGTTGACCCGGACGGCACCGAGAGCGCGAAGATCGCCACTAGCAGGGTCGGTTCGACCAGGGCCAGGATGGTCATTTCCCGGCTCGCGCCCATTCCGCCGAAGGCTGTTCCGGTATCGATTCCCGCCAGGGCTAGAGTGGTCGTGCCCATCGCCAACAGGGCGACCACGGCGAACAGGTCCGCGATCGGGGCGAGCACGGTGGCGGTGGTCAGCATCGGCACCGCGACGGCAACCACGAGGGTGGTCGCGGTCAGCAGCAGCGGCACCAGCCGGAACATCTCGCTGCTCCCGCGCGGGCGCAGTCGGTGTTTGCGCAGCAGCTTGCGGGTGTCGCGCCACGGCTGGAGAATTCCCGGTCCCGCGCGCCCCTCGAGCCGGGCCCGCACCTGGCGCAGCACCCCGAGCAGCAGTGGACCGCACGCACCGATGAGCAGCAGCTGCCCAATCGTTCCGGCGATCCGCATGGCGCTCACCAGGTCACCGCCAGTAGCAGCAGGACGGCACACACGGTGTAGAAGCCGTAGGCCAGGTAGCGGTGCACACTGCCATCGGCCAGCTGTCGCGCCCACTGCCCCCAACGCCGGATTCCGTTCAGCACCGGGACATACAGGTGTTGCTCGATCCGATCCGGTACCTGGCGCCGGTACTCGACCGCGCGCACCAGATAGCGCGATTCGGCATCATGATCCACATTGACGTCCTGTTCCGGGCGCAGCACGTTGTCGAACACGCGCTGCACCGGTTCGGCGAACGAGGTCGCGGTGTACTCCATCCGCGCGGTCATCGGCCCGGCCCCGCAGTCCCATTCGCGCACCACCCTGGAGCCGCGCCGCACCGCGATCGCCCGCGCCCCCGCCCACACCAGCAGCATCGCCGCCAGCACCGCGACCGTGAGCAGCGCCGGGGACAGCTCGCCTGCCGCCACGGTCAGCCGCATGGTCACCGCACCACCGGTCACCGCGGGACCCGACCCCAGTACCGACGTGACCGCCGAGCCGAGCGCGGGCAGTACCAGGCCGGGGGCGAGCGCGAGCACCGCGGCCAGCACACCGGAAAGGCCCATGCCGATCAGCATGCTCGGCGGGCTCTCCACGGGACGGGCCGCGGCCTCGGTGCGCGGGCGGGCCAGGAACCCGATCCCGAACGCCTTGACGAAGGTGGCCACGGCCAGTCCCGCGGTCAGCGCGATCGCCGCCACCGCAACGGGCAATACGATCGCCTCCGCCGTGCTTGCCGAAGCCACCCCGTGAATCAACGCCTGCAGCAGCAACCATTCCGAGACGAACATCGTGCCCGGTGGCAGCGCGGACAATGCCAGTCCACCCCAGCCGAACGCCGCGGTCGTGCCCGGCATCGGCCCGCGCAGACCACCCAACTCGTCCAGATCCCGGGTCCCGGTCGCCCGTAGCACCGAACCCGCGGACAGAAACAGCAGCGTCTTCACCGCAGCATGGCCCACCACGTGCAGCAGCGCCGCGCCAAGCGCCAGCCCCGCCAGTCCGCGCTGCCCCGCCACGGTGAACAAACCAGCGGCACCGATCCCGATCAGCACCAGACCCATGTTCTCCGTGGTGGAATGCCCCAGCAGGCGCTTCACATCGGTGCTCATCGCGGCCTGCAGGATGCCGTACACCGCCGAGACCGCCCCCAGGATCAGCACCAGCAGCCACCACCAGCTCGCCCCGCCGCCGAAGAAATCGAACCCAGCCCGCACGATCCCGTACACGCCGAGATTGACCATCGCCGCCGACATCAACGCCGAAACATGACTCGGCGCCTCGGGATGCGCGCGCGGCAGCCACGCATGCAAGGGAACGATGCCCGCCTTCGACCCGAACCCGAGCACCAGCAGCACGAACACCAGCCCGGCCAGCGGCGCCGACAACTGCCCGGCCGCCGCCCGGACCGCCGTGAACGAATCCGTGCGCGCGTGCGCGGCCAGCACCAACAGCCCGATCAGGATCAGCATGAACCCCAGATGCGTCATCACCGCATACCAGCGCCCTGCCGCGGCGACCCCCGCACGCTGCCGATGCTCGGCCACCACAAGCCCAAGCGAGAGCAGCGCCATCAGTTCCCAGCACACCAGCAACGTGCCCACACTCGCCGCCGCGGGCACCAACAACATCGCGACAACGAACAACGGCACACCCGCCTGCGCCACCCGCGATTCCAGATGCCCGCGCGTGTAACCGATGCTGTACACCCCGACCAACACCGTCACCCCCGCGGTCACCACGATGAACACCCCACCGAGCTCATCAGTGGCCAACTGGAAACCCGAAAACGGCAACAGCCACGGCCAGTCCACCACACATGGCTGCCCGGCGAGCACGCCGATCCCGGCAAATAGACCCGCCGCGCCGGTGAGCACCACCCCGATACCGACCGCCCCAACACGTACCCGCGCGGGCAGCGCAACAGCGAGCAACGCCGAAGCCAGCCCGATCACGCAGGCCGCGGCGAACCCCGCGGTGGCCAAGTTCATCGACCGGTCAACTTCCGCATACCCGCAACGATCGCCTCCGGACGAGGTGCGCACCCGGCGATCTCCACATCGACCGGGATCACGTCGCCCACCGCACCGGCGACCCCGTAGGCACCGGCGAAAACCCCGCAGTTGCGCGCACAGTCGCCCACCGCCACCACTGCCTTCGGCGCGGGCATCGCCTCGTAGGTGCGCCGCAGCGGCTCGGCCATATTCCGGCTCACCGGACCGGTCACCAACAGCACATCCGCATGCCGGGGCGAAGCCACCAGCCGTGCCCCGTACCGCTCCAGGTCGTACACCGGGCCGAACGCCGAGCCGATCTCCACCTCGCAGCCATTGCACGACCCCGCGTCCACATGGCGGACCTGCACCGATCCGGCGAACACGGATGCCACCGCGGGGCGATCACCGTCCGGTGCCTGCGGTGCGGGCTCGGCCGCACGGCCCAAACCACGGATCCTGCGCCACAACGCCTGCATCAACGCCTCCTGAACTCACACCGTCCGCCACTGCCGCCGAGCCGCGGCCGACCCTTCCCGCCTAGTCCTCGCCCGATCCCGGCACCACGTCCTCGGAAAGCGGAACTCCGAGCGGGGTGCGCAGATCCTCGAGCAGCTCGACCTGCCCCGAAAGCACACCGGTCAGGATCGTGCGCGCCACCGCCAGCAACTCCGCCACCTGCGGACTGGTCAACGAGTAGTACACCGCCGACCCCTCCTTGCGGGTCGTCACCAGCCCAGCCCGCCGCAACACCGCCAACTGCTGGGACAGATTCGCCGGCTCGATGCCCACCTCAGGCAGCATCTCGGCCACCGCGTGCTCACGCTCACTGAGCAACTCAAGCACCCGGATCCGCGCCGGATGCCCCAGCGTCTTGAAAAACTCCGCCTTCAACTGATACAGCGGCCTGCTCATCGCACCCACCACCGAAGGCAACGGCCGGTACAGCACCTATCCACGATCGTCATACCGCCGATCCTTCCCGATGCCCGCACCGACGCCACACCGCAACACCAGTCGCAGAATTCAACAGTTGCAAACCTTAGCAACTCTGTAACCACAACGCGAGGCAGGCCCCACCGCACTGCCCAATCTGCCGGGACTGTCTGAATAACGGCTCTGTCGCACTTT
>NZ_JALM01000043.1 GCF_000737195.2 Sciscionella sediminilitoris
ACCCCGAGCCGGGCGGCGAGTTCGGTGCCCGGCCAGAAGCGGTGCGTCTGCAGCAGGGACAGCAGCCGGAGCGTCCGTGAGCTGGTGTTCGCCATGTTTTCCAGATTAGTCGGCAAAGCGGTCAGAAACTGGCCGCTGTGCCTTCTAGCGTCGGAACCAACCGAACCGACGAGAGAGGCAGGACCGAGATGACCACGATCGAACACCAGGAGGCCGAGAAAACCGCGTTGCTCGCCGAACTGGCCAAGCAGCGGGGCTTTCTGCACTACACCGCACGCGAACTGACCGACGAGCAGGCCAAGCTCACCCCCACCGCCAGCGAGTGCTGTGTCGGCGGGCTGATCAAGCACGTCACGGTGGTGGAGGACAAGTGGACGCAGTTCATGCAGAAGGGCGCCTCGCCGGAGGACGACTTCCAGGGCTTCGACTCACCGCAGATGCAGGAGCACATGAACGGGTTCCGGTTGCTCGACGGCGAGACCCTGGACGGGATCCTCGCCGAGTACGAACGGGTCGCGGCGCGCACCGAGGAGGTCGTGCGCGCGCTGCCGAACCTGGAGGTCGCCCACCAGCTACCCAAGGCGCCCTGGAACGAGCCCGGTGAGCAGTCGGCACGCACCACGCTGCTGCACATCCTGGCCGAGACCGCGCAGCACTCGGGGCACGCGGACATCATCCGGGAGACCATCGACGGGCAGAAAACGATGGGCTGAAGGGCTCCGGCGTGCGCGCAGTTCTCAGACGTGCACGCCGTGCTCGGCGAGCCAGGGCTGCGGGTCGATCTTCTTCCCGCTCGGGTTCCACACCTCGAAGTGGCAGTGGTATCCGGTGGACTCGCCGCGCATACCGACCCGGGCGATCTGTTCCCCGGCCTTGACCCGCTGACCGGGGTGCACCGAGAAGTCGTACATGTGCCCGTAGACGAGGATCGTGCCGTCGTCGAGCCGCTCGCGGACCCAGAGGCCGAAACCGCTCGCCGGGCCGGCTTCGATGATCTCGCCGTCCGCGGCGGCGTAGATCGGCGAATGCGGGGCGGCGGCGAGATCGATGCCGTAGTGGAAGGTACCCCAGCGCGCCTCGAAACCGGAGGTGAACCGGCCGTCGGCGGGCTTGACGTACTTCGGCCGGTTCGCCTCGGCGTGCTCGGCCTCGACCGCGGAGATGGCGCGCTGATTGTCCCGGATCTGCGCGGCCGCGGCGGATGCGCTGCTGTCCTGCGCGGTGAGCAGCAGGTCCGGGGAGTTGGGTTCACCGCCGCCCATCGCGTTCGCGCCCTCGGCGAGGGGCTGGTGCAGTGCGCGGGGCGAGAGGTTCATGCTCGCCTTACCGGCCTGGGCGTCCTCGGATCCGGACTGCCACGCCTGGCCGGCGCCCGCGGCGGCGAACGCGCCCGCGGCGACGGCGGCGATCATGATCCGTCCCTTTGTGGTGTTCCTGGATCGGCGTGGCGCGGGAGTGAGCGCCTCTTCTGTGCCAAGCGGCGCCGCCAATCCGAGCGGCGCGGCCTCGGGGAAGGCAGCACCGCGTCCACCAGAGCTACTGTGCCTGGCCAACACGTTCCTCCGTGTTCGGGGAGCCTGATCGCGACCGCGTTGTGCCTCGGGAGCCGAGTCGGGGAACTCGGTGGGTCCTGTTCGGGGAGGTGACCCATTCCCGCAGCGGTACAAGTGATCAAGCCGTGACAACGGACGGAGGGCACAGTAGCGGAAACCCGCCGTGCTCGCCAACACCCCCCACCGCCGAGCGTGTCGGCAACCGGCAGCGGACGCGGGCGGCGGCCGGGGTTGCTACCGTCTTGCACGGTGTCCCGTTCCGTGAAATACCCGATGAGCGCCCCGCCGCGCGCCGTGCCCGCGCGAGTGGTGTTCGCGCTCGTGCTCTCCGTCGCCGGGGTGGTCCTCGCGGCCGTCGGGCTCGGCAGTGGGCTCACCACGCCCGCGGCCCCGCCGGGATTCTCCTCGTCCGTGCTGCTCGTGGTGCTGTTCGCGCTGCCCGCGCTCACCGCCCTCGGGTTCCTCGCCGCGGGCAAACCGGCCGTCGCGGCGGGCCTGCTGACCGGGGCCGGGATGCTCGCCTTCGGCCAGCTGATCACCGGGGCGCAACTGCTCGCCGCGCCGAACGCGACGCTGCGCCCGGAACTGCTGCGCGAGGAAAGCCTGGTCATCCTGCACCCCACGGCCGGTAGCTGGCTGCTGCTCGGCGGCTCGGTGCTCGCGATCATCGCCGGGCTGATGCTGATCCCGCTCGCCGGGCAGGAGAACGACCGGGAACCGGATGGCTCGGATTCACCGCAACGGATCACCGTGCAGGCGGTGATCCTCGGCCTGGTCATTCTCGGCGGGTACCTGCTCGCCGCCCCGTTCTCCTCGACCGATCCGCGTATCCCGGCGAACACGCTGCTGGACCGCTCGGCCCTGGAGGCGGCCGGGATCGTGGTGCTGGTGCTCGGGGTGACGCTGGCCCCGGTACTCGGCGCGTTCGCGCGCTCGCGGCTGTTCGGCGCGGGAATGACCTTCGGCGCCGCGCTCGGGTTCGCGCAGTTCGCCGTGCCCCAGTTCGTGGCCGGTTTCGCGGTGGACGGGCTGAGCCCCGGCGGGTACCAGTTCGTGTATCTGGTGTGCGTGCTGGCGCTGCTCTCGATCGGGATCCGCGGACTCCGCGCTTCGCGGACGGAACCGAAGGAACAGCGCGGTGCCGAGCTGCCCGGCCAGCGCAGGCTGCTGGTCACGGCGGGAATCAGCGGGCTGCTCGCCGCGGTGTGCGCCGCGCTGGCCACCGCGGTCCCGGTACTCGACCTGCCGCCGATGTTCGCCGAACTGGACACCACCGCGCACACCATCCTGCTGCCCGCGGCCATCGTGGTAGCGCTCGCCTCGCTGGCCCTGCTCATCCCGGCCTGCGCGGCCTGGGCCCGGCCCGCCTTCGAGGTGGCCGCCGCCGCGCTGCCGCTGGCCCTCGCCGCCGCCGCGGACGGCATCTCCACCGCGACCAGCGTCGTCGACCTCGGTATCGGGGTCACCGGCTGGGTGTGGCTGCTGGTGATCGCACTGCTCGCGATCGTGGTCGCGGTCATCGCGGCGGCCTTCGTCGGCGGGATCGAGCGCGACGACGTGGACATGAGCAGGCGTTCGGTCAACCCGCTCGTACTCGGCACCGGGATCCTCGGCTTCCTCGCGGGCCTGCTCGGCTTCGCGTTCCCGGTGCTCACCGGGCGTGACTATCTGCCGGCCGGTCTGGTCACCGACTTCCGGATCAGCTCGTGGGGCATGGTGCTCGCCCTGCTCGCGGTGCTGGTCGCGGTGATCCTCGCCGGGTACGGCAGGCCGCAGCGGGCCGCGGCGCTGCTGACCGGTTCCGCGCTGGTGTTCGTGGTGCGGGCGCTCGAATACCCGATGGGCGAGGGCATCGTGAACGCCCCGGCGATCGGCTTCGGTTTCTGGGCCTGTCTGCTCGCGGTGCTGCTGTTCGCCGTCGGTGCGCTGCTGAGCACGGTCGCCGCGCCGGTGCGCGGACGGGTAAGCTCCCCGGCATGACTGGTCGGATTCGCGTCGTCGTCGCCAAACCCGGCCTCGACGGCCATGACAGGGGTGCCAAGGTGGTCGCCCGTGCACTGCGGGACGCCGGTATGGAGGTCGTCTACACCGGGCTGCACCAGACCCCGGAGCAGGTCGTGGCCACCGCACTGCAGGAGGACGCGGACGCGGTCGGGCTCTCGGTGCTCTCCGGGGCACACATGACCCAGTTCGCCAAGGTCGTGGAACTGCTCAAGGAACAGGGCGCCGAGGACGTGGTGGTGTTCGGCGGCGGGATCATCCCGGACGACGATCTGCCGCAGCTCGCCGAGCTCGGTGTGGCGAAGGTGTTCACCCCGGGCGCGCCCACCGCGGAGATCGTGGACTGGGTGCGGGAGAACGTGCGCGGTGCGGAGGCGGGCGCGCAGGCCTGAGCGCCTCGGCACGCTCAGCGAGGCCGCCGGACGCCTCGCTGAGAGAATCCTCACCGGCTCTTAACCCTTCCCGTGATCGAGTTCACCAGCCCTGATGTGCGCCGATGAGCTCCCAGTGACTAGGGTCGAAGCCGTCTGTCAGCAGATCGCCGGAATCCATGCCCAAGCGTGGGACCTGACGATCAGTGAACCCTGAGCTTCGAGCAGACGACTCAGAGCAGGAGACTCATCAGTGGATCTTTATGAGTACCAGGCGAAGGACCTCTTCGCCGCGCATCAGGTCCCGGTCCTTCCGGGCGAGGTAGCGACCACGCCGGCCGAGGCGCGCGCGGCCGCCGAGCGTATCGGCGGCCAGGTCGTGGTGAAGGCGCAGGTCAAAACCGGTGGCCGGGGCAAGGCGGGCGGCGTCAAGCTCGCCGAGAACCCGGCGGAGGCCGAGGAGAAGGCCAAGGCCATCCTCGGTATGGACATCAAGGGCCACACCGTGCACCGGGTGCTGGTGACCGCGGCCTCGGACATCTCCGAGGAGTACTACTTCTCGTTCTTGCTCGACAGGTCGAACCGCACCTTCCTGGCGATGGCCTCGGCCGAGGGCGGCGTGGAGATCGAGCAGCTCGCCGTCGAGCGCCCGGAGGCGCTCGCCAAGGTGGCCATCGACCCGATCGAGGGCGTGGACAAGGCCAAGGCGACCGAGATCCTCAAGCAGGGCAAGTTCCCGGAGGCCGTGCTGGACGAGGCCGCCGAGGTCGTCGTCAAGCTGTGGGACACCTTCACCGCGGAGGACGCGAGCCTGGTCGAGGTGAACCCGCTGGTGCGGGACCCGCAGGACAAGGTGATCGCCCTGGACGGCAAGGTCACCCTGGACGAGAACGCCGGATTCCGGCACGAGGCGCACGGCGAGCTCGTGGACAAGCAGGCCGAGGACCCGCTGGAGGCCAAGGCCAAGGCGAAGGACCTCAACTACGTCAAGCTCGAGGGCCAGGTCGGGATCATCGGCAACGGCGCGGGGCTGGTCATGTCCACCCTGGACGTCGTCGCGTACGCGGGGGAGAAGCACTCCGGGGTCAAGCCGGCGAACTTCCTCGACATCGGCGGCGGCGCCTCGGCCGAGGTCATGGCGGCCGGTCTGGACGTCATCCTCGGTGACCAGGATGTGCGCTCGGTGTTCGTGAACGTGTTCGGCGGCATCACCGCCTGCGACGCGGTCGCCAACGGCATCGTCGAAGCGCTGAAGATCCTCGGCGACGAGGCGACCAAGCCGCTCGTCGTCCGGCTCGACGGGAACAACGTGGAGGAGGGCCGGCGCATCCTCGCCGAGGCCAACCACCCGCTCGTCACCGTCGTCGACACCATGGACAACGCGGCCGACAAGGCCGCCGAGCTCGCCGCGGCAGGTGCGTGAACATGTCTATTTTCCTCAACGAAGACTCCAAGATCATCGTCCAGGGCCTGACCGGCTCGGAGGGCACCAAGCACGCCACCAAGATGCTGCGCTCGGGCTCGAACGTGGTCGGCGGGGTGAACGCGCGCAAGGCGGGCACCAGCGTCACCATCGAGGGCAAGGACCTCCCGGTGTTCGGCACCGTGGAAGAGGCCATGAAGGAGACCGGGGCGAACGTCTCGGTGCTGTTCGTGCCCGCGAAGTTCACCAAGGACGCGGTCATCGAGGCGATCGACGCCGAGATCCCGCTCGCCGTGGTGATCACCGAGGGCGTCCCGGTGCACGACTCCGCCTACTTCTGGGCGCACGCGGTCGCCAAGGGCAACAAGACCCGGATCATCGGCCCGAACTGCCCCGGCATCATCACCCCCGGCAAGTCCAATGCGGGCATCATCCCCTCGGACATCACCGGCGGCGGCAAGATCGGGCTGGTCTCCAAGTCCGGCACGCTGACCTACCAGATGATGTACGAGCTGCGGGACATCGGCTTCTCCACCGCGATCGGCATCGGCGGGGATCCGGTCATCGGGACCACGCACATCGACGCGCTCGAGGCCTTCCAGAACGACCCGGAGACCGAGGCCATCGTGATGATCGGCGAGATCGGCGGGGACGCCGAGGAGCGCGCCGGTGAGTACATCAAGGCCAACGTGAGCAAGCCGGTCGTCGGTTACGTCGCCGGGTTCACGGCCCCGGAGGGCAAGACCATGGGGCACGCGGGCGCGATCGTGTCCGGTTCCTCCGGTACTGCCCAGGCCAAGAAGGAAGCACTGGAGGCGGCCGGGGTCAAGGTCGGCAAGACGCCGTCCGAGACCGCGCTGCTCATGCGCGAGATCATGCAGGGCAAGTAAAGAACGCGTCTGGGAATTCCCAGAACTTTCCGCGGCGGCCGGGCACCCACAGCGGTGCCCGGCCGTTGTGTCGTATGGACCCGTGGCCGTTCGGGCGATCGTGGCGCGCCCGAACACGAGCGCCGCCGGGCCAGCTACCGTGTGACCCGTAAACGACAGGCGATCGAGCCGAAAACCGGAGCAGAGACCATGACCTTCAACCCGGCCGAGCAGGGCCAGGGCCAGTACCCGCAGAACCAGTCGGCTTCCGGCCCGTTCCAGCAGCAGCCCGGTTTTCCCCCGGGACAGTCCGGCCAGGTACCGCCATGGCAACAGCAGGCACAACAGCAACAGCAGTCTCAGCAGCAACAGTCGCAGCAGCCGCCGCGGGTGCCGCCGCAGCCCGCCGACTACCGCAAGCCCGCGGCGCCGAGCCCGTTCGCCTCGCTGCAGATGTCCACCTGGCTCGCGCTGGCCACGGCCGCGACCGGGCTGCTCGCCTGGATCCTCTCGCTGTTCGGTGGTGCGCCGATCAGCCTCACGTTCACCCTCGGCGCCGCGGTGCTCGGCCTGCTCGTGCTGCTCCCCGGTGAGGACAAGGCCCCGAAGGTGCTGCCGTTCGCCGGTGCCGCGGCCGCGGTCGGTGGCCTGCTCGCCATCAGTGCCGCGGTGAACACCGGTTTCGGCGGGGACGCGATCGGCGTGATCTCGTTCATCCTGGTGGTGCTTCAGCTCTTCGCCGGGGTCGGCGCGGTGCTCTTCGAGTACGGCCTGGTCACGATGCCGCCGCCGGGACCGGCCCGGCCCGCCCAGCCGGTCGCGCCCGCCGCGCAGCAGGCCCAGCCGTGGCAGGGCACGACCCAGCCGAACGCCGCGTACCAGCAGCCGCAGGCCACCCAGCAGCCGCAGGCGACCGCGCAGCCCCAGCAGCAGGGGGTCGGGAACTTCGATCCGAACCTGTTCGAATCGGGCGCCTTCCCCCCGGTCGCCGGGGACAGCGGTACCAAACAGTTCAGCCCGCCGAACACGAACGGTTGATCCTCGGTCACAGGTTCACCCGATGCGGCGCCGCCGTGCCCGGCGTGGCACGGCGGGACGGCCGATGGCCCGCGGGCATAGTTGACCCATGTCACGGGCGACCATCGAGCGAGAAACCGGAGTAGCGCGGGCACGCCGCACGGCGAACGAACCCGATGAACTGTTGCGCGCACCGCGTCCCTCGATTCCGGTGCTGATCCGTTCCGCGGGGCTCGCCTACCTCGGTGCGCTGCTCGCCGGGTACGCGGTGTGCGCCGCGATCGCCGCGGTGGTGCTCGCGTCCGCGCCGAACGCCCCGTTCTCGGCCGGGTTGAGCTTCGGCTCCGCGCTGTTGCTCTGGCTCGGCGCGAACCATGTCCCGCTCACCATCTCCGGCGCCGAACTCGGTGTCCTCCCGCTCGCCCTGACCCTGCTGTTCGGCTGGTTCCTCGCCCGCGCGGCCCGGACCACGGTGCGCCGCAGGGAAACCCGCGACCCCGCGCACGGTGGCGTGGTGTGCGCGGTGCTGGCTGGCTCGAACGCGATCGCCGGCGCGGTGATCGCCGGATGCGTCGGCGGCGCCTCCCCGGTGACCGCTTTCTTCGCCTGCGCCGTGCTCGGTGGACTCGCCGCGCTGCTCGGGGTGCTGCGGGACAGCGGGATCCTGGACCTGATCCGGGACCGGCTCGGCCCGCTGGGCACCCACGGGGTGCGGCTGGGCATCATCGCGGTGTTCGGGCTGATCGCCATGGGCGCGGTGACCTTCGCGCTCGCCTCCCTGGTGTGCGCGGGCACCGGGGCGAGCCTGTTCGAGCTCGCCGCGCCCGGCGCCGGAAGCGGCTTCGGCATGTTGCTGCTGTGCCTCGGATATCTGCCCAACGCGGCGATCGCGGGACTGTCCTTCGCCGCGGGGCCCGGATTCTCGCTCGGCACGTACTCCGCGAGCCCGGTCGGATTCCACGGTGGCGCGGTTCCCCCGATGCCGCTGCTCGCCGCACTGCCCGACCACTTTTCCGTCTGGTGGCTGGTCTTTTTCGCGCTCCCCCTGATGGCGGGTGCCGCGATCGGCTGGCTGGCCCGCACGCTCGACGAGTCCCCGATACAGCGGCTGCGCATCATCGCCATCGCCGCACTCGTCGCCGCGGTCTTCGTGCTCGTCCTCGCGGCACTCGCGGGCGGCGCGCTCGGCGCGGGCGCGGTCGATCCGGTCGTGGTACCCGCCGGTGGGCTCGCGCTCGCCGTTTTCGGCTGGATAGGGCTGGTCGGTGGTACCGTGACCTGGTTCGCGGGCCCGAGCCTGCTGCCCGAGTCCGTGCCGGATGCCGAGGACGAGCAGGAGCCGGATCTCCTCGGTGAGTTCGACGACCTCGAGGACTCCGCCGAGGCCGCGGAACCCGCCGAGCCAGTGGAGGAGGAACCGGACTCCGGGCGGGAGTAGCCCATGGCAGGTCCGCTCGAGGGCAGGGTCGCCCTCGTCGCAGGGGGAACGCGCGGGGCGGGCCGGGGTATCGCGGTGCAGCTCGGTGCCGCGGGCGCGACCGTGTACGTCACCGGGCGCACCGGAGCGGGCAGCGTCTCGGAGATGAACCGGCCGGAGACGATCGAGCAGACCGCGGCGCTCGTGGACGAGGCGGGCGGGACCGGGATCCCGGTCCGGGTGGATCACCTCGAACCCGGCCAGGTCCGCGCGCTCGTGGCCCGGATCGAACGCGAACAGGGCGCCCTGCACATCCTGGTGAACGACATCTTCGGGCTGACCCGGATGGAGTGGGACCGGCCGCTGTGGGAGTGCTCGCTCGAGGACGGGCTGCACCTGCTGCGGCTCGCCGTGGACACCCACGCGATCACCAGCCACTGCGCCATTCCGCTGCTGATCAGGGAACCCGGGGGACTGGTCGTCGAGGTCACCGATGGCACCGCCGAGTACAACGCGGCCAACTACCGGGTGTCCTTCTTCTACGACCTGACCAAGACCGCGAACATCCGGATGGCCGTCGCGCTCTCCCGCGAACTTCCCGCGCACGGGGCGAGCGCGGTCTCGGTCACGCCGGGCTGGCTGCGCTCGGAGGCGATGCTCGACGCCTACGGGGTCACCGAGGAGAACTGGACCGAGGCCACGAACCGGTCCCCGCACTTCGCGATCTCGGAAACCCCGGCGTTCGTCGGCAGGGCCGTTGCCGCGCTCGCCGCCGACCCCGATCGCGCAAGGTGGAACGGGCACTCCCTGTCCAGTGGCGGGCTCGCCGGGGTCTACGGGTTCACCGATCTGGACGGCAGCAGCCCGGACTGCTGGCGCTATGTCACCGAGGTGCAGGACGCGGGCAAACCTGCCGACGTCACCGGTTATCGATAGCTGCCCACGTAGTCGTAACCGGTGTTCAGGCTCGCCTTGTCCGGATAGGCGGGGGCGAGCGCGTCATGCGGGCGGATCGTCTGGTCCACCAGCTGCGTTCCGTCCGAGTCGCGCACGATCGGGGTGCGGATCGCCTCCGGGGCCTTGGCGTGTTCCACCCAGTCCACGACCGGGGTGAGGAAGTCCGCGTCCACTTTGGTGCCCGCTCCGGTGAGGCAGTGGTGTGCTCCCGGGATGAGATAGAACCGGGAAAACTCTTTGCTGGCGGCGAATCCGCCCGCGGAGCGTTCGAGTGCGGCGTAGTAGTCGATGCTCGACCACGGGGAGATCGCCTGATCCGCCCAGCCGTGGTAGAGCAGCAGTCTGCCGCCGTGGGCGCGGAACCGGGACAGATCCGGGTCGTTCGCGTTGTAGATCCGGTCGCCGAGCCGGTTGAGCGCGGTGAACTCCGCGTCGGTGAACCGCACATCCGCGAGATCGAAACCGGCGGGCGGATTCTGTCGGTAGGCAAGGTATTTCAGGTAGTTGAGGCCGAGCCGGGCCGCGGTGCTGTGCGCGCCACCGATGAGCCATTCGCGCCAGGCGAGCTCGGAACCGTAGGGTTCGCCGCCGTTGAACAGGTTCCGCCCGGCCGCGTCCCGCGGTCCCCGGTAGAGCTCGCGCACCGTGTGCACCTGGGCCGGGGTGAGGCAGCCGGGGGAGTCGGTGCCCCGCGCGCAGGCCAGGCTCGCCGGATCGAAGCCGCAGTGCCGCGGATCGGTGATCACGCCGAGCCCGCCGTTGCCGTTGCCGTTCCCGCAGGCTTCGAGCACCGCCCGGTGCAGTGCGGGCAGTTTCTCCGCGCCCAGGATGTCCCGCCCGTTCGCATCGGTGTTCACCCTGGCCAGCCAGGGCTGGTAGAGCCCGAGCAACGGGGCCCAGTTGTTCGCCGGGGCACCGGCCACGATCCCGTCGAAGTCATCGGGATAACGCTGGGCGAGCATCATCGCCTCGCGCCCGCCACCGGAGCAACCGTCGTAGTAGGAGTACGTGGGCGCGCGGCCGTAGAAGCGCGCGATCACCGCCTTGGCCAGCCGTGCCGTGCTGTGCTCCGAGGTCAGCCCGAAAACCCGGCGCAGCCCGGGATCGTGCGCGCCCCAGCGGCCGTCGGACGGGTCCGCCGAACGGTGCCCCTGGTCGTCGGCCGCCACCGCGAAGCCGGAATTCGCCGGTGCCGCACACTCCGCCGAGTCCGCCGGGCCGAGCGGGATCTGCCCGCACAGCCCGCCGCAACCGCGCTGCAGATACCGGCCACGCCAGCCGTGCGTGGGCAGCCGGATCTCGAAGTGGGTACCCGGTTCCAGCACACCGTGCAGCACGCAGTACGAACCCTCGGTCTTCGCCGAGCTCACCCGCGCCTGCGGGAATCCGGTGCCCGCGAGCTGCGGGCAGGCCATCCGCGGGGAACCGGCCGCGGGCCCGGCGGCGGCGAGGGAGCCCGCGCACAGCAGCAGGCACAGGAACAGGACACGCACCGCGCTATCCGATCATGCCTTGGCCTCCGGCGGTAGCGGATTCTCGGCGATACGCGCCGCGGCGCCGTCGAGCAGGAACCGGATCCCGGAGTGGAACTGGTGCTCCAGCGAGTCCCCGGAGAATTGCCGTTCGACCGACGCGGGATCGCGCTTGGCGCGGGCGAGGAGCTTTTCCATGGCATAGCGCGGATCCCGGTGCCCTGGCGTGGGGAAAACCTCCTGCTCCTCGATGACGAAGCCGATCGTGTAGTGGTACATCGCCATGATCAGGTCCGTGGCGTCCTCGGTGCCGAATCCGGCGGCCCGCAGGATCGGCAGGATCCGTTTGTCCGGCGTGCTCATGAAGGTCTTTCCGGTGTAGAAGGTGCCGGAGACCAGCTTGGCCCCGTCCCGGTGCGCGAGCATCAGGCCGCGCAGGAACCGCGCGGCCTCCCATAGTTCGGTGCGCCAGTCCCGGTGCGGGGAGTCGAAATCCACCTGCTCGGCCGCATCGTCGAGGACCGCGCTCGCGAGCTCGTCGAGCAGCTGCTCCTTGTTCTTCACGTGCCAGTACAGGGCGGGCGCCTGCACGCCGAGTTCGGTCGCGATGCGGCGCAGGGTGAGGCCTTCGAGCCCGACCTCGTCGAGCAGGCGCAGTGCCGTGCGCACGATCTGCTCGCGGGTGAGCTTTGCCGCCGAACTGGACATGACTTCCGACTCCGATCGTGGTTGACGATCCCACTTTAACGGCGTTAAGGTGTATTTAACAACGTTAAGTTCGGCATGTTGGAGGGGTAATGCAGGTGGATGTCGCGATCATCGGCGCGGGACCGACCGGTTTGATGCTCGCTTATGAACTGCGGCTGGCCGGGGTCTCGGTGGCCGTGCTCGAACGGGACGCCGAGCGCAGTAGCCAGTCCAAGGCGCTGAACCTGCAGCCGCGTACCGCCGAGGTGCTGGACATGCGCGGGCTGCTCGACTCGTTGCTGACCAGGTCCGTCGGCAGCATCCCGGACGGGCATTTCGCCGCGCTGCCCGAACCGCTGCGCTACGAAGGCTGGCGGACCCGGCACGATCATCAGGTTCGTATCGCCCAGACCGATACCGAGACAGCGCTCGAACAGGCCGTCGCCGATGTGGTGTGGCGCGAGCGCGAGCTGGTCGGGCTGGAGCAGGACGAGAACGGAGTGACCGCGCGGCTCGCCGATGGTGCGGAGGTGACCGCGCGCTGGCTGGTCGCCGCGGACGGCGGGCGCAGCACGGTGCGCAAACTGCTCGGCACCCCGTTCGACGGGCGTGC
This sequence comes from Sciscionella sediminilitoris, assembly GCF_000737195.2. Classification (GTDB taxonomy): domain Bacteria; phylum Actinomycetota; class Actinomycetes; order Mycobacteriales; family Pseudonocardiaceae; genus Sciscionella; species Sciscionella sediminilitoris. The sequence goes on from NZ_JALM01000043.1 coordinate 12,381, forward strand.
TGCCAGGATGCGAGCCCTTGTCGCGGACATCACCCTGGCCAGCGGGGCCGAGTGGCTGGCGAGCGAGTTCACCTCGATCCGTGATTTCACCGGGGATGTCGAACGCTGGGCGCCGTTGTTCCCGATCGGCGGCGGCAAGTACCGCATCATGCTCACCGGCGAACGCCAGCAGCGGGCCGCCAAGGACGATCCGGTCACCGAGGAGGAGATCCGGGAAGGGCTCGCCGTGGTCCACGGCGATCAGGTGACCCTCGGTGAACTGCTCATCGGCTCGCGGTTCACCGACGCCAACCGCCAGGTGCGGAACTACCGCGAGGGCCGGGTGTTCTACGCGGGCGATGCGGCCCACATCCACCTGCCCGCCGGCGGCCAGGGGCTCAACCTCGGCATGCAGGACGCGGTCAATCTCGGCTGGAAGCTCGCCGCGGTGCTGCGCGGGGAAGCCCCGGAAACCCTGCTGGACAGCTACCACGCCGAGCGGCACCCGGTCGGCGCGCGGGTACTGCAGAACACCAGGGCGCAGGGCATCCTCATCGGGCTCGCTCGGGATCCGGACGGCACGGCGCTGCGCGAGACCTTCACGACCCTGATGGCCTTCCCCGAGGTGAACCGGTACCTGGCCGGGATGGTCTCCGGACTGGACATCCGGTACCCGAGCGACTGCGGGCACGAACTGGCCGGGCGGCGGCTGATCGACTACGACCTCGCCGACGGCGGGCGCGCCTTCGAGCGGATGCGCTCCGGGGAATGGGTCACGCTCACCGCGGCGGAAGTGCCCGGACTGGAGGCCGAGACGGTGCTGGTGCGCCCGGACGGATACGTGCACTGGGCGGGCGAGCGCGCGGGGCTCGAGGCCGCGCTGGCCACCCGGTTCGGCTCGGTCCCGGTCACCACATAGGGTTAGGTACGTGCAGACCCAGTTGGCCGACGGCACCCTCGCGCTGCCGCCGACCGCTCGGGTCGTCGTGCTCGTCTCCGGTTCGGGAACCCTGCTGCAGGCGCTGCTCGACGACTCCTCCCTTCCGGTGCGCGTGGTCGCGGTCGGTGCGGACCGGCCCGGGATCGAGGGCCTGGAGCGGGCGCGGCGGGCGGAGGTGCCCACGTTCGTGACCCGGCTCCGCGATCATGACGGCCGGGAAGGATGGGACACCGCGCTCGCCGATGCGGTGGCCGCCCACGAACCCGATCTGATCGTCTCGGCCGGGTTCATGAAGATCCTCGGGCCGGTGTTCCTCGCCCGGTTCGCGCCACGGGTGATCAACACGCATCCGGCGCTGCTTCCCGCCTTCCCCGGTGCGCACGCGGTGCGCGAGGCGCTCGACTACGGTGTGCGGGTGACGGGCTCGACGGTGCACCTCGTCGACGGCGGAACCGATACCGGTCCGATCCTCGCGCAGGAACCCGTCGCGATCGCACCCGGCGATGACGAACAGACCTTGCACGAACGGATCAAGGCCGTCGAACGGCGACTGCTCGTGGCGACCGTGACACGACTCGTGCACGAAGGCTGCACGATCAAGGGACGAAGGGTGGAATTCCCGTGACCGAAGTACGGCGCGCGCTGATCGGGGTCTCCGACAAGCGTGGACTGCTCGAGCTGGCGACCGGACTGCACGCCGCCGGGGTGGAGATCGTCTCGACCGGGGGCACCGCGCGCACCATCGCCGACGCGGGCGTTCCGGTCACCAAGGTCGAGGAGCTGACCGGCTTCCCGGAGAGCTTCGACGGCCGGGTCAAGACGCTGCATCCGCGGGTGCACGCCGGCCTGCTCGCCGACACCACCGAGGCAACCCACCGCGAACAGCTCGAGCGCCTGGACATCGCCGCCTTCGAACTGCTCGTGGTGAACCTCTACCCGTTCGCCGAGACCGTGGCCTCCGGGGCGGGCGAGCAGGACTGCGTGGAGCAGATCGACATCGGCGGTCCGGCCATGGTGCGCGCCGCCGCGAAGAACCACCGCAATGTCGCCGTGGTCGTCGACCCGCAGCGCTACGACTGGGTGCTCGACCGGGTGCGCGCGGGCGGGTTCTCCTTCGAGGAGCGCCGGGGGCTTGCCGCGGAAGCGTACCGGCACACCGCCTCCTATGACGTGGCGGTCGCGAACTGGTTCGGCCAGGTCCTCGAAGACGACTCCTGGACCGGCGCGACCTGGCAGCGCAGCGCCGAACTGCGGTACGGGGAGAACCCGCACCAGTCGGCCGCGCTCTACACCGACGGCAGCGGTACCGGTCTTGCCGGCGCGGAACAGTTGCACGGCAAGGAAATGTCCTACAACAACTACGTGGACGCCGATGCCGCCTGGCGCGCCGCGTTCGACCACACGGACCCCTGCGTGGCGATCATCAAGCACGCCAACCCGTGCGGTATCGCCGTGGCCGAGGACCTCGCCGAGGCGCACCGCAAGGCGCACGCCTGCGATCCGACCTCGGCCTTCGGCGGGGTGATCGCGGTCAACGGCGAGGTGAGCGTGGCCCTGGCCGAACAGGTCGCCGAGATCTTCACCGAGGTCATCGTCGCGCCCTCCTACGCCGACGGCGCGGTGGATGTGTTGTCCCGCAAGAAGAACATCCGCATCCTGCGGGCCACCCGCAGTCCGCTGGCCGCCGAGCAGCGGCGCATCTCCGGCGGGCTGCTCGTGCAGTCGGCCGACGCGATCGACGCGGAGGGGGACACGGCGAAGGACTGGACGCTCGCCTGCGGGGAGCCCGTGGACGCGGCCACCCTCGCCGATCTCGAGTTCGCCTGGCGCGGGGTGCGCGCGGTGAAGTCGAATGCCATCCTGCTCGCCGCCGACCGCGCCACCGTCGGCGTCGGCATGGGCCAGGTCAACCGGGTCGATTCCGCGCGGCTCGCGGTGCAGCGCGCGGGGGAGCGGGTCGGCGGCTCGGTTGCCGCCTCGGACGCGTTCTTCCCCTTCCCGGACGGGCTCGAGGTGCTCACCGAGGCCGGGGTGCGCGCGGTGGTGCAGCCGGGCGGCTCGGTACGCGATGAAGCGGTCATCGAGGCTGCGCGCAAGGCGGGGATCACGATGTACTTCACCGGAACCCGGCACTTCTTCCACTGAGCACCGGGAAACCGCTCAGCGGAAGGCGGCGAGGTTCTCGGCGAGGAAGGCGCGCAGGCTGCGTGGCGGGGTACCGGTGATGGCGGCGATGTCCTCGCTGCGCCACGCCGCATCGCCGTCGGCGATCAGGCCGAACACCTGAGCGTTGGAGCTCGCGACGGCTTCGGGAACGCCCGCCTCGATCATCGCCTCGCGGTGCTGCGCGGGGGAGATACGGCGGTACTCGATCTCCCGGCCGAGCGCGCGGGTCAATTCCGCGGCGACCTCGGTGTAGCCGATCAGTTCGGGACCGGTGAGCAGATAGGTCCGGCCCGCGTGCTTGTCCGGCGCGGCGGCGCACGCCGCTGCGGTGGCACCGACATCGCGGGCGTCGACCATCGCGAACCGGCCCTCGCCCGCCGACATCGTGAATCCGCCGGTCTGCCTGATCGTCGGTGCGACAGCGAACAGGTTCTGCATGAACAGGTTCGGAGCGAGCAGCGTATACGCGAGCCCGGTCGAGGCCAGGTGTGCCTCGATCCGCGCGTGGTCGCGGCGGCGCTCGACCGGGGAGTCGGCCGTGGCCTTGTGATTGGTGATCTTCACGATGTGCGCCACCCCGTTGCCGACGGCGCTGTCGATGATCGCGATCTCCTGATCGGGCCGGGACGGGGTGACGAGCAGGACGGTGTCGACGCCGCGCATCGCCGCGTCGAGCGTCTCGGGCCGGTCGAAGTCGCCCACGGCGATGTCGACCTCCGCCGCGTCCCCATAGCTCGCACGGGACGGATCGCGGACCAGCGCACGCGTGGGGTGCTGCCGCGCGGCGAGCATCCGGACCGCTTCCGCTCCGACTTTTCCGGTCGCTCCGGTAACCAGGATCATGACTGTCGATCCTGCTCGCCCCGGCCTCTCGTGTGAAGACGGCACTTGCCGGACAGCGAGGCACCGGATGGATACCGGCGGATGCGCACGGACGCCCGGCCCCGCTACCGGCGGTCGCCCATCATGCAGGGTTCGACCAGGTCGACTCCCGGGCGGATCCGGGCCGCGCGCGCCAGCCTGCGCTGTGCGCGCGTCGGTTTGTCCGCCCATGCTCGTGCCCAGCGGACCGCGAGTACGGCGAGTGCGATGCCGAGCAGCGTTTCGATCGCGAAGACGGTGAGGACGGTACTCATGTACTCAGACTGTGCCCGCCGACCGTGAACGTCCAGGTTGACTTTTTTGTCAGTACCGTGAAGCATCGGCTACATGATCGATTTGCGCAGGTTGCACGTGCTGCGCGCGGTCGACCACTACGGCTCGGTGACCGCTGCCGCGCACGCCTTGCACTTCACCCCTTCGGCCGCCTCGCAGCAGATCCGCCAGCTCGGCAGGGAACTCGGGGTGACCCTGCTGGAGCCCGCGGGGCGCAAGGTCCGGCTCACTCCGAGCGCGCTGAGCCTGCTCGCGCACGCCGACGCGATCCACGAACGGTGGGAACAGGCGGAGATCGAGCTGCACTCCGAATGGCAGGAGGCGGCCGGACTGCTGCGGCTCTCCGCTTTCCCCACCGCGCTGTCCAGCCTGCTCGCGCCCGCCTGCGCGCGGCTGCGCGAACGGCACCCGCGGCTGCAGGTGCGGCTGCGCGAGGATCCGGTGCACGAGACCTTCAATCTGCTCTTCGAGGGCGTTGTCGAACTCGGGGTGGTGGAGATGACCCCGGACAATCCCACGCTGGGGGATCCGCGATTCGATCAGCGCCCCCTGCTCGACGACCCGTTCGACCTGGTGGTGCGCGCCGACCACGCGGTCGCCGGGCGGGACCGGATCGACCTGATCGAGCTGGCCGACGAGGACTGGATCGTGCCGCCCGAGGTCGTGCCGTGCCGGGCCCAGACACTCGCGGCGTGCACGGCGGCCGGATTCACCCCGACGATCGCGCACGAGGCCGTGGAGTGGTTCGCCACCGGAGCGCTGGTCGCGAACGGTCTCGGGGTGGCGCTCGTGCCGCGCATGGTGCACATTCCGCCGCATCTGCCCGTGGTGCGCGTGCCGTGCGCGGGCAACCCCAGCCGCAAACTGCTCACCGCCACCCGAAGGGGAGCGCGCGGGCACCCCGGGGTCGCCGCCGCCGTGGAAATGCTGGAGGAGCTCGCCCCGACCGCGGTCGCGGAACCGTGAGTATGTGGTGCCCCGTCTAGAAGCCGAACTTGACCACCTTCTCCGGGATGATGCGCACGATGACCCGTACCGAGCCGTCGTCCGGGCTGTCCGCGCCGAGGTAACGGTGCGCCAGCTCGCCGATCAGCCGACCGGCGCCGTGCTCGGTCAGTTCCGCCGTCCCGCGGATCTCCACGGCCCGGTACGGATTCCCGGCGTCGGTGACCGCGAGGCTGATCCGCGGGTCACGGGCCAGATCGCGGCCCTTGCGCGCATCGCGGCGGGTGACGAACACGATCGTGTCACCCTCCCGGCGCGCCCACACCACCGAGGACCGGGGTGCGCCATCGGGTCCGAGCGTGGCCACGCTCGGGAAGATCAGGCCATCGAGCAGGGCTCGGGTGGGCTCGTCGAATGTCGCCGTCATGGGGCCGACGGTAGCCCGTTCCGCCCACAGCCAGCCGCCGTCTCAGTAGGTGGTGCGGGATTACCTAGACTGAGGTTCCTATGACGCGCGATATCCGGGAACCCCAGCCAGCCGACCCGCTGCGGCATCACGGGGATGTGGACGCCGAACCCGGACTGCTCGATTTCGCGGTCAATGTGCGCGCCACCGAACCACCGCGCTGGCTGCTTGACCGGCTCGCCGCGGAACTGCCCGGTCTCGCGCGCTATCCCTCCGCGCGGTACGAGGAAGCGGCCCGGGCCGCGGTGGCCGCGCGGCACGGCAGGGAACCGGATGAGGTGCTGCCGCTGTCCGGGGCGGCGGAGGCCTTCGCGCTGTTGCCCCGGCTGCGCCCGCGGCACGCCGTGGTCGTGCACCCCTCGTTCACCGAACCCGAGGCCGCCCTGCGTGCCGCGGACATTCCGGTGCACCGGGTCCTGCTCGAGGAATCCGAGGGTTTCGCGCTGCGCCCCGAACTGATCCCGGACGAGGCCGACCTGGTGATTCTGGGCAACCCGACCAATCCGACCGGGCGGCTGCACCACGAGGTGGCCGAGCTCGCCCGGCCCGGACGGCTGCTCGTGGTGGACGAGGCGTTCGCGGATGCCGTCGAGGGGGAACCGGGATCGCTTGCCGCGCAAGGCATTCCCGGAGTGCTCGTAGTGCGCAGCCTCACCAAGACCTTCGCCATTGCCGGGCTGCGGGCCGGATATCTGCTCGGCGAACCGGAACTGCTCGCCCGGCTGCACGCGCACCGTCCACAGTGGCCGGTCGGAACGCTGGGCCTGGCCGCCATCGCCGAATGCGCGAGCGAACGGGCGGTCCGCGCGGCCGCGCTGGAGGCACGGGAGATCGCCGCGGAACGGGAATGGCTCACCGCCCGGCTGACCGAACTCGGGGTGCACGTCTGCGGGCCCGGTGTCGCGCCCTTCCTGCTGCTGCGCGTCCCGGACGGGGAACGGATGCGGCTTTTCTTGCGGGACAAGGGGATCGCGGTGCGCCGCTGCGACACCTTCCCGGGGCTGGGCCCGGATCATCTGCGTATCGCCGTGCGCGAGCGGGCCCTCGCGTCCCGGCTTCTCGAGGCCATGGAGGAGGAACTGTGCCGGTACTCGCCGAGGTGATCAGCGCGCTCGAACGGGCTTATCCGCCCGGACTCGCCGAATCCTGGGACGCGGTCGGGCTGGTGTGCGGTGATCCGGGTGCCGAGATCGAGCGCGCCCTCGTCTGCGTGGATCCGGTCACCGAGACCGTGGAGGAGGCGATCGAACGCGGGGCCGGTCTGCTCGTGGCGCACCATCCGCTGCTGCTGCGCGGTGTGCACGGGGTGCCCGCGGACGATCCCAAGGGCGCGCTGGTGCACCGGCTGATCCGCGCGGGTGTCGCGCTCTACTGCGCGCACACCAACGCCGACGCGGCCGATCCCGGTGTCTCGGACGCGCTCGCCGACGCGCTCGGGCTGCGGGTGACCGGCCCGCTCGCCGCGCACGAGAACGGCCGCACCGGAATCGGGCGGATCGGCACGCTCGCCGAACCGGAACCGTTCGCCACCTTCGTGCGGCGGGTCGGCGCCGCGCTGCCCGCCACCGCCTGGGGCGTGCGCGGAGCGGGGGACCCGGAACGGCCCATCCGCACGGTCGCGGTCTCCGGTGGCGCGGGGGATTCCTATCTCGGGCTGGCGAGCAAACTCGGGGTGGACGCCTATGTGACCGCGGACCTGCGCCATCACCCGGCCGCCGAACACCTCGCGGTCCCCGGGGCGCCCGCACTCGTCGACGTGGCGCACTGGGCCAGCGAGTGGCCGTGGTGCGCACAGGCGGCCGACGTCATCCGCGAGGCCGCGGCGGGTACGGTCGAGACCCTGGTGTCCGGACTGCGGACGGACCCATGGACGGCACACGGCATACAGGAGGCGACACGGTGAAGGTTGACCCAGCGGTGCAGGCCCGGCTGCTTGATCTGGCCGAGACCGATGCCGAACTCGGCCGTATCGAGCACCGCCGGCGGAACCTGCCCGAGCTCGAGGCGCTCAGCGAACTGGAGACGACCCTGCGCGAGCGCCGGGATGCCGTGATCAAGGCCGAGACCGCGCTTTCCGATCTGGACGCGGACGCGGCCCGGCAGGAGAAGGACATCGACAGCGTGCGCGCCCGCGAGGAACGGGACCGCAAACTGCTCGACTCCGGGCTTCCCGGCAAACAGCAGACGGATCTGGAACACGAGCTGGAGACGCTGCACCGCCGGCAGTCCGCGCTCGAGGACGATCTGCTCGAGCTCATGGAACGCCGTGAGGCCGTCGAGGCCGACGTCAAGCACAGCCAGGCCCAGCTGACCGTCACCGAGGACGAGATCAGCAAGGCGAACGAGCGCAGGGACACCGCGCTCGAGGAACTGGACACCAAACACGCGCGCCGCACCGAGGACCGCGAGCAGCTGCTCGGGGAACTGCCCGCGGAACTGGTCACGCTGTACGAGAAGGTGCGCGCGCAGCGGGGGACCGGGGCGGCCATGCTGCGCGCCAAACGCTGCGGTGCCTGCCGGCTCGAACTGGACCGGAGCGCGCTCGCCGAACTGCGCGATGCCGCCGCCGACCAGGTGTGCCGCTGCGAGGAATGCGGCGCGATCCTGGTGCGGACCAAGGAATCCGGGCTGTGAGCACCCCCGCCTCGGCGAGTACGGGGACCGCGGCGCACTGGTCCGGGGCCATGGGGGACCCCCTGCGGCTCGTGCTGCTGCGGCACGGGCAGACCGAGCACTCGGTGCGCCGCTGCTACTCCGGGCGCGGCGATCCGGACCTCACCGAGACCGGGCTGCGCCAGGCCGAGGCCGCCGCGCGCAGGCTCGGTGAACTCGAGGGCATCGCCGCGGTGGTCAGTTCCCCGCTCGGGCGCGCGAGCCAGACCGCCCGCGCCGTCAGCGCGGCCACCGGGGCCCCGCTGGAGATCGACCAGGGACTGGTGGAGCTCGACTTCGGCGAATGGGAGGGGTTGACCTTCGGCGAGGCCGCCCGGCGGTACCCGGACGAACACCGCGCCTGGTTGCGCGATCCCAGCGTGCCCACGCCCGGCGGGGAGAGCTTCGAGCAGGTGCACGAGCGGGTATTGGCCAGCCTCGGGAACCTCGTCGAGCGCCACGGCGGCCAGACCGTGGTACTCGTCAGCCACGTGACCCCGATCAAGACGCTGCTGCGCATCGGGCTCGACGCCGGGCCATCGGTGCTCTACCGCTGCCACCTCGACCTCGCGGGCATCTCCCGGGTGGACTTCTACCCGGACGGCAATGCCTCGGTCACCCTGGTCAACGACACCACGCACCTGCGTTGACCGAGTGGCTCACGCGCTGAGATCGCGGCCCCGGTTCGCCCGGGCGGCCAGCTCCGCGGTCAGCCTGCCCGCCGCGCCGCGCACCGCCGCCTCGGCGCTCTCGCGGACCCTGCCGTCCACGGTGAGCACCCCGGTCTCCTCGACGAAGGTGCCCTCGAGCAGTCGCCCCGCCCCGCGCGCGGCGAGCAGCGGACGCAGCGCGTACTCCAGCGCCACCACCCGGCCCTGTACGCCACCGGTGGCCACCGGCAGCACCGGTTTGCCCGCGAGTGCGTTGCGCGGCAGCAGTTCCAGGACGGACTGCACCAGCCCGCTGTAGCCCGCGCGGTGGATGTGCGCGGCGACCACGAGCGCGTCGGCCCTGGTCACCGCTCGGATCGCGGCGGCGAGTTCGGGTGCCCCGGTCTGCCCGCCGAGCAGGGCGACGGTGGGCAGCTCCCGTGCGGACACCACGGTCACCGTGTGGCCGAGTTCGCCGAGCACGAGGGCGAGCCGGTCGAACAGGACGGCGGGCGCGGACGCGGGCGCGGGTGCGCCGGCGAGCAGGGTCAGCCTCATCGCAGGGCTCCGATCGGTTCGGCGGCCAGTTCGCGCTCCTTCTCCCGCACGATGGGGATCACCGTCCTCCCGAAATGTTCCAGATCCTCGAGGTAGTGCAGGAAACCGAGCAGGATCAGGTTCGCCCCGCGCCGCTTGTACTCGATGATCCGGTCGGCGACCTGTTCCGGGGTGCCGATGAGCCGGGTGCGGAAACCGTCGTTGTACTGCACCAGGTCCTCGAAGTCCGAGTCGGCCCACATCCCCTTGCCGTCCCCGGTCGCCTGTCCTGCCTGGCGGACCGATTCGCGGAAACCTTCCACCGCGCCGGTATCGGCCTTGTCGATGATCTCCCGCAGCAGCGCGCGAGCCTCCTGTTCGGTGTCCCGCACGATCGCGAACCCGTTGAGCCCGAAGCGCACCGCGTGCCCGTTCTGCTCGGCGTACCCGCGGACCTCGGCGACCTGTTCGGTGAAGCCCTCGAAATCTTTTCCGTTCGACAAATACCAGTCGGAGACCCGTCCGGCGAGTTTCCGCGCGGCCGTTGAATTACCACCCTGGAATATCTCGGGATGCGCCCTTCCGGGAACCTCGGCCGGTTGCGGGCGCAGGCTGAAATCGTTGATACGGTAGAAATCACCACGAAAGGTGAAATTGGGTCCGGTCCACAATCCGCGGAGTATCCGGATGAATTCCTCGGTCCTGCGGTAGCGCTCGTCGTGTTCGAGCCACGGCTCGCCGAGTCCGGTAAATTCGCCGGCGAACCAGCCGGAGACGATGTTCACCGCGAAGCGGCCGCCGGAGAGCTGGTCGGCGGTGATACCGAACTTGGCCAGGATCCCCGGATGCCACAGTCCAGGGTGCGCGGCCACGATGAGCTTGAGTTTCTCCGTCGCGAGCAGCAGTCCGAGGCTGAACGCGGCCGGATCGTGCTGCTGGGCCGCGCCGTAGGAGGAGGCATAGCGGACCTGGGAGAGCGCGTAGGAGAACCCGGAATGCTCGGCGAGCCTGGCGAGTTCGGTGTTGTAGTCGAAGCCCCAGTCGGTGCGCTGTTCGATGGTGCTCGTGACGAGGCCGCCGCTCACATTGGGCACCCAGTAGGCGAATTCGAGCGGGGTGTCGAGGTGTGGATTGGGCGCAGCTGTCATTGTTTTCCTCCGTTCCCGAATTGATTCCCTCACCGAGATATTCGGTTCAGCGGCAGACGCCACCGGCAATACGGAGGAAATCGACGTATCGACGCCGGGTAAGGGGAATCATGATGCGCAGTAGAACAGCCGGAAGGCACCTCGGTCATCCGTGTCCATCCGGTGGGACGCTACACTCGGTCTGCGAATGAGTCGGCCGGGCGGCCGCGGCGCGCGGTGTTCACCGGTGTCGAGGAAAGTCCGGACTCCACAGGGCAGGGTGGTTGCTAACGGCAACCCGGGGCGACCCGCGGGACAGTGCCACAGAAAACAGACCGCCTTCGCGCCGCCGGTTCCGGTGGCCGCGGAGGTAAGGGTGAAACGGCGGTGTAAGAGACCACCAGCATCCCGGGTGACCGGGATGGCTCGGTAAACCCCACCCGGAGCAAGGCCAGACGCAGGCGGATGGCCCGTCCATGCCTGCGGGTAGGCCGCTGGAGCCTGTCGGTGACGGCAGGTCGAGATGGATGGCCGCCACCCGCGCGAGCGGGTACAGGATCCGGCTTACAGGCCGGCTCATTCGCCCAAGACCATCCCCGGTCCCGCCGGACCGAGCCCCCGTGTGTCCCGGATCTCCGTGCGATATCGTGCGCTCCGCACGGACCAGGGCCGACCGGGAGTCCGCGGCGCCGCGCTCGCCTGCGCGGATCGGCGCATGACTCTCAGTGGTCAAGATTCGATTGCGATGATCGGGTGACGAGCATTTCACTCTCACCCGGTTTCTGCCGATGATAGAGAAGGCTGACCATGCGCGCGCACCGAAGCGACAGGGCCAGGAGGTCGTTCACCGACTCGGGGCGACCCCCTTGCTACGCAAGGTTGCGACACGGTGTACTCGTGTGTGGCAGTGGCAGTACGGGACGCAGTACACGGGCAAACCGCCGAACGATGACCAGGAGCGCACGATGATCGCCAGAGTCCATGACCAGCTGAGCTCGGTTCTTGCGGCAGGTGAGCTCGGCACCGGGGGCATCCAGAACTGGATCGTGAACAACATGATCCCGCTGCTGCTGCTCGCGGTCGCGCTGCTGCTGCTGTGGATGGGTGGCGGGCGAGGTGACAACGCCGGTGTGATGAAGCGGCTCGCCGGGGTCTTCGTCGCGCTCGGCATCATCGGCCTCGCGCTCACCGGAGCCGGGGTCAACGTCAGCAAATGGCTTGCCGGCCTGTTCACCACCTGACCCCGATCCACTGGACATAGGTAGCGCTCAACGTGCAAGTTCGTACCGATGACGAGGTCTATCGGGTCGATGCCGTCTGGCTCGGCCCGCCCAAGGTCACCTTCCCGTGGCGTGCCCGCTACGTAGCCTGGGGTGTCGGGCTGCTGGTGTTTCTGCTCGTGCTCGTCGTCGAGAAAGAGATCGGCATCGGCATCGGGTTCTTCCCGCTCGCCTGGGGCATGATCGTCACCGTGGTGCTCACCCGGCTGATCTGCGGCCGGATCACCCACGAACGCCCGCTGTCCGCGGTGCTGGCGATGGCCGGCCGCGAGCTCAGCTCTCCCCGTGAACGCACCCGCGCGACCGGTGGCGCGGCCAGCGCCGCCCGGATCCGGGTCAGCGAGGCGCGGCCGCGCCCGAAACGAACCCAGCGAAAGGAAGGCGTGCACGGTGGCTAACCGGTCGCGACGCAAGCGCGGGGAAACCCGGCTACCCGGCGAGCGGGCTATTCCCTCGTACACGCCATCCATCGCGACCAGGTCCATCGACGGGCATCTGGTGCGCAACGGCCAGGACGTGTACGCCTGGTACCGGCTCGCCCCGCAGCGCTGGTCGTTCCGCTCGGACTCGCAGCGCCAGGACCTCATCGCGGCCATCGCGGGCCAGTACTCGGAGCTGCAGGGCCGCTGGATGCACCTGCGGGTCACCACCCGGCCCTACCCGATCCGGATGTGGGCCGAGGCGCACGTGCACAACGCGATCAACCGGCTCCCGGACACCAGCGGGGCGCTCAGCTTCGACGACTACCTTGTCGGGGAACAGCGCCAGCTGCTCGGCCGCTCCATGGCGGAGAAAGAGGTCTACCTGGGTGTCCAGGTGCAGACCCGCAACATGATGGACCGCGCGGTGGAGCGCGCCGCCCCGGTGCTGCGCAAGGTGTTCCCCACGGCGATCGACGCCGAGCTCATGGCACTGGACTCGGAGGTCGAGCACCTGGACCAGGTGATCGGCTCCGCGGGCCTGGAGGGTTCCCCGGTCACCGCGGACGAGATGTCCTGGCTGATGCACCGCTCCTGCTCGCTCGGCCTGCCCGCGCCGCGCAGCCTGCCCGCGGTGCCCACCGGTTCCTGGGAACCCGAGGATCTGGCCAGCTTCACCGATGTGGCCGATTTCCACACCGAGCCCTACTCGCCGACGGTCACCGTGCGCGGGCGCACCGGTTCCAACGCCGGGGTGAGCAGGCACGTCACCGTGCTGACCGTCGGGCTCATGCACGGTCTGCAGATCCCGGAGATCGACGATCCCTGGGTGCAGCGCTCCGACCGGCTCGCGGCGCCCGTGGAGTGGTCCGCCCGTATCTACGTGCGCAAACCCGAGGACGTCTCCGGGGAACTGCAGCGCCAGATGAACAAGGTGCGCTCCCAGGTCCGGCACTACACCGACGAGCACGAGCTCGAGCCGCCGCAGTCGCTGGCCCGCCAGGCCTCCCGGGTGCTCGAGATCGACGACGAGATGACCTCCGGATTCACCGCTCTGGCCACCCGGGTGCGCTCCTGGTGGCGGCTCGCGGTCTCCGGGCAGAACGAGCGCGAATCGCTGCGGCTGGCCCAGCAGCTGCTCGAGCTCTACAAGCCGAAGGTGGCCATCGAGCACCCCGAGGCGCAGTACGCGCTGGCCCGCGAGTTCATCCCGGGCGAGCCGCTGGCGAACTCCGCCTACCTGCGCCGCGGTTCGGTGGTATGGCTGGCCTCCTCGGTGCCCACCGCGACCGCGGAGGTGGGGGACCGGCGGGGCATCCTGCTCGGCGAGACCTGCACCGCGACCCGGCGCCCGGTGGCCTGGGACCCGTGGATGGCCCAGGAGATCAGGGACGGTTCCGGGCTGACCGCCATGGTCGCCGGCCTCGGTGGCGGGAAGTCCTTCCTCGGCGGCGGGATCGTGTACAAGACGCTGCGCGCCGGGGCGCACTGGACGCTGCTGGATCCCTCGGGGCCGCTGTCCAAATTGTGCGAGCTGCCCGAGCTGCGTCCCTACGCACGGCCGATCAACCTGCTCAACGCCGATCCTGGGATCCTCAACCCGTACCGGGTGGTCGCCGAGCCACAGCTCGAGCACTTCATGGACGAGGAGGACCCGGAACGCGCGTGGCGGCGGGAGAAGGCGCTGACCGCGGCGACCAGGCGACGGCTCGTGCTGGACGTGCTCTCCGGACTGCTGCCCTATGAGCTCGCCCGGCAGCCGCAGACCAGGATCGTGCTGCTGCGCGCGGTGCGCACGGTCGGCGGCCGCGCGGACGCCTCACCGCAGGAGGTCTTCGACGCGCTGCGCCGGGACGCGTCCGAGCACCACGAGCACGCGGTCGTGGTCGCGGACTTCCTCGACGAGATGCGCGAGCGGATGTCGCTGCTCATCCCGGACCGGGACGCCGATCCGTACTCGGAGAGCCGCGACGACCGGCTCACCGTGCTGACCATGGCCGGGATGACCCTGCCCAAGGACGGCACCGGCCGCGAGCACTGGACCGACGCGGAGGCGCTCTCGGTCGAGCTGCTCAACCTCGCCGCCTGGCTCACCCAGCGCTCCATCTACGACCAGCCCAAGGATCTGCGCAAGGGGGTGTGGATCGACGAGGCGTTCTTCCTCTCCGAGGTCCCGACCGGGCGAGTGCTGATGAACCGGTTCGCCCGTGACTCCCGTAAGTGGAACGTGCGTGTGCTGCTGTCCAGTCAGGTCCCCGACGACTTCCTGAAGATGCAGGGCTTCGTCTCGCTGCTGGACTCGGTGTTCGTGGGGCGCCTCGACGACGAGAGCGCCCAGTCCGACGCGCTGCGGCTGCTGAAGGTCCCGGTCGGCGCGGGCTACGAACAGGTCGTCGCCTCGCTCGGGCGCCGCCCCGGCGGGCAGAACCGCCAGGTCGAGCGGGACTACGCGCCGCGCCAGTTCATCTTCGCCGACGGTGCGGGCGGAGTGGAGCGGATCCGGATCGACTTCTCCGGTGAACACCTGGAGCACCTGCGCGGCACCATGGACACCACGCCGGGCACCAAGGAACCGGCGCAGGTCGTCGAGGTGCCGCCGGAAGCCAGCGTCACCGAGCAGCTGCCCGGTCCCGAGCCACGCAATCTGGACGCCGAGCTCGCCGCCGAACTCGATGTCGGGCTCGAGGACGAGTACCAGTACGACGAGGCCTATCCCGCCAACGGGCACAGAACCGCGAGTTCCTCGGCACCCTGGCAGCGAAGTGGCGGTGGGGAGCAGCGATGAGCGAGCTCGCGAGCGAATCGTCGACCCAGCGCCTGGGCGAAGCACCGAGCTCCCCCAGGGAGCGAAAGCGATGAGTCCGGCGCTGATCGTGCTGCTTGTCGCCTGCGCATACGGCGCATGGCGGTTCTACCGGCACCGGCGCGAGGCCGGACCGGCACCGCGCCCCGGGCGCCGAACCGGAAGAAAACGCAATCTGCTCGCCGTCGTCGGGATCGTGGCGGTGCAGCTGGTGCTGCTCACCCCGAGCGCGAGTGCGGCGGGGTGTGGCGAGGCCCCGAACCCCGAGCGCCCCGGCGCGGGCATGGTCGGCGCGATCGATCCGCCCGCGCTCGATCACGGTGACCCGATCAAGGGCAACTACGGCAAGTACGGGTACGCGGGCACCCGGTGGAACGTGTACCAGGCCCCGGCGACCCCGTGCATTCCCGACCCGACCGCGACCATCGACACCTGGGCGGGCAACCAGCTCTTCGACATCGGCAAGAACGTGGTCGGTGCGACGAACTCGCTGCACTACGCGATGCTCTCGCAGGACTCGATGCTCGCCCCGCTGGACAACGCCGTGGAGAACGGGGCGAAGACGTTCTTCAACAACGTCTACGTGCAGTGGTTCGGGGTCGCCGCGCTGATCCTCGCGGTGATGCTGTTCCGCTACATCTGGAACGGCGACCTGGCCAATATCGGGCGGCGCGGGATGTGGGCGCTCGCCGGGATGTGGCTCGCCGCCTCGGTGTTCACCGTGACCGGGGTGTACCAGACGATCGATGCCACGCTGATCAAGACCACCTCGCAGATCCAGGGCGGGTTCATCAGCGGGGAGGCCTCGAAGGACCAGCGCGACCAGCTGCCGAACTCGCTCTACGACAACGTGGTGTACACGAACTGGCTGCGCGGCGAGTTCGGCGATCCCAACTCGGACAACGCGAAGCGCTACGGCCCGCAGCTGCTCGACGACCAGGCCTGGACCAAGACCGATGTGAGCTCGGCCAACGACCAGGCCAAGGTCGAGGCGAAGGCCAATGACTACAAGGCGCTTCCGGACAAGCTGGGCACCGACAAGGGCTTCTTCATGGGCACCGACGGGTCCCGCACCGGTTCGGGCTTCCTGGCGATGTTCCAGGGCTTCGCCTACGCCCTGTTCCAGTTGTTCGCGAAGGCGGCGGTACTGCTCGCCCAGGTGCTGATCCGGATCCTCATCCTCGCCTCACCGCTGATCGGACTGGTCGCGATGGTGATGCCGGACCTGTTGCGCAAGGTGGCCCGTGCCGCCGGTGCGGTGCTGCTGCTGGTGCTGGCCTTCTCCGCGATGGCCGGGGCGCACGCGCTGCTGCTGCAGCAGATCTTCGACG
The DNA here is from genome assembly GCF_000737195.2 of Sciscionella sediminilitoris. Classification (GTDB taxonomy): domain Bacteria; phylum Actinomycetota; class Actinomycetes; order Mycobacteriales; family Pseudonocardiaceae; genus Sciscionella; species Sciscionella sediminilitoris. Next base: position 28,831 of record NZ_JALM01000043.1, read on the forward strand.
CCTCGAACAAGCTCTCGCTGATCGCGCAGATGCTGCTGGCCACCCTGATCACCGGGATCTTCCTGCTCATCGGGAAACCGGTGCGCCGGATGCGCCAGATGGTGGAGCTCGCGGTCGGCGGGAACGGCCTGGCGACCCCGTTCGGGCGCGGGCTGTTCAACCGGTTCCGCAGAAGGGGCGGGGAGCATTCGGCGAGCCCGCAGGAGGCGTTCTGGGACAACGTCTCCGGTGCCGGCGAGGGGACCCCGGACATTCCGTTGCTCGGCAGGGGAATGCGGGGCAGGCGCGGACGTCCCGAGGGCGTGCACGGCGGGGCGACGGGCACCGCGACCGGTGCGGCCGCCGGTGCCGCGGCGGGCATGATGACCGCGACCGCGACCCGGCTGGACACCGACAAGGCGGCCGAACGCGCCGACGCGCTCGGTGCGCAGGCCCGCAGGGGGATCGGCGCAACCGGTGCCACGGCGGCCTATCCGGCCTATCGCGGGCCGAGCACGGCGCTGCTCCCGGCTGGCGCGAGCCGGGTGACCGACAGCTTCCCCACGGTGGATTCCGCGTGGGACAACGACGAATCGCTCGTCGTGCCCTCCTCGGTGGTGACCCCGAGCGGCCAGCCGGTGACGGCTCCGGCGACCCAACCGCGCGCGGCCGATCCCGAGCTCGTCGGTGGCAAGCAGGTCTACGTGCTCTACCGGCCCTCGCGCGGATTCGAGACCGGCGACGGGCACTCGGCCCGCGGCAATGGAAGGCAGTAAGGAGTAGCGGTGCCGATCAGGACCAACCGCGGGCGCGCCGCGGTCTATCGCAAGGTGTGGGGCTGGCCGCTTCGTTCCCCGGCCCACCTTGTCGGCGCCGTGCTCATCGTGGCCGTCGTCGCGGTCGCGATCGGCATCAGCATCGCCCGCGCGGGCGGCAACGACACGGGCCGGAAACCGGAGCAGCAGCAGGGACCGGTCGCCGCGCCGAGTGTTCAGGTCAGCCAGCCGAGCATGGATGTGTCCGCGCTGCCGGACCGGATCACCGAGACCTCGCCGCCCGCATCGGCCCCGCCCGATCCGCACGCGATCGCGGTCGCCGAGCAGTGGGCCAAGGCCTGGGTGAACCATCCGCAGGGGGTCACCAGCCAGCAGTGGCTCGCCGGGCTCAAGCCGTTCACCACGCCCGAGTACCTGTCCCAGATGCAGTCCATCGATCCGGCAAACGTGCCCGCGAGCAAGGTCACCGGTCCCGGTAAGGCCGCACAGTCCTACGCGGCCTCGGTGAACGTGACCGTGCCGACCGATGGCGGGGAACTGCGCATCACCGTGATCAAGGCCCCGCAGGGCTGGCTGGTCGCCGACTACGACAAGGGGTGAGCGGCCGGTGCGAATCCTCTTGATCGCGTTCGTGCTCGTCGCCGCCCTCACGGCGGTCGTGGTCGCGACCGGCACCGTGGGCCAGGTCGTCACCGGGGCCAGCGGGGCGGGCGCGGCCTCGACGGAATACAGCATGTCCGCCTGCGATGCCTCGCTCGGCCCGTTCAACGGCAAGGGCGACGGGTCCGCGCAGGCCGCCCAGCTCAACCCCGAGCAGCGGGGCAACGTGGCGATGATGATCAGCATCGGCAAGCAGCGCAAGCTTCCGCCGCTGGCCTGGCAGGTGGCGATCCAGGCGGGGATGACCGAGTCCGGGCTGCGCAGCCTCGGGTACGGGGACCGGGACTCGCAGGGACTGTTCCAGATGCGGCCCTCGATGGGCTGGGGCACCCCGGAACAGGTCACCGATCCCGCCTACGCGATCAACAAGTTCTACAACGTGCTCACCGGGTTGCCGAACTGGAAGAACCAGCGTCCCGGTGCCTCCGCTCAGGACGTGGAACGTTCCGCCTTCCCGGATCGGTACAACCGCTGGGAGGCCATGGGTGCCGCGCTGGTCAAGAACGTCGGCCAGGTCGCCGATCCGACCGGTTGCGGGCAGTCCTTCGGGGACAAGCTCCCGCCGCCGACCGCGCTCGCCGGACGGGCCATCCAGTTCGCGCTCGGCCAGCAGGGCAAACCGTACGTGTGGGGCGCCACCGGAACCGATTCCTTCGACTGCTCCTCGCTGATGATGGAAGCGTTCAAGGATGCGGGGGTCCGGCTGCCGCGCACCTCGCGTGAGCAGTACAAGGCCGGTGCCATGCTCCCGGTACGCGATGCGAAGCCGGGCGACCTGCTGTTCTGGGCATACGATAAAACCAACCCCGCGACGATCCACCACGTTGCGCTCTACCTCGGCAACAACAAGATCGTCGAGGCCCCGGATGTCGGGTTGACCGTGCGTACCCGCGACGTCAACTGGAACTCCTCCGAACTCGTCCCCCAAGCCGTCCGTCCCGGAGCATGAGCAGCACCCGCTGGAAGGAGCAGCATTGTTCGGTCCCAACCAACTCCCGCGCCACGATGGGCCGCCCGCGTCGAGCAAACCGTTCGCCGATTACCTCGACGCCCGTGACCTGCCCGGTGTGGACAAGGCGGGTTACGCGGTCATCCCCCGAACGCTTGCCGAGTCGATGCCGTTGCCCTGGCAACAGCAGATGACCGCGCTGCTCGCCGATTTCCACTCCGCGTTCGGGCATCTGCAGTGGCCCGTGTACAAGGTCGTGCCCTCCCGTACCGAGCGGCTGGTCGACCTCGACGAGGAACAGCTCGCCGAGGTCGGCATGATCGTCGAACTCGATCCGGACGGGGAACTCGTCTACCGCGACCGCGGCGGCAGGCGGATCCAGGACCCGGAGAACACCACGGTTCTCGTGTCCTGCCTCGATCCGATCCCGAACCAGAACCGGGTTCCCCGGCCGAGCGAGCCGCCGATGCCGCCGCAGCCGCGCGGACAGGACAACAGGGGATGGCGCGGCCCGCGGCAGTGAGCTCGTTCGAGTCGGTCTCCACCTGGAGCCAGCCGGAGCCCGCACCGGCCTCGGTGCGGCGGTCCCGGCTGGTCGCCGAGCTGGCCGGGCGGATCGTGGCGAGTTCGCCCGGCAGGCTGCGGGTGGTGATCGACGGGCGCACCGCGGCGGGCAAGACCAGTTTCGGGCACGAACTCGCTTCCGCGGTGCGCCTGCTCGGCAGGCCGACCCTGCGGGCCAGCCTCGACGACTTCAAGAACCCGTGGCCGGAGGCGTTCCGGCTGGGCTACGACCGCACGAGCGGGCCGGGCTTCTACCGCAACGCGTGGGATTTCACCGCGGCCCGGGAACTCCTGCTCACTCCGGCCGGTCCGGGCGGCAGCGGTGCGGTGGTGCTCTGTGCCCGCGATCCGCATACCGGCACGGACCACAGCTCGGTCGTGGTGCGGGCGCCGGAGGACGCCGTGCTCGTGGTGGACGGGGTGTTCGCTTTCCGTCCCGAGTACGACGAGTTCTGGGATCACCGCATCTGGCTCGAGGTCGGTGCGGAGATCGCGATCCAGCGCGGTATCGCCAGGGACACCGGGCTTGAGGGCCTCGAGGAGGCAACCCGGCTGCACCGGGACCGGTACCTGCCCGCCGAGGAGATCTACCTCGCCGAGATCCGGCCCGCCGAACGCGCCGATTTCGTCATCGACAACACCGATTTCGCGAACCCGGTGCGGTGGCGATGAGCAGGCGAGCCCGGATCGACGACCTCGGCGCCGCGGTGCTGTTGCCGGGCAGCCCGGCCCGCGTGGTCTCACTCGTTCCCTCGCTCACCGAGGCGGTCGAGGTGAGCCTGCCCGGCCTGCTCGCCGGGGCGACCGATTACTGCACCCACCCGGAGGGACTGGCGGTACCCCGGGTCGGCGGTTCGAAGTACCCGGTGCTGGACCGGGTACTGGAACTCGAACCCGATCTGGTGCTCGCGAACGCCGAGGAGAACCGCCCGCAGGAGGTGCGCGCCCTGCGGGACAACGGGATCCCGGTCTGGGTGACCGAGGCCGCCGGAACCGTCCCGGCCGCGCTCGCCTCGCTGCGCCGGATGTTCACCGAGGCCTTCGCGGCACCCGTGCCGGACTGGCTGGAGCGCGCCGAGCAGGTGTGGGAACACGGTGACCCGGTCCGGGCCAGGGCGGTGATCCCGGTGTGGCGGCGCCCCTGGGTGGTGCTCGGCAGTGCCACCTTCGCCGGGGATGTGTTGCTGCGCCTGGGAATCGCGAATGTCTACGCCCGTGCCGAACAACGCTATCCGCGGCCGGGGCTCGAGGAACTGCGGGCCTCGGGTGCCGAACTGGTGGTGCTCCCGGACGAGCCGTACGCCTTCACCGCGGAGGACGGGCCGGAGTGCTTTCCCGGGCTGCCCTGTGTCCTGGTGTCCGGGCGCCATCTCACCTGGTGCGGTCCCTCGCTGCTCGAAGCGCACGAACTCTTGCGCGAGCAGCTATCCTCACCGCTATGAACGCCGCGCAGTTCGGCAAGGAAACCTCGGGAACCGGGGCGTTCGTGCGCCAGGCGAACCGGTTCACCAAGCGGATCACGCGTGCGGGCACGGACGGATTCGTCCCCGAGCCCGGCCGTTACCGCCTCGTGGTCAGCCTCGCCTGTCCATGGGCGCACCGGGCGGTCATCGTGCGTGAACTGCTCGGCCTGCAGGAAGCCATCCCGCTCGCCGTCGTCGACCCGATCCGGGACGAGCGCGGCTGGCGGTTCACCCTCGACCAGGACGGGCGCGATCCGGTGCTGGGCATCGAGTACCTGTCCGAGGCCTATCTGGCCACCGATCCGGACTACACCGGCCGGGTCACCGTGCCGTGCCTGGTGGACACCACGACGGGGCGGGTGGTCACCAACGACTTCCCGCAGATCACCCTCGACTTCTCAACAGAGTGGACCGAATTCCACGCCCCGGGCGCGCCGGAGCTCTACCCCGAACCGCTGCGCGCGGAGATCGACGCGGTCGCCGAGCCGATCTACCGCGATATCAACAACGGCGTCTACCGCTGCGGTTTCGCCACCTCCCAGGAGCAGTACGCCGCCGCGTTCGGCGACCTGTTCGCCGCACTGGACAAGGTCTCGGAACGGTTGTGCCACACCAGGTTCCTGCTCGGGGAGCGGATCACCGAGGCCGACGTCCGGCTGTTCACCACGCTGGTGCGGTTCGACGCCGCCTATCACGGGCATTTCAAGTGCAACCGGCACAAGCTCACCGAGATGCCGACCCTCTGGGCCTATGCCCGGGATCTCTTCCAGACTCCCGGATTCGGTGAGACGGTGAACTTCGATCACATCAAGCGCCACTATTACGGCACGCACGGGCAGATCAACCCGACCGGGATCGTGCCGCTCGGCCCGGACACCCAGGGCTGGAACTTTCCGCACGGGCGCGGCTGAGCGGGGCGCGGGAATTGATCCCCTTCGTGATCGGTTGGCCGGGATATGCCGAGTTTCGAGCACACCGCCCTTGCCGCGGACACGACCTGGGTGTTCACCGGGGACAGCATCACCCAGGGCGTCTACCACACCCACGGCGCCCGATCCTGGGTCGAGCTGTGCACGAACGCATCCGGTGGGAACTGGATCGCCTGCGGGACATCGTGATCAACTCCGGGGTGTCCGGCTGGCGGGTATCCGATGTCTCCGCTTCGTTCGAGCACCTGATCGGGCGGTTCGCCCCGGGTGTCGTGAGCATTTCCCTCGGCACCAACGATGCGTTGGCCGGAGCGGACGGTCTTGCCGATTTCCGCCGCAGGCTCACCGATCTCGTCCGGCGTTCGGCGGATCTGGGTGCGCTGGTCGTGCTGCACACCCCGGTGCTGACGACCTCGGACGCCCCGGTCAACCGGCGCACCAGTCTTGCGGCCTATGCCGAGCAGGTTCGTGCCGTGGCCGGGGAACAGTCCTCGTTTCTGGTCGACCACGAGGCGTACTGGAGGGAGCACTTCGAGGGTGCCGCGCCGATTCCGTGGATGGACGACCATTCCCACCCCAACGCGGTCGGGCACCGCGAGATGGCCAACACGGCGTTGCGGGCGCTCGGGCTCGGCGAGCTCACCGAACGTCCGTGAGCGCCGGGGTGGTGCCCCCGCGTACCGGAGGCCACGTGGCGCTCCGGTACGCGGGGAGTCCGATCAGAGGAAGGAATGCTCCGGCGCAGGGAACCGGTGCTGGCGCACGTCCTCGGCGAAGGCCGTCGCCGCTTCGCTGAACACCCCGGCGAGATCGGCGTAGCGCTTCACGAACCGGGGCGCCTTGCCGCGGCGCAGGCCCATCATGTCCTGCCACACCAGCACCTGCGCGTCGCAGTCCGGGCCCGCGCCGATGCCGACGGTCGGGATTTCCAGATCTGCGGTCACCCGCTTGGCCGCCACCGCGGTGACCATCTCGAGCACCGTGGCGAAGGCCCCGGCCTCCTGCACCGCCCGCGCGTCGTCGAGCAGTGCATCGGCCGCATCACCGCGGGCCTGCACCCGGTAGCCGCCGAGGTTGTGCTCGGACTGCGGGGTGAACCCGAGATGGGCCATGACCGGGATACCGGCCGCGGTGATCGCCTCGATGTGCGGGGCGAAGCGGCGCCCGCCCTCGAGCTTCACCGCGTGCGCCCTGCCCTCCTTCATCAGCCGGATCGCGCTCGTCAGCGCCTGTTCCGGGGAGACCTCATAGGAACCGAACGGCAGATCCGCCACGACGAGCGAGGAGCTGACCGCCCCGGTGACCGCGCGCACGAGCGGGAGCAGCTCGTCCACGGTGACCGGAAGCGTTGTGTCGTAGCCGAACACATTGTTCGCCGCGGAATCCCCGACGAGCAACACCGGAATGCCCGCCTCGTCGAACAGCGCGGCCGTGTAGACGTCGTAGGCCGTGAGCATCGGCCACGGCTCGCCCTGCTGCTTCCACTGGGCGAGGTGGTGTACGCGTACCTTCTTGCGCCGCTTGCCCTGTTCGGAACCCGGTCCCTGGTCGGTGTTCGATCCCTGGCCGGTACCCGAGCCATACGGCGCGGTTTCTTCCTGATTCATTTCTGATGGCCCCTTTCCTCGAAGCCAGCATTGCCGGTCCCCGGGTGACATGGACTCTCTCAGCGTGACACGCTGCCGTCCCCCTGCCGCCGCGCTGCGATGAGCCTCACAGCGTGGATCACCTGTCGATCACCCGCCGGTCGTTCGCGCGGTGGATCAGCTTTCGAAGGTGAGCCGGAAGACCGGATAGCGCGCGGCGACCCCGGCCCAGCGATCCAGGGAGTCCTCGGGGCCGATGTCGGTGAAGAACACGCCGATCTCGAATTTCCACCGGCGCACATAAGCACGCAGCACGGCGGGCTTCTCGGTGTTCTCGGCGAGCAGGGTGTTCTCGGTCAGCCGCTCGTCGGTGAGCTCGGTCGCGGTGAACTCTCGGACGGTCCGGCCGAGCCGCAACCGACCGCCGCCCGCGGCACGCAGATTGCGGACCCACTGCACCTGTCCGCGCGGGGCCACGAGGTAGTCGGCGCCCTCGTGGCGCAGCACGTTCACGACCGCGCGCCGTGGCTCGCCGGTGGTACGTCCGGGCACGGTCAGCTCCCGGGCTCCGAGCACGTTGATCCCGCCGCGTGCCAGCGCCGCGAGCGCGCTCGTTCCGGCCCGGGCGAGCGGCGAAGGCGGAAGGTAACGCTGTTCTTGTTTCATATCAGTGTTCCGTTCTGTGAACAGTGTTCTCGTTTTGGAACAGTGAACTCGAAGGTGAACGGTGTTGTCAACGGTCCCGCGAGAGGCGGGTGGACGGGTGCGGGCGCCATGCCGTTCCGTGAACACTGTTCTCCGATGCGAGCAGTGTTCTGCGTAAGCTGTTCCGCTGTGGCAGACTGGTTCGCTATGACCGCGGTACAGACGGCCCGCGCGCGGGCACGGGCGGAATTGACCGGCCAGATCAAGGACGAGGCCCGGCGTCAGCTGGCGAGCTCGGGGGCAGGCGGGCTCTCCCTCCGCTCGGTCGCGCGCGAGCTGGGGATCGCGGCCTCGGCCATCTACCGGTATTTCCCGAACCGGGACGCCCTGCTGACCGGGCTGCTCGTGGACGCGTTCAACGCGCTCGGTGCGGCGGTGGAGAAGGCCGCGAAGCAGTCGCCCCCGGTGCGGGAGCCGCGCATCGCCTGGCGGGCCGCCTGCGCGGCCGTACGCACCTGGGCGAAGCGGCATCCGCACGAGTACGCGCTGATCCACGGCACGCCGGTGCCCGGGTATCAGGCACCGCAGGACACGGTGGAACCCGCCGCGCGTACCCCGCTCGCGCTGCTGGCAGTGGTGCGGGACGCACGGTATGCGGGGTGGATCGTCGAACCCCCGGAGGCGACCGCGCCCCGGGGCGAGTTGCACGAGCAACTCGCCCCGATCGTGGCCGCCAATGCCCCGGAGGTGCCGGTGGCGGTGCTGGCCCGCACGATGGTCGCCTGGTCGCAGTTGTTCGGCATGGTGAGCTTCGAACTGTTCGGCGCCCTCGTGGGCAGCGCCGATCCGGCCGACGAGTTCTTCGACTACTCCGTGGAACGGATGGCGGATTTCCTCGGGTTCGTCGTCTGAACGGCGTCCGTTCCCGTGCCGGGGCTCAGGAGGCGAACCCGAGGCCGAGGCGGTCGAGGCAGCGCAGCCAGAGGTTGCGTTTCCCGGACCGGTCGGCCCGGTCGAGCGACCACATGGTGAGCGCGATTCCCGTCCAGCGCAACGGTTCCGGCGGGAAGGGCACCGGCCTGCTCTGGATCATCCGCAGCCTGGTCCGTTCGGTTTCCCTGCCGTGCAACAGATCCAGCGCCGCGGCCGCGAAGAAGCGGCTCGCCCCGACCCCGAGCCCGGTGAACCCGAGCGCGTATCCGATGCGTCCCTGGCTGCAGGTGCCGACGAACGGGGCGAACCGGCTGCAGGTGTCGATCACCCCGCCCCATTGGTGGGTGAACCGGGTTCCCTCCAGCTGCGGGAACGTCGCGAAGAAGTGCCCGGCCAGTTTGGCGAAGGTGGCCGGCCTGCGGAGCAGTTCCTGGCGGACCGCGCTGCGATAGTGGTACACGACGTCGTAGCCGCCCCACAGGATGCGGTTGTCCGCGGTGAGCCGGTAGTAGTGGAACTGGTTCGCTGCATCACCGAGTCCCTGGCGGTTGCGCCAGCCGATCGAATCGAGTGCCGCCTCGCTGAGCGGTTCGGTGACCAGCGCGTAGTCGTAGACCGGCACGATGAAATTGCGCAGCCTGCGCAATAGCGGGGTGAACGCGCCCGAGGCCAGCATGACCTTGCGCGCGCGTACCCGCCCGTATCCGGTGTGTGCCACGACATCCCGGGCTCCCGGGTCGAGCCGCTCGACGGGAGAGTTCTCGTGGATGCGGACCCCGGCGCGCAGACAGGCGGTGCGCAACCCGAGTGCGAGGCGCGCCGGATCGAGCATCGCCACGGAATTCCGCAGCCAGGAACCGCCGAGATAGGTGGGGGAGTGCACCTCGGCGCGTGCCTGCGCGGCGTCCAGATACACCGCGTCGTGTCCCAGTTTCCGGGCTTGTGCTGTCATGGTGCGCAATTCCCCGACCTGCCAGGGTTTCGTGGCGAAGGTCAGTTCACCGGTGCGCGCGAAGTCGCAGTCGATCCCGTAGCGGCGCACGGATTCCTCGATACCGTCCAGGTTTTCCCTGCCGAGGCGCTCGAGCGTCGCGGCTTCCTCGCCCCAGCGCTCGATGCCGTTGCCGATTCCGTGGGTGAGGCTGGAGGAGCAGAATCCGCCGTTGCGCCCGGAAGCCGCCCAGCCACAGGTGTTCGCCTCGAGCAGGACCACATCCAGGCCGGGATCGGTTTCCTTGGCCTGCAAGGCGGTCCAGAGTCCGGTGTAACCGCCGCCGATCACGAGCAGATCGGCCTCGGTGGTCTCGGTGAGGCTCGGACGGGGTACCGGTTCGGTGTTCGCCTCGAGCCAGAACGGCCGGGGAATCGCGTCGGCGAGCGAGCCAACGGCGTGCGCAGGCGCGGGATATCGCCGCGCAGCCAGCTTAGTAGCCATGAGTGAAGGATTTCCTCGAATCGATGGTGTCCGGAAAAGTCCGGCGAGTAGTACGGGGTCCGTCAGGAAACGCGGGCGCGCGAAACCGCGCCGCGATCAACGGAAGGGACCGCGCTGAACGCGGAACGAAGAATTCTCGAGGAGATCCGGATTATCCGCCGTCTTGGCGTCCGCCGACGCAGCGGGCGTACCAGCGCACGCCGCAGCCGGTTCCGGCGATCGGTCGACAGGTACCACCTGCCATGGTTCCACCTCCGAGCGGATATGCTCGCGGCCGACATTACCCGCTTCTGGAGAAGCATGGCAAGGGAATCGGTATTCTCCAGGGTGGTTCGCTACGATTTTCGTGACCGGTGGAGGAGGGTGGCGGTTGACAGGGCACCAGCAGGTACAGCGCAATCTCGACGAGATCGACCTGACGCTGATCTCGATGCTGCAGACCGACGGCCGCGCGTCGTTCACCGCGCTGGCGAAGGCGGTGGAGCTCTCCGAGGGCGCGGTGCGCCAGCGGGTGCAGCGGCTGCTGCGCGAGGACGCGATGCAGATCGTCGCGGTCACCGACCCGAAGACGGTGAACCTGCAACGCCAGGCCATGATCGCGATCCGGGTCGAGGGGGACGCGCGGGAGGTCGCCGCGCGCATCGCCGAGCTCGAGGACGCGCACTACGTCGTGCAGACCGCCGGTTCCTTCGACATCCTCTGCGAGCTGGTGTGCCGGGACGACGAGCACCTGCTCGCCGTGCTGAACACCCAGATCCGCACCATGCCCGGGGTCACCAGCACCGAGACGTTCATGTACCTGGACCTGACCAAGCAGACCTACGCCTGGGGCGGCCAGCCAAGCAAGCGCTGAGGCGGGGCACCGCGCGGGCGCGGCTATCCGTTCGACGCGGGTTCTAGACTGGAACCCAGGCCCGTCCCGCGCCGATGACCAGGGGACGGGTCTGTCCGCGTGATGTCTCCAGCCAAGTGAAGGGACCGCCCGTGTCCGAAGCACGCACACTTCCGCCACTGCACGGACTGCTGGCCGCGGCACTCGCGGACCCGGCCCTGGCCGAACTGGTCACGCTCGCCGGAACCAGCACGGTGGCACTGCAGGGACCGGCCGCGGCCCGCGCGCTGGTCACCGGAGCGCTCGCGGGCGACGAACGGACCGGGGCGGCGGCCCGCCCGGTGCTCGCGGTCACCGCGACCGACCGGGAGGCCGAGGAGCTGGCCAACCTGGCCGGTGAACTGCTCGGCGCCGAACGGGTCGCCGCGCTCCCGTCCTGGGAGACCCTGCCGCACGAGAAGCTTTCCCCGCGTGCGGACACGGTCGGGCGGCGGCTGGCGGTGTTCCGCAGGCTGCGCCACCCGGAAGAGGACGGCAACGGCCCGCTCTCCGTGGTCACCGCGACGGTGCGCAGCCTCATTCAGCCGATGGCGCCCGGTCTCGGCGAGCTCCGGCCGCTGTCCTTCGTGGTCGGCGAGGAGTCCGATTTCGAGGAGACCGTCGCGCGGCTGGCCGATCTCGCCTACGAGCGGGTGGACATGGTGGAGAAGCGCGGCGAGTTCGCGGTGCGCGGGGGAATCCTCGACCTGTTCCCGCCGACCATGGCGCACCCGCTGCGGGTCGAGTTCTTCGGCGATGAGGTCACCGAGATCCGTCAGTTCAGCGTGGCCGATCAGCGGTCGCTGGCCGGTGACGAGGTCACCCTCGAACGGCTCATCGCGCCGCCCTGCCGGGAACTGCTGCTGACCGAGGCCGTCCGGGAACGGGCCGGGGAACTCGCCGCCGAGCACGCCGCGGACGCCGAACTCGCCGAGATGCTCACCAAACTGTCCGGCGGAATTCCGTGCGAGGGCATGGAATCGCTGATCCCGGTGCTCTGCGACGGGGAACTCGAACTGCTCACCGATGTGCTCGCCGAGGGTACCCATGTGCTGCTGTGCGATCCGGAGAAGATCCGGACGAGGGCGGCGGATCTGGTCCGCACCGGCAACGAATTCCTCGAGGCCTCCTGGATGGCCGCGGCGGGCAGCGGCCGCGCGCCCATCGACATCGGTGCCTCGGCCTATCGCGAACTCGGGGTGATCGAGCGGCACGCGGTGGCCACCGATCGCCCGTGGTGGACGCTTTCCCAGCTGACCAGTGATGCCGAGGATGTGCACAGCCTGGACATCACGCCGGCCCCGGAATACCGCGGGGATCTGCGGGCGGCGTTCACCGATCTGCGCGCGCACGCGGCCAGTGGTGGTGCCGCGGTGTTCGTGGTGCCGGGTGCGGGTACCGCGGAACGGGCCACCGAACAGCTCGCCGAGCAGGAGATCCCGGCCACCAACGCGGTCGACGGGCTCACCGAGGCCCCGGCCGCCGGGCTCGTCACCGTGGTCAAGGCCAGCGCGCAGGACGGATTCTCCTTGCCGCGCACCGGTTATGTGGTGCTCACCGAATCCGATCTGACCGGAACACGGGGCGCGGCTCCCGGACAGCAGGCGGCGCGGCTACCCACCAAACGCCGCAACGCTGTGGACCCGCTGGCGCTCAAACCGGGCGACTACGTGGTACACGATCAGCACGGCATCGGCAAGTTCGTGGAGATGTCCCAGCGGACCGTGGCCGGGGCGACTCGGGAATACCTCGTCGTGGAGTACGCCCCGAGCAAGCGCGGGCATCCCGGGGACCGGTTGTTCGTGCCGACCGATCAGCTCGACGAGATCTCCCGCTATGTCGGCGGGGAACTGCCCACGCTGAACAAGCTCGGCGGTTCGGACTGGAAGAACACGAAAGCCAAGGCGCGCAAGGCGGTCAAGGAGATCGCCGCCGAGCTCGTGCAGCTCTACGCGGCGCGCCAGGCCGCACCCGGCTACGCCTTCGGCCCGGATTCCCCGTGGCAGCACGAACTCGAGGACGCCTTCGCCTTCACCGAGACCCCGGATCAGCTCGCCGCGATCGACGAGGTGAAAGGCGATATGCGCAAGGCGGTCCCGATGGATCGCGTGGTGTGCGGGGATGTCGGCTACGGCAAGACGGAGATCTCGGTGCGCGCCGCGTTCAAGGCGGTGCAGGACGGCAAACAGGTCGCCGTGCTGGTGCCGACCACCCTGCTCGCGCACCAGCACCTGAACACCTACCTGGAGCGGATGCATTCCTTCCCGGTGACCGTGAAGGGGCTTTCCCGGTTCACCGATCCGCAGGAGGCGAACGAGGTTCTCGAGGGCCTCTCGGACGGCTCGGTGGACATCGTGATCGGCACCCACCGCCTGCTGCAGTCCGGGATCCGGTACAAGGACCTCGGCCTGATCATCGTGGACGAGGAACAGCGTTTCGGGGTCGAGCACAAGGAACACATCAAGGCGCTGCGCACCCACGTGGATGTGCTCACCATGTCCGCCACCCCGATCCCGCGCACCCTGGAGATGTCCCTTGCCGGGATCCGGGAGATGTCCACGATCCTGACCCCGCCCGAGGAACGGCACCCGATCCTGACCTATGTCGGAGCCTATGACGACAAACAGGTCGGCGCGGCCATCCGCAGGGAACTCCTGCGCGACGGCCAGGTCTTCTACATCCACAACCGGGTCTCCTCGATCGACAAGGCGGCGCGGCGCATCCGCGAGCTCGTGCCCGAGGCGAACGTGGTCACCGCGCACGGGCAGATGAACGAGGACAAGCTCGAGAAGATCATCGACGGGTTCTGGCGCAACGAGCACAATGTGCTGGTGTGCACCACGATCGTGGAATCCGGGCTGGACATCTCGAACGCGAACACGCTCATCGTGGAACGCGGGGACATGCTCGGGCTCTCCCAGATGCACCAGTTGCGCGGCCGCGTCGGGCGCGGGCGCGAGCGCGGGTACGCGTATTTCCTTTATCCGGGCGAATCCCCGCTCACCGAGACCGCGCACGACCGGCTGGCGACCATCGCGCAGAACACCGAACTCGGCGCGGGTATGGCGGTCGCGATGAAGGACCTGGAGATCCGGGGTGCGGGCAACATCCTCGGCGCGGAGCAGTCCGGGCATATCGCGGGAGTCGGTTTCGATCTCTATGTGCGCCTGGTCGGCGAGGCGGTCGAGGCGTTCCGCAAACACGCGGGCGCGGGCGAGGCCGAAGGTGAGGAGGAACTGCCCGAGGTACGGGTGGATCTCCCGGTCGACGCGCACATCCCGCACGACTACGTGCCCGGCGAACGGCTGCGTCTCGAGGCCTACCGCAAACTCGCCGCGGCACCGGACAAGGCGGGCCTGGACGAGATCCGTGCCGAGCTCACCGACCGGTACGGGGAACTCCCGCGCCCGGTCGAGCACCTGTTCGCGGTGGCCCGGTTCCGGCAGCTGTGCCGGGCGCACAAGGTGACCGAGGTGACACTGCAGGGCAGCTCGGTCCGGTTCGCCCCGCTGGAACTTCCCGACTCCCAACAGGTCCGGCTCAAGCGGATCGCCCCGAAGGCCAACTACAAGGCGGTCACCAGGACCGTCTCGGTGCCGCGGCCGACCGAGGGCGGGGCGGGCGGCCGGATGGGCGCCCCGGCACTGCGCGATGTGGCGCTGCTCGACTGGGCCGCCGGGTTCCTGAGCTCGCTCGCCGGTGAGGCCGCACCGGCCAGTGTTGGCGCGTAGTCGCCGTGTTACGTATGGTGTTGCAGGGGAACGAGGACTCAACGCAGACCTGAAGTTAGGCTAACCTCTGTTGTTGGCGGCCGTATCCGGCCGCGCGGAGACGGAGGTTGTACGCAGATGACCACGACGCTGCCTCGCGTGCGCGAAAGCGGCGGACGGGGCGTCCCGGAACAGCCGAAGCAGCGGCATGCGGGCATCAAGGCGATCGGGCTGCTGCTGGCGGTCATCGCGCTCGTGCTCCTCGCCGCGGCCTCGGTAGCCGTTGGGGCGAAAGGGATCCCGCTGTCCACGGTGTGGTCGGCCCTGTTCGATTTCCACGGCCTCGACGACCAGATCGTGGTGCGCGAACTCCGGTTGCCGCGCACCGTGATCGGGATCGGGGTCGGTGCCGCGCTCGGGCTCGCTGGTGCGCTGATGCAGGCGCTGACCCGTAACCCGATCGCCGAACCGGGCATTCTCGGCGTGAACCAGGGCGCCTCGGCCGCCGTGGTCACCGCGATCGGATTCCTCGGCATCGGCGGGGTCACCGGCTATGTGTGGTTCGCCTTCTTCGGCGCCGCGGTCGTCTCGGTCGCGGTGTACCTGCTCGGTTCGCGCGGGCCCAGCGGGGCGACCCCGGTGCGGCTCGCCCTGGCCGGGACCGCGATCAGCGCCGCGCTCACCGCGTACATCTCGGCGATGCAGCTGCTCTATCCCCAGGTCTTCGACCAGTTCCGGTTCTGGCAGGTCGGTTCGCTCGCCGGGCGCGACGCCGGGGTGCTCTACCAGGTCGGCCCGTTCCTGCTGGTCGGCATCGTGCTCGCGCTGCTGCTGGCCCGCCCGCTCAACGCGATCGCGCTCGGCGAGGACACCGCGCGCAGCCTCGGTGCCCATCTCGGCCGCACCAGGGCGCTCGGCGCGGTGGCGATCACCCTGCTCTGCGGTGCGGCGACCGCGGCCGCCGGGCCGATCTCCTTCGTCGGGCTCGCCATGCCGCACGTGGCGCGCGCCATCACCGGGCCGGATCAGCGCTGGCTGTTGCCCTATTCGATGGTGCTCTCCCCGGTGCTGCTGCTCGGCGCGGACATTCTCGGCAGGGTGGTGGTCAGCCCCGGTGAGCTCGAGGTCGGCCTGGTGACCGCGTTCCTCGGCGCCCCGGTGTTCATCATGTTGGTGCGGAGGAAGAGGTTGGCGAAGCTGTGACGACCATGACCTCGGTACGACCGCGAACACTGGGCATCGGCGACCGGATCCGGTTGCGCTACACCCCGCGCGCGGTACTGGTCTGCGCGCTCACCGCGCTGGCCGCGATCGTCGTACTGGTGCTCTCACTGTCCACAGGGGACTATCCGGTCTCGCTCGGTGAGCTGTTCGCCTCGCTGGTGGGCCAGGGCGATCGGGCCACCGATTTCATCGTGCTCGATCTGCGGATGCCGCGGCTGCTCGTCGCGATGGGGGTCGGGCTCGCGCTCGGTGCCTCCGGGGCGGTTTTCCAGAGCCTGACCCGTAATCCGCTCGGCAGCCCCGACATCATCGGGTTCAACTGGGGGGCCTCGGCCGCCGCGGTCGCCGCGATCACCTTCTTCGGCGCCTCCGCGTTCGCCACCTCGCTCGCCGCCATCCTCGGCGGGGCACTCGCGGCGATCGTGGTGTACCTGCTCGCTTTCCAGCGCGGGGTGCAGGGATACCGGCTGATCCTGTGCGGCATCGGGATCAGCGCGATGCTCACCTCGGTGGTGCACTATCTGTTGTCCCGGGCCAATCTCGCCGAGGCCACCCAGGCGCAGGTGTGGCTGACCGGGACACTCAACGGCCGCGGCTGGGAGCAGGCGACTCCACTGTGGATCGCGCTCGTCGTGCTGCTGCCCATCCTCGCGGTGTACGGGCGCAGGCTGAACGTGCTCGAGATGGGGGACGAGGCGGCGAGCGCGCTCGGTGTCCGGGTGGAGACCACCCGGGTCATCCTGATCGTGCTCGGGGTGTTCCTCACCGGGATGTCCACCGCGGCCTGCGGTCCGATCATGTTCATCGCGCTCACCGCCCCGCAGATCGCGCGCCGGCTGACCCGCAGCACGGGGGCCGGGATCACCGCGGGCGCGATCATGGGCGCGTTCTTGCTTCTGCTGAGCGATTTCGTCGCCCAGCGCGTATTCGGCGACACCGAGCTGCCGGTCGGCGTGCTCACCGCGGCCGTCGGTGGGCTCTACCTGGCGTGGCTGCTCGCCCGGGAATGGAAGGCTGGTCGGTCATGACCCGCGAAGGTGACGATCGAGTGAGCATCGACCGAGCCACCGGCGAGGGAGGAGCGGAGCGAGTGAGGAGCCGAGCCACGGAGTCCGCACGCTTGCAGGCGAGTGATCTGGCGCTGCACTACGACAAGCGCCCCGTGCTGGACGGGGTCGACGTGGCGATCCCGGACGGTGAGTTCACCGTGATCATCGGCCCGAACGCGTGCGGCAAGTCGACCCTGCTGCGCGGCCTCTCCCGGATGATGCGCCCCGCGCGCGGCAATGCCTTCCTGGACGGGAAGGCGATCACCTCGCTGCCCGCCAAGCAGCTGGCGCGGGAGCTCGGCCTGTTGCCGCAGAGCCCGATCGCCCCGGACGGGATCACCGTGGCCGATCTCGTGGCCCGCGGGCGGTACCCGCACCAGAAGCTGCTCCGCCAGTGGTCGAGGACCGATGAGGAGGTCGTGACCGAGGCACTGCGCTCCACCGGGGCCCAGGACCTCGCCGAACGGGGCATCGACGAGCTCTCCGGCGGGCAGCGCCAGCGGGTGTGGATCGCGATGGCGCTCGCCCAGCAGACCCCGATCCTGCTGCTCGACGAACCGACCACCTTCCTGGACATCGCGCACGCGGTCGAGGTGCTCGACCTGTGCGCGGACCTGCACGAGCACGGCCGGACCCTGGTCGCGGTGCTGCACGACATCAACCACGCCTGCCGGTACGCGACGAACCTGATCGCGATGAAGGACGGCGCGATCGTGGCGCAGGGCAAACCGTCCGAGGTGATCACGGTGGAACTCGTGGAGCAGGTGTTCGATCTGCCGTGCCGGGTGATCGACGATCCGGAGTCGGACACGCCGCTGATCATCCCCAAGGTTCGGCAGCGTCAGGCGAGCACCGTGTGACAAACTGAGCGGCGTGACGCGCATCATGAAGTCGGCCGGAGCGCTCGTTCTCGCCGGTGTGCTGCTCGCCGGATGCGGCACCGGCCCCGCCGAGGTCGATTCGGCGGCGATCATCGGCAAGGACTCCGTCCCGCTCGCCGGGTTCCAGCACGAGATCACCCAGCTCATCGACTCCAAACCGGCGGCGAAACAGGTGCAGCGCCAGCGCACCATGGACCAGGCCGCGCGCAATCTGCTCACCATCCGGGTGCAGCACCGGATCGTGCGCGATGTCGCCGCGCGCGAGCATCTGACCGTGGATCAGGGTTTCGTGAACCGGCAGATGAGCGTCCCCGGACTGGACAAGTTCCTGGAGACCCAGGTGCTCGACCGGGCCGGATTCGCCGGATACCAGGCCGACCTCTCGCTGATGATGGACCTGGCCCGCAAACAGGCAGACCGGCTGACCGTGCGCGCGGATATCGTCGGCGGGCTCGATCCCGCCCAGGCCCGCGAACTCGCCGCGAACATCGCGCGCCAGCCTGGCAAGGGCGGGGACCTCATGCGCGCCGCGAGCCCGGACGCCGAGCTGAACCAGACGCTGCGGCCCGCGGAAGGCGTGCCGACCACCGTGTTCAGCGGAACCCCCGGCAGCGTGCTCGCCTTCCCCGCGGGTGGTCAGGACGCGCGCTGGTACGTGGTGCGGGTGCTCTCCCGGGACCAGGGCCGGCCGAGCCAGGGACAGGACCGGCTCAGCCTGGACGCGCTCGCCGGGCTCGGCAGGGCGCTGCTGGTGCCCGATGCGCAACGGATCGGGGTGCGGATCAACCCGCGCTACGGCGCCTGGGACGACTACACGCTCTCCGTGGTGCCCAGCGGGGCGGAGAAACGGGTGCTCGCGTTCCCGGTCAGTGCCGGACCGGGCGCATGACCGAACTGCACGAATCGAGCGCGGTGGTCCTCGGTGAGCACGGACTGCCCGTCGAGGCGCTCCCGGTACTGCGTGCCGCGGCCGAGGTGCACACCGTGGACCAGGCCCCGCCGGATCTGCTCGCGCGGGCCAGGGAACGCGGTGTCGTGCTGTTGTGCCCGGACGGGAGCAGTGCCGCGGCGCAGGCCATGTGCGCGGCGGGCGCCCCGGTGTTCGGACCCGTCCCCGGCGAGGCGCTGCATCGCGCGGTCGCGGTGATGGACCGGCTGCGCTCGCCCGGCGGTTGCCCCTGGGACGCCGAACAGACCCACGAAAGCCTGCGCCGCTACCTCGTCGAGGAAACCTACGAACTGCTCGAGGCCATCGAGAACGAGGACCGCGCGGAACTGCGCGAGGAACTCGGCGATGTGCTGCTGCAGGTACTGTTCCACGCCCGGGTCGCCGCGGAACACGGGACCGATCCGTTCACCATCGAGGATGTGGCCGACGGGCTGGTGCGCAAACTGGTCGGCAGGCATCCGCACGTGTTCGGCTCGGATCTCGAACACGTCGCCGACGCCCATGCCCAGGAGAAGCGCTGGGAAGTCCTCAAGCAGGCGGAGAAGCAGCGCGAGTCCGCGGTGGACGGGGTCGCCCTCGGCCAGCCGGCCACCGCGCTGGCCGGGAAACTGGTCAGCAGGGTCACCCGTGCCGGGTTCCCCACCGAACTGTGCGCCGAGGACGAGGCCAGCGGGGACGTCGCCGAACTGTTCGCCGCGGTGGCCCGGATCGCCGCCGAGGGCAGGGATCCCGAGGGGGAACTGCGCGAGTACGCGAAACGGTTCGCCGACCGGGTGCGCCGCGCGGAGACCGCCGCCGGACAGGACCGGGTCAGCCTGGACGCGGACGCCTGGCGCCAGTATTGGAAGTAGCTCCTTACCGTGACCAAACACGGCCGCCCGGTCATCGTCCGTACGCTTGGCTGCGATGACCTCCTATTATCCCCCGCCGCCCCGGGTACCCCAGCGCCGCAGACGGCAGTGGCTCTTCTGGTCGCTGCTGGTCGTCGTGGTGCTCGCGGTGACGGTGGTGCTCGCCTCGGTGCTCGGCAGCATGAACAGCGAGCGCGAACCGGTCAAACCGGCCTTCTACGTGCCGTTCCAGGATGTGCAGCCGCGTAGCAAGATCCCCGCGACCGCGAAGCCGGACACCGCCCACCTCGGCGCCTGGTCCGAACAGGTCGCCGAGGCCACCGACATCCCGGCGCGCGCGGTCCGGGCCTACGTCAAGGCCGCGGCGCTGACCGAGCGGCGCACCCCGCGCTGCGCGGTCAACTGGACGACGATCGCCGCGATCGGGCGAGTGGAATCCAAACACGGCCAGCACGACGGGAGCGTGCTGCAGGCGGACGGCACCCCCTCGCAGCCGATCATCGGGCCCGCGCTGGACGGATCACCGGGACTGCAGCGCCAGCCGGCCTATGACGGGGGCAAATACACCGGGGACCCGCAATGGGACCACGCGATCGGGCCCATGCAGTTCCTCCCGGAGACCTGGGCCCGCTGGGGAGTGCGCGCCAGCGGGGACGGCGCGGCGCCCGATCCGCAGAACATCGACGACGCCGCTGCGACCACCGGGCGCTACCTGTGCCTGAACGGGCGGCGGATGGGCTCACCGAGCCAGTGGTGGGGCGGGGTGTTCAAGTACAACCGCTCGGTGGAGTACGGGCAGAACGTGTTCAGCGCGGCCGACGCCTACGCCAAGGCCGCGGTCAAGGTCCATGTCAGGCCAGCTTCAACCGGGCAAGGACCGCGCTGAGCGCATCCTGGTACTCGGGCAGCGAACGCATCGAATAGGCCAGCCGCAACTGCGCCCGGGCCTCGATGAGCCTGCCCTGGCGCTGCAGTGTCCTGCCGAGGATGAACCGTGCGTAGTGATCCGCGGGATCCTGCTCGAGCAGGCGGTTGAACATCGCCTCCGCGCGCCGCAGCTGCGCGGACTTGAAGTAGGCCCGGCCGGCGAGCAACAACACGCTCGGCAGGTCGGGCTGGCTGCGCAGCGCGGGCTCGAGTGCCGCGAGCGCCTCGCGTGGACGGCGCGCATCGAGCAGCTTCTCCGCGCGGCGGAAGGCCTCGAACGCGCCGTCTCCGGTTTCGTCCGCATCGCCATTCTGCGCCAACATATGACCCCCACGCTACCGCGCGACCCGGTGCCGCGGCGAGTATCGCCACACGCGCGCCAGGTGAGCTCGCAAGCTCGGTCACCGATCCTCCTCGCTGGCGCTCGTCGGTCCGGTGCCCCGGTCGCGGTATTTTCGGTGACCTCGCAAGCTCGGTCACCGATCCTCCTCGCTGGCGCTCGTCGGTCCGGTGCCCCGGTCGCTGTGTTGTCGGTGACCTCGCAAGCTCGGTCACAGTCCGCGCGTGCCTGACGCGCGAACCCCCGAATGGGCGCTACTGTCGTAGCCGCAGGAAGCGAAGCGGACGAGCAAGGAGCGGCCAGTGGCTGTCATCGAGCAGGTAGGTGCACGGGAGATCCTCGACTCGCGCGGGAATCCGACCGTCGAGGTCGAGGTCGCGCTCGACGACGGCACCCTGGGCAGGGCCGCGGTTCCCTCCGGCGCCTCGACCGGCGAGCACGAGGCCGTCGAACTGCGCGACAAGGACGCCAAGCGGTACGGCGGCAAGGGCGTCGAGCAGGCCGTCGCCGGGGTGCTCGACGACATCGGCCCCGAACTGACCGGTATCGAGGCCGTGGAGCAGCGGCTGGTGGACCAGAAGCTGGTGGACCTGGACGGCACCCCGGACAAGTCCCGGCTCGGCGCGAACGCGGTGCTCGGTGTCTCGCTCGCGGTCGCCAAGGCCGCGGCCGAGTCCAGTGGGCTCGAGCTGTTCCGCTACCTCGGCGGACCGAACTCGCACGTGCTCCCGGTCCCGATGATGAACATCCTCAACGGCGGCGCGCACGCGGACAACGACGTGGACATCCAGGAGTTCATGATCGCCCCGATCGGCGCCGACTCCTTCCGCGAGGCGCTGCGCTGGGGCGCCGAGGTCTATCACGCGCTCAAATCGGTGCTGAACAAGCAGGGCCTGGCCACCGGTCTCGGTGACGAGGGCGGGTTCGCGCCCAACCTCAAGTCCAACCGCGAGGCGCTGGACCTGATCACCACCGCGATCGGCAACGCCGGATACGCCCCCGGCCGGGACATCGCGCTCGCCCTGGACGTGGCGGCGACCGAGCTGTACGCCGACGGCGTCTACACCTTCGAGGGTTCCAAGCGCAGCGCCGAACAGCTCAGCTCCTACTACACCGAACTGGTCGAGCAGTACCCGCTGGTGTCCATCGAGGACCCGCTCGGCGAGGACGACTGGGCCGGCTGGGCCCACCTGACCAGCAGACTCGGCGACCGGGTCCAGCTGGTCGGGGACGACCTGTTCGTGACCAACCTCGAGCGGCTGGACGACGGCATCGGCCGTGGGGTGGCCAACGCGCTGCTGGTCAAGGTGAACCAGATCGGCACCCTCTCGGAAACCCTCGACGCGGTCACCCTCGCCCAGACCAGCGGCTACAAGTGCATGATGTCGCACCGTTCCGGGGAGACCGAGGACACCACGATCGCGGACCTCGCCGTGTCCACCGGGTGCGGCCAGATCAAGTCCGGCGCGCCGGCCCGGTCCGATCGGGTCGCCAAGTACAACCAGCTGCTGCGCATCGAGGAAGAACTCGGTGACGCCGCACGCTATGCCGGTGACCTGGCCTTCCCCCGATTCGAGCCGGAGGGCTGAGCCATGGCGGTTCCCTGGCGCAGATGGCTCGCCGCGCTGCGCCGCACCCGGCTGCTCGGGCGCCTCGGCCTGTCCAACACCAGGCGGGCCGCGGTGCTCGCGATCGTGATGTGCGCGCTCGCGCTCAGCGTGGCGGTTCCGTTGCGCACCTACTTCTCGCAGCGGTCCCAGATCGCCGAGCAGACCGAGCAGCAGGAGCAGTTGCGCGTTCAGGTCGCCAAGCTCGAACGGCGCAACCAGCAGCTCGCCGATCCCGAGCAGACCAAGGCCGAGGCGCGGAAGCGGCTGCGCTATGTGCTGCCAGGGGAAACGCCTTATCTCGTGCAGCTGCCCCAGGACGGCGCGGCCCCGGCCGCCCCGCCCAAGCCCGAGCAGCGCAAGCAGAACGAAAAATCCTGGTACGCGAACCTGTGGAACTCGATCAACAAATGACCGTCGACGAGGACGACCGCGCGCTGGTCACCGCTCAGCTCGGCCGTGAGCCGAGGGGAATGCGCGCGGTCGCCTTCCGCTGTCCGAGCGGGCATCCCGCCGTCGTGCAGACCTCACCGCGGCTGCCCGACGGCACCCCGTTCCCCACCCTCTACTACCTGACCTGCCCCAAACTGTGCTCACTTGTCGGCACGCTCGAGGCCTCCGGCCTGATGAAGCGGATGACCGAACGGCTGGCCGAGGAACCCGGGCTCGCCGAGGGCTACGAGCGCGCGCACCGCGACTACCTCGCCGAACGGGATGCCATCGAATCGCTGGGCACCGAGGTGAGCGCGGGCGGCATGCCCGGGCGGGTGAAGTGCCTGCATGTCCATCTGGCGCACGCCCTGGCCAAGGGGCCGGGGGTGAACCCGATCGGCGATGAGACCCGTGCGCTCATCGAAGAGTCCTGGCCAGCGGGGGAATGCGCACGAATGGACCATTCACGCGGATAACTTCGGCAAAAAAGCTGACAGCGCCGGTCATTGTCGAGCAAGCTGGTACCCGGGTCGGGAGCTACACCGAGGGGAGAAGGCAGTGACTGACCGGAGAGGGCCGGACAACAGAACCCAGGAGGCGCGCGGGGCCACGAAAGGCGGCAGGGCCGTGCTTGCGGCCGCCCTCGTCGTCGGCGCGGGGCTGGTCCCGGCCGCCGCGTTCGCGGGCAAGCTCGACGTGGCACCGGCCGCCGAGACACAGCAGGCGAAACCGGTGAGCCTGGGCAACGACGACGGGCTGTGGCGGCTCGGCGGGGTAGGGGCCAGCGGCACCCGCGGGATGAACGCCAAGCTCTCCGACAAGGTCCTCGAGGAGGCCGGTGACCCGGCCAAGCTTGCCGTGGCGGCCGGGCCGCTCGCCCAGCTGCCCAGCGGCCCGCTCGGCATTCCCGGGGTCGCGCTCGAGGCCTACAAACACGCCGCCACCGAGCTCGCCTCGCTCGAGAAGGGCTGCAATCTGCCCTGGTCGCTCGTCGCGGCGATCGGGCGGATCGAATCCGGGCACGCCAGGGGCGGCCAGGTCGACACGCACGGCAACGGCCTCGCCCCGATCCTCGGTCCGGTGCTGGACGGGACGAACGGCACCGCCGACATCGCGGACACCGACGGCGGGCGCCTCGACGGCGATCCGGTGCACGATCGCGCCGTCGGCCCGATGCAGTTCATCCCTTCCACCTGGCAGCGGTACGCCGCCGACGGCAACGGGGACGGCAAGGCGGATCCGAACAATATCTACGACGCGAGCGTGGCCACCGGGAAGCTGCTGTGCTCCTCCGGGGCCAACCTCGGTGATCCGCAGGCCCGCGCCGCGGCCGTGTTCGGTTACAACCACTCCGACGACTACGTGCGCAACGTGCTGATCTGGTCGGCCGCCTACGCCTCCGGGGTGCGCCCGACCGCGATCGCCCCGAGCGTCGCCGGGCTGCCTCCGGTACCCGCGCCGAACCCGCAACCGCCCGCACCGCAACCGCCCGCACCGCAACCGCCCGCACCACAACCTCCGGCGGCACAGCCCCCGGCATCGCAGCCGACGCAGCCGCCGAGCTCGCCGCCTCCGGGCAGTCAGCCGCCCAGCAGCCAACCGAGTACTCCGCCGAGTACCCCGCCGACGAGTCCTGCGCCGAGCTGCCCGCCGCTGCCGACACCGGAGCCGAGCCAGCCGACACAGCCGCCGTCGACCCCGCCGACCACGACCACACCGCCGCCGAGCATCCCGCCCGGTTGCCCGGTCCCCACGCCGACGCCGAGCCCGACTCCGCAACCCTCGGCACCGTCCGGTAGCTCGCTTTCGGAGGCACCGGCCCCGGCCACGCCCGCGATCCAGCCCTAGCGCGCACCACCCGGTACCGGACCAGGACTCCGGTACTGTTCCGGTACGGCACACAGCGTGCCGTACCGGAACACAACCGAAGGGGGCTGCATGTCGCGCGTCGCGGCCATCGACTGCGGTACGAACTCCATCCGCCTGCTCATCGCGGACTTCGACGGGTCCGGCTCGGCCACGGATGTGCACCGTGAGATGCGCATCGTCCGGCTCGGGCAGGGCGTCGACGCGACCGGGCTGCTCGCCGCGGAGGCCATCGAGCGCACCAGGGCGGCGCTGGTGGACTACGCGGCCCGCTTTACCGAGAACGGGGTCGAGCGGATCCGCATGGTCGCCACCTCCGCCACCCGGGACGCGGCGAACCGGGAGGAGTTCTTCGCCATGACCCGCGAGGTGCTCGGCACCGAGGCCGAGGTGATCAGCGGGGACGAGGAGGCCCGGCTCTCCTTCGCCGGAGCGGTCGCCGCCGCCTCCGAGGAAGAGGGCCCGTTCCTGGTCGTGGACGTCGGCGGGGGCTCGACCGAGCTGGTCCTCGGCACCCTGAGCGGGGGAGACGTCGCGGTCGAGGCCGCCCGCAGCGTGGACATCGGCTGTGTCCGGCTCACCGAGCGCTGCCTGCACTCCGATCCGCCGAGCGCGACGGAGCTCGCCGAGGCCGAACGGGTCGCCGCCGAGGTGCTGGAGTCCGCCTTCGAGGTGGTCCCGGTGGGCCGCGCCCGCACCTGGATCGGGGTGGCGGGCACCGTGACCACGCTGTCCGCGGTCGCCCAGGAGCTGCCCGCCTACGACTCGGAGCGCACCCACGGATCGGTGCTCTCGACCGAGCAGATCCGGGCCACCGAGGCGCGCCTGGCCGCGCTGAGCACCGAACAGCGCCGCGCGCTCGGACCGGTCCACGAAGGGCGGGCCGATGTGATCACCGGGGGCGCGGTGGTGGTGCGGGTGCTCGCTGAACAGCTCGCCGAGCGCGCCGGGATCGGGCAGCTGCTCGTCAGCGAGAAGGACATTCTCGACGGCATTGCCACGTCGATTGCCTGACCGCTATTGCAGCACGAACCGTAATCAACACATTCGGTTACCAAATGGCGAGTAACAAGCCGTCTTCCGTGAAGAGTTAAGCAGAAGGCACTGCGTCGACCGTAGTTGGGCGGTACATTGCCTTGGCGGTGGTTACGCTCCGCTGACGTAATGATGGACCCGATCGGTCGGGAGGCTGGATCGAGTGAGAGGTCGAATCCCTCGGCGGCAGCCGAACGGGCGATACCGACCGGTTGCAGGGGAACGGGCCGAGTGCTTACCGGTTTGTCCGTTACTCGGGGTGAATTGTACGCTCGGTAGTCAATCTGTGGCCATGCGCTGCTCAAGCACTCGGACGGGCAATGATGTGACGTGTTCGTAACCTGGAGACCGTTACGCAAAGTCACAATTGGAGCTACGGTCTCTCCGGTACAACCATGCTCGGCACAAGGCGGCTCGTGCGCCGACCCGACGCCAGCGAGTCCCTTTTGGAGGAAGATGAGATGCGGTTGAGGTCGAAGGTTTCGGTCCTCGTGCTGCCTGTCGTGTCCGCGCTCGTGCTTGCCGGGTGCGGTGGTGGCGGGGGGAGCTCCTCGGGGGACGGGGTGATCTCGCTGCTGGGGAACGACCCGCAGAACCCCCTGATCCCCACGAACACCCAGGAGACCGAGGGCGGCAAGATCGTCGATGCCATGTGGTCGGGTTTGTTGAAGTACAACCCGGACACGGGTAAGGCCGAGAATGAGATGGCTACTTCGATCACGCCGAGTGAGAAGAACACCGTCTTCGACATCAAGTTCAAGAAGGGGTGGAAGTTCCAGGACGGGACCGAGGTGAAGGCGGACAACTTCATCAACGCCTGGAACTACGGCGCCTATGCCCCGAACGGGCAGAACAACGCGGACTTCTTCTCCGACATCAAGGGATACAGCGACGTTCACCCGGAGGATGAGAAGGCGAAGCCGACCGCGGACAAGATGTCGGGTCTGCAGAAGGTGAACGACTACGAGTTCAAGGTGACGCTGAGCTCGCCGAACATCACCTTCAAGCAGAAGCTCGGGTACACGGCCTTCTACCCGATGCCGGACTCCTTCTTCAAGGCGCCGGACAAGAACAAGTGGGCCAAGGACAAGCCGATCGGCAACGGGCCCTACAGCTTCGTCGAGTACAAGCCCTCGGTGGAGACCAAGCTGAAGCGGTTCGACCAGTTCAGTGGTCCGGACAAGCCGCAGCCCAAGGAAATCGACTTCAAGGTCTACCAGAACCAGGACGCGGCCTACCGTGATCTGCAGGCGGGCAACCTGGACTTCATGGAGGTCGTGCCGCCGTCCGCGCTGGCCGGGAACAAGTACAAGACCGACCTCGACGGCCGGGTGCTCAACGGCCCGCTGATGACCGACGAGGCCATCGCCATTCCCGAGTACCTGAAGGAGCCGGCGTTCAAGAACCCGGACTTCCGGCACGGTATCTCGATGGCGATCAACCGTGCGGAGATCAGCAAGCAGATCTTCAACGGTTCGCGTGAGCCCATCGACGGCTGGCTGCCCACGAGCGTTCCCGGCGTGCAGAAGGGTGCCTGCGGGGAGTTCTGCCAGTACAACCCGCAGAAGGCCAAGGAACTGATTCAGAAGGTCGGCTTCAAGGGCACGATCCCGATCCTGTCCAACGCCGATGCCGGGCACAAGGAGTGGATCGAGGCGGTGGCGAACTCGATCAACAAGACGCTCGAGGGAACCGGGGTCAAGGCCCAGTTCTCGCCGGTGCCGACCTTCCAGGTGCTGCGCCAGCAGGAAGCGGGCAAGCAGCTCGCCGGATGGACCCGTTCGGGCTGGAACTTCGACTTCCCGTCCCCGGACAGCCAGCTCGCCGCGCTGTACAAGACCGGTGGTAGCACGAACATCACCGACTACTCCAACCCGAAGTTCGACCAGTTGCTCGAGCAGGCGCGTGAAGCGGCTACCGATGACGAGGCGAACAAGGACTACGCCGAGGCCGAGAAGATGCTCGCCGCGGATATGCCGCAGATTCCGCTGTGGAGCGAGACCGGGACCGCTGCCTATTCCGACAAGATCAAGTCGGTGAAGGAAAACAAGATGAAGCGGGTCGCGGACGTTACCTCGATCGTGCTGAACAACAACAAATCCTGAGTCGATTCGGGTGGGAGCCGCGGGGAGCTCCCACCCGAATCTTAATCAAGCTTTACTACTGGTTTTATTCTTGATGTTCTAATCTTCACTCGAAGAGTTCGGGTTTTTTACACAGGAATCGAACGAAGGGGTAGGACATGCGATCGCTGCGCAAGGGTGCGTTGCTCGCTCTTCCGCTCACCGCCGCACTCGTGCTCGCCGGCTGCGGCGGCGGTGGCGGCGGCTCGGCGGCCTCCGGTGACGGGGTCATCTCGATCCGAGGGGGTGACCCACAGAATCCCCTGATTCCCACCAATACCCAGGAAACCGAGGGCGGCATGGTGGTCGATGCCCTCTGGTCGGGGCTGGTGCAGTACGACCCGGACAGCATGGCTCCGGAGAACGAGATGGCCACCTCGATCACGCCGAGCGAGAAGAACACCGTCTTCGACATCAAGTTCCAAAAGGGCTGGAAGTTCCACGACGGCACCGAGGTGAAGGCGGACAACTTCATCAACGCCTGGAACTACGGCGCCTACTCTCCGAACGGGCAGAACAACTCGGACTTCTTCTCCGACATCAAGGGATACAGCGACGTTCACCCGGAGGACGAGAAAGCCAAGCCGGCCACCGACAAGATGTCGGGTCTGCAGAAGGTGAACGATTACGAGTTCAAGGTGACGCTGAGCGCGCCGAACATCTCGTTCAAGACCAAGCTGGGGTACACCGCGTTCTATCCGATGCCGGATTCCTTCTTCAAGGCGCCGGACAAGAACAAATGGGCGAAGAACCCGGTCGGCAACGGCCCGTTCAAGTTCAAGTCCTATCAGCCCGCTGTCGACACGAAGATCGTGCGGAACGACAACTATCAGGGCAAGGACAAGGCTCAGATCAAGGAAGTCGACTTCAAGATCTACCAGAACCTGGATGCGGCCTACCGGGACCTGCAGTCGGGGAACCTGGACTTCATGGAGGCGGTACCGCCGTCCGCACTGGCCGGGGACAAGTACAAGAAGGACCTCGATGGCCGGGTGCTCAACAACGATCTGACCACCTCGACGAACGTCGCGATCCCGGAGTACCTGGACGAGCCGGCGTTCAAGAACCCGGACTTCCGGCATGCCCTCTCCATGGCGATCGACCGGGAGCAGATCAGCAAGCAGATTTTCAACGGCTCCCGTAAGCCCATGGACGGCTGGGTTCCGTCGGCGGTGCCGGGCGCGGCCAAGAACGCCTGCGGTGAGTTCTGCCAGTACAACCCGCAGAAGGCCAAGGAGCTCATTCAGAAGGTCGGCTTCAAGGGCACGATCCCGATCCAGTCGAACGCCGATGCCGGGCACAAGGAGTGGATCGAGGCGGTGGCGAACTCGATCAACAAGACGCTCGAGGGAACCGGGGTCAAGGCCCAGTTCTCGCCGGTGCCGACCTTCCAGGTGCTGCGCCAGCAGGAGCAGTCCTTCAAGCTCTCCGGTCTCGTACGGTCCGGGTGGAACTTCGATTACCCGTCCCAGGACAACATTCTGCTCGCGCTGTACAAGACCGACGGCAGCACGAACATCACCAAGTACTCCAACCCGAAGTTCGACGCGGCGATGCAGGCAGGGCTCGAAGCGCCGACCGACCAGGAGGCGAACCAGAAGTTCTCCGAAGCCGAGAAACTACTCGTGAACGACATGCCACAGATTCCACTGTGGACCGAAACGGGGACAGCCGGGTACTCGGACAAGATCGCTTCGGTGAAGCTGAGCAAGCTCAAGCGGCTTCCCGTGCTCACCACGATCAAGCCCAAGAGTTCCTGACGGGAAATTGAGGGGTCACAGGATGCGCGTATCGCGCAAGGGGGTCTTGCCCGCAATACCACTCGCCGCCGCACTGGTGCTCGCCGGTTGCGGCGGCGGGGCGGGCAAGGCGGAGGACGGAACCGTCACGCTGTACGGGAACGATCCGCAGAATCCGCTGATTCCGAGCAATACCCAGGAATCCGAGGGCGGCAAGATCGTCGATGCCATGTGGTCGGGTTTGTTGAAGTACAACCCGGACACGGGTAAGGCCGAGAATGAGATGGCTACTTCGATCACGCCGAGTGAGAAGAACACCGTCTTCGACATCAAGTTCAAGAAGGGGTGGAAGTTCCAGGACGGGACCGAGGTGAAGGCGGACAACTTCATCAACGCCTGGAACTACGCCGCCTACGCCCCCAATGCGCAAAACGATGCCGCGTTCTTCTCCGACATCAAGGGGTACAAGGACGTGCACCCCGCGGACGAGAAAGCCAAACCGGCCGCGGACAAGATGTCGGGTCTGCAGAAGGTGAACGACTACGAGTTCAAGGTGACCCTGAGCTCGCCGAACATCACCTTCAAGCAGAAGCTCGGCTATAACGCGTTCTATCCGATGCCCGACCAGTTCTTCGCCGCGAAGGACAAGGATCAGTGGGCGAAGAAACCGGTCGGCAACGGACCCTTCAAGTTCGTCGACTACCAGCCCTCGGTGCAGACCACGCTGCAGCGCTGGGACGGCTACACCGGCAAGGACAAGCCGACCGTCGACAAGGTCGAGTTCAAGGTCTACCAGAGCCAGGACGCGGCCTACCGCGATCTGGAGTCGGGGAACCTGGACTTCATGGAGATGGTCCCGCCCTCGGCGCTGGTCGAGAACAAGTACCAGAAGGACCTGGACGGACGGACCCTCGGCGGAACCGTGATGAGCGACCAGTTCCTCGCGATTCCGCAGTACCTCGATCCCGCCTGGCGCAATCCGGATCTGGTGCACGGCATCTCGATGGCGATCGACCGCGCGCAGATCACCGAGCAGATCTTCAACAATGCGCGTAAACCGATGGACGGTTTCGTGCCGGACAGCGTGCCCGGTTCGGCGCCGAACGCTTGCGGGCAGTACTGCGAATTCCACCCGCAGCAGGCCAAGGCGCTGGTCCAGCGCAGCGGGTACCGGGGCGTGATCCCGATCCAGTCCAATGCCGACGGCGGGCACAAGGAGTGGATCGAGGCCGTGGTGAACTCGGTGAACAAGGCGCTGCGGGGTTCTGGGGTGTCCCTGCGGTTCGACCCGGTGCCGACCTTCCAGGTGCTGCGCCAGCAACAGCAGTCCCACCAGCTCACCGGGATGACCCGGGGGACGTGGAACTACGACTTCCCCTCTCCGGACAGCGAGCTCGCCGCGCAGTACGAGACGGGCGGCAGCTCCAACTTCATCGGTTACTCGAATCCCGGCTTCGATGCCAAGCTCAAGCAGGCCAGAGCCGCCTCGACCGAGCAGGAGGCTGCCGCGGACTTCGAGGCCGCGGAAGGGATGCTCACCGCGAGCATGCCGCACATCCCGCTGTGGAGCGAGCAGGGGATCGCCGGATACTCCGACAAGATCAGGTCGGTGAAACTGAACAAGCTCAAGCGGGTAGCGGACCTGAGTTCGATCAGGTTGGCCAAATGATCCATATTGGACTGTCCACAATGGATGAGAGCAAGAGGTAGAAGTATGCGATATCCACGCAATGCAGCGTTGCTCGCACTACCGATGGTGGCGGCGCTCGTGCTCGCCGGCTGCGGCGGAGGCGGGGCGGGCTCGGGTGATGACTCCGTCTCGTTCTACAACACCGAGCCGGAGAACCCGCTACTCCCGGGTGACACCAACGAGAACGGCGGCTCCAATGTCGTCGATTTGATGTGGACAGGGCTCTACAGCTACAACCCGGACACCGGGAAGCCCGTTCCGCAGATGGCCGACTCAGTCCAGAAGACCTCACCCACCACCTATGACATCAAGATCAAGAAGGGGTGGAAGTTCCACGACGGGACCGAGGTCAAGGCGAAGAACTTCGTGGACTCGTGGAACTACACCGCCTACGCGCCCAACGCCATGGTGGACGCCAACTATCTGCATGCCATCAAGGGCTACGAGGACGTGCACCCGGAGGACGAGAAGGCGAAGCCGAAGACGGACAAGATGTCCGGGCTCCAGGTCAAGGGCGACTACGAGTTCGCCGTGACCTTGTCCGCGCCGTTCTCCACGTTCGACAAGCAGCTCGGCTACGAAGCCTTCTTCCCGATGCCGGACCAGTTCTTCAAGGCGCCGGACAAGGAGAAGTGGGCGGATCATCCCATCGGGAACGGCCCGATGAAGTTCGTCGAGCGGCGGCCGAACACCTACATCAAGATGACCCGCAACGACGCCTACCAGGGCTCGAACAAGGTCAAGTTCAAGAACGTCGAGTCGCGCATCTACAGTACGGCTGAGGCCGGATACCAGGACCTGGTCTCCGGCAACCTCGACTTCGACGACACCCTGCCCCCGCTCGCGCTCGCGGACGGCAAGTACAAGCAGGACCTCAAGGGCCGTAACGCGCAGAAGAACTCGATGACCTTCGGTTACCTTGGGCTACCGCAATACGTCCCGCAGTATCGGGACCCGAATCTGCGCAAGGCGCTCTCCCTGGCCATCGACCGGGAACAGATCGCCAAGCAGATCTTCCACGGCACCCGCACTCCCGCCGACGGCTGGGTGCCGCCGGTGATGGACGGGGCGCAGCCCGGTGCCTGCGGCGAGCTGTGCAAGTACGATCCCGCCAAGGCCAAGGAATTCCTCGCGAAGTCCGGCTACAAGGGCGAGATCTCGATCTCCTCGAACGCCGATGGCGGCAACAAGGAGTGGATCGAGGCTGCGTGCGGCTCGATCACCAAGACGCTCGGACTCAAGTGCCGGCTGGACATGCAGACCAGCTTCGGCCAGTTCAACCAGGTTGTCCGGGCGAAGAAGAACCCGGGCGCGTTCCGTGGCACCTGGGTCGCCGATTACCCGACGGTGGAGAACTTCCTCACCCAGCTGTACGGGACCGGTGGTTCGGCGAACAAGTTCGATTACTCGAACCCGGCATTCGACAAGAAATTGGCCGAGGCGGCCGCCGCGCCCGATTCGGACACCGGAAACAAGCTCTACAGCGATGCCGAGAAGATGTTGAAGAACGATATGCCGGTGATCCCGCTGTTCTTCTACAACGTCCCCTACGGCTGGTCGGACAAATTGTCGAAGGGTTCTTTCAGCTTGTTCAACAAGCCGTACGTACCCGGTTTCGAGCCGGCCAAGCACTGAGGTCACAATAGGCCACCAAGCCGACGGTGCCGCCGTCCCCGGAAGCCCGGATCGGGGCCGGTGGCGGCGGCACCGCCTCGACAAAACCCCGAGGAGAGGATAGATGGGCCGTTACATCATTCGACGGCTACTACAGCTCATACCGGTGTTCTTCGGAACGACACTGCTGATTTACGTGCTCGTCTGGCTCGTACCGGGTGATCCGTTCGCCGGTAAATGTGGTGATCGTGCTTGTCCGCCGGCGTACATCGAGCAGATGACGCACAAGTACAACCTCGATCAGAACATCTTCGTCCAGTATTTCCTCTATCTCGGGAAGCTGTTCCAGGGCGATTTCGGGCAGACCTACAGCGGTGTCGACATCAGCACGCTCATCGGCCAGGCGTACCCGATCACGCTGCGGCTGGCGATCATCGCGCTGATCTTCGAAGGGGTCATCGGGCTGGCCGCCGGCATCATCACCGGCCTCGGGCGCAAGCGCTTCGTGGACAACCTGGTCATGATCTCGACCCTGGTGCTGATCTCGCTTCCGGTGTTCGTCACCGGCTTCATCATCCAGGTCGTGTTCGGAATGGACCTCGGCTGGATGTCGGTCACCGTCTCCTCGGACGCGCCGTGGGGTGAGCTGATCGCGCCGGGCTTCGTGCTCGCCAGCCTCTCCATGGCCTATGTGGCAAGGCTGACCAGAACCTCGATCAAGGAGAACAAGCGCGCGGACTACGTGCGCACCGCCATAGCGAAGGGGCAACCGCAGAAACGGGTCATCGGGATCCATCTGTTACGCAACTCCGCGATCCCGGTGATGACCTTCCTCGGCCAGGACCTCGGCGCTCTCATGGGTGGCGCGATCGTCACCGAGGGGGTCTTCAACATCAAGGGGATCGGTGGTCTCGTCAAACAGGGCATCGAAACCAAGGAGAGCATGCAGGTCGTCGGCCTGGTGACGATCCTGGTGCTGGTGTTCCTGGTGATGAACCTGATCGTCGACCTGCTCTACGCCGTTCTCGACCCAAGGATTCGCTATGACTAGTGGAGACGCCACCCTCGCTCCCGGGGTATCGGACCGGGCCGAGAAATCGCGCAGTCTCGGTGCGGACGCATGGCGGGAACTGCGCACGAACCCGCTGTTCCTCATCTCCTGCGTGATCATCCTGATCATCGTGGTGATGATGGCCTTCCCCGGCCTGTTCACCTCCGTCGATCCGAACATCGGGGACCTGTCCAAGGCGCGCCAGTCACCGGGCGGGGACGCCTGGTTCGGCTACGACACCCAGGGCAGGGACATCTTCGCCAGGGTCATCTACGGTGCCCGTGCCTCGATGCTGGTCGGTATCGGCGCCACGGTCGTCCAGGTGGTCGTCGGCGTGCTGCTCGGCGTGCTCGGCGGGTTCTTCGGCCGCTGGGTCGACGTGATCGTCTCCCGGATCGGGGACATCTTCTTCGGCCTTCCGTTCATGCTCGGTGCGATCGTCGTGCTCACCACGCTGAACCCGCCGCAGTCCAGCCCCGGCCAGGTGGCGATCATCCTGCAGGTGGTGCTGTCCATCGCGGTGCTGTCCTGGCCGATCTCGATGCGGCTGATGCGCTCGGCCACGCTGACCGCCAAGCAGCAGGACTACGTGAAGGCGGCGCGTTCGCTCGGCGCGAGCACGCCCCGGATCATCTTCCGGCACCTGCTGCCGAACTCGATCGCGCCGGTGATGGTGTACGCGACGATCGCGCTCGGGGCGAACATCGGTGCCGAGGCGACCCTGTCCTACCTCGGCGTCGGTCTGCGCCCGCCGGTCGTATCCTGGGGCGTAATGGTTTCGGACGCGGCCACCTACTTCGAGACCTCGCCGCACATGTTGCTCATCCCCGCGGGATTCGTGACGTTCACCGTGCTCGGCTTCGTGATGCTCGGGGACGCGGTGCGCGACGCGATGGACCCGAAGAGCCGCTAGGAGACACGGTGACCGACATTCAGCAAGGCGGCGACACCGCCACGACCATGACCGAGGACGGACAGGGCCAACCGGCCCTCGAGGTCTCCGATCTGCACGTCGAGTTCCGCACCAGGGACGGCGTGGCCACCGTGCTCAACGGCGTCTCGTACCACGTGGACCCGGGGGAGACGCTCGCCGTGCTCGGCGAGTCCGGCTCCGGTAAGAGCGTCACCGCGCAGACGGTGATGGGCATCCTTGATTCCCCGCCCGGATTCGTCACCAGTGGCGAAATCCGGTACCGGGGCGAGAATCTGCTCACCGCCACCGAGAACCGCAGGGTCGCGGTGCGCGGCGAGGAGATCGCGATGATCTTCCAGGACTCGCTCTCCGCGCTCAACCCGGTGTTCACCGTCGGGTTCCAGATCGAGGAGCAGTTCCGCATCCGGCGCGGGATGTCGCGCAAGGACGCGCGCAAGCGGGCTGTGGAACTGCTCGACATGGTCAAGATCCCGAACCCGCAGAGCCGGGTGACCCAGTACCCGCACGAGTTCTCCGGCGGGATGCGCCAGCGGGCGATGATCGCGATGTCGCTCGCGCTCGATCCCGAGGTGCTCATCGCCGACGAGCCGACCACGGCCCTGGATGTCACCGTGCAGGCGCAGATCATGGACCTGCTCGGGGAACTGCAGCGGGAACGGAACATGGCGCTCATCCTGATCACCCACGACCTCGGGGTGGTCGCGGATGTCGCCGACCGGATCGCGGTGATGTACGCGGGCCGGATCGTGGAGTCCGGGGATGTCTACTCGCTCTACCGCAATCCGGCCCATCCGTACACCCTGGCGCTGCTCGAGTCGATCCCGCGCCTGGATGTGCGGGGGCAGGAGCTCAACACGATCAAGGGCCTGCCGCCGAACCTCATGCGGATCCCGGAAGGCTGCCCGTTCAACCCGCGCTGCACCCGTGCCGAGGACCGCTGCCGCACCGAGATGCCCGAACTGCACCAGCTCGGCGAGGGCCGGGCCAGCCGCTGCCACTTCGCATCGGAGCTGATCAACAATGGCTGAACCCATTCTCCAGGTCACCGATCTCGTCAAGCACTTCCCGGTGCGCCAGGGTGTGCTGTTCAAGCACATCGTCGGCCAGGTCAAGGCGGTCGACGGGGTGTCGTTCGACCTGAACGAGGGGGAGACGCTCGGGGTCGTCGGCGAGTCCGGTTGCGGAAAGTCCACCCTCGCGCAGGTGTTGATGCGGCTCGAGGAACCAACATCGGGCAGCGCGATCTTCCAGGGCAAGGACATGTTCTCGTTGCGCGGCAAGGACTTCAAGGCGCTGCGCCGGGACATGCAGATCATCCTGCAGGATCCGTACACCTCGCTGAACCCGCGCATGACCGTCGGCGACATCGTCGGGGAACCGTTCGAGATCCACCCCGAGGTCGCGCCGAAGGGCAGCAGGGAGCAGAAGGTACGGGAACTGCTCGACGTCGTCGGGCTCTCCCCGGAGCACCTGAACCGGTACCCGCACCAGTTCTCCGGCGGTCAGCGTCAGCGCATCGGGATCGCCAGGGCGCTCGCGCTGCGCCCGAAGGTGATCATCTGCGACGAGCCGGTCTCCGCGCTCGACGTGTCCATCCAGGCCCAGGTGATGAACCTGCTGGGGGACCTGCAGAAGGAATTCGGGCTCTCCTACGTGTTCATCGCGCACGACCTGTCCGTGGTGCGCCACCTGTGCGACCGGGTCGCGGTCATGTACCTCGGCAAGATCGCCGAGATCGGTACCGAGGACCAGATCTACGAACACCCGACGCATCCGTACACCCAGGCGCTGCTGTCCGCGGTTCCGGTGCCCGATCCGACGCTGCGCGGGCACCGCGAGGTCATCCGGCTGACCGGGGATGTGCCCTCGCCGATGGATCCGCCGTCCGGCTGCCGGTTCCGCACCCGCTGCTGGAAGGCACAGGACATCTGCGCGCAGGAGACTCCGGAGCTCAAGGTCCGGGCCAGCGGGCACCTCTCGGCCTGCCATTTCGCCGAGGAGAAGCCCGAGGTCGTCGCGGGCTGAGCGCACGTCCGGCAACCGTGGCCGGGCGGCGGATCACACCGGTTCGCCGACCCGGACCTCGGTGTCCGCCTGCCTGCGCCGCGCCGCGATCCGGCGCCCGAGTTCCACGAAGCCGCACAGCAGCAGCGCGAGACCGTAGGCCAGCAGCAGGCCCTTGAGCGGGTCATCGGCGAACTGCGAGCCGCCGATGTAGCCGATCAGCACGCTGTAGGCGGCCCAGCCGCAGGCGCCGAGCGCGTCGAAGGCGAGGTACCGGCCGAACGGGTAGCGCATGCTTCCGGTCGCCATCCCGGTCGCGAACCGGCACCCGGGCAGATAGCGGCCCGCGATCACCAGCAGCGGGGTGTACTTGTTCGTCCGGGTGCGCACCCATTCGTAGCGGCGCCGGTTGCGTTCGGTGCGCTGCATCCTGCGCAGCAGCCCGGGACCCGCGCGGCGCCCGATCAGGTGGCTCGCGCAGTCCCCGGTGAGCGCCCCGCCCGCGGCGACCGCGAACAACAGCAGCAGCCGCGCCGGATCCGGGCCGATCAGCACCGCGACGGTCACCACGGTCGTCTCGCTCGGGGAAAGCGGGATCACCGCGTCCAGCGCGGCGATGCCGAACACCAGCAGCCACAACCAGGGCTGGTCCAGGTTCTCGCGCAGCACCATCGTCAGGGTGTCCAGCAGCTCAAACATCGGCGCACACCGCCTCGTACGCGGCCGCGGCCAGCGCGCGCCGCTCGCCGTGGTGCGGAGCCTCGGGGCGGACCCGAACCCGCATGGTCAGCTCACCGGCCCGCAGCACCCGCGCGACCGAACGCACCAGGCTGTCCTCGCCGATATAGGCCGGGAGGGTGCTCGGTTCCCCGCGCTGCAGATAGTCGATGCGCACCGGGCGCACCGGCGCGCCGGCCTCGATCGCGGCCTGGAAAGCGGCTCGCCGGAAGGTTCCGCCCGGTGCCCGGCACCAGGTGGTCGCCGCCGGGAACACCAGGACCGACCGGCCCGCCCGCAGGGTCGCGGCCAGCCTGGCCACGGCGTCCGGGAGCGAGCGGATCGACCAGCGATCGATGAACACCGTGCCCGCCCTTGCCGCCTGTTCACCGATCACCGGCCATTGCGCGATCTCGGCCTTGGCCAGCTGACAGGTCTGCTCGATCGCGAGCAGTCCGGGAATGTCCAGCCAGGAGATGTGATTGGCCACCACGAGGGTTCCGGTTTCCGCGGGCACGCTCAGCCGGGCGGCGTTCGTGTCCACGGTGACCTCGAGGGCCTCGAGCAGCGCGGCGGCCCGGGTGCCGACCGGACCGGTTCCGGTGAGCGCGGCCGCGGCCCCGCGCAACCGGCGCGCGGCGGTCAGCCTGCCGGTCTTCGGCGCGCGATGCGCCACGCAACCGGTGTCGCACGGCGAGCTGACCTGATAAGGGCCCGGCACCGCGGCCCGCGGCGTCGCGAGAGGGGTACGCAGCATGTTCACGTCGCCACGATCACAGTTCCCGAAGTGTCCCGGCGTCCGGGAACGCCCTGAATGAGCCCGGATACCCGACCCTGATCGACCATGCCCGTGAGTCAACCCGAGCACCGATTTCATGCGCATTGCCCCAGCCACGAGAACTCGGGGTATGGCTAGCTCTACCGCGGGTCCGGCGCCGTTCTGGCTACGCTGCAGCACGTGCCCGTCAACACCGCGCTCGAGGCCGTGGCCCAGCGCCCGCTGCAGTTCCTCGGCTCCTCGTGGCCGTGGCGCGCGGTGTTGTACGTGCTCGGCGCGGTCCCGCTCGGTATCGGCACCGTGCTGGCCCTGCTCACCGCGATGGACCGGACCACGGAGTACAAGCCGCTGTTCTACGGCCTTGCCGCGCTGCTGGTGCTGCTCTCCTGTCTGTTCGGCGGCCGTGCCGAGCGGCTGCGTACCCGCGTGGTGGATCGGGTGCCCCTGCCCCGGCCCGATCGGCTGGGGCTGCGCGAACTCGGGTACCTGGCGGCGTCCGCGCTCGCGTTGTACGTGATCGATGTGCTGCTCGGGCTCCTGCTGCTGGGGATTCCCTTGCTGTGCCTGTTCATGCCGTGGCAGCCGGACCTGTTGCTCGCGATGCGCATCCTCGGGCTCCCGGTCGGGCTTTTCCTGCTGCCGCTCGCCGCGTACGCGCTCACCGCGTGGGTCGGCGCGCGGGCCGCGATGACCCGCGCCATCCTCGCGCCCGGCGAGGCGGAGCTGGGCGAGGTGCTGCGCTCCCGGGCCCGGCTGGTGGATGTGTTCGAGGCACAGGCCCGCCGTATCGAGCGCGATCTGCACGA
>NZ_JALM01000044.1 GCF_000737195.2 Sciscionella sediminilitoris
CGGCGGGAACGGCCGGCCGCCATGGGTGTTCCGATCTCGCCTGGACAGCCGCACGAGCAGCACTCGATCATGCGCATGTTTCGGACTCCCCCGAACGCGAAAACGCTATCGCCACCCGATACCTGGTATGGGTGCTCGTGCGACAAGCTCGATTCGCCGAGGCCGAACGGGTAGCCGTAGCGGCCGCCGAACGTATCGCCCCGGCCATGTTCGATCACGACATCCAACGCGCCGGAATATTCGGCAATCTCCTGTTCAACGCTGCCACCGCCGCCACCCTCGCGAACAGCCACAGCCGGGCAGCCGATCTGCTCACCGAAGCTCGCACCGCTGCTGTTCGAGCTCCGGTCGACCAGATCAGCGAGGCCGCCATCTTCGGACAACGCGTCGCTGCGCTCCAAACCATCGAGCACACTATCCGCGCCGGAGAACCCGACATGGCCTTGCGCCAGGCAGCGGTAGTTCCCGACGGGCGAACACCAGCGTTCTGGGAAGCCGGGCATCACCTCATGCTGGCCGCTGCCGAACTAGAACTTCGACAGCGTGACAACGCTTTTGCCCGGCTCACCAAGGCAGTGAGCCTCGCTCCCGGATGGGCTCCCACTCAGCCACTCGGACGTCGCATCATGCGCGCTCTGGTCGATCGCGCACCTCGCCGCCGTAACCCTGAATTCGCTCGCCTTGCCACCATCTACCAAGCGGTATAAGCCTTGTGCTGGCGCCCGCACCGCAGAGCTCACCAGCTCTGCAGCAGCTGTTCGGCGAGCAGCGCGAGACCGATCAGGATCATGGCGGCCCCGGAGACTCGGCTGATTCCCCGCGCCAGTCGCGGTTTGGTGCCGAGCACATCGCGGGCGAGTAGCCCGACGCCGAAGTAGACGCAGGCGCACACCAGCAGGTGCACGCAGCCGAGCAGCACGGTCTGCACGGTGACGGGCCAGTGCGCCTGGCGGCTGAGGAACTGCGGCAGCACGGCGAGGTAGAGCATCAGCGCCTTGGGGTTGAGTCCGCTGACCCCGGCACCGCGCAGCAGCACACCGCCGGGGGAACCGGGTCCGTTCGCCCCGTCCCCGGTGTTCGCGGTCCCGGGACGCACGAGGGTCTGCACGCCGAGCAGCAGCAGGTACCCGGCCCCGGCGACGGTGAGGCCGGTGAGCAGCGCGGGGTTGGCGGCGACGAGCGCGGCGAGCCCGAGCACCACGAGCAGGGTGTGCCCGACGTAGCCGAGCAGCAGTCCGCCGACCGCCGGGGTGACGAAGCGGCCGCGCAGCCCGGCAGCGATCGCATAGGCCCAATCCGCGCCGGGCGTCAGCACCAGCAGTACATCCACCCCGAGGAAGGCACCGACCATGCCTGCGTTCACCGTGTTCCCACCTTTCTCCCTCGAGAGGTGAGACTAGGCGGGTTTTCCGGGCAGATGGCTGCAAATCGATGCGCTATCCCCGCCACAGCCGGTAGGATTTTGCGCATGGATGCCGTTGACGAGAAGATCCTTGCTGAGCTACAGCAGGATGGCAGGCTGACGGTCACCGAGCTGGCGGAGCGGGTCAATCTGTCCGCCTCACCCGCCCACCGCAGGCTGCGCGAGCTCGAACGCTCCGGAGCGATCCGCGGTTATCAGGCGATCGTGGACGCGGACGCGCTCGGGCTGGGTTTCGAGGCGCTGGTGTTCATCACGATGCGGCTGGAGGACCGGGACACGGTGGACCGGTTCGAGTCCGCACTCACCGAGGTGCCGCATCTCCAGCAGGCGCAACGGCTCTTCGGTGATCCGGACTATCTGCTGCGCGTGCTGACCACGGATCTGGCCGCGTACCAACGGCTCTACGATGAGCACCTGGCCACGCTCCCCGGGGTGCAGCACATCACATCCACACTGGTGATGAAGCAGGTCGTCGCCGAGCGTCCGCTACGAAGGCATTGAACCGACCGCGAAGGAGGGGCCATGACGACGCCGAACGGGGTCGGGCTGACCTCGGTACTGGTCGCCGAGGCACGGGCACGGGAATCCCGGCGGGCCGACCGGCTCTTCGAGGATCCGTTCGCGCAGCGGTTCGTGGACGCCTCCGGGTGGCAGCCGAGTGCGGAATCGAGGCGGACCACCGCGGACCGCTACGGGTTCACCTGGGTCAGTCTGCGGACCCGGTTCCTCGACGATGTACTCCGCGAGGCACTGGACGACGGCTGCACGCAGGTCGTCCTGCTCGGTGCGGGCCTGGACACCCGGGCACTGCGGCTGGGGATCGAGGTTCCGGTGTTCGAACTGGACACCGCGGAGGTGCACGCGTTCAAGCGTTCGGTGCTGCACGAGCCTTCGAGCCGGGTGGAGGTGGTCGCCGATCTGCGCGAGGACTGGCCGGATACCTTGCGCGCCTTGGGGTTCCGCGCCGACCGGCGGACCGCATGGATCGCCGAGGGGGTCCTGCTCTACCTGAGCGCGGCGGAGGTCGAGGCCGTACTGACGCAGGTGAGCGCACTGTCCGTCCCGGGAAGCGTCTTCGGCACCACCCTCACCCCGGCCGGGTACCTCGACCGGATCGAGACGCCGGCCGAACCGGACGGTGATCCGCTGGCCCCGGGCAATGTCGCGGCGATGTGGCGCTCCGACGGTCCGGCCGACCCCGCCGGGTGGTTCGCCGGATTCGGCTGGCGCGCCACGGTGTTCCGGCCAGGAGAACGAGCACGGGCCTACGGGCGGGATTTCCCGGACAATCCCAACCCGAACCGGCTGCTCGTCTCGGCCGTGCGGGAGACACCGGCCCCGCGCCCGGACACCGGCACGCCGCGCTAACCTCTCGAACACGAGAAACGCAGGGAGGTGCGGTGCTTACCGAGATCGCCACAACGCCCCTGCCCTATCTCGCCTTCCCGGTGCTCGGCGCGCTCGCCGGGTTCATCGCCCTGTCCCTCGGCTGGTTCCTCGCCTACGGCCTGGACCGCCACTCGGTGCTCACCGCGCACTCCGGGCCGATCGCGAACCGCATCGCACACCTGGTCGCCGCGGAGTTGAGCGCGCAGGAGCTGCTCTCCCGCATCGATCCGGAGACAGT
Organism: Sciscionella sediminilitoris; assembly: GCF_000737195.2. Taxonomy (GTDB): domain Bacteria; phylum Actinomycetota; class Actinomycetes; order Mycobacteriales; family Pseudonocardiaceae; genus Sciscionella; species Sciscionella sediminilitoris. Next base: position 3,051 of record NZ_JALM01000044.1, read on the forward strand.
GGCCGCGCGGCTGGACGGCCCGCTGCGCAAACTGGTCGACGAGACCACGGTCGAGCTGATGCAGCGGCACAAACCGGACCTGTGGGAGCTGCTGCCGCTGCGGATCAAGCGGGTGGTGATCGAACGTGCCCGGGACCGGGCGCCCGAGTTGGCCAGCGCGGTACTGGCCGCGCTCGAGGCGGATGCCGGGGATGTGCTCGAGCTCGAACCTCTCATCCAGCGGGTGCTCAGCGAGGATCCGGTGCTGCTCGCCAGGATCGGCCGGGAGGTGAGTACACCGATCCGGAACGCGCACACCCGTCGCGGAACACTGTTCTCGTTTCTGATCGGTGTTCTGGAAATCCCGCTCGTCGCCGGTACCCACTCCGCGCTGGCCGCCGCCCTCGCCCCGCTGGTGCTCGTTCCCGCGGCACGCTGGCTCGCCGGGCTGCGGCTGCCTGCCGATCTGGAACACAGCCGGGCACGGATCGCGGCCGCACTCGGCGAACGCATCGCCGATCCGGTGCTCGGCTTCGGCAACATCATCACCGAGCTCGTCTCCGGCCCGCGCAGCGAACGGGTGCGCCAGCTGGTCCGCAGGGAGGTCACCTCGGCCATCGACGCACAGGCCAGCGTGGCGAAACCACTCGTCTCCGCCGCACTCGGCGCGAACAAGTTCCAGCACATCAAGCGCGGGGCCGCGGAACGCGCACTGTCCGGGGCGCCCGCGCTCACCCGGCTCGTCGACGAGTACGCCGAGGAGTCCATGCAGGTGCGTGCCGCGCTCGCGTTCCGGCTGCGGCGCACTCCGGTGGACCGGCTCGAACCGCCGCTGCGCGCGGTGCTCGCCGCGGCGCGGGCGCGCTGCTACCTGATCGCGGTGCTCATCGCCCTCGTGCTCGGCGGGGCGCAGTTCGCGATCACCGCGGGAATGCCTGGCGTATCCTGATGCGATGATTCCCGCGACCGGGCCATCTGGGGAGGTGGGCTTGCATGCACGAGTTGCTCGTCGATTTTCGCGAGCACTGGCTGGTCTATTCTTCGATGCCGATCATCGCCGCGGTGATCGGGTATGTCACCAAGCGGGTCGCCATCGAAATGATGTTCAAGCCGATTGAATTCGTCGGTATTCCGGATACCAAGATCGGCTGGCAGGGCGTCCTCCCGGCGAACGCGCGGCGGATGGCCACCATCGCGATGGATCTGCTGATGAGCAAACTCGTGCAGCCACGAGAGATCTTCGGCAGGCTCGATCCGGACCAGATCGCGGCCGAACTCGAGAAACCGCTGTTGGCCACGGTGGACGACATCACAAGGGATGTACTCGAGCGCTATGAGCCGAACGTCTGGGAGATGCTGCCGCGCGGCGCGCAATCGCTGCTCATCAAGCGCGTGCAGGCGCAAGCCCCGCGGGTGATCAAGAGCCTCACCAAGGAATTGCGCACCGATATCGAGGCCGTGCTCGATGTCCGGGAAATGGCGATCAACGCGTGCACAAGGGACAAGCGCCTGCTCAATCGGCTGCTGAAAGAGGCGGGCGGCCCGGAATTCCGCTTCATCGCGCGCAGCGGTGTCTACTTCGGTCTCATCATCGGCGTGATCCAGATGTTCACCTGGGCGCTCACCAAAGAAGAGCTGATCATGCCCATATTCGGTTTCTTCGTCGGATTCATCACCGACTGGCTGGCGCTGAAACTGATTTTCTTCCCCCGGGAACCGGTGCGCGTTCTCGGCCTCACCTTCCAGGGCAAGTTCCAGAAGCGGCGCACCCAGGTCGCCGCGGACTACGGGCGGCTGATCGCCTCCGAGGTGCTCACCGTGCACAACGTGCTCGAGGCCGCGATCACCGGTCCCCGCTCGGACAAGCTGTTCGCGATGATCCAGCGCGTCGTGCAGCAGACCATCGACGAGCAGGCGAGCTTCGCGAAACCGTTCCTGGTGCTCGCCACCGGGACCGACACCTACAGGCAGATGAAGCAGACGGCCGCCGAACAGGTCATGGCCAAGGTCCCGGACACGATCCGGCACATCGAGGGCTACGCCACCGCGACCCTCGACGTGCAGGGCACCATCGTGCGCGGAATGAGCCAGCTCGACCCGATCGAGTACGAGGGGCTGCTGCGCCCGGCCTTCAAACAGGACGAGTGGAAGCTGATCCTGGTCGGCGCGGTCATCGGCGGCCTGGTCGGTGAACTGCAGACCCTGCTGGTCACCAACGCCGCCTAGACTCCGAGTCCGCCGGAAAGGGTGCGCACGAGCCGGGCGGCGAATCCCTCGGGCGCCGCGGGATCACCGGCGAAGTTCCCCAGGAAGGCCTGTTGCAGGCAGGCGCCGAGCAACAGCGCGGCGGCCGCTTCCGGATCCGCGGCCGCCGCGATCCCGCCCGCCGCCTGCTCGGCAGCGAGGTACCCGGCGACCGCATCGCGCACCGCGTGCGGACCCGCGCCCACCGCGTACAGGGCGCTGCGGTGCGCCGCGAGCAGTTCCGGTTCGGCGAACAGGGCGGCAGCCATCGGAAAGGTCTCGCCGTAGAAATCGAGTGCGGCCTGCGCGACCTCCTCGAGCGTCTCGGTCACCGCGCCCTCGCCCGCCCGCTCCCCGAGCCCGGCCAGCAGTGCGGCCAGCTCACCGGGCACCCGTTCGTGCAGCACCCCGATGAACAGCTCGGTCTTGTCCCGGAAGTGCTTGTACAGCGTGGCCTCCGAGTAACCCGCCTGCTTGGCGATCTCCTTCGTGGTCGCCCGCGCCAGGCCGCGACTCCGCATCACCTGCGCCGCCCCGTCGAGGATCCGTTCCCTGGTGCTTGACAACTCCCGCCCTCGTCCCAATAGTGGTGAGTAAGTATTCACTCACCTTAGCACGGCGAATACCCCGGAGGAACACATGTCCGAAACCACCGTTGTCTGCCTCGGCGACAGCATCACCCGGGGCCAGGTCAGCGTGCCCTACGTGGACCTGCTGCGCAGCCGGTTCCCGGAGCACCGCATCGTCAACGCCGGGGTGAACTACGACCTCGCCTACAACGCGCTCGGCCGCCTCGAGCAGGTGATCGCCGAGCGACCGGATGTGGTCACGGTGCTGCTGGGCACCAACGATGCGAACGCCACCCTCAGCGAGCGCAATCGCCGGATGATGACCAGGACCCGCAAACTGCCCACCCGCCCGACCGCGCAGTGGTTCCGGGAGAACCTGGAGGCCATCGTGACCCGGCTCGGCGCGGAGACCGGTGCCCGCATCGCACTGCTCGGGCTCCCGGTGATCGGCGAGGAGCTCGACTCGGAACCGCTGCGGCGGGCGGGCGAGTACAGCGGGATCGTGCGCGAGGTCGCCGCCGCGCACGACTGCGCCTATCTCCCGCTGCACGAGCGCCAGGTGGAGTATCTGCGCGCGACCGGACACCGGCCGGGAACCCGGTACCGCGACGGAATGCTGCTCTCCTCGACCGCGGCCACCCAGCATTTCGTGCTGCGCCGTGAATTCGACGCGATCTCGGCGGGCCGCGGCCTGCTGCTGAGCACCGACACGGTGCACCAGAACAGCACCGGGGCGCGGATGATCGCCGAGCTGATCGCCGAGTTCGTCGAAGTCGGCTAGGTGGCGATGGCCGGAGTGGCGTACTGCGGCCGGGTCCGGGCGAACACCCGGCAGCCGAGGTAGATCAGGAACGAGATCGTGGTGACGAAGGCACTCACCGGAGCACCGGGTGCGAGCGAGAGCACGATCCCGCCGAGCATCGAGACCTCCGCGAAGATCACCGCGAGCACCGTGGTGACCAGCGGACTGGAGCTCACCCGCGCGGCGGCCGCCCCCGGGGTGATCATCAGCGCGACCACGAGCAGCGCGCCGACGGTCTGCACCCCCAGCGAGGTCGCCACCCCGACGAGTACCGCGAACAGCGGGTTGAGCAGCTTGGTCGGCACCCCGCGTGCGGTGGCCATCTCGGGATCCACACTGGAGAACAGCACCGGGCGGTAGATCAGCGCGAGCACCACGAGCACCACGAGCGTGCACGTGATCATCAGGGTCAGGTCCGGGCCCTGGAGGCTGATGATCTGGCCGACGAGCAGGCCGAACTTGTTCGAGCCGCGCCCCGGATAGAGCCACAGCAACAGGATCCCGATGCCGAGGCCGAAGGAGAGCACCGCACCGATCACCGAATCCCGTTCGCTGCCCCGGCGCGCGAGCAGGCCGAGCGCGAGCGCGATGAGCACCGCGGCACCGAGCGCGCCGTACTGCACCCCGATCCCGGCCAGCAGCGCCGCCGCCCCACCGGCGAACGCGATCTCCGAGGTCGCGTGCACCGAGAACGCCATGCCACGGGCCACGATCAGCGGACCGATCAGCCCGGCGACCAAGCCGAGCAGGGCACCGGCGAGCAGGGCCTGCTGCACGAAGCCGAACCCGAGCAGTTCGCCGGTCGTGCCGAAGTCGAACAGCTTGCCCATCAGTCCTCCCCCTCCTCCGCGTGGTGGCACCCGGCCTCGTCCGCGCCGACCACGACCAGCTTTTCCCGTACCCGCACCACTTCGACCGGGGAACGGTAAAGCTCGGTGAGCGTCTCGGTGGTCATCACCTCGGCGGGCGCACCGATCCGGAACCGCCCGTCGACCAGGTAGAGAATGCGGTCGGCGAACTTGAGCACCGGGTTGATCTCGTGGGTCACGAACACCACCGCCGCACCGGATTCCCGGGCCGCGGTCCCGATGAGCTCACTCACCGAATGCTGATGGGCGAGGTCGAGGGAGAGCAGCGGTTCATCGCAGAGCAGCACATCCGGTTCGCCGACAAGGGCCTGGGCCACCCGCAGCCGCTGCTGTTCGCCCCCGGAGAGTGCGCCGATCGGGCGGTCGGCGTACTCGCTCGCGCCGACCGCGGCCAGCGCTGCCTCGACTTTCTCGCGCCGCTGCTTCCGCGCGCGCAGTCCGATCCCCCAGCGGTGCCCGTCCAGGCCGAGCCCGACCAGATCGCGCCCGCGCACCGAATACGAACCGCCCAGGGTTTTCTGCTGCGGCACGTATCCGACCCTGCGATTGCCCGCACCGGCCGCCTCGCCCGCCACGGCCACGCTGCCCCCGGTCAGCCCCTGCAGGCCGAGCAGCACCCGCAGCAGGCTGGTCTTGCCCGAACCGTTCGGGCCGAGCACGACGAGGAATTCCCCCTGCGCGACCGAGAGGTTCAGCCCCTCCCACAACGTGCGCTTGCCGAACCCGAGTCCGGCATCACGCAGCTCGATCGCGGACGGTTCCCCAGACGGAATTCCTTGTGCCACACCGACTTCCCGTGCAGCGGTCATCGTGCTCGCCCCTCTCATGCCCCGGCCTTGGCCAGCTGCTCGATCTCTGCGCCCATCCAGGCGAGGTAGTCGTCGGTGCCCTTGGGGAAGGTCTCGGTCACCGCGACGACCGGCAGGCCCGCCCGCTTGGCATTATCGCGCAGCTGATTCGCGGTGTCCGTCTGCGTCTGGGTGTTGTCCACGAGCATGCTCACCTTGTGCCCGGTGATGAGCTGATTGGTCTCCGCGATCGCGGCCGCCGGGATGTCCTGGTCCTTCTCCACCGCCTCGGCATAACCGGCCGGGGTCGCCTCCCGCACCCCGGCGGCCTCGAGCAGGTAGTCCGCCACGGATTCGGTGGCCAGCGCGGAGAGCTGCTTGCCCTGCCCGATTCCGCGGGCCTTCGCGATCAGCCCGTCGATCTTGCCGTCGAATTCCTTCGCGTTCTTGGTGAAGGTCTCCTTGGCCGAGCCGTCGATCGAACTCAGCTTCCGTGCGATTTCGTCGGCGACCTTTTTCACCGTCGGCAAATCGTAGAACACGTGCTCGTTCACATCGTCCCCGTGTTTTCCGGAGAGGGCGAACGCGTCCACATCCTCTTTCTGTTCCCCGCTCGCCTTGACCGCCTTACCGAAGAAATCGTCGTAGCCGCCGCCGTTGCGCACGGTCAGTTTCGCCTTGGCGATCTTCGCGGTGTCCGCGGCGCTGGACTCGTAATCGTGCGGGTCCTTCTCCGGGGAATCGATGAGCGAGCTCACCGAAACCTTGTCGCCGCCGACCGCCTTGGCCACCGAGCCCCACACGTTCGTCGAGGCGACCACGTCGATCTTGCCCGAGTCGCCCTGACTCGCCGAACCACCGCCCGAACCGCATCCGGCGAGGGCGAGCACCCCGGCGAAGCAGGCTGCGGACAAGGCGATCGTGCGGCTAGACATGAAGCACTCCTCGAAAATCGGTAATGGGAACCGTTTTCAACAATGTTACCCGAACATCGTGTTCACTCGCCGTTGGGGAGCAATACACGTAATGCGATTTTCCCGATACGGGGGAGCCCGTTCTTCTGAAACGGCTTCTGAACCGTTACGGTCTGCTGCATGCCCCGCTCTACCCCTGGTCGACGGCCCGCCACGCTGGCCTCGCTCGCTGCCGAGCTCGGTGTGTCCCGCACGACCGTCTCCAACGCGTACAACCGGCCCGACCAGCTGTCCCCGGAACTGCGTAAGCGCGTGCTCGACACGGCGCGGGTACTCGGTTATCCGGGCCCGGATCCGGTGGCCCGCTCGCTGCGCACCCGTAAGGCGGGCGCGGTCGGCCTGCTGCTGACCGAGAACCTCTCCTATGCCTTCCGCGATCCGGGCGCGATCGAATTCCTCGAAGGTCTCGCGCTCGCCTGCGAGGACGCCGGTCAGGGTCTGCACCTGGTGCCGGCAAGCCCGGAACGCGAGGACGTGGCCTCGGTGCACCGCGCCGGTGTCGACGGCTTCGTCGTCTACTCGGTGCCCGAGGACGACCCGCACCTGGCCGCGGTGCTCGAACGGCCGCTGCCCACGGTGATCGCCGACCAGCCGAGGGCGGCCTCGGTGGACCACGTCGGCATCGACGACCACGCCGCGATGCAGCGGCTCGCGCGGCACGTGATCGAGCTCGGCCACAAACACGTCGGGGTGCTGTGCATGCGGCTCGGCAGGGACCGCAACGACGGTTTCGTCAGCCTTCCCCGCCAGCACAGCGCGCGCTATCACGTGCAGCGAGCCCGGCTGGCCGGGCTGCGCGACGCGTTCGAGGCGGCCGGGGTGGACTGGAACACGGTCCCGGTTGTCGAGCGGTTCGACCACAGCCTCGCCGACGGGGCGCGCGCCGCGGGCCAGCTGCTGGACCGCGATCCGCAGGTCACCGCGATCCTGTGCACATCCGATCTGCTCGCGCTCGGTGCGCTCGACGAGGCGGGCCGCCGCGGGCTGCGGGTGCCCCAGGATCTGACCGTCACCGGTTTCGACGGGATCGCCGAGGCCCTGCGCACCGAACTGACCACGGTGCGCCAGCCGGTACTGGACAAGGGCCGCACCGCGGGCGAACTACTGCTGTCCACAAAGGACCCCGGACGGCCGCGCTCGGTCACCCTGGACACCGAGCTGATCACCGGGAAGACCTCGGCGGGACCGCGCGGCTACGAGGAGCCGTGGTTCGGGCCGTAACAGGCCGCTGGGGAGCCTCCTCCGTCACGAGCGGGAGTCAGCGTGCGGACGCCCCGCTGGACACCCGCACCCGAGATCAGCAAGAGTGGTCTCTAACAAACGGTGCTACCGAGCGCGCGGGCGAAAGCGCGCACGTTCTCGGTCTCGTTGTGCCGGGACCACACCAGCCCCAGATTCGAGGCGGGCAGCCCGGTGACCGGGACGAAGCGGATGTTCTCCCGGTTGTGGTAGTCGGCGGTCTGCCTGCACAGCAGCATGCCGCCGCGGTTCGCCGCGGCCAGGGTCAGCCCCTCCGCGATGGTGCGCACCGCCAGCTCGGTACGCAGCGGGGTGCCCGCCGGCGTCCGGTCCGGGGTCCAGGCCCGCCGCCAGTACTCCGGGGCGGGCCCGTCCACGCCGATCAACGGGCACCCGGCCAGGTCCTCCGCGGTGAGCTCGCCGCGATCGGCCAGCGGATGATCCCGCGCCAGCGCGAGGGTGGGCGGCTGCTTCGGTAGCACCGGACCGAGCACGAGATCCGGTTCGCACACCGGAAGCAGCACGACCGCGGCATCGAGTTCGGCGCGCTGCAGCGGACCGAACGGGTCCCCCAGCGGAATCTCGGTGACCTCGGTGCGCACCTGGGGATGCTGCTTCTCGAACGCGGCGATGGCACTGGTGAGCTGATCGTCGACGGTGCCCTGGAAGCCGATCCGCACGCTGCCGTGCACCCCGGCCGCCGCGCGCCGCGCCCGCTGCACGGTCTCGCTGAGCTCGGCGTAGGCGGGGCGCAGCTCCGCGAGGAACCGCTCACCGGCCGGGCTGAGCCGGACCACGCGGCTGGTCCGCTGCACCAGCACGGCACCGATGCGCCGCTCCAGCGCCCGCAACAGCTGGCTGACCCGGCTCTGGGTGAGGTAGAGCCGCTGCGCGGTCCGGCCGAAGTGCAGCTCTTCGGCGAGCACCAGGAAACACTCGAGCTCGCGCAGGTCCACCCGGGCACTCCTTTCGATAAGCCTGACTCATAGAAGGTTCGCGGATCGTTCGTTGTTCCCTGGCCCGGATCCGGCTTGGCTCGATGTCGTGACACAGACTTCGATCCAGGCTCCGGTACGCCCCATTCCCGCGGTGCTCGCCCTCGCCGCGAGCAGCTTCACCGTGGTGACCGCCGAGATGCTGCCCGTCGGCCTGCTCACCCCGCTCAGCGCCGCGCTCGGGGTGCGCGAGGGAACCGCGGGCCTCGCGCTCACCGTGACCGGATTCGTCGCCGCACTCGCCGCCCCGCTGCTGATTACCGCACTCGGCCGGTTCGACCGGCGCACCGTGCTCGGCGCGCTCATGCTGCTGCTGACGCTGGGCAATCTGATCGCCGCCCTCGCACCGGATTTCGCGGTGCTCATGCTCGGCAGGGTGCTCATCGGGATCGTCGTCGGCGGGCTCTGGTCGATCGCGGCGAGCATCCCGGCCCGGCTCGTCGCCCCGGCCAGGGTCTCCGCGGCCACCTCGGTGGTGTTCAGCGGGATCGGCATCGCCTCGGTGCTCGGGGTACCCGCGGGCACCTATCTCGGCGCGCTCGCGGGGTGGCGCGCCGGGTTCCTCGCGGTCGCCGCACTGGGCCTGCTGCTCGCCTTCGCGCTGCGGGCGAGCCTGCCGCGGCTCGCCGCGGAACCGGCGACCCGGTTCTCCGGGCTGCCCGGGCTGCTGCGAATCCCCGCGCTGCGCACCGGGCTCGCGGTCACCGCGCTGCTCGTCCTCGCGCACTTCGCGGCGTACACCTATGTGCGCCCAGCCGTCGAATCGAGCATCGCGGTCACCCCGGCCACGCTGAGCGCGCTGCTGCTTGGTTACGGGATCGCCGGGGTGTGCGGGAACTTCCTCGGTGGTTTCGGGGCCGGCCGCGCGCCACGGTGGACCGCGGTCGTGCTCGCCGCGCTGATCGCCGCCGCGCTGTTGGCCTGGACCGGTACCCACTCGCCCCTGCTGCTGACCGTGCTGCTGCTGGTGTGGGGGCTCGGCTACGGCGGGATCTCGGTGACCGCGCAGACCTGGCTGCTCGCCTCGGCACCGCAGGCGCGGGAGCTGGCCTCGGCGCTGTTCGTCGGGGTGTTCAATGCCGCTATCGCCGCGGGCGCACTGCTCGGCGGGCTGCTCGTGGACTCGGCGGGGTTGACGACGCTGCTACTCACCGGCGGTTCGCTCGCGATCGCCGGGCTGCTGGTGTGCCTGTTCGGCCGGGCACCGAAGGCCGATCGCTAGGTGATGCTGAACCGGACCGGCATGCTCGGCACCGGACCGAGCTTCGCGGTGACCTGGTAGTCGCCCTGCTTGACCGCGGTCCGTTTCGCGGGGCAACCGGGAGCGGAGGTGCGCCCGGCCCACTGCACGGAGAACGTGATCGGTTTGCCGGGCTGCATCGTCCGCTTCTCCGGCTTGGTCGCGGCGAAGGAACAGTCGCCCGAACCCCACAGCCGGCTACCGCCCGAATCGCTGATGACCAGTTCGCGCTGGGCGTGCCCCACATCCTGGATGCAGGGCTGACCGCCGATGTTCAGCACGCTCATGGTCAGCTTCGGCTGCTCGCCGAGTTTGTAGCTCGGCTTGTCGGTGGTGGCGAGCACGTGCAGGAACGAGGGATCGCACGGCTTCGGCGGGGCGGGCGGCGGTTTGGGCGCACTCGAGGACGGCGCGCCCGAGGACGGGGCGGCACCCGAGGAGGGCGCGGCACTGGACGACGGTGGCGCGGAGGAGGACGGCTGACCGCTCGGCGCGGCGCTCGAGGAACCCGCGGGAACCGGAGCACCGTGGTTCGGCGGCTGATCGTCGACGTTCCCCGTCTTCACCGCGTCGGCGTCCCGCTGTGTAGTGCCCGAGAACAGGGCCCCCAATCCCCAGACGACCAGCACGAACGCGAGGACGCCACCGGCGATCGCCAAGGCCCGGCGGCGCACATACACCGAGTGGGGCGCTGGCCCTCCTGGTTGCGTCATGCCGCGACCGTAACCCGGGAAACGCGGTGAGTTGTGCTTTCCAGGGTTTAGGCCATTCGGGCGTGTCGCAATGGGCGATACATTTAGCCCATATGGAGTACACACAGTTCAGTGACAAGATAAAATGACCACGGAGCGTCTCAATAAGGAGTTATGAGTGACCGCAATCGACGAACTGCTCGCCCGCCATTCCGGAGGCATCGACACCGGCCACCCGGAGATCCCGACTCCGGTGCCCAATATGCATGTCGCGATCGTGACCTGTATGGATGCGCGAATCAAGGTCTTCGACGTGTTCGGCCTCAAGCACGGTGAAGCCCATATCCTGCGCAATGCCGGTGGTGTGGTCACCGATGACATCATCCGCTCGCTCGCGCTGTCCCAGCGCAAACTCGAGACCCGCGAAGTGATCGTCATGCAGCACAATTCCTGCGGGCTCAATTCGGTCACCGAGGACGGGTTCAAGGACGAGATCGAGGAGGAGACCGGAATTCGGCCACCGTGGGCGGTCGAGGCGTTCCGGGACCTGGAGGCGAGCGTCCGCCAGTCGATGCAGCGGGTGCGCAGGAGCCCGTTCATCCCGTACCAGGACAAGGTGCGCGGATTCACCTACGACGTGGGTACCGCGCAGGTCACCGAGGTGCACTGAGCCCGCTGACAGCCCCCCGGCCGCGCGTGACAGCGCGGTGTGCGCACCATGCCAGCGCGGCCGGGCAACCTCGGTGGCATGACAGATGCGATCAGGGCCGAGGGCCTTGTCAAGAGATTCGGGCCGACGACCGCGCTCGCCGGGGTCGACCTCGCCGTGGAGCAGGGCACCGTGCTCGGTGTGCTCGGCCCCAACGGCGCGGGCAAGACCACGGCGGTGCGCATCCTCGCCACGCTGCTGCGCGCCGACGAGGGACACGCCGAGGTCGGCGGCTACGACGTACACCGTGAAGCGGCCGCGGTACGCAGGCTGATCGGGGTCACCGGGCAGTACGCCTCGGTGGACGAGGACCTTTCGGCCAACGAGAACCTGATGATGATCGGCAGGCTGCTCGGCTTCTCCCGCCGGGCCGCCCGCGCCCGCGGTGCCGAACTGCTGGAGCGCTTCGAACTCACCGAGGCGGCGAACCGGGCGCTCAAGGGGTACTCGGGCGGGATGCGCCGCCGCCTCGATCTCGCCGCGAGCCTTGTCGGCCGTCCCGCGGTGCTCTTCCTGGACGAGCCGACCACCGGGCTGGACCCGCACAGCCGCAACCAGGTGTGGGCGATGGTGCGCGATCTGCTCGCCGACGGGGTGACGGTGCTGCTGACCACCCAGTACCTGGAGGAGGCCGATCAGCTCGCGGACCGGATCACGGTGATCGACAAGGGCCGGGTGGCCGCGGACGGGCGCCCGGACGAGCTCAAGCGCCAGACCGGAGGGCAGACGCTGCAGCTGCTCCCGCACGATCCGCGGGACGCGGAGAAGGCCGCGCGCATCCTCGCCGACCTGACCGGTTCCGCGCCCGGCCGCAATACCGACACCGGGCTGCTCACCGTCCCGGTCGAGGATCCCGTCGTGCTCTCCGCGGTGGTGCGCAGGCTGGACGACGCCGGGATCCTCGCCGATGAGCTGGCGCTGCGGCTGCCGAGCCTCGACGAGGTGTTCCTCGCGCTCACCGGGCACGCGAGCGAATCGGAGGTTGCGGCATGACCACCCTCACGGCACCATCCACGCTGTCCGCGCGCCGGGTCAGCCCGCTGGCCACGCTGCGCGCCGGGGTCACCCTCGCCGGGCGCAGCATCATCCGCATCCGCAAGAACCCGGAATCCCTGGTCGACGTCACCCTGCAGCCGATCATCTTCCTGCTGATGTTCGTCTACATCTTCGGTGGCGCGATCGCCGGGAACACCCACCAGTACATGCAGTTCCTCGTTCCCGGGCTCGCCGTGCAGAACACCGTGTTCGCCAGCATGGGTATCGGGGTCGCGCTGAACACCGACATCACCAAGGGCGTTTTCGACCGGTTCCGTACCCTGCCGATCGCCCGCTCCGCCCCGCTGATCGGTGCGGTGTTCGGGGATGTGGTGCGCTACGTGCTCGCGGTGGGCTGGCTGCTGGTGTTCGCGGCGATCCTCGGCTTCCGGGTGCAGACCGGATTCGGCCCGCTGCTGCTGGCGATCGTGCTGCTGGTGGCCTTCGCGCTGTGCATGTGCTGGATCACGGTGTTCGTGGGACTGCTGGTGCGCAGCCCGACCGCGGTGCAGGGCCTGATGATGCTCGTGGTCTTCCCGCTGACCTTCGGCAGCAATGTGTTCGCCAATCCGGCGACCATGCCCGGCTGGCTGCGCGCCTGGGCGGATGTGAACCCGATCAGCAAGATCTCCGAGGTGAGCAGGGGCCTGATGGTCGGTGGACCGGTCGCCGGGCCGCTCGGTTACGCGGCACTGTGGATGGTCGGCCTCGTCGCGGTGTTCTTCCCGCTGGCGATGTGGGCTTACCGGCGAAGGGTGAGCTGAGCGCCCACCCGCTCGAACGCGGCGTCCCGGCCATCGAGGGCGCCGCGTTCGAACGCCTCGCGGTAGCCGTGTTCGCCCAGTGCCGCGGACAGTTTCTCGACCAGCGCGATGACCAGCCGGTCACCGAGGTCGAGGGTGCCGCGCACCGCCGTGCTCGCGCCCAGTGTCTCCGCGGCGCGTACCGGATGCCCCAGCGCGGCGAGCGCGGCGGCGATGGTGTCCACCGTGGCACCGATCATGGCCATGTCCCGGGTGCTGAGCGCGTCCGGGTACGACGCGCTCAGCAGGTCCAGCGCCTTCCCCGGATCGCCGAAGGTGAGCTCGTAGCGGGCGCGCACCGTGCCGAGGCGGGCGCGGGTGTGCCGGTGGGTCTGCATGCTGAGCGCGGCGAGCTGGGCCTCGGCGTGCCCGAGGTGTTCGCGGGCGAGTTCGGCACGTTCGGCGCTCACCCCGAGCTGAGCGAGCTCGAGATGCGCGGCGACCCGCACTTCCCGCATGCCCGTCTCGTCCGAATCGCTGCGCTCGAGCACCGCGAGCAGTCCCTGTTCGGCGGGCTCGAACCGGCCCGCGGCCCGCTGTACCCGGGCCAGATGCACCATGTGCTGGGTGGACATCTCGTTCGACCCCAGCTCCGAGCCGAGCCGGATCGCGTCCTGGTAGATGTCGATGGCCTCCTCGTGCTTCCCGGCGATCACCAGCCGGTCGGAGAGCGCACCGAGCGCCATCCCCAGGCCCCAGCGTTCCCCGATCCGGCGGAACGAATCCACCGCGAGCCGGGCCTGCTCATCGGCGGTCTTCGCATCCCCGCTGTTGTCCGCGATGATGCACCTGGCCAGGTGGCAGCAGGCGCGCACCCAGGGATCGGTGTTGTCCTCGAACCGTTCGATGGCCGCGAACGCCGATTCCGTGTCGCCGAAGTAGGAGCGGAACACCGGCTCCACGAGCACGAAGAACGGGAACCGCACCGCACCGCCGAGCTCAGCCCAGCGGTCGAGCAGCGTCATGATCTCCCGCTCCCGCGCGGTGGGATCGGGTTCGGCGATGTGCGCGAGCAGGCGCAGCACCACGGTCTCCAGCCGGTCCGGGTCCGGACCGGTGGCCAGTACATCCCGGACCAGCTCCATGTGCTGGTCCGCGAAGCCGGTGAACGACCACAGCACCAGCAGGGCCATGACCAGCCGGCCCGCGGATTCGCTTTCCCCGCGCGCGATCGCGGCCCGCAGCGCGGTGAGCGCGTTGTCCTGCTCGGCGGCCACCTGCCGCAGCGCGGTGAGCTGCTCGGCGGTGCGCATCCGCGGTTCGGCGTCCTCCAGCATCTCGATGTAGTGCGCGATCAGTGCGCGGGTGTCTGCCTCGCGCTCCCCTGCCTCGTCCAGCCGCTCCCCCGCGTAGGCCTTGATCGTCTCCAGCATCCGATAGCGCGGTGCGGCCACATCCCCGGTGACATCGAGCACCAGCAGGGACTTCTCCACCAGTGAGGACAGCAGCTCGTCCACGTCCATCCCGGTGACCGCGGCGACCGTCTCGGCGCGTGCCCCGTTCGCGAACACGGAGAACCGGCGGGCCAGCATCCGTTCGGGTTCGTCGAGCAGATCCCAGCTCCAGTCCACCACCGCGCGCAGCGTGCGATGCCGCTCGGCAGCGGAGCGGTCCCCGGAGGACAGCAGCCGGAACCGGTCCCCGAGGCGTTCGGCGACTTGCGCCGCGGTCATCGAGCGCAACCGGGCGGCCGCCAGTTCCAGGGCCAGCGGCATCCCGTCCAGGCTGGCGCAGATCCGGGTCACGGTCTCCGCGTCGAGCTCCGCTCCGGGGCGCGCGGCAAGCGCCCGTTCCCGGAACAGCCGCTGTGCCTCGGATTCGCTGAGCGGGCCGAGCCAGTGCAGCCGTTCCCCGGTGACCGCGAGCGGTTCGCGGCTGGTGGCCAGCAGGCGCAGCCGAGGGCAGGCGGCGAGCAGGGCGACCGAAAGCCCGGCCGCGGCCTCGATCAGGTGCTCACAGTTGTCCAGCACGAGCACGCCCTCGCGGCCGCCGAGCACATCGATGAGCCGGTCGAACACGGTGTGCACGTTCGGCTGGCCCGCCTCGGGCAGCACGAGTTCCCGGTCCACGACGGAAAGCACCGCCTGCGCCAGGTCCGCCTCCGCCCCGACCGGGGCGAGCGGGACGAACCACACCGTGCTCCCCTCCTCCGCGAGCGCGGACGCGAACTCGCCGGCCAGCCGCGTCTTGCCCGCGCCACCTGGGCCCGCAAGGGACACCAGTCGCGATTCGGACAGCGCCCCGCGCACCTCGGCCAACTCGGCCGTGCGGCCAACGAAGGAGGTCAGCGCGCCCGGCGGCCGCCCGCTGATCGGCACGGAACGCTTCGGGGTCTCGCCGCGCAGCACCGCTAGGTGCGCGGCGGCGAGCTCGGCACCCGGATCGGCGCCGAGCCGCTCGGCGAGTTCGGCGCGCACCCGTTCGTAGAGTTCCAGCGCGGCGGCGGTGCGCCCATCGGCGTGCAGCGCGCGCAGTTCGAGCGCGGCGAGCCGCTCGTCGAGCGGGTACTCGGCGCGCACCTCGTCCAGGCGGGCGAGCACCTCGGTGGCCCGCCCGCGCTCGAGCAGCCGGGTGCACAGTTGCTGCACCGCGGTACCGCGCAGTTCGCGCAGCCGTGCCAGGTGCGTGGCGGCGAACGGCAGCTCGCGCAGCGGTTCCCCGCGCCAGAGTTCGAGCGCCCCGGCCGGATTGCCCTCGGTGACCAGGCGCGCGAACCGGTGCGCGTCCACCCGGTCGGGTTCGATCGCGAGCCGGTACCCGCCGTTCGCGGACTCCACCGCGGGAATCACCTTGCGCAGCCGGGAAACCACCGACTGCAGCGCGTTCACCGCGTCGTTCGGCGGCGCACCGCCCCACAGTTCCTCGATCAGCACATCGGTCGGCACCGGATCCGGGACGGCGAGCGCCAGCCGGATCAGCAGTGCCCGCAGCCGGGCGCCGGGAACGGGGATCTCGGTACCGTCCTCGGCGGCCAGCTCGACGGGCCCGAGTACGCCTATCCGCACCAGGTCATTGTCGCAGGCCTCGCGGCGGCACGAGATACTTCCCCGCGTGGACACCGAACTGCTCACCGACTGGTTCCGTGCCGAGGGCCGCGATCTGCCGTGGCGGCACCCCGAATGCGACGGCTGGGGTGTGCTGGTCAGCGAGATCATGCTGCAGCAGACCCCGGTGAAGCGGGTGCTGCCCGCCTGGGAGGCCTGGCTGCGCGAATGGCCGAAACCCTCGGACTGCGCGGCGGCGAGCCAGGGCCAGGTGCTGCGCGCCTGGGGCAAGCTGGGTTATCCGCGCCGGGCGCTTCGCCTGCACGAGTCGGCCGCCGCGATCGCGCGCGAGCACGGGGATGTGGTCCCCGAGGACGTGGACACCCTGCTCGCGCTGCCCGGGATCGGCACCTACACCGCCCGCGCGGTCGCCGCCTTCGCCTACCGGAAACGGGTTCCCGTGGTGGACACGAACGTGCGGCGGGTGGTCGCGCGTTCGGTGCACGGTCTCGCCGACTCCGGTGCGCCCTCGGCGAACCGGGACCTCGCCGATGTGGACGCGCTGCTGCCGCCCGAGGACGAGGCGGCCGCCGTGGTCTCCGCGGCCATCATGGAACTCGGGGCGCTGCGCTGCACCGCGCGCGCTCCCGGTTGCGGGGACTGCCCGATCGAGCACGGCTGCGCCTGGGTCCGCGCGGGCAAACCGGACAACAGCACCTATACCAAGCCCGTGCAGGCCTATGCGGGAACCGACCGCCACGTCCGCGGGTTGTTGCTGGATGTGTTGCGCGGCACCGACACCCCGGTGCCCAAGACCCGGCTCGATCTCGCCTGGCCCAAGGGCGGGCAGCGCGACCGGTGCCTGGACACGCTGCTCACCGACGGTCTCGTGGAACAGCTCGCGGACGGCCGGTTCGCCCTTCCCGGAGAGCACCATGCCGGGGAGCACTAGCCGGGAGCATCAGAGCCGGGACAGGAAGGCTTCCACGGCACCGCGGTAGAATTCGGGCGCGTCCTCGTGCGCGAGATGCGCGGCCCCCGGTACGAGCACGTGTTCGGCATCGGGGGCTTTCGCGGCCATCTCGGCCATCTGCCCCGCGGGCATCAGGGTGTACTCGGCCTCGAGGTACAGCACGGGGGCGCGGGTGCCGGTCACGAAGGACCAGTACTGCTCGCGTCCCCATTCGGCGGCGATCCGCATGGCGTCCTCCAGCTCGGCGATCATCCGGTATCCGCCCGCGCATTCCTCGACGCATTCGCTGAAATAGCCCCCCGCGCCGGCGAAGAATTCCCGGACGTGCGCGATGGATTCGAATACTTCCGGCCAGGTCCGGAAAAGCGGCCGCCATTCCTCGACGGTCCTGCCCCGCTGATCGACGGCCATGTCCTCCACGACGACCCCGCGCACGAGTTCGGGACGGCTCGCGGCGAGCCCGAGCGCGTGCAACCCGCCCATCGAGTGCCCGATCAGCGTCGCCTGCCCGAGTTCGGCGACCACCTCGGCGAGATCGGCGACGAACACCTCAGTGGTGAAGGGCCCCGGTTTCGGGTTCCGCCCATGCCCGCGCGCGTCGACGCCGTACACGTGCCCGTAGGAACGCAGCCAGCGCGCCGTCCGCCACCAGGTGCGCGCCCGGCCCATGAGCGCGTGGGTGAGCACGATCGGACGGCCGGAGCCACCGAAATCGACAAGCCAGTCCCGCATGCCCGCTCCATATCCGAGTACCTGTGAACGGTCAAGTCTTGCATTCACCAACTACCGCGGAAACACTTGCCCGTTGTGATGACCACCCGGAGGATTCTGGTGTCCACCGCCGCGGCCTTCGCGAGCCTGGCGCTGTTCGCGGGCACCGCGACCGCCGCGCCCGCCCCGGGAAGCGACGGACTCGGTGACCCGTACTACCCGCAGGACGGCAACGGCGGCTACGACGTCAGCCACTACGACATCTCCTTCTCCTACGACCCGCCGAGCAAGAAACTCGAGGCGACCACCCGGATCACCGCGCGGGCCGAACAGGACCTCTCCGCGTTCAACCTGGACCTCTCCGGGCTCACGGTCGACGGGATCACCGTGGACGGAAAGGACGCGAAGTGGTCCCGATCCGGGGAGCACGAACTCACCGTCACCCCGGAAACCCCGCTGTCCCAACAACATCCGTTCACCGTCGAGGTCCGCTACGGCGGAACCCCCAAGCCGATCAAGGATCCCGCGCTCGGGGAGAACGGCTGGCAGTACGGGGACAACGGCGCCGCGTTCGCCGCGGGGGAACCGCATGGGGCGGCGACCTGGTTCCCGGTCAACGATTCCCCGCTGGACAAGGCCACCTACTCGGTCAGCGGGACACTGCCCAAACCGTGGACGATGATCGCCAACGGCCGGGAGACCGGCACCAGTCCCGGGCCGGGCAAGGACAAGCAGACCTTCAAGTGGGCCGAGCCGGTGCCGATGGCCAGCTATCTGGCCACGGTCGGAATCGACAAATGGACCATGGAGAAGGACAAGCTCGCCGACGGAACCCCGGTCGTGAGCAGCTACGCGCCCGGTACCCCGGAAGCAACCAAGCAGGCCGAGCACAAACTCCCCGAGGTGCTGGATTTCCTGTCCAGCAAATTCGGGAAGTACCCGATGGACGCGGCCGGCGGCATATTCGTGGGCACCGGAATCGGTTTCTCGCTGGAGACCCAGACCCGCCCGGTCTATTCGAAGGACATGGGTGATCTGGACACGATCATCCACGAGAACGCACACCAGTGGTGGGGCGATTCGGTCTCGGTGCACCACTGGAAAGACGTGTGCCTCAACGAATGCTTCGCCTCCTACGCGCCCTGGTTGTGGGACGAGGCCAAGGACGGCGCCGACCTGAACAAGCGCTATGACCAGAAGCTCGCCGAGCACAACGGGGACAAGGCGTTCTGGGCGCAGAAACTCTACGACCCGGGCAAGGGCAAGGAATTCACCGGTGTGTACGACAAGGGTCCGCTCGCGCTGCACGCGCTGCGGCATGCCATCGGGGATGACGCGTTCTTCCGGATCCTCGAGGAATGGCCCGCCGCGCACCGGGACAAGAACGCGAGCTGGGCGGAATTCGAGAAGTACGTGCAGCAGGTGAGCGGGAAGGACCTGCGCGGCTTCTTCGACGCCTGGTTCCACGGCGCGACGGTGCCCGGGAAGGAGTACCTGCATCCGGGCGGCGGGAACTGAGCACACGTAGTCTGGAAGGGTCCGATTTCCGAGTGAATAGGAGCCCAGCCAGATGGCAGTAGTCAAGATCAACGCGATCGAGATCCCCGAGGGAGCGGGCGAGGAGCTGGAGAACCGGTTCGCCAACCGCCTGCACGCGGTCGACAACCAGCCCGGCTTCCTCGGGTTCGAGCTACTGCGCCCCGTCGAAGGAGAGCAGCGCTACTTCGTGGTCACCCACTGGGAGACCCAGGAGGACTTCGACAACTGGGCGAACGGTCCCGCCAAGGAAGCGCACGCCGGGCAGGCCCGCAAACCCGTCGCGACCGGAGCCTCACTGCTCGAGTTCGAGGTCGTGACGAGCGCGGGACCGATGTACCAGAAATGACCGATCAGGATCCGAGACCCGCGCTCGACGCCGCCGCCGAGCTCATCGAGTCGGCGCAGGCGGTGCTCGTCTGCGCCGGCGCGGGGATCGGGGTGGACTCCGGGCTCCCGGACTTCCGGGGCGACGAGGGATTCTGGCAGGCCTACCCGCCCTACGCCGAGCTCGGGTTCTCCTTCGCCGAGATCGCCGATCCGGTGCATTTCGCCAAGGACCCGCATCTGGCCTGGGGTTTCTACGGGCACCGGCTGCAGCTGTACCGGCGGACCGAACCGCACAAGGGCTTCGCGATCCTGCGGCACTGGGTGGAGACCGCGCCGCTGGGCGGGAAGGTGTTCACCTCGAACGTGGACGGCCAGTTCCAGAAGTCGGGGTTCGCGAGCGAGGACGTGATCGAGGCGCACGGCTCCATCCACGCGCTGCAGTGCCTGCGCCCCTGCGGGACCGAGGTCTGGACCGCCGAGGACACCGACCTGATCATCGACGAGTCCCGGATGCGGGCGCTGAATCCGCTGCCACGCTGCCCGAACTGCGGGGATGTGGCCCGCCCGAACATCCTGATGTTCGGCGATCTCGACTGGCTGGGCGCGCACACCCAGGAAGCCGTGGCCGGGCTGTCCGCCTGGCGCCGCGAGCTACGCGGAAAACGCCTGGTCACCGTCGAGGTGGGGGCCGGGACCGCGGTACCGACGGTGCGCAGGCAGGCCGAGCTCTCCAGCGCGACGGACAGCACGCTGATCCGGATCAATCCGCGGGAGCCCCAGGTGCGCCACGGCCGGGGCATCGAGGTTCCGCTCGGCGCGCTCGAAGCGCTCACCGCGATCAACGAACGTCTCGGTTGACCTGAACAAGGGTTCAGCTTGCAGGATCGGGTTATGCCCCTCGACCTCGGCATGCTCCTTCCCCATCCGGAGACCGGCGTGCGGATACCCGATGCGGCGCGGATGGCGGAAACGCTCGGGCTCGATTCACTGTGGTCCGGCGACCACCTGATGACGGGCTCGGCCGTGCTCGATGCCCCGATCACCCTGGCGACCGCGGCCGCCGTGACCGAGCGGATCGGCGTCGTCCTCGGTGTCTACCTGCCCGCGCTGCGCCAGCCGGTGTGGGCGGCCAAGCATATCGGCACCCTCGCGCACCTGATCCCCGACCGGTTCCGTCTCGGAGTCGGGCTCGGCGGGCGGATCGGCACCGGACCGAGCGAATGGGACGCCGCCGGGGTGCCGTGGGCGGGAAAGGGCCGCCCGCACGGACACCTTCCTGGGCAAGCTGGATCGGCTGCTCGCGGCCGAACCGACCGAGCTGGACAGTCTCGGCACCGTCACCCTCGCCCCTGCCGTACCGAAGCCCCCGGTGTGGATCGGCGGCACCGCCGAGGCATCACTGCGCAGGGCCGCCCGGTTCGGCGAGGGCTGGCTGGGCGCCTTCGCCACTCCGCGGCGGCTGCGTGAGTCGGTGGACCGGCTCGGCGAGTTCGCGCGGGAGTACGAGCGGCCACGGCCCCGCGTCGGCCTCGTGCTGCACGGCGGCCTGCTCGACCGGGCGAGGACGCAGGACCGGGAACGGCTCGCCGCACGGCTCGCCGCGACCTACGGCATGGATCCCGCCGACGCGCGAGCGGTGCTGCTGGTCGGTGGCCCCGAACAGGCGGCAGAGCAGATCGCGGCGCTCATCGAGGCGGGCGCGGACCTGTTCGCGTTCGTCTCGAGCACCCCGTGGCGGCGCAGCTGCGAACTGCTCGCGCGGGTGCGGGAACTGCTCCGGTGACACGAGAACGGCCCGGTCACCGTGGTGACCGGGCCGTTCTCGACTGCTGTGGCTGCTAGGCGCCGCCGGAGGCAACGTCCGTGCCACCCGCGCCGATCTCGACCGGGGTGTCCGGGACCTTGATCTCCGCGAGCCGCGTGGTGAACACGAACTTGGCGTCCGTGGTCTCCTCGCTCTCGTCGTCCCAGCCCTCGACATCGGCCTGCACGACCTGGCCGGGCTGCACGTTCCCGGACAGGATCTGCTCGGAGAGCTGGTCCTCGATCTCGCGCTGGATGGTGCGGCGCAGCGGCCGGGCACCCAGCACCGGGTCGAAGCCCCGCTTGGCGAGCAGCCGCTTGGCCTTGTCGGACAGTTCGAGGGACATGTCCTTGGCCTTGAGCTGTTCCCCGACGCGGGTGATGAGCAGGTCCACCATCTCGACGATCTGCTGCTGCGTGAGCTGGTCGAACACGATGGTGTCGTCGATACGGTTGAGGAACTCCGGGCGGAAGTGCTTCTTCAGCTCGTCGTTGACCTTCTGCTTCATCCGCTCGTAGTTCGAGCCCTCGGACTTGCCACCGGAGAACCCAAGCCCGACCGCCTTGGAAATATCGGATGTCCCCAAGTTGGAGGTGAAGATCAGCACCGTGTTCTTGAAGTCGACCGTGCGGCCCTGACCGTCGGTGAGCCGCCCGTCCTCGAGCACCTGCAGCAGGGTGTTGTAGATCTCCTGGTGGGCCTTCTCGATCTCGTCGAAGAGCACCACGGAGAACGGCTTGCGGCGGACCTTCTCGGTGAGCTGGCCGCCCTCCTCGTAGCCGACGTACCCGGGAGGCGCGCCGAACAGCCGGGAGGCCGTGTAGCGGTCGTGGAACTCGCCCATGTCGATCTGGATGAGCGCGTCGTCCTCGCCGAACAGGAAGTTCGCCAGCGCCTTGGACAGCTCGGTCTTCCCGACACCGGACGGACCGGCGAAGATGAACGAACCGGACGGCCGCTTCGGGTCCTTCAGCCCGGCACGGGTGCGCCGGATCGCCTGGGACACCGCCTTGACCGCGTCCTCCTGGCCGATGATGCGCTTGTGCAGCTCGGTCTCCATGCGCATCAGCTTGGTGGTCTCCTCCTCGGTGAGGCGGAACACCGGGATACCGGTCCAGCTGCCGAGCACCTCGGCGATCTGCTCGTCGTCCACCTCGGCGACGACGTCCAGGTCACCGTCCTTCCACTGCTTCTCCCGCTCGGCCTTCTGCCCGAGGAGTTTCTTCTCCTCGTCGCGCAGCCGCGCGGCCCGCTCGAAGTCCTGCGCATCGATCGCGGACTCCTTGTCCCTGCGGGTGTCGGCGATCTTCTCGTCGAAGTCGCGCAGGTCCGGCGGCGCGGTCATCCTGCGGATCCGCATCCGCGCGCCCGCCTCGTCAATCAGGTCGATCGCCTTGTCCGGCAGGTAGCGGTCGTTGATGTAGCGGTCCGCCAGCGTGGACGCGGCCACCAGCGCCGAGTCCGTGATCGTGACCCGGTGGTGCGCCTCGTACCGGTCGCGCAGCCCCTTGAGGATCTCGATGGTGTGCTCCAGCGAGGGCTCGCCGACCTGGATCGGCTGGAACCGGCGCTCGAGCGCGGCGTCCTTCTCGACGTACTTGCGGTACTCCTCGAGGGTGGTCGCCCCGATGGTCTGCAGCTCACCGCGGGCCAGCATCGGCTTGAGGATGCTCGCCGCGTCGATCGCGCCCTCGGCGGCGCCCGCTCCGACCAGCGTGTGCAGCTCGTCGATGAACAGGATGATGTCGCCGCGGGTCTTGATCTCCTTGAGCACCTTCTTCAGCCGCTCTTCGAAGTCACCGCGGTAGCGCGAGCCCGCGACCAGCGAGCCGAGGTCCAGCGTGTAGAGCTGCTTGTCCTTGAGCGTCTCCGGGACCTCGCCCTTGACGATCGCCTGGGCCAGCCCCTCGACCACGGCGGTCTTACCGACGCCGGGCTCCCCGATCAGCACCGGGTTGTTCTTGGTGCGCCGGGACAGCACCTGCATGACCCGCTCGATCTCCTTGGTCCGGCCGATCACCGGATCGAGCTTGGCCTCACGGGCGCTCGCCGTCAGGTTCCTGCCGAACTGGTCGAGGACGAGGGACGAAGACGGTGTCCCTTCCCCCCGTGCACCAGCCTCCGCGGGCTCCTTGCCCTGGTAACCGGACAGCAGCTGCAGCACCTGCTGGCGCACCCGGTTCAGGTCGGCGCCCAGCTTGACCAGCACCTGCGCCGCGACGCCCTCTCCCTCGCGGATCAGACCGAGCAGAATGTGCTCGGTACCGATGTAGTTGTGGCCGAGCTGCAGCGCCTCGCGCAGCGACAGCTCGAGCACCTTCTTCGCGCGCGGCGTGAACGGAATGTGACCACTCGGGGCCTGCTGGCCCTGACCGATGATCTCCTCCACCTGCTGCCGCACGCCCTCGAGCGCGATACCGAGGGACTCGAGCGCCTTCGCGGCGACGCCCTCACCCTCGTGGATCAGACCGAGGAGGATGTGCTCGGTACCGATGTAGTTGTGGTTGAGCATCCTGGCCTCTTCCTGGGCCAGCACAACCACCCGCCGTGCGCGGTCGGTAAACCTCTCGAACATTCGCACTCCCTACGAGCGTGCCAGGCTGCGTTACGTGGGGTTGGCATCTAGTCGCGCGACTACACACCCGCCGTGCCAACCACTGTAGTAGGCATCGGCCACCGTGCGTGTGCCCGGCGACCTCCGGTTGTCACCCGGCGACCCGCCGACCGCGGCCGGTCCCGGATGATTACATGCTTACACACCGAACAACGTGGGAAAACAGGGCATCATTCCATTGAGGCCCCGGTTCCGCTTTGGGTGAACACGCCCTTCGGAACCGCCCGCACGAGACCGCACGGTCGCCGCGGAGGAGGCCACGCGCCCCCGGAGACGGCCTGCCCAGGACATGACGAGGGCCGCCCTCCGGACGCCCGGACGGCGGCCCTGCCTCCAGCGGTGTCAGCCGTGGTAAGCCTCGAGCACCTCGGCCGGGATACGGCCGCGCTCGGAGACCTGGAAGCCGTTCTTCCGGGCCCAATCCCGGATGGCCTGGTTCTGTTCGCGATCCGCCGCGACCTTGTTGGCCTTGGCGCCGCTGCCCGCGCGGCCACGGCGCGCGCGGCCACCGGAACGCCGGGCGGATTCGATGAAATCGGCGAGCGTTTCGCGAAGACGATCCGCATTTTCGTCGGAAAGGTCGATCTCGTAGATCGCACCGTCCAAACCGAACTCCACGGTCTGGTCGGCATCGGAACCATCCAGATCGTCAACCAGGCTGTAAGTAACCTGCTGCGCCATACCAATACCTCCTATAAGCAACGAATAGGGCGGCCGGGTCCACGTTCCCCTGCTCTCGCAACGCAATATAAATGTTTGTTTGGAGAAATGCTAACCCAAAACGCCGCCGGATGGCTATCGAGGTCGGATTTCACCGGGCCCGCACCATTGGCGCAGGCATAACGGTAATCCGCGAAACAGCGCCGAGCGGCACCGATTATTCGGGCCGGACCTGCGGAAACAGGATGGTCTCCCGGATACCGAGACCGGTAAGCGCCATCAGCAACCTGTCGATACCCATTCCGACACCACCTGAAGGGGGCATTCCGTATTCGAGTGCACGCAGGAAGTCCTCATCGAGGGGCATCGCTTCGTCGTCGCCCTGTGCGGCGAGCAACCGCTGCGCTTCGAAGCGTTCCCGTTCGATGACCGGATCGACCAGTTCGGAGTACCCGGTCGCAATCTCCACACCGCGCATGTACAGGTCCCATTTCTCGGCCAGCCGGGGATCCTCGCGGTGCTGACGGGTCAGCGGGGAGGTCTCCGCGGGCATATCCCGCACGAATGTGGGCTCGTGCAAATGGTCGCCGACGTGGTGCTCCCACAACTCCTCGACCAGTTTGCCGTGCCCGTAATGCGCCGGGAACTCCAGTCCCGCGGAATCGGCGAACTCGCGCAGCTTCGCCGCCGGGGTGTCCGGGGTGATTTCGGTGCCGAGCGCCTCGGAAAGCGAATCGTACATGCGCAGGTTCGCCCACTGGCCGGACAGATCGTATTCCGTCCCGTCCGCCAGGGTCACGGTGAGCGTGCCGAATACCCGCTCGGCGGCGCGGCGGATCAGTTCCCCGGTGAGGTCCGCCATCGTGTCGTAGGTGGCGTAGGCCTGGTAGAACTCGAGCATCGCGAACTCCGGCTGATGCGAGGAGTCGCTGCCCTCATTACGGAAGTTCCGGTTGATCTCGAATACCCGCTCGATTCCGCCGACCACGCAGCGTTTCAGATAGAGCTCGGGAGCGATCCGCAGGAACAGCTCCATATCGAAGGCATTCGAATGGGTCACGAACGGCCGGGCACTCGCCCCGCCCTGCAGTGCCTGCAGCATCGGGGTTTCCACCTCGATGTAACCGTGCTCCTCGAAGGTGTCCCGCAGCGAGCGCACCACGGCCGCCCGGTTCCGCACCGTGTCCCTGGCCTGCGGGCGCAGGATGAGATCCACGTACCGCTGGCGGATGCGGGTCTCCTCGGCGAGGTCCTTGTGCGCGACCGGAAGCGGGCGCAGTGCCTTCGAGGTGATCCGCCAACCGTCTGCGAGCACGGAAAGCTCACCGCGTTTCGAGGTGATCACCTCGCCGTGCACGAACACGTGGTCACCGAGATCGACCTCGGCCTTCCATTCCGCGAGCGATTCCTCGCCGATTTCCGCGAGCGAGAGCATGGCCTGTATTTCGGTCCCGTCACCCTCGACCAGCTTGGCGAAGCAGAGCTTGCCGGTATTACGGATGAAACGCACCCGGCCGGTGATGCCGACCGACTCGCCGCTTCGCGTGTCGGTTTCCAGATCCGCGTACTTTTCCCGCAGCTGACGAAGGGAATGGGTACGCTCGACCTCGACTGGATAGGGGTCGACACCGCGAGCGAGCATTCGCTCACGCTTCTCCCTCCGGATCCGCATCTGCTCCGGAAGGTCTTCACTGGGTTCACCGGATTGCGCTGTCACGGTGGCCAGGGTAGATCAGCCCCGATTACGTTCGAACACCAGCCGCAATCCGTAGAGGGTGAGCTCGGGGACGTGCCTGTCGATCACCGCGGTTTCCCCGACGAGCAGTCCGGCCAGTCCTCCGGTGGCGACCACGGTCACCTCGTCGAGCCCGAGTTCCGTTTTGATCCGCCCGACGATTCCGTCCACCTGACCGGCGAATCCGTACAGCATTCCGGACTGCAGGCATTCCACGGTATTGCGTCCGATCACCGCGCGCGGGCGGACCAGTTCCACCTTGTGCAGGGTCGCGGTGCGCATGGCGAGAGCGTCCAGGGAAATCGTCACTCCGGATGCGATCGCCCCGCCGAGGAATTTCCCATCAGCCGAGATGACATCGATATTGGTCGAGGTGCCGAAATCCACCACGATGCAGGCGGTGCCGAACAGTTCTCGCGCGGCGAGGGTGTTGACCAGCCGGTCGGCCCCGAGTTCGCGCGGACTGTCCACGTGCAGCGCCACCCCGGTGCGCACCCCCGGTTCGACCAGCACGGTCGGCAGGCTCGCGTAATAGCCGGAAAGCATTTCGCGCAGTTCGTGCCGCACGGTCGGCACCGTGGACAGCGCGGCGACCCCGGTGATCCGGTCCGCGTACTCCCCGAGCAGCCCGCGCAGCTGCAGCGCCAGTTCATCGGCGGTGATCGCCGGCACCGTGCGCATCCGCCAGAGCCGGGTCAGCTCCGGCCCCCTACCCGGCTCATCCGGGTAGAGCCCGAGCGCGGTGTTCGTGTTCCCGACGTCGATGCACAGTAACAATGGCTCGGCTCCTCATCCGCTCCGCTCCTCGCTCGCCAGGGCTCACTACGATGCTCACTCCATCGTCACTCTCGCAGGTGACAACGGCTCGGCCCTACTCGCTCGCGCCGATGGTGAGCCCGGAGTTGTCGATCAGCCTCGTCTTGCCGAGCTTCGCGGCGATCAGCATCCGCGCCTGCCCGGAAACCGGCGCCGGGCCCAGATCCAGTGCGCGCAGCTCGACGTAGTCGGGTTCCACCTCGGGCCGGGCGGCGAGTACCTCGTGTGCGGCGGCCAGCGCGGCGGCACCGTCCTGGCGTGCCGCGGTCCTGGCCGCGGTGAGCGCGGCCGAGATCGCCAGCGCCGATTCCCGCTCCTGCGCGGAGAGGTAGACGTTCCTCGAGGAAATCGCCAGCCCGTCGGCCTCACGAACGGTGGGAATACCGATCACGTCGACGCCCATGTTGAGTTCCGCGGCCATCCGCTTCACCAGGACGAGCTGCTGATAGTCCTTCTCGCCGAAATACGCGTAATCGGGGCGCACGATGTTGAACAGTTTCGCCACCACGGTGAGCATCCCGGCGAAATGCCCTTCCCGGTGCGCGCCCTCCAGTTCCGCGCCGAGCGGTCCGGGCTGCACGGTGACCTGATTCCCGCCTTCGGGATACATCTGCTCGACCGGGGGCGCGAATACGAATTCCGCCCCGGCGCTCGCACAGGTCGCCACATCGGAGTCGAATGCGCGTGGATAGCGATCGAAATCCTCGTCCGGGCCGAACTGCAGCGGATTCACGAAAATCGAGACGACAACGGTCGTTCCCGGTACCCGCCGGGCCCGTGCGATCAGCTCGGCGTGCCCGGTGTGCAGCGCGCCCATGGTCGGCACGAGCGCGATCCGGCGCCCGGTGCCGCGCAGCGCCCGCATCAGCTTCGCCAGCTCGGCCGGGTTCCGGTACACGGTCGGTGCGGTTGGTTCAGTCATGAGGCCCTTCGAGTGCGTCCAGAACGTCCTGTTCCCCCGTCGCGCCGAGCAGCCCGGCGCCCTTCGCCCGCGCGGCGGTGCGCCTGGCCAGCTCGCGGTAGGCGGCGACGGAGTCCGGGGCGTGTTCGCCGAGCTCCCGCAGGTGGGCCCGCACCGTCTCGGCGTCCCCGCGCGCGACCGGCCCGGTCAGCGCACGGTCCCCGAACCGCAGGGCATTGTCCAGGGAGGCGGACAGCAGCGGGGCGAGCAGCCGCTGGGGCACCTCGGCCGATGCCGAGCGCAGCAGCTCGGTGGCCTCGGCGACCAGGGTCATCAGGTGGTTGGCTCCGTGGGTGAGCGCGGCGTGGTACAGGGCGCGCGCGGTCTCCGGGATGCGCACCGGTTCGGCGCCCATCTCCATGACGAGTGCCTCGGCCACATGCCAGGCGCCCTCGTCCCCGTCCCGCGCGGTGACCCCGAAGCAGCAGGAGGTGAGCCGTTCGGTGTCCTCGGCGCGCCCGGTGAAGGTGAGCACCGGGTGCAGCGCGAGGGTGAGCGCACCCAGTTCCTCGGCGGGGCGGAGCACCTCGATGCCGTGCGCCCCTGAGGTGTGCACGACGATCTGACCGGACCGCAGCGCTCCGGCGGCGACCAGCCCGCGCACGGTACCGGCGAGCGCATCGTCCGGGATGGCGAGCAGCACGAGATCGGCGGCCGCCGCGGTCCGGTCCGGTGGTTCCACCGGAACCCCGGGCAGCAGCTGCTCGGCGCGTTCGAGCGAGGCCGCGGACACCCCGGAGACCGCGGTGATCGTGTGGCCCGCGGTGTGCAGCGCGGCACCGAGTACCGCACCGACCCGGCCCGCCGAGACGATGCCGATCGCGAGGCGCGCTGGCCTGCTCATGGTTCGTACCTCCTCGGCGCAACAGTAGCCAACGCCCGCACCCGCGCGGCGGCCGCGTCGAGTTGGGCCAGCAGTTCTCCGGTGCGCTGCCGCACCTGCCATTCGGGGAGCCCGCGGCCCATCGAACGGCGCAGAAAGGCCAGTTCGGTGACCGCGGCCTGGTATTGGCGTACCGCGTTCGCGGCCTGCCTGCCGTGCCGCGCGCCCACGGTCTTGCGCCACTGTTTGCGCCCGCGCAGGCTGGCGAGCAGTTCGACCTCGCTCGGCGCGATCCAGCCCGCCTCGCTCATCCACGGCAGCGCGGAGCTGATGGCCTGCTGCTCGCGGCGGCGCTGCCAGCCGAGGAACACGATCACCCCGATCCCGACCGGCACCATCACCAGCAGGTACAACCACACGAAGCCGCGCATCCCGCCGAAGGTGGCGCTCGCGTTCCACGCCGCGTGCAGCCCGACCGCGAGCGCGTAGCCGAGGATCGGGGCGAGCCAGCGGTGCTTTCGCCTGCTCGCCGCGGCGATCCCGATGCCGATCCCGGTCATCACGGTGAACAACGGATGCGCGAACGGGGAGAACACCCCGCGCACGATGAAGGTCTCCACGAGCGCCCCGTGTTCCCCGGAGAGTCCCGCGGCGTCGAAAGCGCGCCCGAAGTACGTGATGTTCTCGGTGAAGGCGAATCCGGCCGCGGTGATGCCCGCGTACACCACGCCGTCGATCACGCCGTCGAACTCGGCGCGCAGGAACAGCCAGATACCGAGCACGAACGCGCCCTTGACCGCCTCCTCCACCAGCGGTGCGGACACCAGCGCGGTGACCGGTGCGTCCCCGGTTCCCCCGCTGACCAGGTAGTCGGCCGTGCTGTTGATGGCCAGTGCGGTGAGCGCGGCCACACTTGCTCCCCAGCCGAATGCGGCGAGCAGCAGCTTCGGCGGTTCGGCTTCCCAGCGGTCCAGCCACAGGAACACCCCGACGACCGGTCCGACCGGAATGAGGGCGAGCGCGGCCCCTGCGGGCAGTCCGCCGTCGTCGCCGAGCACGGCGAGCAGGACCAGGGCGAGGGCGGCGACGACGCACAACACGAACACGACGGTGAGCACGGTCGTGGTGCGCCTGCGGAAGTACGAGGCTTGGCTCACTACTGGAAACCTACCGATAGCCCAGCGGCGGGCCGTTCACCCCCGTACCGGGTGCTCCTAGTCCTCGCGCCTGCGGCGGCGCCCGGTCGATCCGGGGTCCTTGCGCCCGTGCGCGGCGAGCAGATCGGAGACCGCGACACCCGCACCGTGCGCGCCCGGTTCCTGCTCGGGTTCCGGTTCGGGCTCGGGCACCGGTTCGGGTTCCGGTTTGGCGTGGCCACCGCCTTGTGCGGCCGGAACCCCGTGCCGTCCGCTCGACTGTTCGGGGCGCGGCAGGCCGCCGAAGGATTCGGTGAAGCTCACCCCGTCCGGGCGACGACGACGGCCCCCGGTCTCGGCAGGCTGAGGATTCTCGGCGCTGTCCTGGTCACCGCCCGGGGCGGGACCGCTCGGCACCGCACTGCCCGGGGCGGCGCTGCTCGGGGCGGCGCCGTGCTGCGCTGCCGCGTTCGGCCCGGCACCGTTCGGGGCAGCACCATTCGATGCGGCACCGTTCGAGGCAGCACCGTTCTGGATACCGCCCGGGTGCCCGTTCGAACCGTTGCCGCCCTGCCCGTTGGAGCCGTGCCCGTTGGAGCCGTTACCGCCCGCGATACCGGACAGATCGGGCTGCCAGGAGTTGGCCCAGTCGGTGGCGGCGGGCTGCCTGGCCTCGCGGTCCTGCCGGTGCCCCGCCCGGTTGGCGGATTCGGCCGCTTCCCAGGACGGGGTCCAGCTGGGATCGATCGTGGGCACGTGACCGTTGCCGTTGACGCCGTACTGCCTGGGAGCCTGCCTCGGCTCCTGACGCTGAGGTTCCGGCTGCCGCTGAGGTTCCGCCTGACGCTGCGGCTCCGGCTGCCGCTGGGGTTCGGCGGGTTTGGCCACCGGCTGCTCGGCGGGACGCTGCTGCGCCGCCGGGGGCTGCTGACCGGGCTGGCTGGGCTGACCGGGCTGATTCGCCTGACCGGGCTGGCTGGTTCGCGGCAGCGAGGGCCACATCGCCGAGGCGGGCTGTTCGGTGCGCGGCGCGCGGCGCTCGGCGGGGCGCTGGTTCGGCGGCGGGGTGTTCGCCGCCGGGGTGCCGGCGGACTGGCCGTTCCCGGAGGCGGCGCTGGCAGCCGAGCCGTTCACCACCGGATCGGGACCGCTGACCGGGTCGTGGCGCATCGTCTGTTCGCTGGCCGCGAGGTTGGCTGGTCTTCGGGCGGGCGCCGCACGACCGGCCGAGCCGAGCTGCTGGTTGAGCTGGTCCTCCTGGTTGCGGGTGCTGTCCCCGAGCCCGAGCATCCTGGTCGATTCGGCGTGCAGGGCGACCCGTTCCACGAGTACCTCGCCGCCGAGCAGGGTCTCCAGGTGTTCCCGCAGCGTGCGCAGTTCCGCGCGCAGTGCGGCGATCTGCTCGGTGGACGCCGCTTCCGCCCGCTCCTTGGCCTCGGCCTCGATCTGCTGTTCGCGCTCGCGGTGGGCGGTGATCTCCCGCTCGAGTTCGAGTTCGTAGGCGGTGTGCAGAGTTTCGATCTCGGCGGAGCGCACGGTGGCGTCCCTGCGGTAGCGGGCGGTCACATAGGCACCGGCGAGCGCGGCCCACAGTGCGGCGATCAGGCCGAACCGCAGCAGGTCGAGGCTGTTCGCGAGGACGAGGGCCAGCGTCGCCCCGACCGCGAGCACCAGGCCGACGACGACGAGCACCCGGACGAGCGTGACCTGGGGCAGTCGCTTCGCTCGGTCCTGCGCACCCTCCTCGGCGGGCGCGAAGTCTTCGTCATCGGGCATGTCCCCTACGATACCTGTTCGTTATCGAGAACCAAGTCCCCTTGCCCTGACTAGCGTTTTTGATCTTGGTCCGCGTCGTCATCGGGCCCCTTCGGGACGCGGCAGCAGTGCTCGAGCCACAGCCCGGCAGCGGCGAGCGCCACCGCGCACAGGCCGCCCACGATGCTGGATGTGACGTCGTGCGCGATCACCTCGGAGCGCCCCTCGCGCGGGAGCAGATAGGCGAGCAGCCCGGCCCAGGCACCCAGCATGAGCGCGCCGAGGATCGCCGAGGCCTTCGCGACGGCGAGCACGCGCAGCGCGGTCACCGCGGCCACCGGGGTGGTGCCCTTACGCCGTTCGAACCGCGGCCGGAACGCGATGGCCAGCAGCGCGTCGATGATCGCGATCGCGAGCAGCACCAGGCCCGCGATGATCGGCATCTGGGGCAGCGAGTCGTAGTTGAACCGCACGAGCAGGTGCACGAGGACGAGCACGATCACCGCGACGATGACGAGGTCCCGGATCCGCGTGGGTTTCACGGCAGCTCCAGATCAGCACGGGCGAGCACCCCGGAGCGCTCGGTCTCGGCAAGAGCGTCGGCGAGCTCGGCGACCGGGCCGTGCCCCGGCAGGTTCGCCTCCGGATCGGCGGCGAGCCAGGGCAGCAGCACGAAACCGCGCAGCTGGGCCCGCGGATGCGGAAGGGTGAGCTCGGGATCGGCGCTGCGCTGCTCGTCCACGGTGATCACATCCACGTCGAGGGACCGCGGTCCCCACCGGCGCTGGCGCACCCGCTGTGCCTCGGCCTCGCATTCCCGGCCGAACTCCAGCCAGTCGCGCGCCGACGCGGTCTCGTCCTCGGTGATCAGCACGGCGTTGAGGAAGGCGGGCTGATCGGTCACGCCCCAGGGCGCGGTCTCGAACACCCCGGAGCTGGCTCGCAGCCGGGTACCGAGCCGCGCGGTCACCAGGCGCAGGTTGGCCAGCCGGTCCCCCAGGTTGGAGCCGATGGAGAGCACCGCACGCGTCATACCCGGCTCCGGGAAACGGTGACGGCGACATCGGCGAACTCGTGCGGGATCGGGGCGCTCGGTTTGTGCACGGTGATCTCGCAGCGGGTCAGGCGCTCGTCGTGACCGAGGACCGCGTCCGCGATCCGCGCGGCCAGCTTCTCGATCAGGTTCACCGGCTCGCCGGTGATGTGGGCGACGACGAGATCGGCGACCGCGCCGTAGTCGATGGTGTCGGCCAGCTCATCGCTCGCGGCGGCCGCGGTCATGTCGAACCACAGCCGCAGGTCCACCCCGAATTCCTGGCCGTCGCGGCGTTCGTGGTCGAACACCCCGTGATTGCCGCGCGCCCGGAGCCCGGTCAGTGTGATCTGCCCGGCCGGGGTCGATGGTCCGCTCGCGAGCTCGCTCACGGTGTCCCCCGCAGCCAGGCGGCGGCAACGGTCACCGCGTCGACCGAGCGCTGCACGTCGTGTACCCGGACCGCGGCCGCGCCGTGCGCCGCGGCGAGCGTGGAGATGGCCGCGGTGGCGTCCTCGCGTCCCGAAGGCGGCCGGGGTGTCCCGTCCGCCGCGAGCAGTGCGCCGAGGAACCGTTTGCGGGAGGCTCCGACGAGCACCGGGAAGCCGAGCGCGCACAGCGTCTCCAGGCCGTGCAGCAGGGCCCAGTCGTGTTCGGCGCGCTTGGCGAACCCGAGCCCGGGATCGAGCACGATGGCCTCGCTGCGCACTCCGGCGGTGAGCGCCGCCTCGATCCGCGCGCTCAGTTCCGAGCACACCTCGGC
The DNA here is from genome assembly GCF_000737195.2 of Sciscionella sediminilitoris. Lineage (GTDB taxonomy): Bacteria > Actinomycetota > Actinomycetes > Mycobacteriales > Pseudonocardiaceae > Sciscionella > Sciscionella sediminilitoris. Next base: position 36,623 of record NZ_JALM01000044.1, read on the forward strand.
CACCACGTCGGTGTAGTTCGCCAGCTCGATCATCCGCTCGCTGTGCCCGCGCCAGTGCATGAGCACATAGGGCACCCCGGCCGCGGCGGCCGTCTTGCCCATCTCCGGATCGGCGAGCCCGCCCGAGACGTCGTTGATCACCCCGGCGCCCGCGTCCACGGCCGCTTCGGCGACCGCGGCGCGCGTGGTGTCCACCGAGGTCGGCACGCCCGCTTCGGCGAGCGCGGCGATGACAGGGACCACCCGCTCGCGCTCCACATCCGCGGCGACCCGCCCGGCACCCGGCCGGGTCGACTCGCCGCCGACGTCGATGAGGTCGGCCCCCTGGGCGCGCATCAGCTTGCCGTGTTCCACGGCGTCCGCGATGTCCAGGTAGCGCCCGCCATCGGAGAACGAGTCCGGGGTGACGTTGAGGACCCCGACCACGGCGCACCGATCCTCGCGTACCAGCATCGCGGTCACCGGCTCCTGATCAGCTGGAGCGCCTCAGACCTCGATGTCGCCGAACTCTTGTGAATCCCGCGCACCGCGGAGGTCGTGGTGCGCGAGCCCGCCTTGCGGATCCCGCGCATCGACATGCACAGGTGCTCGGCGTCCACCACCACGATCACCCCGCGCGGGTCGAGCCTGCGCACGAGCGCATCCGCGACCTGCGAGGTGAGCCGCTCCTGCACCTGCGGACGGCGCGCGTACAGGTCCACCAGCCGCGCGAGCTTGGACAGGCCGGTCACCTGCCCGTGCGCGTTCGGGATGTAGCCGATGTGCGCGACCCCGTGGAACGGCAGCAGATGGTGCTCGCAGTGCGAGTAGACAGGGATGTCGGTGACGAGCACGAGCTCCTCGTGGCTCTCGTCGAACGTCTTGTCCAGCACCTCGTCCGGGTCCTGGTAGAGCCCGGCGAACATCTCCTGGTAAGCGCGAGCGACCCGGGCCGGGGTCTCCCGGAGACCGTCCCGATCCGGATCCTCACCGCAGGCGCGCAGCAGCTCGGCTACCGCACGCTCGGCGCGCTCGGCGTCGAATTCCCTCGTCACGTCCCCTCGCGACCGTTTTGCTCCGGGTCCCTGTTCGACCAGTCCGCGCCCTGGTTCCCGCCGTTCCACGACGGGGTCCACGGCTGCGGATCCCGCTGCGGCTGCGTCGCGGGCTGCCAGCCGGGAGGCGCGTCGTAGTACGGCGGGCCCGCGCGGTGGCGGCGCGGCTGCTCACCCGGCTGCGGCTGGTAGCCGTTCGGGGTGGGCTGCTGCTCGGCACCGGTGGGCTGCGGCTCGGCCGGAGCCGCGGGCGCCGGGGTCCTCGGCTGTTCGTCGGTGACCGCGGCGGCGGGCAGCGACTCGCCGCGCTCGCGGGCGAGCTCGACGCGCGTCTTGATCGGCGGCTTGTCCGAGGGGATGCGGTCGCCGAAGTCGTTGAAGTCGGTGATCCGCGGGCGCTTCTGCACCCTGGCGAAGATCCGCTCCAGGTCCTTGCGGTGCAGCGTCTCCTTGTCCAGGAGTTCGAGCACGAGGTCGTCGAGCACATCCCGGTAGGTGTTGAGCACCTGATAGGCCTCGGTGTGCGCGGCCTCGATGAGCTTGCGCACCTCCTCGTCGATCTCGTGCGCCACCTCGAGCGAGTAGTCGCTCTGGTTGCCCATGGACCGGCCGAGGAACGGGTCACCCTGTTCCTGCCCGTAGCGGACCGCGCCGAGGCGGCCGCTCATGCCGTACTCGGTGACCATGGACCGGGCGATCTTGGTGGCCTGATCGATGTCCGAGCTGGCTCCGGTGGTCGGCTCGTGGAAGACCAGTTCCTCCGATGCGCGCCCGCCGAGCGCGAACACCAGCCGCGCGATCATCTCCGAGCGGGTCATGAGGTCCTTGTCGTCCTCGGGGACGGCGAGCGCGTGCCCACCGGTCCGGCCGCGGGCCACGATGGTCAGCTTGTAGACCGGTTCGATGTCCGGCATCGCCCACGCGGCGAGCGCGTGCCCGCCCTCGTGGTAGGCGGTGATCTTCTTCTCCTTCTCGGAGATGATCTTGCTCTTCCGCCGCGGTCCGCCGACCACCCGGTCGACCGACTCCTCGAGGGAGGCCCCGTTGATCGCGTTGCCGTTCTCCCGCGCGGTCAGCAGCGCCGCCTCGTTGATCACGTTGGCCAGGTCCGCACCGGACATCCCGATGGTGCGCTTGGCGAGGCTCTCGAAGTCCACGTCCTTGCCGAACGGCTTGCCTTTGGCGTGCACCCGCAGGATCTGCTTGCGGCCGGCCAGGTCCGGTGCGGTGACCGGGATCTGACGGTCGAAGCGGCCGGGACGCAACAGCGCCGGGTCCAGGATGTCGGGCCGGTTGGTGGCCGCGATCAGGATGATCCCGCCCCTGGTGTCGAACCCGTCCATCTCCACGAGCAGCTGGTTGAGGGTCTGCTCGCGCTCGTCGTGCCCGCCGCCGAGCCCGGCACCGCGCTGACGGCCGACCGCGTCGATCTCGTCCACGAACACGATGCACGGCGCGTTCTGCTTGGCCTGCTCGAACAGGTCGCGGACCCGGGATGCGCCGACACCGACGAACATCTCCACGAAGTCCGAACCGGAGATCGAGTAGAACGGCACCCCGGCCTCACCGGCGACCGCGCGGGCCAGCAGCGTCTTACCGGTCCCCGGCGGCCCGTAGAGCAGTACGCCCTTGGGAATCTTCGCGCCGAGCGCCTGATAGCGGCCGGGATTCTGCAGGAAGTCCTTGATCTCGTGCAGTTCCTCGACGGCCTCGTCCGCGCCCGCGACATCGGTGAAGGTGTTCTTCGGCATGTCCTTGGACAGCTGTTTCGCCTTGGACTTGCCGAAGTTCATCACCCGGTTGCCGCCGCCCTGGGCGTTGTTCATGACCCACATGAACAGCAGCAGCATGATGCCGACGGGGATCAGGATCATCAGGAACTGGCCGAAGAAGGAGTCCTGGGTGACCTTGGTGTCGAACTTGACGTTCTTGTTGCGCAGTGCGCCGAAGATGTCGTCGGAGGCACCGGCCGGGTAGTACGAGATGACCTTCTGGCTGCCGTTGACCGGGTTCTTCAGTTCCAGCTTGAGTTGCTGTTCCTTGTCCCCGATCGTGGCATCTTTGACGTTGCCCGCGTTGACCTGGGCAATGGCCTGAGAGGTCGGAACCTGTGCGTAATCCCGGTTCTCGTCGAAGAGCTGGGTGAATACGAAGTACAGGATCACGAAGGCCAATATCCACAGAAGTGGGTTACGAAGCAGGCGCTTACGGTCCATGAAACTACGGCCGCTGGTCGGCCTCGACCCTCCCTGTGTTCCGCCTGTTGATGTCGCTGGTTAACCGGCAGGCTTCGTGCCTGACATGCCCGGTTCCCCAAGCGTACCGCTCTGCACGAACCACCATCGTCTCACGGCGGTGGCCGCTCGCTCACGCTGGTCAACGGCCGGGGACTCCCTGGTGTTCCGTGCTGGACATGTGGTTTTGATTACGAGGAGTACACGCGGGGCTCGAGGGTGCCGATATAGGGCAGATCCCGGTAGCGCTCGGCGAAATCCAGGCCGTATCCGACCACGAACTCGTTCGGGATGTCGAACCCGACGTAGTCCACCTCCACGTCCACTCGCACCGCGTCCGGCTTGCGCAGCAGCGTGCACACCCGCAGGGACCGCGGATTGCGCTGCGCGAGGTTCTTGACCAGCCAGGACAGGGTCAGCCCCGAGTCGATGATGTCCTCCACGATGAGCACATCCCGGCCCGCGATGTCCCGGTCCAGGTCCTTGAGGATGCGCACCACGCCCGAGGAACTGGTGCCCGCTCCGTAGGAGGTCACCGCCATGAACTCGAGCTGCGCGGGGACCGGGAGCGCGCGGGCGAGATCGGTCATGAACATGACCGCGCCCTTGAGCACCCCGACGAGCACGATGTCGCCCGCCGCCTCCTCGTGGTCGGCGACGATGAGCTTGGCTAGTTCGTCGATCTTCTCGCTGAGCTGCTGCTCGGAGAGCAACACCGAGGCGATATCGCCGTCATACACCCGGACGACTCCCTGATTCTCCCGGCTCCCTGCTGTGCTCGCCCAGCTTGCCACAGCCGGGTCAGCCGCCTTGCCGAACGGTCAGCGCATCCCGCTCCCGCCGCACGGCTACGCCGCCGGGCAGCCAGTGCGGCCCCTGCCCGCGCCACGCGGTGACCAGGGATTCGACCGCGCGCAGGTGCGCATCGCTGAGCTCACGCGCCCCGGAGCCGAGCAGCCAGCGGCGCAACACCCGCCTGCGCACCGGACCGGCGAGCGCGGCCAGTTCGCGGACCGGGAGGTCACCGCTGGCGGGTTCGTTCGCGGCGAGCTCATCGAGCACCGCGGAGTCCTCGCGCACCTGCCGCGCGGTGCGGGCCAGTGCCTCGGCGACCCCGCCGTGCAGCACGTCCTCGAGCAGCGGAAGGACCTCGGTGCGCAGCCGCGCCCTGGTGTAGGCCCGGTCGGCGTTGTGCGGATCGGACCAGAACGCGAGCCCGAGCGCGGTGCAGGTGCCCTCGGTTTCCGTCCGGCGCACGCCGAGCAGGGGGCGCACCAGTGGCCCGTCGAACGGGGCCATCCCGGCGATCGAGCGCGCGCCGGATCCGCGCGCGAGCCCGAGCAGCACCGTCTCGGCCTGGTCGTCGAGAGTGTGCCCGAGCAGCAGCGGAGCGTCCCCGGCGGCCGCGCGCAGTGCCGCATACCGCGCGTCCCGCGCCGCCGCCTCCGGTCCGCCGCGCTCCCCGACCCGCACCTCGAGCACCCGAGCCTCGTCCGCGCCGAGTTCCCGTGCCTGATCCGCCGCGGCCGCCGCGACCTCGGCGGAACACTCCTGCAACCGGTGGTCCACGGTCAGGCAGCGCACCCGTTTCCCGCCGCGGTGCGCCAGCGGGATCGCGAGCGCGGCCAGGGCGAGCGAGTCGGGCCCGCCGGAGAGCGCGACGGTGACTGTCGGTGCCTCGAGCAGCGCCAGATGTTCGCGCACAGCTGAACGAACCGCGGCCACCCGCGGATCCCGGATGCTCAGCGGTCCCGGGCCGTGCTCAGCCATGGACCCGCTTGCGCCACGCGGCGGGGTCGGCGATCTCCTCCCTCGTCGGCAGGGTCTCCGGGCTGGTCCACACCGCGTTGAACCCGGCCATGCCGACCTCCTCGATCACCGCCCTGGTGAACGCGGCCCCTTCGGCGTACTGGCGCAGTTTCGCGTCGATACCGAGCACCGCCCGCAGCACCCGGTCGAACAGCCCGCCCCCGGAACGGCGCGCGGTGAACCGGTTCCTGATCCGCTCCACACTGGGCACCACGGCGGGGCCGACCGCGTCCATCACGTAGTCCGCGTGCCCCTCCAACAGCGTGGAGACGGCGAGCAGCCGGTGCAGCACGGCGCGCTGTTCCGGTGTCTGGAGCAGTTCGAACAGGCCGATCGCGCCGCCCTGCAGGGTTCCCGAGCGCAGTGCGCCGACCGCGTCCCTGCCGACCTCGAGCAACCGTCCCGGTCCGGCGTTCGCGGTCTCCTCGAGCCCGCCGATGAGCCCGCGCACCTGCTCGGAGAAGTACCCGGCCAGCCAGTCCACCGCGGTGAACTGCAGGCGATGGGTGCTCTCGTGCAGGCACACCCACATCCGGAAATCGCTCGGATCCACGTCCATCGCCCGCTCGGCCGCGACCACGTTCGGCGCCACCAGCAGCAGCTTGCCCCCGCCGGGAGCGAACGGGTCGAACTGGCCGAGTACCCGCCCGGACAGCAGCGCGAGCACCGCGCCCGCCTGCGCCCCCGAGGTCCCGGCGAGCACCGGAAGCAGCGGCGACTCCTGGGCGTTGATCACGCCGTCGGTCAGCGAGCGCAGCCCGGAGATCGCCGAGACCACCCAGCCGGATCGGTCCACGACCTCGGCCTCGAGCAGTGGCAGCCCCTCGCCGAGCCCGGTCAGCTCACGCACGTGCTGTTCGGCGACCGGGGAGACCGCGCGCAGTTCGGCGACCGCCGCTTCCGCCTCGGCGCGCGGGATCACCGGCCCGCCGCGAGCGAGCCGGCTACCGACGCTCGAGGCACGCTCCCAGTCGACAGGTGAGTTCGTTGACACCATCGGGCTCCTCACTCCGTTCGGGGGCCGTGGCGCCGAGGCTACCCGCAGCCACAGTCCCGCAGGGTGGCCGCGATCGCGTCGAGTGCGGGCTTCTGCTGGGCGAGGTCGCCGCCGTTCGACATGAAGGAGAAGGCGAGCACCTGGTTGTCCTTGGTCTGCACGTACCCGGCGAGCGCGGAGACCGCGGTCAGCGTCCCGGTCTTGGCGCGCACCCAGCCGCGCCCCTGCTCCGAGGGACCGGACTGGTACCGGTTCTGCAGTGTTCCGGTGCCGCCCGCGATGGGCAGTCCGTCCAGGATCGGGCGCAGCTTGCCCGCCCGCCTGCCCTCTCCGGTCGCCGCGCCGAGAACCGAGGCGATCAGCTGGGCGGGAACCCGGTCCTGGGTGGAGAGCCCGCTGCAGTCGACCGTGTTCATCCCGCTGATGTCGAACCCGTTCCTGGTGAGCACCTGGCGCACGGCGGCGACCGCTCCCTCGAACGTCGGCGGGTGCCCGGTGGCGATGGCCAGTTCGCGCCCGACCGTCTCGGCGAGCACGTTGTCCGAGATGGTCAGCAGGTTCGCGACGAGGTCCTTGAGCGGGGCCGAGCGGATCTCGCCGAGCACCTTCGCGTTCTTCGGCGCGCTGCCCTCCCCCGCGGCGCTCGCCCCGATCCCGCCCGCGAACTTGGCGAGCAGGTCCTTGCCCGGGTTCGGGGTGCGCGGGGTCTGCTCGGCCATGGTCGGATCGGTGCGCCCGCCGTCCAGGATCGCGGGCACGATCGGGGTGTAGTTGCCCGCCTGGATGTCGGCCTTGTCCCAGCCCTTGGCCGCGGAGTCCCCGGTGTACCGGCTCTCGTCGATGCGCACCGTCTTGATCCGCCCACCGCTGGCCTTGCGCACCTGGGCGACCAGATCGGAAAGCCGTGGCGCGTTCCAGTACACCGAGTCCCTGCCCGCGGGCAAGGAGTTGATCGTGGGGTCCCCGCCGCCGACCAGTACCGCGGTCGAGGGGTCGTTGCCCTGCACCACCTTCGTGGTGAACCGGGTGTCCGGGTCGAGTTGCAGCACCGCGGCCGCCGCGGTCAGCAGCTTCTCGGTGGAGCCCGGCGCGCTCGGCGTTCCCGGCCCCTGCTGCCACAGCGTGTCCCCGGTGCGCGGATCCACGACCATCCCGGTCAGCTTGGCCAGCGCCGGGTTACTGGTCACCTTGGCCAGCGCCGCGTTCACCGCCTGCGCGCTCGGCGACTTGCCTCCCGAGAGTCCGCGCAGCTGCCGCTGGACCGCGATCGCATTGGCGCGGG
>NZ_JALM01000045.1 GCF_000737195.2 Sciscionella sediminilitoris
GACCAGGCCTGGGCCGCGGCAGCCGCGGCCCAGGCCTGGTCGGACTCGGTCCCGGTGCTGTTCCTCTCCCCCGGCATGCCGCTGGCGCATCCCTGGCTCGGTAACGGGGAGCTGCACGAGGTCAAGGAACAGCGGGCGGCACTGGACGCGATCGTGGCGTACAGCCACCGGGTCGGTTCGGTCGCCGAGATCGGTACCGCGGTGGCCGCCGCCTTCGCCAGGATGACCGCTGGCCGATCGCGACCGGTGCACCTGGAGATCCCGCTCGATCTGCTGGAGGCCACCGCCCCCTGCACGGTGCCCGCCCCGCTCCCCGTTTCCGCACCGCGCGCGGACGAGTCCACTGTGGACGCTGCGGCCCGAGCCCTGGGCGCTGCGCGACGACCGGTACTGATCGCGGGCGGCGGGGCCCGCGCCGCGTCCGGACAGCTACGCGAGCTCGCCGAACGGCTCACCGCCCCGGTACTGAGCACGGCGAACGGCAAGGGGGTGCTCGATGAGCGGCACCCGCTCGCGGTGGGTGCCGGCCTGCATCAGCCGAGCGCGCGCACCCTGGCCGAATCGAGTGACGTGGTGCTCGCGGTCGGCACCGAGCTCGCGCCGACGGATCTCTGGAACGGTCCCTTCGAACACACCGGAACTCTGATCCGGGTGGACATCGACGCCGCGGCGATCCTCGCCAATGCCGATCCGGACATCCGGCTGGTCGGCGAGGCGGCTCCGACGCTGAGCGCGATCCGCGCGGCACTTCCCGAGCCCGCCGCCGATCGGAGCGGGCGCGCCGCCGAAGCCCGCAGCGCCTTCCGCGCCGATGCCGCGCGAGAGGGCGAGCCGTGGGCCGGGCTCACCGCGGCGCTGCGCGAGGTCGTGGACCAGGACACCATCCTTGCCGGGGACAGCACCCGGGCCTGCTACTACGGGATCCTGTCCGGTGTTCCGGCGCGCCGCCCTGCCGGTTTCCTCTACCCCGCCGGGATGGGCACCCTCGGCTACGGGCTGCCCGCGGCGATCGGTGCCAAACTCGCCGAACCGGACGCCAAGGTGCTCGCGGTGCTCGGCGATGGCGGCATCATGTTCACCATCGCCGAGCTCGCCACGGCCGCCCAGCTGCGGCTCGGGATTCCGGTGCTCGTCGTGGACGACAACGGGTACGGCGAGATCCGCGCCGAAATGCTCGACCGCGGCGAGCCGCCCACCGCCGTGACCTTCGGCGGCACCGATTTCCTCGCCGTGGCAAGGGGTTTCGGCTGTCACGCCGAACCCGTCACCGAGCCGGCACGGCTTCCCGGGGCGATCACCAAGGCATTCGGCAGGCAGGCCCCCACGGTGCTGCACCTGCGCCTCGGTGACTGAACGCGCGGCTCAGCCGAGGATATCGGCGAGCCGGTCGACCTGCTCGGGATCCCTGCCATGGCAGTAGAACACCAGCTCGTCGGCGCCGAGATCGGCGAACGCCTTGACCGCCTCGCGAACCTGGACCGGGCCGGTGAGCATGCCGTCCACCATGTACTCCGGGTTGCCTGTGAAGGCGTAGTAGGAACCGATCGCGGCCCGCGCTTCCGCGAGCACCGATTCCGGGCCGAGCGCCAGATTGACCTGGGCGACGATGCGCGGGGATCCGCTGCGCCCATGGGCTTCCCATGCCGAGCGGACGGTGTCGATGATCCCGCCCGCCCAGGACGGGGCCGCCGCGATCAGGGCACCGTCGCCCCAGCGGCCGACACGTTCGAGTGCTGCCGGTCTGAAGGCGCCGAACAGCATCCGTGGCCCTTCCGGCCGGGTCGGGGCCGGACCGATGGGCCCCGCCTCCTCGCCGTAGGGCAGCCCGGACCACAGGCGGCGCAACACATCCAGCTGCTGGTCGAGCCGACGGCCACGGGTGCGCAGTTCGGTGCCGGAAGCGAAGTGATCATCGGCGCGACCGCCGACACCCAGACCGAGCACGAATCGCCCGCCGGAGAGCCGATCGAGCGTCGCGGCCTGTTTGGCCAGCAGGGCGGTGTCACGCAATGGGGCGAGCAACACCTCGGTCTGCAGCCGGATCCGCTGGGTGGTTCCGGCCAGCATCGCGAGCGTGACCAGTGGTTCCGGGTTCTCGTAGACGAGCCGGTCCAGCAGACCGAGCACCTCGAACGGTCCCGCCTCGGCACGGCGGGCCCAGCCGGGCAGTGCCTCCGGGTCGGTGATGGGAAGACCGATACCGAATTCCACGGATTCCTCCTGAAAAAGGGACGACAACGGTAACGCCGCCCCTTCGGCACCTCGGCGATCGCGAGGCGGGTCTCCCACACTGCGGCTGTCATTCCGGGGAGCACCGGATCGAAGTGGTTCCACCCTAGAACACGCGCGCTAGCGAATTTCCACCGCCTCGGACCGGAGCAGTTCGCCGAGCTCCGCATAGGCGGTGTGCCACCGCAGTTGGTACTCGATCTCGTCGATATCGCCCGCCGCGAGCAATTCGTCCGCCTCGGTCATCAGTTCCGCGAGCCGCCGTGCCCCGGTGTACCGGGTGTGCGAGGCGAGATCGTGCTGCCGCGCGGTGCGAATCGCGAGCAGACTGCGCACCTGCCCGCGAGTGCCGCGCACCCGATAGCCGAGCAGGGCCAGCGCGCTGCCCACGATGACGGCGCTGAACGACAGCGAGGCGGCGATCGGCAGCGCATCCCCGAACCCCAGCATCACCAGTGCGGCGGCGAGGATGCCGATCGGCGCACCACCGCGCCAGAGCCGCAGCCAGCGGCGCTCGGCCCTACCGGTCCCCGGCGGATAGATCACCAGATTTCGTTGCACCATACCGAAACGCCCACCGGTGACCAGATAACTTCCCCAGCGGTGGCCGCCGTCGAGCGGATAGCAGAGCACACGGGTGGCGGGATGTTGCCGCGGTTCCGGCCGTACTGTCGATGTCACCCCGCCAATCTCGCGCCTGACGGATCCGCCGCGTGCCGCGCACACGCGCTCTTGACGGGGTGAACAAAAACTTTTACGCGTTCCCAACACGTGCACCGCCGGGAAAGTTCAGGCCGAGTACACGGCGGGGAAAGCGCGCGTCCACCGGTCCGAGGAACTCGCCGCCTAGGTTCACCACTCGATCCGGACGAGAGCGAGGAACAACCGTGGTGGACCGCAGATCCTTCCTGATGACCGGCGGCGGCGCGGTGGCCGCGACCGCACTGACCGGCGCCCCGGCCGCGCAGGCGAGCCCCGGGCACCGGCCGTGGGAGCCCGTCGTACGGTTCACGATTCTCAGCGACATCCAGGGCGACCTCGGGGATTTCGGCACGGCGCTGGACGACATCGCGCACACCACTCCGGACAGTGCCGGGCTCGGTATCGCCGGTGACATCACGCCGCGCGGCTACGATTTCGAGTACGCACAGGTGCGGGCGGTCCTGGACCGGCATCCGCATCCGCGCAGGCTCGCCCTGGCCATCGGCAACCACGAGTTCTATGTGCCGAAGTGGCGTGATCCGGACACGCTGTCCCAGCCGACCTGGCCCAACGGGGTCACCGAGGATTCCCTGTTCCGCAGCTTCTTCCGGTTCGCCGGGCGCAATTCCGTCTACGCCGAGACCTCGTTCGGCGGCATTCCCGTGCTGTGCCTGGGAACCGAGCGATATGCCAAGTATCACGACCCCAAGCTCTGGGACGAGGTCTGGCTCAGCGATACGCAGTTCACCTGGCTGGAGCGACGGCTGGCTCACTGGGCACGATGGCGCAAGCCCGTCATGGTGCTCACCCATCATCCGCTGCCCGACACCGTCTCCGGCACCCGCAACAAGCTCTACCTCGGCGACTACCTGCAGGCCGGGCGGCTGCTCTCGGTGCTCGGCCGGTACCCGGACGTCTTCCTGTTCTCCGGGCACACGCACTGGGACCTCACCCTCGCAGACTGGTCGGTGCGCCGGGTGGTCCCCGGAACCGGCAATCCGGAGGGGTTCCCCGTGATCAACACGGCGGCGGTGCAGACCGGCTGGAAGGACGACGGCAAGGGCGGCGAGGTCTCCCTCGGCGGCACCTTCAACCAGGGGCTCCAGGTCGAGGTGGGTCCCCGCACCGTGGTGGTCAAGGCACGGGATTTCGCCGCGGGCCGCTGGCTGAAGCAGATCACCATCCCGCTGCACAACACCTGGTGACCGGTCAGCTCGCGAGCACCTGGGCAAGCAGTTCCCCGGTGTCCAGGCCGAGCACCTCGTGCGTCCGGTGCGCCACCAGCGTGGCGATCCCGTGCACACCGGTGAGCCGGGCAAGGGCCTCGGTTTCGGTGGCCGCCGGGTTCCCGGCGCGCCACGCGCCGCGCCAGCGCTCGAGCAGCGGCAGTGTGGCCGAGCGCAGCCCGGCACCCGAATCCTCGAGCAGATCGTGGCGCAGCAACAGATCGAAGGCGTGCGGGCGGTCCGCGGCGAAGGCGATGTAGGCGCGCGCGAGCGGCAGCGGCGCGTTCTCCGTGGCGTCCAGTTCGGCGGTCAGGTCCCCGGCGATGCGTTTGGCGAGATGCCCGAGCAGTGCGGTCCGGGACGGGAAATACCGGCGCGGCGCACCGTGCGAGACCCCGCACCGCCGCGCCGTCTCCCGGATCGTCACCGCCTCGATACCGCTGTCCTCCAGGATCCGCGCCGCCGCCACGAGCAGCTGCCGCGGCAGCTCGTCCTCTGCCATTCCTCGACCTCCATCCGAGTAGACAGTGTCTACGATCTGGTGGACACTGTCTACGTGAACGATCTCGTATGCCTGCACGCGGCAGCAAGCAGCCCCGCCACCTGGGACCGCATCAGACCTGGACTGCACGCGCTCGGCTACCGCGTGCACTGCCCGGTACTGCCCGGTCACCGCGGGGCACAACGACTGGATTCGTATCCGCCGCACGCCTTTCGCGATGCCGTGCTCGAAGACCTGGACCGGCGCGGAGTCGAACGGTTCGCCCTCATCGGCCACTCCCTCGGCGCCTTCGCGGCCACCCTGCTCGCGGCGAAGCAGCCCGAGCGCGTGACACACCTGATCCTCGAGGAGATGCCGGTGCCCCCGCGCGATCACGGGGACCGGCCGCCGAGCCGCAAACCGGCCGCGGGCACGCTGTTGCGCACGCTCGCCCGGCTGCGTCGCGACCGCTTCGACCCGGCGATGCTGGACGAGGTGCTCACCGGGCTACGCGAACCACAGCCCCAATGGTGGACGGAACTCGCCTTGCTCTCCGCCCCGGCCCTGATCCTCGCGGGCGGGGACACCAGCCACCTGGATCAGAACCGGCACCGGCTCATCGCCGAGACGGTCCCGGATGCCACCCTGCGCACCGTCGAGGCGGGGCACCGGATTCACTCCCGCGCGCCGAAAACATGGCTTTTCGTGGTCACCGAATTCCTCTCGGGTGACCGGACCCTGTGACGCCGGTTATGCGCCATTGAACTCCGATGTCCGATTAGTTAGGTTTGCCAAACCTCAGCCACGGACATCAGGGAGTGCCATGCCTCGCCTCCATCGCCTGCTCACCGGGGCTTGCGCGGCAGTCATCCTGGCCGCGCTCGCCGGGTGCGGTACGCAGGAGCCCGAATCGCCTTCGGGCGGTGACCGCATCGTCAAGCACGCCAAGGGACAGACGACGATCTCCGGCACTCCCCAGCGGGTGGTCGTGCTGGACACCGGCGAACTCGACGCTGCCCTCGCGCTCGGGGTACGGCCGGTCGGCACCACGATGCCCGATGCGAGCAATACGCTCCAGCCGTATCTGGCGCAGAAGGCGGGCAAGATCGAGGTCGTCGGCACCATCGGGGAACCGAACCTGGAGAAGATCGCGGCACTCAAGCCGGATCTGATCCTGTCCAGCAAGGTCCGCGACGACGCGCATTACGGTGCGCTGAGCGCGATCGCGCCGACCGTGTTCGCCGAATCCGTTGGCAAGACGTGGAAACAGAACTTCCTGCTGGACGCCGAGGCACTGGGTAAGAAGGCCGAGGCGCAGCGGATCCTCGGCGAGTACCGGAATCGGGCGAGCGAGACCGGCAAGCGGCTCGGCGATCCCGGCACGGTCCGGGTGAGCATGGTCCGGTTCACCCCGGCCGATATCCGGCTCTACGGCACGGGATCGTTCATCGGCACCATTCTGGCCGATGTCGGACTGAACCGGCCGCCGAACCAGCAGACCGGCAAGACCTTCACCCGGCTCAGCAGGGAACTGATCGCCCAGTCGGACAGCGACCGGGTGTTCTATTCCGCCTACGGCAACGGCGGAAAACAGCAGCAGGCCGAGGTCGTCGGCTCCGCGCAGTGGAGGAATCTGAGCGCGGTCCGCGCGGGCAAGGCCGCCGAGGTCGCCGACGACACCTGGCTGCTCGGCCTCGGCCCGCTGGCGGCGAACCTGGTGCTGGAGGATCTGCGCAAGGCGTTCGGCTGAGCGGTCTCGGGCAGGTTGCCAGCCCGAACAGATCAGGGCGACTACTCGGCCAGACAAGCTACGGGATGTCACCTTTCGCCCCGGCGAGCGGTCTATCCCCTAGCAGTACCGGCAAACCGAGGAGATCCCCGTGTTCACCGCCTACCTCACGGTCACCCTGGTCGCCGCGCTCGCGAACGGGAGCGCCGCCCTCGCCGACTTCGTCGGCCACGACTACCCCGCCGAGCAGGCCGACCGGCTTGGCGTGCCGCGGTCCTGGATGATCCCGCTGGGCACCCTGCTCGCGGCGGGTGCGCTCGGTCTGCTCGCCGGGTTCGCCGTCCCGGTGCTCGGCACGCTCGCCGCGGCGGGGCTCGTGCTGTACTTCCTCGGGGCCCTGGTCGCGCACCTGCGGGTGCGCGACCGGGACCTCGCGGGCTGGGCGGTGTTCTTCTGCCTCGCCCTCGCGGCGCTCATCCTGCGCCTGCGGCTCGGCTGGGCGTGACTACCGCAGGTCCGATTCCTTGACCCACGCGTAGCGGTGGTTGAAGTCCACCAGGCGGTAGACCGTGGAACCGCGCACCAGGGTGTGGTTGGCGGGCACGTTCGCCTTGTCGTAGCGCGCGTAGTAGTTGGCCGCCTGCATCGGCTCGACCTCGGTGTAGGACTGCCCCTTCGGGATGGTCCAGGACAGCGGCTTCGGCGTCCAGCTCTGCTCGAACGGGATCTCGGCCGGGTACTCGGACTTCTCCGGGAAGGCGAGCCCGTACACCGGGATGTCCTTGTGCGCGGTGAGCGTGCTGGCCCGCACGGAGACGGTGTTGCGTCCCTCCGGGTTCTCGAACCACGCTTTCTTTCCGCCGAACCAGATCGCGGTCCAGTCCCCGCTGGTCCCGGCGACCACGTAGCGGTGCCCGGTCACGGCCTTGTCCGAACCGTCGTCGATCTTGGTGGTACCCGGTTTACCGTCCGGGTGCAGCAGCGGGTCGCCGAGCAGCGGGGCCTTGGCGTCCGGGGCAGTGCGCAGGTAGACGAAGTTCGCGCCCTGCTTGGGCAACGGTTTCCCGTCGGAGTCGGTGATCTCCGGAGTGTTCGTGGCGAAGTCCGGATTGATCGCCACCACATCACCTGTCTTCGGCGCACCACTCGGTTTGCGCTGCGGGACGCCGAGCAGCGACATGTAGTGCTGCCAGTTCCAGTAGGGACCCGGGTCCCAGTGCTGGCCCGGCTGCGAGGCGTCGTTCTGCCCCGGGACGTCCTCGTGCGAGATGATGTGCTGGCGGTCCAGCGGGATGTCGTACTTCGCGGCGAGGTAGCGCACCAGTTTCGCCGAGGACTCGTACAACGCGTCCGGGTACTTCCCGTTCTTGGCGAAGCCCTCGTGCTCGATGTTGATGGCGTGCTGGTTCATCGACCAGTTGCCCACGCCCCAGCTGACGTCCTTGTTCGGCACCATCTGAGTGATCCGGCCGTCCGAGGCGCGCACGACGTAGTTCGCGCTCGCTCCGTGTGCCGGATCCTGGAACGCCTTGATGGTGTGCGCATAGGACAGTTCGGTGTCGTGGATGACGATGTAGCGAATCGAGTCGCCATCGGCGGGCCGGTTGGCCGGATCGTAGACACCGTAGGCGTTCGGGTTGCTGTGGTCCTTGCTCGACCAGTCGTAGGCCGCTGGAGTGAACGTGCAGTCCACAGTGGACGGGCATTCGGGACCGGTGGCCGCCTGCGCCGCAGGTGTCACGGTGAGCAAACCACCGGTGACAGCCGCCGCCCCGAGCAATGCGCGTGCGATCAAGTCTTCCTCCGCTTTTCACCAGGAATCTAGCGTCACCGAGGATCCTAGACGCATTGCGGATTCCGGGCACACCAAAGCCGGATCACGCGGCGAGGCGGTATCCGGACCCCTCGGTGATCACCCGGCCACCGCTGGGATCCGGGAAGTGCGCGCCGAGCAGCAGCACGGAGTCCCGCGCGGCCCTGGCGAGCAGTTCCCGGCGGGTGCGCAGGGTAAGCGCCGGGTCGACGTCCACATGACTGCCCAGTTCCGGCCGCGCGATCTGCACGGGGTGGTGAATGGCATCCCCGATGAGCAGGGCGACGCTCTCCGCGCCCCGGATCTCCACCGCACTGTGCCCGGGGGTGTGCCCCGGCGTCGGCAGCATGCGGATTCCGGGCGCGATCGGGGCTCCGTTCCCGGGGATCTCGATCGGGTCGAGCAGTCCGGCGGCGCGTACCGGATGCACCGAGTCGTCGAACATCTGCTGCCGCGCCGGTTCGAGCTCGATGCCTGTCCAGTAGTCCCATTCGGCCCGGTTGACCAGATAGCGCGCGTTCGGGAAGGCCGGCACCCAGGAATCGCCGTCGAGCACGGTGTTCCAGCCGACGTGGTCGGCGTGAATGTGGGTCAGCACCACCAGATCGACCGATTCGGGGGCGAACCCGGCCGCGGTGAGCCGGTCGAGGTAGTCGGTGTGCAGGTCGTGCCAGGCGGGATTGGCCCGCACCTTGCCGTTGCCGATCCCGGTGTCCACCAGGATGCGCTGCCCGTCCACGGTGATCCCGTAACTGTGACTGGACAACCGCAGCGCCCCGTCCGGCTCGGCGAATTCCGGGCGCAGCCAGGGAATCGCATCGACGACGTCGTGTCCGGCATCGGGCAGCAGCCAGGCCCCGGTCGAGGCGGGAAAGCTCACCTCGTCGATCCGCTGCACGGTGACCCCGGCGAAGTTCCACTCTCGGCTCATCACGTCTCCTAAAAGCTCAATGTTTGCGTTAATCGACAGTAGCCCGTACCGTGACGCTAACGCAAACATTGAGCTTTAAAGGGGCGTCGATGGACATCGAGCAACAGGTCGCCGACACGGCGGCACACATCCGCGAGGTGCTCGCGGTACTGCGCGAGCTGGATCTCGGGGAAACCACGCCGGTCAGGACCCAGGAGGCGGGCCATGCGGGCGAATGAACTCTCGCTGAGCGAGGCGGCCGAGGCGATCGCGGCACGGACCCTGTCCCCCGTCGAACTCACCGAGGCGACACTGGACCGGATCGCGAGCGAGGACGGCGAACTCGGTGCCTACGTCCTGGTCCTCGCCGGACAGGCCCGCGCTGCGGCCGCCGAGGCGGAACGGGAGATCGCCGCGGGACGGTATCGCGGGCCGCTGCACGGGATCCCGTTCGCGGTCAAGGATCTCTACGACGTCGCCGGGCTGCCGACCACGGCGAGTTCCCGCGCCCGCGAAGGGCATCGCGCCGAACGGGACAGCGCCCTCGTCACGAGGCTGCTCGATTCCGGAGCGGTGCTGCTCGGCAAGACGCACACGCACGAGTTCGCCTATGGGCTGACCACCCCGCAGACGCGCAACGCCGTGCAGCGCGACCGGGTCGCGGGCGGTTCGAGCGGTGGTTCCGCGGTCGCCGTCGCCGCGGGAATGGCGAGTTTCGCGCTCGGCACCGATACCGGCGGATCGATCCGGGTACCCGCCGCGCTGAACGGGATCACCGGCTTCAAACCGAGCTACGGCGCGCTCTCCCTCGACGGGGTCACCCCGCTTTCCTGGTCGCTCGACCACGCGGGCGCGCTGACCCGCACGGTTCGCGATGCGGCGCTCGTCGATTCGGTGCTGCGCGGAACCGAGCAGCCGGCGCAGGATCTGCGCGGCCTCCGGATCGGGGTTCCGGTGAACTACTACCTCGACCGGGTCGATGCCTCGGTCGCGGACGGGGTGCGCACGGCGGTGGACCGGTTGCGGGAGCATGGCGCCGAACCGGTCGAGGTGGAACTGCCGATGACCGAGTACATCCACGCGATCCACTGGGGCCTCATGGTTCCCGAGGCGAGCGCGTACCACGATCGGCTGCTGCACGCGGCGCCCGAGCGGTACGGCACCGAGGTGCGCGTGCTGCTCGAGGCGGGCGAGTCGGTCAGCGCGACCGATTACCTGCGCGCCAGGCGAACCCAGGCAGTGTTGCGCCGGCGGTGGGAGCAGCTGTTCGAGCGGATCGATGTGCTCGCCACGCCGACCGTGCCGACCGGGGCCGTCCCCGCCGGGCAGCACACCGTCGACTGGCCGGATGGCGGAACGGAATCGGTCACCGACGCCTATGTACGGCTCACCGTGCCCGCCAACCTCACCGGATTGCCCGCGCTGACCCTTCCCGTGGGCGCCGACCGTTCCGGGATGCCCGCGGGCCTGCAGCTCATCGGCGGCCCCGGCGCCGAGCACACGGTGCTGGACGTCGCACTGGCCACCGAGACGGCCAGTGCGAGGACGGCGGCGGGTTAGGCTGGCGGTCATGAGTCCCCGCTCCATGGCGCGCCCCGGCGGGCGCAGCGCGCGCGTGCAGGAATCGGTGCACACCGCGGTCCGGGAACTGGAAGCCGAGCAGGGCCGCGCGGCGCTCACCGTGCCCATGGTCGCGGCCCGGGCCGGGGTGACTCCGTCCACCATCTACCGGCGCTGGGGCGACCTGCGGGAGCTGTTCTCCGATGTCGCCGTCGAGCACCTGCGCCCCGAGCAGCCGCCGGAGGATCACGGTGGGCTGCGCGCGGATCTGCGCGACTGGGCCGGGCAGTTCCTCGAGGAGATGAACTCCCAGCCCGGCCGCGCCTATATCCGCGATGCCCTGCTCGGTGATCCGGAAAGCGGCAATGCGGGTCAGTGCTCGGCCTACGCCGCCCAGCAGATCGAGGTGATCCTGGCGCGCGCCACCGAACGCGGCGAACCGGTGCCGGAGACCGAAACCCTGCTCGACCGGGTGGTCGCGCCGATCATGTACCGCATCCTGTTCCGTCCGGACGGATTGACCGGTGCCTACGCCGAAAGCCTGGTCGACGCGGCACTAACGGACACCACGACCGGGAAGTAGACCTGCCCGCGTTCCCCTTCGACGCGGTGCGCGGTGAGCACCGCCTCCACCAGGTCCGGACACAGCGCGTCCAGCTCCTCCCCGCGCAGCCAGAGATACCGCTCCCTGGCGGGCGTCCATCCGGCCTGGCGCAGGGATCCGGCAGTGATAGCTGCCCGTCGCCCTGGTCACCGGAAGGTCCGTCTCCGCAGCGGTCAGCTCGCCCCGTTCGGCGAGCAGCGCCAACACGTGCCCGTGCAACGGATCGGCCGCCGCGCGCAGCACGGCGTCCAGCCCGATCCCGCCGATGCCCGGCTGATCCGCGTCCGCGACCTCGCCGTTCCCGCGACCCGGCGCATGCCATCACCACACCCACCGGGCGTGTGTACACCAGCCGCCCATCCACGAATCTCGGCTGACGTCCGCCGCGCTACCGTCCCGAGAACCGCGGCGTGCGCTTCTCCGCGAACGCCGCGATGCCCTCCTTCGCGTCCTCGGTGGCGAACAGCGTGCCGAGCACGCGTTGTTCGGTGGTGAGCGCGGCACCGAGGGACTGCTGCACACCGTCCTCGATGAGGCGTTTGGCCTCGCGGACCGCGAGCGGGGCACCGGAAGCGAGTTCCCCGGCCAGTTCGAGGGCGGTGTCCAGCGGAGTGTCCGTGCGGCGGGTGAGCAGTCCGTGGCGCTCGGCCTCGTCCGGGCGCATGGTGCGACCGGTCATCACCAGTTCCTTGGTCAGCCGGGTGCCCACGGCGCGGGCGAGCCGCTGGGTGCCGCCACCGCCGGGCAGCAGGCCGAGTTTCACCTCGGGAAGTCCGAACCGGGCCCGTTCCCCCGCGACGAGGAAGTCGCAGCACAGCGCGAGTTCGAAGCCGCCGCCGAAAGCGTAGCCGTTCACCGCGGCGATCGTGGGCTGCGGCAGCGACTCCAGCTCCTCGAACACCGAACGGGAAAGCCGTTGGTAGGCGTCGAATTCCGCGGCCGAGGCCTCCCGGTACTCGCCGATGTCCGCGCCCGCGATGAACCCGCGCCCGGTCCCGGTGAGCACGAACACCGCGGTCTCCTCGGCCCGCACTTCCCGAAAGCACTCACCGAGCGCGGTGACCATGGAGCGGGACAGCGCGCCGAGCGCCTCCTCGCGTTCGATGCGCAGCACGGTGATCCGGCCGTACCTGCTCAGCACGAGATTCGGATGCGGGCGTGCCACGCTGTCCGGAACCGGTTCCGCGCCGCTCATCCGCTCCCACCTCCGGCGCGCAGTTCCGCGAGTTCCGCCGCGCTGAGCACTTCGCCGAGCACTTCGGTGGTGTGCTCACCCACCAGCGGCGGCGGGTACCGCAGTGACCACGGCGTCGCGGAGAGCCGGATCGGGCAGCCGATCAGTTCCAGGGTGCCCGCGCGCGGATGCTCCACCTCGACGATCAGGTCGTGGCCCTGCTCGCGCAGTTCGTCCACGGCTTCCCGGGTGCTGCGCACCTCGGCGCACCAGAGACCTGCCGAGCCGAGCCGTTCGACCAGTTCCGCCGCGGGTTCGGCCGCCGTGGCCTGTTCGAGCGCGCGCTTGATCTCGTCCCGGTCCGACCAGGCATCGAGGCGGTCCAGCCCGGTGACCCCGAGCAGCCCGGCGACGGTGGACACCTCGGCCATGGCGAGCGCGATCCAGCCGTCGGCCGCCGCGTAGATGCCGAACGGCGCGGACAACCACGCCTGCCCGATACCCTCCGCCGAGCGCTGCCATTCCTCGCCCTGGTTCACCATCGCCGAGATCTCCTGGCACTGCAAGGCGATCGCGGTGGAGTACAGGTCGACGTCGACCCGCTGGCCGATCCCGTGCCGTTCGCGGGCCAGCAGCGCCGCGAGCACCCCGTTGGCGAGCGTGAGCGCGGTCGAGGCGTCCACCACGGCGGTCCCCGCGGGCGTCGGCGCTTCCCCGGCCCGGCCACCGGCGGCGGCCAGCCCGGACATCGCCTGGATCAGCAGATCCTGGCCCGGCCGCTGTTGTTCGGCGAACACGGTCTCCCGACCCCAGCCGGAACCGCTGCAGTACACGATGTCCGCGCGCACCGAACGGAACGCCTCGTAGCCGAGACCGAGCCGGTCGAGCACACCGGGCCGGAAGTTCTCCACGACCACATCGCAGCTCGCACCGAGGCGCAGCAAGGCATCCCGGGCCGCGGGGGACTTCAGATCCACCGCGAGCGAGCGTTTGTTCCGGTTCATGGCGAGGAACGCGGCCGAGTCCCCGGCCACGAGATCGCCCATCATCTCCAGTCCGCGCTCCCACTCCCCTGCCGGACGCTCCACCTTGATCACGTCCGCGCCGAGGTCGGCGAGCGTCTGCGTGGCATAGGGCCCGAGCATCATCTGGGTGAAGTCGAGAATGCGGATCCCGTCGAGGGCTGCGGGCATCGGGGTACTCCTCATCGTCCTGGTCGTCATAGTGCTGCGTTCGTGGTCTGCGCCTTCCGCGGCCCTCTGCCGAACACGGCGAGCGCGAGGACCGGGACGGCGGCGATGGCCGCGCTGAGGCCGAACGCGGTTCCCCAGCCGAGGTAACCGATCGCCACCGGGCCGATGATCCCGGCGATGTTCGCGATGAAGTGCACGAAACCCGAGACCGAACCGAAACTGGCCCGCGGTACCACCGGGGCGATGAGCGCGAAGAACTGGGCGCCGACGATGTAGAGGATGAACACCACCACCGCCATCAACGTCACCGAGGCGGTGGTCGAGTCGACCACGCCAACACCGGCGAAGGCGATCGCGACCAGCAGCATGCCGAGCACGACCGTCCACTTACGCGCGCCGAACACGCCGAACTTCCTGCCGAGCGCGTCGGTGAGCACACCACCGATGGCGAGCCCGACGAACCCGCACAGCCACGGGATGGAACCGGTGAACGCGATGCTGTTCAGATCGAGCCCGTGCGCCTCGGAAAGGAAATCCGGGAACCAGTTCAGGAATGCGTAGAGCACCCAGGAATAGCCGAAGTACGCGAGCGCGGTGGTGAGCACCACGGGGTTGCGCAGGTACCGCCACCGGGAACCGCCGCCGTTCTCGGCTTCCACCGGATGCGCGCGTTCCTCGGCGGCCATCTCGGCGATCTCCGCGGGCCGCACCCTGCGGAATCCCTCCGGGCGGTCCCGCACCACGGTCCACCAGCCGATCACGAACAGCACCCCGATCACGCCCAGGATGATGAACGGGGCCCGCCAGTCGCCGTGGAAGGCGTTCATCAGCGCCACCACGAGCGGAGTTCCGACCGCCCCGCCGAGCGGGGTGGATGCCTGGGAAAGTCCCATCGCGGTGCCGAGTTGCCGCTGCGGGAACCAGTTGGACATCGTCTTGGCGGTGACCGTCGCTTGTGGACCCTCACCGAAACCGAAGAAGAACCGGATCACCAGGAAACTCACGAACCCGAACCCGGCCGCGGTCAGCGCGGTGAACAGCGACCACCAGGCGACGGCGACCGCCATCACCTTGCGCGGGCCGAACTTGTCCGCCGTGTAGCCGCCGATGAAACAGAACGGCGCGTAGCCGAGGAAGAAGGCCGCCGAGATCCAGCCCCAGGAACTCTTGCTGAATCCGTACTCGGCCATGATCACCGGGGCCGCGACCCCGATCGCCGCCCGGTCGGCGTAGTTCAGTCCGAGCACGAGGAAGTTCATGCTCAGCACGGCCCAGCGATAGCGAAGGCCCCCGCCCCGTCCGGTGGGCTCCTTCGCCCGGGTCTCGGCCGGTGTGCTCATGGATTACCGCCTCTCGCGCAGTCGTCCCCCGGATCCGTCGGGGCACGCCGGAATCGCTCCCGCACCTCGCGGCGCGCTACCTTCCCGGTCGCGGAAAGCGGCAGGGATTCGGTGAATTCGACGTGCAGTGGTTTCTTGTACCCGGCAAGCCGTTCCCGGCAGGAGCGCACGATCTCCTCCGCGGTGAGCGTGCTTCCCTCGTGCGGCACCACGACCGCGGCCACCGACTCGCCCCAGCGCGCATGCGGTTCGCCGAACACCACGGCCGCCTTCACCCCGGGAATGCTCTCGATGGCGCGTTCCACTTCGGAGGGGTACACGTTGAAGCCGCCGCTGAGAATCACCTCGCTGGTGCGATCCACGAGATACAGCAGGCCTTCCGTGTCCAGCACTCCGATGTCCCCGGTGTGCAGCCAGCCGTCCTCGTCGGTCGCCGTGCCGGCGCCCCAGTAGCCCGGGGTGACCTGCGGGCCGCGGATGAACACCTCGCCCCGGGTTCCCACCGGAACCGGTTCTCCGTCCGGGTCCGCGATACGGACCTCGGTCTCCGGGTGCGCCCGTCCGGCCGAACCGAGCAGCTCCGCGCGCCGGTGCCCCGCCCCGGATAGCACGGTGATCGGGGCGAGTGCTTCGCTGAGCCCATAGCACTGGTACAGCCGCTCGCCGAACACCGCGCGGGCGCGATCCAGTTCCCGTGGCGAGATCGGGGCGCCGCCATAGGGAATCGCGCGCAGTGCGGACAGTTCCGCCCCGGCACGCTCGGCCTCCCTGGTGAGCTCGCTCAGCATCGTCGGCACCAGCGGAAGCACGCTCACCCGGTGCCGTTCCACCAGTTCGAGCACCGCGGCCGGATCGAACCGCGCGACGGGGAGGATCGCGGCGCCGCGGAAGGTGCACGCCGCACCGGCCGAGCCGCCGAAGTGGCTCATCGGGGCCACGTGCAGCACCACATCTCCGGGACCGACCGGTGGAAGCTCCGCCCAGAAGGCACGCATCATCGCGGCCCACCCGGTGTGCGTGACCATGGCCCCCTTCGGGCTTCCCGTGGAGCCCGAGGTGTACATCAGCGCGGTCACCGAGTCTTCGGGCGGCGCGGGTTCCGTCGGCTCGAACCCGGCGCCCTCGGTGAGATCCGCGAACAGTTCAGCTCCGGCGTGGATCGTGTGCCACGGACCATCGGAAACCTCGCGGTGTTCGGGTTCGCAGATCACCGCGGCCGCGGCACAGTCCGCGGCGATCGCCGCGATCTCCTTGCCGTGTAAGCGATGCCCGACCGCGACCCGTACCAGATCGGCGAGGAACACGGCATGGTCGAGGATCAGCGACTCGGGACGGTTCGCGATCGCGATCACCACCCGGTCCCCGGGACGCAGCCCGGCGGCCCGCAGCTTCGCGGCGCAGGCCCGTGCCGCGGTGCCGAGTTCGGCGAAGCTCAGTGTCTCCCGGACTTCGGCTGTCCCGGCACCGAGTATCGCGGGCGCGCTCGCGTACCGCCGGTGCGCCCGCGCGGTCAGTTCCCTCGTCGTACTCAACGGGACTCCCGCACCGGCGCGCGTTCCTGCTCCAGCCGCCGCAATTCCCCGAGCGCGACCGAAGCGGGTTCGCGGCGCAGCATCAGCTCGTGCAACCGTGCCGCGGCGCGCTGCTGGAACACCGGATAACCCGGCCGCCGGTCGCGCACGAAGGCGGCCGTCGTGGTCGGACCGGTGGCGGTGAAGAACCCGCCGGTGAGCGCGTCGGCCGCCGGATCCTGCCAGGCGGCGCGGTGTCCGGGTTGCCCTCCGCCCCGCACATATACCCCGCGCTGACAGGCCGAGGAGGCCACCCAGCCGGCGAATCCCGTCGCGGCACCGGGATCCGCACACCGTGCCGAGACCGCGAGCCCGACCCCGCCGAGCAGCGTGCCCGCAACCTCGTGGCGCGGAGCCTCGGCAAACCGTACCGGTCGCTGCCCGTATCCCGCCCGGGAGTAGCTGGAGTAGCCGAAAACCAGTGGCACATAAGCGATCGGCGCACCCGAGGACATCGCGTCCAGGGTGCCGATGGGGTCCCGCTCCAGGGAGACCGGATCCACCAGGTCCAACAGCTGGCGCAGCTGTTCCCACGCCGCCGCGGCCACATCCGCTTCGATTCCGTCATCCGGCCACCAGGACGGGCGGTGCGCATCGGCCGGTGCCTCGATGCCCGCCTGGTGATGGCACAGGCTCAGCAAGGTGGACCACAGGTGGGTCGGGTTCGCGGGAAGCTCCGCCGTGGTACCGGAAGGCAAGTGCCGCAACAGTTCCTCGGCTTCGCCCCAACCACGCGGCACCGGCTCGCGGAGCAGGTCCGGCCGGTATGCGCTGACCTGGGCGGCCGCATCCACCGGAAGGGCCCACTGGTGTCCGTGCGCCTGATAGCTGGCGAAGCTGGCACCGAGCCCACCCGCGCGGATGTCGGCGAGCACCTCCACGGGAAGGATCTCGTCGAGTGCCAGCAGGGCACCACTCGCGGCAGCGGTGCCGGTGAACGGATGGTCGATGGCGATCAGGTCGTAGCGCGCGGCTAGTTCGGTCACCGAGGTGTCCTCGAACTCCCGAAGCGAACGGGCTTCCCATTCGATGTCCGCCCGCCCGTACTCCGCGGTCGCCGCGCGCAGCGAATCCCGCCCACGCGGGTGATTCCAGGTCATGCCGAGCAGCCGGGTCATCGGATCCAGTGGTCCCTTCGGGTTCGTGGTGTTCAGTCGGCGGGCGGCGCGGTCGAGGCGCGCACCAGGAGCTCGGGCGGCGGATCGGTGAGCACCAGCTCGGGGCGGCCCGGCTCGTCCAGGACGAGCTCGACCGCGCGCCTGCCCATCTCGCGCAGCGGGAGGCGCACGGTGGTCAGCGGCGGCCAGGCGTGCGCCGCCGACCAGGCGTCGTGAATGGTGACCACGGACATTTCCTCCGGCACCCGGATTCCCCACTCGCGGGCCGCGGCGAGCGCTCCGGTACCGAGCACGATGTTCGCGGCGAGCACCGCGGTCGGCCGGGTCCCGCGCGCCAGCAGCTCGCCCATCGCCGCGTATCCCGCGGTCGCGTCCCATTCCTGTTCCACCACGAACGCCTCGTCCACCGTGCCCATCGCGGTCCGGTATCCGGCCTTGCGGCGCTCGGAGAGATCCGATCCGGGGCGGCCGCCGAGAAACCCGATCCGTTCGTGGCCGAGCTCGCGCAGGTGTTCCACCGCGCATTCGGCGGCCCGTTCGTCCTGCAGGCGCACCGAACCGACCTCGGCGAGCGGGCGGCTGTTCACCAGCAGCGTCGGCAGGGTCCGGCTCGCGCGCGCGGCCAGCGCGGTGTCGAAGTCGAAACCACCGCCCTGCCACAGCAATCCGTCGATGCGGCCCTCGCCGACGAGCCGGTCGAACGCGCGCCCGCCGTCGGCGAGTTCCCGCGCATTGGCCAGCAACAGCACCTGCCCGCTGCTGGCCAGTGCCTCCTGGGCTCCCTCGATGATCTCCGCGTGGATCGGGTTGCTCACATCGTGCACGACGAGCCCGATCGCCCCGGCACGCGCCAGGCGCAGTGCGCGGGCGGCACCGTGCGGCACGTAGTTGAGTTCGCGCGCCGCGGCCAGCACCTGTTCCCGAGTCTCGGCACGGGTGCGCAGCGTGCCGTCCCCGTTCAGAATCCGGGACACCAGGCCGACCGAGACCCCGGCACGGCGGGCCACATCCGCGAGTCCCGGAGTCGAGCCCCGGCCACCGGACGCACCGGCCCGCGAACCACGCCCCTCGGCCACGGATCCTCCACTCGGTTTGGTATAACGTTTTACCACTCTCGCTATAACGTTTTACCTCGCGTACGGACGGAACGTCAAGCACGGATTCCGCGGCCAGATCCGAGCGCCGGAGACACCAGCCGCGCTGGTCACCTCACGCACAACCCCCCGTACGGGTAGTATTACCACACGTCAAAGTGCCGGACCGGCTCCCCTGTGTCACTGTCCACTGTGTGCGGTCTCCCCGGAAACTCCCCACCCTGGCCGGTTCGATGCTCGCGGTCGGCGGCGCGCTGATCCTGATGGGCGCGCTCGCCGTGCCCGCGAGCCACGCCGATCCGCTCCCCGGCGGCCTCGGCCCCTGCGTGCCCGGCGACTGTCCCGGCAAGTACCCGCCGATCAACAACGGTTCCTTCGCCGGACGCGACGACGGCGTGAACATGTTCGTCGGCAAGGATTTCCGGGTGCGCGGCAGCGCGGCGGAGGCCGAGGGCCGGGTCGTGGTCGGCGGGAACTTCGACCAGGCCAAGTCGGGCGGATCGAGTGTGTACAACGTGGGCATCGCCGGAGTCGGATCACGCGTGCCCCCGCCAGACGGTTCGGACTTCCTCGTCACCGGCGACTCGGTCAGCGTGGCGGGCGGGCAGCGGCTGCTCGCCGACGGCGGGGTCGTGCGGCACGCGGGCACCGCAACCGGCACGATCACCGGAAAACGGGTGCAGGATCCGAACGCGTTCGGCAAATACGAAGGCCTTGCCGCGCAACTGAGCGCGGACAGCCGCTGCTACGCGCACGGCTCCCAGGGAACGGGACGACCGGCGACCGGGACGGCGCGCAATCTCGGTTATCAGACCGAATTCACCGGCGACGGCCACTCGGCGCTACAAGTGTTCACTGTGGACTTCGACCTCACCGGGCCCGGCGGCGGCATGCAGGGCCTGGTGTTCAACAAGATCCCCGCGGGCGCGACGGTTCTGGTCAACATGCTCGGCGCCGACCGCACGATCAACACCTACACCGGCGATCCCGCCGACGCAGATCCGATGAACGCGCTGCGCGAGCGCCTGCTGTGGAACTTCCCGGACGCCGGACAGGTCCGGATCGCCGGAGGCGCTCAGTTCCAGGGCAGCGTGCTGGTCGGCAATCCGGCGAGCGAGACCACCGTGACGGCCTCCGGCACGAACGGGCGATTCTTCACCACCGGCTCACTCACCCACGCCTCGCCGCCCGGCGGTGGTGGCGGAGAGGAATTCCACGCCTATCCCTTCGACGGGGACCTCCCGTCCTGCGAGACGACACCGACCACCACGACCACCGAACCCACGACGAGCACGACAACGGAACCGACCACGACGACCACCGGCCCGGGCGGCACCAGCGAACCGACCACCACAGAACCGACGACAACAGAGCCGACCACCACAGAGCCATCGACAACGGAGCCGAGCACGACCCGGCCCACGACAACCGAACCCAGTACCACCACCCAGACCACGACGACCCAGCCCGGCACGACGAGCAGTACGGCCACCACGACCGGCACCAGTCCCGGGGTGTTCCTGCCCGGCCCGGCCGATGGGGACGGTTCGGCGGGCGGTCCCGGTGAGAACGGTCCACAGGGCCCGGATTCCGGGCTGGCGAACACCGGCGCGCTGGTCGGCTGGCCGGTGGGGATCGGCTCACTACTGGTGCTCGGCGGCGCCCTGCTGATGCTGCTCGCCCGGCAACGCAGGCACAACGCGGGCCGGTAGCCGGGCGGACCTCAGCCCGCGCGCGCCTGCACCGCGCTGATCAGGGCCATGGTCTCGATGTCGGCGGCGGAGCAGCCCCGGGAAAGGTCGTTGAGCGGCATCCGGAGGCCCTGCAGCACCGGACCGAGCGCGGTCGCCCCGCCGAGCCGTTCGGCGATCTTGTAACCGATATTGCCCGCGTCCAGGTTCGGGAACACCAGCACATTGGCCTGCCCGGCCACCGCCGAACCCGGCGCCTTCACCGAGCCGACCGCGTCCACCACCGCGGCGTCCAGCTGGAGTTCGCCCTCCACGGCGAGTTCCGGGGCGCGTTCGGCGACCAGTTCCGCCGCCGCCCGGACCTTCGCCACACTGGCGTGTTCGGCGCTGCCCCGCGTGGAGAAGGACAGCATCGCGATCCGGGGCTCGTCCCCGGTCAGTGCCCGGAAACTGCCCGCCGTGGCGATCGCGATCTCGGCCAGCTGCTCGGTGTCCGGCTCCGGAAGGACGGCGCAGTCGGCGAAAGCGAGCACCCGGCCATCGGTGAGCACCATCAGGAACAGGCTGCTCACATTGGCCACACCGGGGCGCAGGCCGATCACCCGCAGCCCGGCGCGTAGCACATCCGCGGTCGAGCGTGTGGCACCGGCGAGGCAGGCGTCCACCAATCCGGCACGCAGGGCCGCCGTCGCGAGATACACCGGATCGGCGTCAGCGCGTTCGCGTTCGGTTTCCGAACGGGACGCGAAAGCCGTACCGAGTACCTTGCGCACCCCGGGATGCGCGGCCAGCCATGCCGGATCGAGTATCAGTTCGGCAGGCACCGGACGGTCGGCCGCCTCGGCGATCCGCTGTGCTTCCCCGACCAGCAGCGGCCACACGAGGCCCCGCTCGTGCAACCGGACCGCGGCGGCGATCGCGCGCGGATCGCAGCCATCGGCGAGCGCGATCCGCAGGCCACCGCCGGAGATCGCGTCCCGCCAGCGGCCGGGCAAGTCCACTTCGGACCGTACAGACACGCTCATCCCATTCACTCCGGCTATTTCATTATGTAAAATTCAATTTCATATGCACCGTAGAGCGCGCGGGGCGGAGCTGTCAACGACGGCGGTCCGCGCATTGACAGGCCCGCCCCCTGCTCTTACGTTGACCGGCATCCGTGCCGTCTCAGCTCAATGGAGAACCGACGCGAGGAGTCGACCTTGCCGCGCACGCTCATCGCGATCGATCGCGACTCGGCCGAACCGCTGTACCGGCAGGTGCGCAAGGCGATCGAGCACGGGATCGCGGTCGGCATCTACGATCCGCGCCACCGGCTGCCCAGTTCCCGGGCGCTGGCGACCGAACTCGGCGTCTCCCGGAACACGATCAACCTGGCCTATCAGGAGCTGATCGCCGAGGGTTTCGTGTCCAGCAGGGAACGCAGCGGACTGTTCGTCAATCCGGAGATGCGGCCACAGGGCGTGCCCGCGCAGCCCACACCGGGGCAGGGCATCGACTGGTCCGCGCGGCTGCGCCGGTTCCCCGACGCCGCGCTGCCGCACATCGAGAAACGCCCGGACTGGCACCGGTATCCCTATCCGTTCCTCGCCGGGCAGGTGGACATCGGGGCGTTCCCGGCGCGGGCCTGGACGCGCAGCCTCCGCGAGGCGCTCGACCAGCCGCATGTCGCGCACAGCCTCGCGGACAGCATGGACACCGACGATCCGCTGCTGATCGAGCAGCTGTGCCGCCAGCTGCTGCCCGCACGCGGCATCGAGGCCGGCCCGGAGGAAGTACTCATCACGGTCGGTTCACAGCAGGGACTGGATCTGCTCGGCCGCGCGCTGCTCGGCCCGGAAAGCCGGGTGGCCATGGAGGATCCCGGTTACCTGGATGCCAGGCACATCTTCCTGCGCACCGGTGCCGCACTGACCGGCATCCCGGTGGACCGCAGCGGAATGCGGCCGCCGCACTCGCTTTCCGGGACGGATCTGCTGTATCTGACCCCGAGCCATCACCATCCCACCAATGCCACGCTGAGCATCGGCAGGCGCCGCGCGCTGCTCGGGCTCGCCGATGCCGCGGGCACGGTGCTCGTGGAGGACGACTACGACAGCGAGTTCCGCTACCAGGGCAGCCCGACACCGGCACTGAAGGCGCTCGACACCGGCGGGGACGCGGTGTATCTGGGCACCTTCTCCAAGTTCCTCTCCCCCGGCCTCCGGCTCGGTTATCTCGTCGGGCCGCGGGCGCTGATCACCGAACTGCGTCAGGTGCGCCGTTATGTGCTCCGCCATCCGCCTGGGCAGCTGCAGCGGGCGCTCGCCCTGCTCATCGCCTCCGGGGAGTACCACCGCTCGCTGCGCCGCTATCGCACCAGGCTGATGCGCAAGTGGACCGCGGTGACCGAGGCGGTGCACGAGTACCTTCCCTGGCCGCAGCCGCCGTACCCACCGGGCGGGGTCAGCCTCTGGGTCAGCGGCCCGCCGGAGCTGGACTGCCGCGAACTGGTCGCCGTGGCCGAACGCGCCGGGGTGCTGATCGAGCCAGGGGACATCTTCTTCACCGAAGGCAAGCCACGCAACCACTTCCGCATCGGGTTCGCCGCGATCCCACAACGTGCGATCGTCCCCGGGGTGCGCTTGCTCGGCGGGCTCGCCCGTGATCTGCTTGGCTGAGCCGGAAACTGGTACCACCGGCGGACACGATTCTGGACCTTTCCCGGCCGCCCGCCGTGGCGCACGCTCAGGCGAGCGACCGGCAACGAGGAGGAACCTTGACACCAGCGGCAAATCCGGCGGATCTGGTCCTCACCGGCGGAACCGTGCACACCCTCGACGCGGGCGCACGCACCGCGCGGGCGGTCGCCGCGACCGGCGGACTGATCACCGAGGTCGGCTCGGAACGCGATATCGCCGCGCTGATCGGACCGGAGACGAAGGTGCTCGATCTGGCCGGGCGCACGGTGATTCCGGGTTTCGTGGAGTCGCACAACCATCCGACCTTCTTCGGGCTGACCCTCGCGGCACCGGTGGACGCGGGCAGCCCGCCCAATGACCGGATCTCGGACATCGTCGAACGGGTCGCACAGGCGGTGCGCGATCGCGGTCCCGGCGAGTGGATCCGCGGGTTCCGCTACGACGACACGCTGCTCGCCGACAACCGGCATCCCACGCGCGCCGACCTGGATCCCGTCGCGCCGCGGAATCCGGTGCTGCTGACCCATGTCTCCGGGCACTTCTGCGTGGCGAACTCGGCGGCCCTGCGCGCGGTCGGTATCGATGCGAACACCCCGGATCCGCCCGGCGGGCGCATCGCGCGGGACGAGAGCGGGAATCCGAGCGGGCTGCTGATCGAATCGGCGGCCTTCCTGGCGACCTCGCAGCTGCCCGGGCAGGACGTCGAAACGCTGACCGAGGCGCTGCGTCTCGCGGATGCCGAATACCTGGCCAACGGGATCACCTCGGTGCACGACACCGGGGTCGGGCTGATCGGCGGACCGGCCGAGCTCACCGCCTACCGGCGGCTGCACCGCGAGGGCGCGCTGCGCACCAGGGTGCACGGATACCTGTTCCACGAACTGCTCGACGGCCTGCGCGAGGGTGTCCCGGAACCACCGGAACCCGGCGACGACGCGTTCACCATGACCGGGGTGAAGATCGTCGCGGACGGCTCGATCCAGGGCCTGACCGGGTGCCTCGCCGAGGGCTACACCTGCGCACCCGATGAGCACGGGATGCTGCTGCTCGAACCGGACGAGCTCGTCAGGCGGATCGCCGCGCTGGACGAGTCGGGCTGGCAGGTCGCCGTGCACGGCAACGGTGATGCCGCGATCGAGGCCATCGTGCAGGGCTACCAACGGCTCGGCGCTCCGGAGGGCACCGGGCGGCGGCACCGCATCGAGCACTGCCAGACCGCCCGCGAGGACCAGCTGGACCGGATGGCCGCACACGATGTGCTCGCCTCGTTCTTCGTCAAGCACGTGTACTTCTGGGGCGACCGGCACCGGGACGTGTTCCTCGGCCCGCAGCGGGCGGCCCGGATCAGCCCGCTGGCCTCCGCGCGCCGCAGGGGAATCCACTTCGGACTGCACTCGGACACCCCGGTGACCCCGGTGCCACCGCTGGAGGGAATCTGGTGCGCGGTCACCAGAACCACCAGCGGCGGGCACACGCTCGGCGCCGAGCAGGCGGTCAGCCCGCTGGACGCGGTGCGCGCCTACACCCTCGACGCCGCCTACCTCGCCGGAGAGGAACACCTCAAGGGCAGCATCGAACCGGGCAAGTTCGCCGATCTTGCGGTGCTGGACGGCGATCCGCTCACCGTCGAGCCGCAGCGGCTGCGCGACCTCCGGGTGGAGGCGACGGTGCGCGGCGGCGAGCCGGTATGGACCGGGGCGCCGCGATGACCCGCCGCTGGCCGAGCCTGCTCATCGGGCTCGGTATCCCGGCGCTCGCCCTGTTCGCCGGAATCCCCGCGGTGGCCGGGAGCACGGTGACCGTGCTCGGTTTTCCCTTGGTTTTCTTCTGGATCTTCTGCTGTTTCCCGCTCACCACCCTGTGCCTGTGGGTCAGCTGGCGGTTCTTCGACCGGCAGGTGGCCGAGGACCGACCGGAGGAACCCGGATGACCGTCGCGATCCTCGTCGTCGTCATACTGGCCTCGCTGGCGCTCGCGTTCTGGGCAGGCCGGGGCACCCGGGGCGGCGGCATCTCCGAGTTCCTGGTCGGCGGGCGCAGTTTCCCCGCCTGGCTCATCTACTTCCTCGCGGTCGGCGAGGTGTACAGCATCGGGGCGATCATCGGGCTGCCGAGCGGGATCTACGCGGGCGGCCCCGGCTACGGGGTCTGGTTCCTCGGCTACATCCTGCTGGCCTACGCCATCGGGTATTTCCTCGCGCCGCTGATCTGGCGGGCCGCGCACCGCTACGACGCGATGACCGTGCCGGACGTGTTCGGCGGCCATTTCCGGAGCAGGAAACTGGAACTCGTCTCCTGCGTGATGATGCTGCTCGCGCTGATCCCCTGGGGCCAGTACCAGTTCATCGGGCTGCGCATCGTACTGAGCAACCTCGGGATCCCGCTGAACTCGGTGGAGTGCGTGGTGCTCGCCGGGCTCGTCGCCTTCGGCTACATCGCGGTCTCCGGGATCCGCTCCCCCGCCTTCGTGGCGATCCTGAAGGACACGCTCATGCTGATCGCGGTGGTGGCCGTCGGGCTGGCCGCGGTGCTCGCCATCGACGGCGGCGGACCGGCGCCGAGCGGGCCACCCCGGCACATCGAGACCACGCTCGGCGGATCGCAGCTGACCTTCGCGATGACCACGATCCTGTTCCAGGGCCTGGTGTTCTACCTCGGGTTCGGCGCCTCGTACATCTTCCCGGCCCGCTCGGAGCGCACGGTGAAGCGTTCCACCGTGTGGATGCCGCTGTACATGCTGATCTTCCCGTTCGTGGTGCTCGCCGCCTACTACGGCATCCGGATGCATCCGGACCTCGCCGATCCGAACACGGTGTTCATGGCTACCGCGCGCGGGCTGCTCCCCTCCGGGCTGCTCGGCATCGTCGCCGCGGGCGCCGCCCTTTCCGGGGTGCTCGTGCTCGCCGCGACCGCGCTGTCCATCGGCGGCATGGTCAGCCGCAATCTGGTGCCGAACCTGGCGCCCTCGGTGCAGCGGCGCTGGACGGTGCTCGCGGTCGGGGTGTTCCTGGTGCTCGGCGCCGTGCTGACGCTGGTGGCCTCCACGCTGATGCTCACCGTGCTCAACCTGACCTACAACCTGCTCGCCCAGCTGGTGCCCGGCTGGCTCGCGGTGCTGTTCGCGCGGCGGGTGCGCACCAGCGCGGTGATCGCGGGCATGGTCGTCGGCGCGGTGACCGCGATCCTGTTGTACGTGGCGGGATTCTCCTTCGGCGGGGTCAATCCCGGGCTGATCTCGATGGCGCTGAACCTGGCCGTGGTGTTCGGCTGGAGCGCGATCCGGCCGGGAACCGAGCGGGTTCCGGTGCTGCACCGCGGCGCTCAGCGAGCCAGTGCGGCCAGCACCTCGGCCACCATCCGCTGACCGGAAAGCGATTCGGTGTCCAGTTCCCGGTGCCGTCGCAGGGTGCGCCCGAGATCGAGGCCGAGCCCCAGTCCCAGGACTTCCCGCCCCGCCCGGTCCAGTGCGGACAGCTGCGCGCGCAGGTGCCGCTCCAGGTAACCGGAACCATTGGCCAGTTCGGTCGACCGTTCCATCGGCGCCCCGTCGGAGACGAGCACCAGTACCTGCCGCCGCCAGGACTGTTCCTCGGCACGTTCGGCCGCCCAGCGAACCGCCTCGCCGTCGATCCCCTCCCGGTACAGGTCCTCGCGGAACAGCGCGGCGATCCCGGAGCGGCCGCGCCGCCACGGAGTGCGCGCCTCCTTGAACACCAGGTGCCGTCGTTCGGCGAGCCGGCCCGGATCGGGCGGGCTCCCGGCACGCAGCCAGTCCCGCCGCGCACGGCCGCCGTGAAACCCGCCGGTGCTGAACCCGAGCACCTCGCAGGCGGCCCCGGCCCGGTCGAGCGCGCGGGCGAACACATCCACGAGCACCGCGACCGCTTCGATGTGCCGCTTCATCGAACCGGAGCAGTCGAGCAGGAACGTGACGAGCACATCCGGAACCGGTTCGGTGCGCTCGACGCGGAACACCCGGTGATCGGCGGGCGCGCAGATCAGCTGGCTGAGCGCGCGCCCGTCCACATGGCCCTCCTCCTGACCGCCGAGCCAGCCGTCCACCCGCGGTTCGGCGAGCAGGGCGTGCAGTTTCCTGGCGAGCGGGCCGATGGCGATGCCCTGACCGGCCACGAGCCGGTCCAGCCGCTGCCGATACTCGCGGAGCTGGGCCGCCCGCACGAGTTCGGTGGCGTGCTGCTGGCGATCGTGCGCGGTGGTGAACACCCGGTACGGCGCGGTTTCCCCGCCGGTTTCCGGTTTTCCGCCGCGCGTCCCCGGATGTCCGCCCTCGCTCTCCGCGCCGAGCACCAGCAGCGCGCCCGCGGAATCCGGTGCCCGCTCCGGCTCCCCGGGATCGCCGAGCATCCGGGCGAGCGTTTCGGCGATCTCCCGCGCATGCCCGGCGTACGCGGCCTGATCGTCCCGGCTGCGGCGCAACCGGGCCAGCTGTTCGCCCAGCGCGGGAGCGAGCGCGTACCGCGGTTGTTCGATCAGATCCTCGACTGCTTCCGGGATCGGCTCGCCGGTGACCCGCGCGTGACAGATCACCGCCACGGTGTACAGCAGCAGACCGCGCGCGGTCTCCAGGTGGCCCCCGGCGCGCACCTGTTCGGACCAGTCGGCGAAGCAGCGGCGCAGATTGGCGGCCACCCCGGGAAGTTCGGGCGGGGCCAGCGCCTCGACGCGGAACTGCTCCAGCTGCTCGAAAACCGCTCGCGCTACCGGATGCTCCGGGCGGGTGGCGCGCAGCAGCCCCGGATCGGAATACCGCAGCCGCGCGGCGATCGCGTCCACCGAACCGCGCCGCACCGCCGCGCTGCGGTGTTCCGGGCGCACGTGCGCGACCGGGATCCGCACCGGCGTTCCGCCGCGATAGGGCACCGGACCGTGCAGCAACAGTTCCGGGATCCCGGTCAGGGCGCGCAGGGTGGCTCCTTCGACGGATGTCATGAGAGCGCACCTTTCATGAGCATCGCAGCGAGCGCCAGCGAGTGAGGAGCGCAGCGAAAGTCCGATCGGGACAGCACAGTCGTCATGCCACCAGCTCGTCCAGTTCGGCGGCGAAACAACGCTGGAAGTACTCGGCCACCAGCGGGCGTTCCTCGGGATCGCACTTGTTCGCGAACGACATCCGGAAGGCCTCGCCCGGATCCGGGAACACGGCCAGGTTCTCCGCCCAGCTGATCACGGTGCGCGGGGACATCAGCGTGGACAGATCACCGGCGGCGAAGCCCTCCCTGGTCAGGCCCGCCAGTTCCACCATGGCCGCGGCGAGGTCCCGGTCCAGTCCGGGAACCTGGCCGAGCACGATCGCGATCTCCTCGGCCGCGGGCAGGAAATCCAGGGCGGCGACGATGTTCCACCGGTCCAGCTGCGCCTGGTTGAGCCGCTGCACCCCGCGGTAGAGGCCGGTGTGGTCACCGAGCCCGGTGGTGTTGGCGGTGGCGAACAGCCGGAACCCGGGATGCGGGCGCAGCACCTCGTTGCGGTCCAGCAGGGTGAACCGGCCCTCGCGTTCGAGCAGCCGCTGCACCACGAACATCACCTCGGGGCGCCCGGCATCGTATTCGTCCAGGATCAGCGCGACCGGGCGGCGCACCGCCCAGGGCAGCACGCCCTCGCGGAACTCGGTGACCTGGTGCCCCTCGCGCAGCACGACCGCGTCCCGCCCGATCAGGTCCAGCCTGGACAGCTGCCCGTCCAGGTTCACCCGGACACACGGCCAGTTCAGCCGCGCGGCGACCTGTTCGATGTGCGTGGACTTCCCGGTCCCGTGCATGCCCTGCACGAGCACCCTGCGGTTGTGCGCGAACCCGGCGAGCAGTGCGAGTGTGGTCTCCCGGTCGAACCGGTAACCGCGATCGAGGTCCGGAACGTGCTCATCGGCCTCGGTGAACGCGGGCACCCGCAGATCGGTGTCGATCCCGAACACCTCGCGTGCGGCCACCTCGGTGTCCGGCGAGCGGAATTCCGCTGACATGCGCCCTCCTCGACTCATCTCGCGCGTGCGCGGCATTGACTGCTCCGGCGCACCGTCCTATCGTCAACATATTCCACTATAAGAAAGACTTTGTCATCATATGGAAGGAGTCGGCATGGGTGAGCCGCGAAAGATGACCCCGTCCGAGGCGTTCGTCGAAACCATGGCGGCCAACGGTGTCACGGACATCTTCGGCATCATGGGCTCGGCGTTCATGGACGCCATGGACATCTTCGCGCCGGCGGGTATCCGGCTGGTCCCCGTCGTGCACGAGCAGGGCGCGGCGCACATGGCCGATGGGTACGCGCGGGTCAGCGGCAGGCACGGCGTGGTGATCGGGCAGAACGGCCCCGGCATCAGCAACTGCGTGACGGCCATCGCGGCCGCCTACTGGGCGCACAGCCCGGTGGTGATGGTGACCCCGGAGGCGGGGAGCATGGGTATCGGCCTCGGCGGCTTCCAGGAGGCCAACCAGCTGCCGATGTTCCAGGAGTTCACCAAGTACCAGGCGCACGTGAACAATCCCAAGCGGATGCCGGAACTGACCGCGCGCGCCTTCGACCGGGCGATGTCCGAGATCGGGCCGACCCAGCTGAACATTCCGCGCGATTTCTTCTACGGCGAGCTCGAGGCGGAGATTCCCGTCCCGCAGCGGCTCGACCGGGGAGCCGGTGGCACCCGCAGCCTCGACGAGGCCGCGGATCTGCTCGCCGGCGCCGAATTCCCGGTGATCATCTCCGGTGGCGGGGTGGTCATGGCCGACGGGGTGGAGCAGTGCAAGGCGCTCGCCGAACGACTCGGTGCCCCGGTGGTGAACAGCTACCAGCACAACGACTCCTTCCCCGCGAGCCACCCGCAGTGGTGCGGGCCGCTCGGCTACCAGGGCTCGAAGGCCGCCATGAAGCTGATCTCCAAGGCCGATGTGGTGCTCGCCCTCGGCACCCGGCTCGGTCCGTTCGGCACGCTCCCCCAGCACGGCATGGACTACTGGCCCAAGGACGCGAAGATCATCCAGGTGGACGCCGACCACAAGATGCTCGGCCTGGTCAAGAAGATCACCGTGGGCATCTGCGCCGATGCGGGCGAGGCCGCGGCCGCGCTGACCGAACGGCTGACCGGACGCACGCTCGCCTGCGATGCCACCGCGGCACAACGGGCCGCGGAAACCAAGGCGGAGAAGGACGCGTGGGAGAAGGAACTCACCGAGTGGACCCATGAGACCGACCCCTACAGCCTGGACATGATCGCCGAACAGGAGCAAGAGGAGGGCAACTGGCTGCACCCGCGGCAGGTGCTGCGGGAACTGGAAAAGGCCATGCCCGAGCACGTGATGGTGTCCACGGACATCGGCAACATCAACTCCGTGGCGCACAGCTACCTGCGGTTCGAGGAACCGCGCTCCTTCTTCGCCCCGATGAGCTTCGGCAACTGCGGTTACGCGCTGCCCACCATCATCGGCGCCAAGGCCGCGGCACCCGAGCGTCCGGCGATCGCCTACGCGGGCGACGGGGCCTGGGCGATGAGCATGGGCGAGATCCTCACCGCCGTGCGGCACGACATCCCGGTGACCGCGGTGGTGTTCCACAACCGCCAGTGGGGCGCGGAGAAGAAGAACCAGGTGGACTTCTACAACCGCCGGTTCGTGGCCGGGGAACTGGAAAGCCCCAGTTTCGCGGGCATCGCCGAATCCATGGGCGCGGACGGGATCGTCGTGGAGAAGCTCGAGGAGGTCGGCCCGGCGCTGCGCAAGGCGGTCGAGGCGCAGATGACCAAGGGGCGCACCACGGTCGTGGAGATCATGTGCACCCGCGAGCTCGGTGACCCGTTCCGCAGGGACGCGCTTTCCAAGCCGGTCCGCTACCTGGAGAAGTACTCCGACTACGTGTAATCCCTTTCCAGCAAACGAAGAGTGGGTGCCCCGGCATGACCGGGGCACCCACTTTTCGTTGTGCGGCACGGTCTTGGCGCGTTCTGGACCCACCAAAGCGGCGTTGTCTGGTTCTTTGCACGGACCAGTTCCGCTGCCATCGTTTGAGGAACACAGCGCGAGCGGTCAAAGGAGACGAGTATGGAGACCAGTGCACTGCGGGCGAGCGCCCGTCGCCACCTCGGCCCGCACTTCACCAAGAAACAGGCCTGGGACAAGGATTTCCCGGTCTTCGTGCGCGGCGAGGACTGCTACCTCATCGACAGCGAGGGAAACCGCCACCTCGACGGCCTCGCGGGCCTGTTCTGCGTGAACATGGGCCACGGCCGCCAGGACATCGCGAAAGCGGCCGCCGACCAGATCAGCACCCTCGGCTACGCCAGCAACTGGGGCACCGCCCACCCCGCGGCCATCCAGGCCGCCGAACTGATCGCCGACCTCGCCCCCGGCGATCTGGGCACCACCTTCTTCGTCAACTCGGGTTCCGAGGCCGTGGAATCCGCGGTCAAGTTCGCCCGGCAGTACCACCGCGGCCAGGGCCAGCCGCAGCGGACCAAGATCATCAGCCGGGAGATGGCCTACCACGGCACCACCCTCGGCGCGCTCGCCGTCACCGGGCTGCCGAAGATCAAGGAACCGTTCGGCCCGCTGATGCCCGGGGTGCGGCATGTTCCCAACACGCTCGGTTTCCTCGGCGACTGCGGCCCGGCCGAGCAGCTGGCCTGTGTGCGCGCGATCGAGGAGGTCATCCTCGAGGAAGGCCCGGAGACGATCGCGGCCGTGTTCGCCGAGCCGGTACAGAACGGCAGGGGCGCGCTCGTCCCGCCCGGCGGTTACTGGGCCGCGCTGCGCAATCTCTGCGACAAGTACGGCATCCTGCTCGTCTCCGATGAGGTGATCTGTTCCTTCGGCCGGATCGGTTACTGGTTCGGGCACGGGTTCACCGGCGTCGTCCCGGACATGATCACCTTCGCGAAGGGCTCGACCTCCGGCTACGCCCCGCTCGGCGGTCTCCTGGTGCGCGAACAGCTCGTCGGGGAACTGTTCGGCTCCCCCAAGGCCGGTACCTTCACCCACGGCGCCACCTGGGGCGGGCACCCGGTCTCCACCGCGGTGGCCGTCGCCAACCTCACCGCCATGCGTGACGAGCAGGTGCCCGAGCACGTGCGCGAAGAGGGTCCGGTGCTCTACGAGGGCCTGCGTTCGCTCGCCGAGGCGCACCGCTGCGTCAAGGATGTGCGCGGAACCGGGTTCTTCTACGCGATCGAACTGATGGCCGACCGGGACGGCGGACGCGAGTTCACCGAGGCGGAATCGGCCACCGTACTGCGCGAGGTCCTGCCCGAGGCGTTCCGCAATACGCGCGTACTGCTGCGCGGAGACGACCGGGGTGCGACGATGCTGATGGTCTCCCCGCCACTGGTGGCGGACCGGGACACGCTATCGGCTCTGCTGCACGGCATCGACGGGATGCTCACCCAGGTGGAGAAGGCCATTCAAGCCTAGGGCCTGATCCGGGACGGTGGAACGATGGCGCAAAGGAGCGTGAGGAGTTCAGTGGGCCAGGGCGAATCGAACGGGCTGCGGCAGGGCCTGCGGCAGCGGCACATGAATCTGATCGCGATCGGCGGGGCGATCGGTGCCGGGCTGTTCGTGGGCAGTGGCGTGGTGATCCAGTCGACCGGCCCGGCGGCGGTGATCTCCTTCCTGATCGCCGGGCTGATCACGGTG
The DNA here is from genome assembly GCF_000737195.2 of Sciscionella sediminilitoris. Classification (GTDB taxonomy): domain Bacteria; phylum Actinomycetota; class Actinomycetes; order Mycobacteriales; family Pseudonocardiaceae; genus Sciscionella; species Sciscionella sediminilitoris. Next base: position 32,754 of record NZ_JALM01000045.1, read on the forward strand.
CTGATCATGCGGATGCTCGCCGAGATGACCGTGGCGAAACCGGTGCGCGGCTCGTTCTACGTGTACACGAGGGAGGCCTTCGGCAACCGGACCGGATTCGCGGTCGGCTGGATGTACTGGTACTTCTTCGTGATCGTCGTCGCGGTGGAAGCGGTGGCGGGCGGGCGGATCGTGCAGCTGTGGCTGCCCTCGGTGCCACTGTGGGTGCTCAGCCTCGCCCTGCTCGTGCTGCTCACCGCGACGAACCTGGTCTCCGCGCGCTCCTACGGGGAGTTCGAGTACTGGTTCTCCTCGATCAAGGTCATCGCGATCGTGGTGTTCCTCGTGGTCGGCGTGCTGTACCTGTGCGGCTGGTGGCCGGGAGCCCAGGGCGGGCTCGGCAACCTGGTGTCCTCCGGCGGATTCGCCCCGCTCGGGTTCGGCGCCATCCTCGCCGCCGTGGTGCCGTGCATCGGCTTCTACACCGGGGCCGAGATCGTCACCATCGCGGCCGCCGAGTCCGCGGAACCGGCCAAGAGCGTGGCCAAGGCGATGCGCTCGATCGTCTTCCGGGTGGTGCTGTTCTACGTCGGCTCGGTGTTCGTGGTGGTCGCGATCCGGCCGTGGAACACCCCGGAGATCGCCACGAGCCCGTACGCGGCCGCGCTGCGGGTCCTCGGGGTCCCCGCGGTGTCCACGGTCATGAACGCCATCGTGCTCATCGCGGTGTTGTCCTGCCTGAACTCCGCGCTCTACACCTCTTCGCGGATGCTGTTCGCGCTCACCGACAACGGGGACGCCCCGCGCGCGTTCACCAAGCTCTCCCGCAGCGGGGTGCCGCGCAGGGCGATCCTGCTCGGCACCGTTGTCGGCCTGGTCTCGGTGATCGCCGCGTACGCCTCACCGGACCTGATCTTCGACTTCCTGGTGAACTCCTACGGTGCCGTGGCCCTGTTCGTCTACCTGGCCATCGCGCTGGCACAGGTGCGGCTGCGCAAACGCCGCGATCCGGGCACCCTGCGGATGTGGTTGTTCCCCTGGCTGAGCTACGCGACCATCGCGCTGATGGCCGCGGTGCTGATCGCCATGGCGGTGCTCCCGGCGAGCCGCGCGCAGTTCTGGCTCAGCGTGCTGACCCTCGTGGTGATCCTGATCGGGTTCGAGATCCGCAGGCGCCGCGCCAAGAAGGCGGCGGCGACCGCCGGGCCCGAGGAGACCGATACCCCGAGCCCGAGCGAGACCACCAGCCCCGGCGGATAATTCAACACGCGAGGAGTAACCTCGGGCACCGTGCGCGCGCCGAGTTCCCAGGCCAGCCGGAACGCTCCTGCCGAGACCGGCCATACGGTCCGGCGAGCCGTTGCCGACCTGCGCGCGGGACTGGCCGCGCGCAGCCTGTGGGGCCACCTCGGCTGGCAGGACATCCGGGCGCGGTATCGCCGTTCGGTGCTCGGGCCGTTCTGGATCGCGATCAGCCAGGCGGTCATCGCGCTCGGGCTCGGGCTGCTCTACGGGGTGCTGTTCCACACCTATATTCCGACCTTCATCCCGTACCTGCTCACCGGGCTGATCACCTGGAACCTCATCCAGGGCTGCCTGACCGAGGGCATGGAGACGTTCATCGCGAACGAGGGGCTGATCAGGCACCTGCCCGCGCCGATCTCGCTCTACATGCTGCGCACCGTGTGGCGGCAGCTGCTGATGTTCGCGCACAACGCGCTCGTCTACGTGATCGTGCTCGTCATCTTCTTCGCCGAGCTCGACCGTCCGTACGCGACCCAGTCGGTCGCGGGGGCGTGCCGGGCGGACCTGATCTGCAACCCGGGACTGTCCCCGGAATGGCTGCTCGGTCTGCTCGGGCTCGCCCTCGTCGTGCTCAACCTGACCTGGCTGACCATGTTCTTCGGGATCGTCTCCACCCGGTTCCGCGACTTCCCGCAGCTGGTCAGCGCGATCGTACAGCTGCTGTTCTACCTGACCCGATCGTCTGGCCGATCGATCAGCTGCTCTCCCCCGGCGGTTCCCGGCACGCGCTCAAAGCGCTCATCGAACCGGTCATCCAGCTCAACCCGGTCTATCACCTGGTCCAGGTGGTGCGCGGACCGTTCATCGGCCAGCTGTTCAGCCCGTGGAGCTTCGTGGCCTGCGCGGGCATGGCGATCCTCGGCTGGACGGCCACCCTGCTGCTGATGCGCGCCTACCGGGCGCGGGTGTCCTACTGGGTTTGAGTTCCGCCCGGCGCAACACGGTACCTTGCCTGCATGACCTCCGCTGACCACGACGATTCCCCCGCCGCGCCCGCGGGGACCCAGGCGATCCGGCGCGCGCTCGGCACGCTGAAGCTGCTCGCGGAGGACGGCGGCGCGCTCTCGGTGAACCGCATCGCCACCCGGCTGGGTCTCTCCCCCGGCACCGCGAACCGGATGGTGCGCGCGCTGCTCGCGGAAGGGCTGGTGGCCCACGATCCGCGCACCGACACCTACTACCTCGGGGCGGGCACGGTGCTGCTCGGCCAGGCCGCACAGCAGGGTTTCGGGCTGGACAAATCGCTGCCGATCCTGGAGGCGCTGAACGCCGAGACCGAGGAATCGGTGAACCTCGCGGTGCGGGAGAAAGCCGAGTCGGTGGTGATGCTGCGCGTGCAGTCCACCCTCGCGCTGCGGTTCGAACAGCGCGTCGGTGCCCGGTTCCCGCTCTACAGCACCGCATCCGGCAAGGCCATCCTCGCGCACTCGCCGGACGCGGACGCCTACCTGGACAGCCTCCCGGAACGCCTCGAACCGCTCGCTCCGGGAACCGTGACCAGCCGCGTGGAACTGGCCAGGCAGCTGGCCAAGATCCGGCGCAGCGGCTACAGCATCGACAAAGAGGAGAACGTGGCCGGGGTGCGCTGCGTGGGCGCTCCGGTGCTCGACGCGGACGGCCGCGCCCAGGCGGCGCTGGTGATCCAGGTGCCGACGGTGCGCATGCCCCCGGAGCGGGTGCGCGAGCTGGGCGCGCGCGTGGTGACCGCGGCCAAGGAGATCGCCCGGTTCATCCCGCTGGACCGCATCATGTCTCGCTGAAGGTCCCGCCGACCCCGAGCGCCCGCGCGGCGAGGCTGGCCAGGTGCACCGGTTCCCGCTCGCCGAGCTGGCGGATCTGAGTGCGGCAGCTGAACCCGTCGGCGTGCACCTCGCTCGTGCCGTCCGCGCGCATGGCGGGCAGCAGCTCCTGTTCCGCGCAGGCCACCGACACCTCGTAGTGCCCGCGTTCGAAGCCGAAGTTCCCGGCCAGCCCGCAACAGCCGCCCTCGAGCACGGTCACCTGTTCGGTGAGCTGTTCCAGCAGGGCGCGGTCGGGTGCCGAACCGAGGTCCGCGTGCTGATGGCAGTGCACCTGGCTGAGCACGGTGCCCTGGCCCCGTGGCGCGCGCCGCTCGATCGCCGCACCGGTCTGCTCGGCGAAGGTCCTGGTCAGCCCGGCGAGCAGCGGAACACGGTCGTCCTCGGGCAGCAGCTCGGCCGCGTCGGCGCGCAGCATCGCGGTGCAGCTGGGTTCCAGGCCGACGACCGGAACCCCGGCGCGCAGCCACGGCTCCAGCGTGTCCAGGGTGGACCGCAGCCGCCGCCGTGCCGCGTCGAAGCGCCCGGTGCTGTACCAGGTCAGCCCGCAGCACACCGGACGCTGCGGCAGCACCACCCGGTGCCCGAGCTCCTCGAGCACGGCCACCGCGTCCTTGCCGATCTCCGGATCGAAGTGGTTGGTGAAGGTGTCCGGCCACAGCAGCACGGTGTCCCCGCCGCCCGCGCGTTCCGGGCGGCCGCCCCACCACTGCCGCAGGGTTTTCCCGGCCAGCGCGGGGATCGCGCGCTCCGGGGCGAGACCTCCCGCCCGGTTCAGCAGCGGGGCGAGCCGGGATCCGGTCACCGCGTTGACCATCCGCGGCGCGCGGGCGGCCAGCCGCAACCACTGCGGCAGCGCCCCCATCGCGTAGTGGCTCATCGGCCGCGGGCGCCCGCGGTAGCGCCGGTTGAGGTACTCGGCCTTGTAGGCGGCCATGTCCACCCCGACCGGGCAATCGGTCTTGCAGCCCTTGCAGCCCAGGCACATGTCGAGCGCTTCACCGACCTCCGGGGATCGCCAGCCCTCGGTGATCACCTCGCCGTTCAGCATCTCGAACAGCAGCCGCGCACGGCCCCGGGTGGAGTTCTGCTCCTGACCGGTGGCCCGGTAGCTCGGGCACATCACCCCGCCGGACGAGGCGAGGCATTTCCCCACACCCACGCAGCGCCTGCTCGCCGCGGCGAGGTCCCCGCCGTCCGCGTGCAGCGCGAGCTCGGCCCGGGTCGGCAGGGTCGCGGGGGCCACCACGGGGCGCAGGTCCGCGTCCAGCGGGGCCGGGTCCACGATCCGGCCGGGGTTCATCCGCGCTTCCGGGTCGAACGCGGCCTTGAACGCGCCGAAGGCATCGATGATCCGCGGCGGGTACATCTTCGGCAGCAGCTCCGCGCGCGCCTGCCCGTCGCCGTGCTCCCCGGAAAGCGATCCGCCGTGCGCCACGACCAGATCCGCGGCCGCGGTGAGGAAATCCCGGTACCTGGCGGGCCCGTCCGCGCTCGTGAACGGGAAGTCGATGCGCACGTGCAGGCAGCCCTCGCCGAAATGCCCGTAGACGGTGCCGCGGCGGCCGTGCTCGCCCAGCAGTTCGGTGAACGAGCGCAGGTAGGACCCCAGCCGCTCCGGGGGCACCGCGGCGTCCTCCCAGCCCGACCACGCCTCGGAGCCGTCGGCGAGCCGGGTCGCGAGCCCGGCCCCCTCCTCCCGGATCCGCCACAACCGCCGTTGCCGTGCCGGTTCGGTGACCACCAGCGCCCCGGTGCCTACTCCGGTCATCGCTTTCTCCACCAGCCGCGCTTGCTCGGCCGCCTCGCTCTGGTCCGCGCCGCCGACCTCGACGTAGAGCCAGGCGCCGCCCTCGGGCAGCTCCCCGCGCACCCCGGTGCGTTCCTGGAAAGCCCGCACCAGTTGCTCGTCGATGCCTTCCACGGTCAGCACCGGCAGCCCGAGCAGCGCGGGAACCGCGTCCGCCGCGGCGATCGGATCGGCGAAGCCGAGCACCACGAGCGCCCGGGTCCGCGGTACCCGGACCAGGTCCACGGTGGCGCTGAGCAGTGTGGCGCAGGTGCCCTCGGTCCCCACGAAGGCCCGGGCCAGGTCGAAGCCGTTCTCCGGGAGCAGCGCGTCGAGCCGGTAGCCCGAACCGCGCCGGGGCAGCTCCGGAAAGGCCGCCCGGATCGCTGCCTGTTCGCGCTCCGCGATCCGCCGCAGATCCCGGTACAGCTCGCCGATCCGGTCCTGGCGGGCGCACAACGCGGCGAGCCGTTCGGGTGTGGTGGGTCCCAGCTCGGTCACCGTGCCATCGGGCAGCGCCACCTCGCAGGAGCGCACCGAGTCCGCGGTCATCCCCCAGGCCACCGAATGCGAACCGCAGGCGTTGTTGCCGATCATCCCGCCGAGCGTGCACCTGCTGTGCGTGGACGGATCGGGGCCGAAGGTGAGCCCGTGCGCGCCGGCCCGTTCCCGCAGCCGGTCCAGCACCAGTCCGGGCCGCACCCTGGCCACCGCGCGCTCCGGATCGAGTTCGAGGACCTGGTTGAACGCGGGCGTGCAGTCCAGGATCACGGCCGCGTTGCTCGCCTGGCCGCCGATACTGGTGCCCGCGCCGCGCGGCAGCACGGGCAGCCCGTACGCGGCACACCGGTCCAGGGTGGCCAGCACATCCGCCTCGCTGGCCGGTTCCACGACCGCGAGCGGGATGTGGCGGTAGTTCGAGGCGTCGGTGGAATACAGCGCCCTGGCCATGGTGTCGGTGCGCACGGTCCCCTCGAGCACCGCGGCCAGTTCGCTGCCGAACGCCTGGATGTGTTTCGCTGTCGCCACCATTGCCGATCTCCTGACTTTCCGCCCGGCCCTTTACGAACGCCGTCCCACGCCTTACGGTCTATGTCACATAGTGGGTGTGTCTCCCATATAGTGTCAACGATTGGAGCCGTCGACGATGCCGGAAATCCGCACCAACGAAAGCGTTTTCACCTGGGCCGCCCCGCCGCTCAAGTTCGGGGCGGGCGCACTGGACGAGATCGGCGCGGAGGTCGCCGCGATGGCCGCGGGCAGCTGCCTGGTGCTCACCGATCCGGCCGTGCAGGAGACCGGAATTCCCGACCAGATCAAGGAAAGCCTGCTTTCGGCCGGGGTCAAGGCCGAGGTGTTCGACCGGGTCGGTGTGGAACCGACCGATGAGAGCATCGCCGAAGCGGTCGCCTATGCACGGGAACGCGAATGGGACTGCTTCGTCGCCGTGGGTGGCGGATCGGCCATCGACACCGCGAAGGCGGTCAACCTGCTCACCACGCATCCCGGGGAACTGCTGGACTTCGTCACCCCGCCGATCGGCGGCGGCAAGGCGCCGTGGCTGCCGCTCAAACCGCTGATCGCGGTGCCCACCACGGCGGGGACCGGATCGGAATCCACGACCATCTGCGTGATCGACTTTCTCGGCCTGCACCTCAAGGCCGGGGTGAGCCACGCCAAGCTCCGGCCGAGCCTGGCCGTTGTGGACCCGAGGACCCTGCTCACCCTGCCGCCCGAAGTGACCGCGGCCAGTGGCATGGATGTTCTCTCGCACGCGTTGGAGAGCTACACGGCGGTGCGCTACGACGCGAAGGCCGCGCCCGAGGATCCCATGCGCCGCCCCGCATTCTGCGGTTCCAACCCGATCAGCGACGTGTGGTGCGAGATGGCGCTGCGGCTCGTCGGCGCCCATCTGCGGGCCGCGGTGTGCAACGGCCGCGATCTGGCCGCACGGACGAACATGGCGCTGGCCTCCACCTACGCGGGCACCGGCTTCGGCAACGCGGGAACCCATCTGCCGCACGCCAACGCCTACCCGGTCGCCGGGGCGGTGCGCGAATACCACGCCGCCGGGTACCCGCAGATGCCGATGGTGCCGCACGGCCAGGCGGTCTCGGCCACCGCACCCGCGGTGTTCCGCTGGACCTACCCTTCGGATCCGGAGCGCCACCTGCGGGCCGCCGAGCTGCTCTCCGGGCGCACCTTCACCAAGACCGACGGTGCCGAGGCGCTGCCCGCCGTGCTCACCGAGCTGATGACCGATATCGGGATGCCATCGGGACTGCGCGCGTTCGGTTACACCGCCGACGACATCGACACCCTGGCCGAGGGCACGCTCAAGCAGACCAGGCAGCTCGCGGTGGTGCCCCGTCCGGTCGACCGGGCGGCCGTCACCCGCATCTTCGAGCAGTCGCTGTGATCCGGGGAGACCGCGATGACTGCTGTCCCGGACAATGCGACGCAGCGGCAGACACAGCGTCAACTGCGCACGGTGGTCGCCTCGAGCGTGATCGGCACGACGGTCGAGTGGTACGACTTCTTCCTCTACGGCACCGCGGCGGGGATCATCTTCAACCGGTTCTACTTCCCGAGCGGGAACCCGGTGGTCTCCACGGTGCTCTCGTTCGCCACCTTCGCGCTCGGCTTCGTCGCCCGGCCGATCGGCGGGCTGATCTTCGGGCACATCGGTGACAAGCTCGGCCGCAAACGCACCCTGGTGGCGACCATGCTCATCATGGGCGCGGCCACGGTGGCGATCGGCATCGTGCCCACCTACTCCCAGATCGGTCTCGCCGCACCACTGATCCTGGTGGTGCTGCGGCTGATCCAGGGGGTGGCGATCGGCGGCGAATGGGGCGGCGCGGTGCTGCTCGCCGTGGAGTACGCGCCCGCGAGGAAACGCGGCTTCTACGGCAGTTTCCCGCAACTGGGACTGGCCACCGGACTGGTACTGGGAACCGGGGTGTTCGCGCTGCTCAACGCGGCGATGCCCGGGGACGCGTTCCTGTCCTGGGGCTGGCGGCTCGCGTTCGGGCTCTCCGCGCTGCTGGTGCTGATCGGCCTGTTCATCCGGTTGCGCGTGGTGGAGACCCCGGCCTTCCGCACCATGGAGAGCAACCAGGCGAAGGCCACCATCCCGGCGATGGATCTGCTGCGCGACCGGGCCAGCAGGCGGAACCTGTTGCTGGGTATGGGAAGCAGGCTGCACGAGGGTGTCTCGTTCAACACCTGGGCGGTGTTCGCCATCTCCTATGGCACCGGCACCATCGGCATGGATCGCCAGCCATTGCTGCTCGCGGTGCTCGCCGCCGCCGCGGTGATGGCGATCTGCATCCCGCTGTTCGGCAGCGCATCCGACCGGTTCGGGCGAAAACGGGTGTTCGGGCTCGGCCTCGTACTCACCGGGATCGGGGCGTTCCCCGCCTTCGTACTGCTCAACCAGGCGAACACGGCCGCGGCGATCCTCGCGCTGATCGGGGTGCTCGGCATCTGCTATCCGCTGGTGTACGGGCCACAGGCGGCTTTCTATGCCGAACTGTTCCCCACCTCGGTCCGGTGCACCGGGATCTCGCTGGTGTACCAGCTCTCCGGAATCGTGGCCTCCGGGCTCACCCCGCTGCTGCTGGCCTATCTGGTCAGTCTCGGCGGCGGCGGCTACGGCTTCGTGCTGACCTATCTGCTGGTCACCATGGTGCTCAGCCTGGTGTCCACGGTGTTCATCCGCCGGGCCGATCCCGCGGAGCAGACCGGAGCAGACCGCACCGGGCAACTGCGGAGCACGCCGGCGAACGGCTGATCCGGACGCCCGTTCCGGGGCGCACGGTAGGCTGCTGCCATCAGGCGAGGAGGAGGCCAGCAGCATGAGCACCCCGGAACCGGGCGGCCGGGTGGCCGGTACCCAGACCGTGGCCCGCGCGTTCGCCGTGTTGCGGTTGTTCCGCGATCACCGGGGCGATCTCGGTGTCGGGGCCGTGGCACGGGAACTCGGGCTCAACCTCAGCACGACCCACCGCATCGTGCGGGCGCTCGTGGCCGAGGGGTACCTGGCGCAGAACGAGGACAACGAGCACTACTACCTCGGCGCCGGTGCGCTGCTGCTCGGCCAGGCCGCCCAGCACAACTTCGGCCTCGACGTGGTGTATCCGGTGCTGCAACGGCTCGCCGAGCAGACCGGTGAATCGGTGAACCTCGGGGTGCTCTCCGGGGGCACCGAGGTCGTGGTCGTGGAACGGGTCGAATCCGCGCAGCCGCTACGGTTCACCCAGCCGCCGGGCACCCGTATCGCACTGCACGCCTCCTCCATGGGCAAGGCGCTGCTGGCCAACAACACCGATGCCGAGCACCAGACCCTGCACGGGGTGCAGCGGCTCACCAAGGTCACCGAGAAGACGCACGCCACCGCGAAGGCCCTGCGCGCCGAACTGGACACCATCCGGGCGCGCGGCTGGAGCACCGACGACGAGGAGTCCGTGCTCGGGGTGCGCTGCGCGGGCGCCCCGATCCTGGACAGCGCGGGCCGGGCGCGCGCCGCGGTCGCCGTGCAGGCCCCCGCGGTGCGGGTACCGGACGAGCGGTTCGCCGAGCTCGGCCCGCTCGTGGCCGCCGCCGCGAAGGAGATCGCGACGCTGCTGCCGCCCGGGCACAGTTTCTAACCGCTACGCGGTGCCCTCGTTGACCGCCCGCGCGTAGTCCTTCGCGGTCCGGCCCTGCTGCGCGCACTTCGCGATGTCGTCGTAGAGCCACAGGAATCCGCCGGGGATTCCTGCCGAGGAATGCCAGCCGCGCATGGTGTCCCGCACCTGATCCGGGGAATCCCCTTCGGCGCACCCCTCCCCGTGTTTGCTCCAGAGTCCCGGATCGACCGGCATCCCCAGGTCCCGGCCCCACTGCCCGGGATCGTTGCCCGCCCCGCCCGCATAGTCCTGCAGATACACGCGGTCGAGCTGGGAACCGAGCCCGTCCTTGACCTTCTTCCAGTGCCCGGTGTTCGTGTACGGGGCGATGGTGAAGCCCTGGTAGCCGATCTCCTTCGCCATCCGCGCGAACCGGATGGTCGAATCGGCGTCGTAAGTCTGCTCATCGTCATCGTTGATCGCATCCGCCCCGGTGACCTCCCGGAGTTTCGCGAAGTTCTTCCGCAGCTTCTCCGTGCCGTCCGGGCTGCTCAGCAGTTCCTCGATGGCGCCCCAGTCCTGGGCGGGCGGCGCGGAACCCACCGAGACCTCGACACGGTTCACCGAGGTCGGCGCCGTTTTCAGGGTCCGCAACTGCGCGGCCCAGTCCGGATTGTCCCCGACGTATTCGCCGCCCGCGATGATCTTCCTGTCGTTGAAGGACAGATCGCCGGTGTCCTTGTCGACGTGGATACTCCACAGGATGACCGTGGTGAACCCCGAATCGCGCACCACATCCATTTCCTTGCCGCCACCCGAGTAGAACGGGCCGCCGCCGTAGACGGCCGAGCGCCCGGCCGCGGCGGCTCCGTCCGCGGCCCACCCCATTCCCGAAGTACCGGCGAACAGGGCGAAACCGAGCGCGCCGGCCAGCGCCACCCGCCACGTGCGTTTCCCGGCCATCCCGGACCCCTTTCCTCGCTCAGGCCACGGTAGGCGTCCCTGGCGGGCACGGGAAGGTCCTTCCGGATGATCTTCAGCCTGTCGTCCCGGCACCGGTCCCGCCGTGCCGGGTGCAGTCGTACAGGGTCTTGTCGCGGCCCAAGGTGTCGAAGGCGTGCTGTTCGGTGTCCGCCCCGCCGTAGGCCCGCGGATCCACCGGGGTGCAGTGATTTTCGATCCACCGCTGGCGCTTGGCCCGCGCATCGCCGAAGGAGGAGGCCCCGGTGGGCATCCCGCCGCCGGAACCGCTGCTGAGCACCTGGCCCAACCTGCCCGCCCGGGCCCACGCGTCCAGTTGTTCGGCCGAGGGACCGTTGTCGGTGCCCATGAATCCGCCCATGGCGATGATGTTCGCGGAGGAATTGAGAATGTACGGTGCGGCGAGGGTGGCGCCGCTGACCGCGAGGGGAATCTCGGCACCGCCGCTGTGCGTCCCGGCGTAGTCGAGTATTCGCCGCTGTGCCGCGGAAAGCCGCTCCGGATGCTCATCGGCCGCGGCGCTGACCGTGACCAGGCCCAGCGGTTTCCGCTCCCCGTGCCCGGCGGCGGGTGGTGGATGCATGCCGCCCCGGGGCGGTGGTCC
>NZ_JALM01000046.1:0-3367 GCF_000737195.2 Sciscionella sediminilitoris
TGGATGCGGGGTCGCCCCCCCCGGTGAGGGTGGGGGATGTCGGGGCGGGATTTTTGGTTCGGTTATTCCTCGGCGAGGCCGTGTTCGATGGCGTAGCGCGTCAGTTCCACCCGGTTCTCCAGGCGGAGTTTGCGCAGCGTCGAGTGCACGTGATTCTCCACGGTGCGGTGTGAAATCGACAGCTTGGTCGCGATCTGGCGTGCGGACTGGCCTTTCGCGACCAAGCGGAGCACGGTGGTCTCGCGTTCGGACAGCGCCGGGGTGTCCGCGCTTGGTGCGGCGGCCATCCTGCGGAATTCGCCGAGTACGAGACCGGCCAGCCCGGGGGTGAACACGGTGTCGCCCTCGGCGGTGGCGCGCACGGCCTCGACGAGTTCCTCGGCGGACGCCGACTTGATGAGATACCCGGTCGCGCCCGCTTTGACGGCCTCGAGCACGTCCTCCTGCTCGCCGCTCGCGGACAGCACGAGCACATGGCAGCCGGGTGCGGTTTCGGTGATCCTCCTGGTGGCGTCGACCCCGCTGCCCCCGCCGAGGTTGAGGTCCATCAACACCACGTCCGGGGTGGTGGACCGGACCGCGCGCACGCCGGTCTCGACATCCCCCGCGGTCGCCAGGACCTGAAAGCCGCGTTCCCCGAGATCGCGCGCGACGCCATCGCGCCAGATCGGGTGGTCGTCCACGACCACGATCGAGATCGGTTCGCTAGCCATGCTGCCTCCGCTTGACCAATCGAGCCAAACCCGTGTTGGGTTTCGGGCGCGCACGCGGCACGTGCAACTCCCATTCCGTACCCTCTTCGGGCGCGGTTTCCAAGCTCGCGGTTCCACCGAGGGCGCGGATCTTCGCGGTGATGGAGCTCGCAACCCCGAGCCTGCCCTCCTCTGCGGCCGCCTCGAGCCGTCCCTGCGGGATGCCGACCCCGTCGTCCCGCACCGAAACCACCACCTCGGTACCGAGATCCTCGATGAGCACCCACACCCGTGCCGAGGCGCCGGCGTGCCGCTCCGCGTTGACCAAGGCCTCCCGGACCGCGGCGGTGAGTTCGCTCGCCGTGTCGTGCGGCAGCGGGATCGGCCCCGCGGGTGCGGAAATGCTGATCCGCGAGGTGCCGAGCGGGCGCACCAGGCCGAGTAGATCGACCTCGCCCGATTCGCTGGTGGAGGACACCGGTCCGGAAGCGACGAGCGAGCGAAGCGCAACCTCCTGCTCCCCGGCGAGCCGCCCCAGTTCCGCGGCCTCCCCGCCGAGCTCCCCGCCGCGCCTGCGCACGTGCGCGAGCACCTGAAGCACGGAATCGTGAATGGAACTGGCCAGCCGTTCCCGCTCCGCGGTGGCCGCCTCGGCGCGCAGCGCCCGCTGCATGGTGGCCATCGAACGCCGCGCCGCCGTGGACGCCATCCCGATCACCAGTCCGGAACCGATCAGCAGCACCGCATCGGTGTACAGGGACATGTCGATGGTCCACCGCGCCAGCCCGGTGCACACCGCGAGCAGCAGCCCACTGGACGCGCCGATCAGCCAACCGCCATACACGCCCATCGCCACCGCGGGCACGCTGCCCCACACGGTCGTGATCACGCTCGGCACGTGCTTCGGAATGTCCGGATCGAAGATCGCCAAGGTGGTGAGCATCAGCCCGGAAGTGACCAGTAGGTCGGCGATGACCAGCCAGCCGCGGCGCCACGCGGGCCGGAAACTGTAAGCGAGCGTGACCAGGGTCCACAGGCCCATGAACACGAGCACCGTGACACCGAGCCACGGGCGGGCGTAGCTGTCGTAGTTGACGGCCACCGACGCGATCGCGAACGGATAGGTCACGACCCGGAGTAGCCCCGTGCCGAGCCACATCGGGGATGTGGCGTCCTGTACCCGGATCGTCATGCTCAACTCACCGGTTCGGGCTCGCCGTCGTCCTTGTTCTTCTCCGCCTCCCCATCGGGTTCCGCCGATGCCGCGCGTTCACTCCACAGGCTGCGGATCGAGGCGTTCGCCACGGCGAGCAGCGGAACCGCGAGCAGGGCACCCGCGATGCCCGCGATCACCATGCCCGCGGCGACCCCGAGCACGACCGCGAGCGGGTGGATCTTCACCGCGCGGCCGAGCAGCAGTGGTTGCAGCACATGGCTTTCCAGCTGCATCACCAGCACCACGATGGCCAGCACGATGAGCGCGGCCACCAAGCCCTTGGTCACCAGTGCGACCAGTACCGCGATCGCGCCGGTCAGCACCGCACCGATGATCGGGATGAACGCGCCGAGAAACACCAGCGCGGCAAGCGGAACCGCCAGCGGGACACCCACGATCGCCAGGCCGATCCCGATACCGACCGCGTCCACCAGAGCGACGAGCACGGTCGCCCGCACATAGTGCTCGAGCGAGGTGAAGCCGTGGCGTCCCGCGCGCTGCACCCGGTCCCGGTTCGCGCCCGGAACCAGGATCCGCACCAGGAACCGCCAGATGCCGTCCCCGTCGTGCAGGAAGAAGATCAGAGTGAACAGGCACAGCAGGATCCCGGTCAGTGCCTCACCGACCGAGGCCGCCGTGCTGAGCGCGCCACTGGTGATCACGCTCTTGTTGGCCTGCAGCCACTGCACGATCTGATCGAGGAAGCCCTGCAGCTGATCCTGGGACAGATGCAGCGGCCCGTCCCGTAACCAGGCGCTGATCTGCTCGATACTCGCCGAGACCTGATTGGTCAGATCCGGAAGGCCTGCGGTGATGGTGGAGATGAACAGATAGAGCACCCCGCCGACGACCGCGAGGCCCACGATCACCGCGATCGCCGTCGCCAGTCCGCGCGGCACCCGCCAGCTCACCAGCCTGCGCACCACGGGGGCGAACAATGCCGAGAGCAGCAAGGCGATCGCGACCGGAACGGTGACGACGGCGAGATAGTTGATCAGGTAGGCGAGCACCACGACGGCCGCGAGCGAGATGAGCAGCCGCCAGCTGTACGCGGCCGCCCCGCGCAGCACGACCGGCACCTCGGGTTCGATACGGAAATCACGGGCCTTCACGCGCACACAGTATCCGGTATGACTGTCCAGACCGAGCAACCGAAGACACCCGGGTGAGTGGTGCGCGAGCCCGAACAAAATCCGTTGCGCCGCAACCGGTCGGGAAGCGTGCGTCCGAGGGAGAGCCCCAGGAACCGGAGGGTGGAGGTTCGGCCCGGACAGAGCCGCCGCGGACCGTGTGACGAACAGCATCCCCCGCCACGGGTGTCCCGCGGAACTGTGAGCCACATCGCCTGACCAGTGACGATGGGCGGGCCCCGGAGCCCTTCCTGGATGCCGATACACATCCTGGGTGTGACCAGCGTGAACGTCCGGGATGAGGACCCGATCGTGCGTGGTTGTGTTGG
>NZ_JALM01000046.1:3380-40559 GCF_000737195.2 Sciscionella sediminilitoris
AACCACGCACAAGGGGTCTGCCCACGCCGGCCTTCGAGTGGATGCGGGTGCGACGAATTGGCAGGTCAACGTAGGATGCGGGAAGGATCATTCGGACACGATGGCCAGCAGAGGGCGGCTTTCGCGATCCATCGCCGGTGCGAAGGGGGTGCGGGCGCGTGTTCGAGATGCTGAACCATCTCACCGAGGTCGTCGCGCACTCGATCGACTCTCCGTGGTTGTGGCTGATCGTGTTCTTCATGGCCGGGCTCGACGCGCTCGTGCCGTTCATGCCGAGCGAGGCCACCGTGATCGCGGTCGCCGTACTGCTCGATGGTCACCCGCTGAAGCTGCTCATCCTCGCGGTCGTCGCGGCGGCCGGGGCGATGCTCGGTGACACGGTCGGTTACGTCATCGGGCGCGGACCGGGCGCCGCGATCCTGCACCGCCTGCAGCGCAGGGACGGGGGCAAGGAGTTCTACGACTGGGTCCAGCGCATGGTGCGCCGCTATGCCACCGCGATGATCATCGCCTGCCGTTATCTGCCCGGTGGCCGGGTCGCGACCGCGCTGGCCACGGGCGGGATGCGATTCCCGCTCGCCCGGTTCCTCTATCTCGACGCGATCGGCTGCTCGATCTGGGCGGTCCAGGCCGGGCTCGTCGGCTGGATCGGCGGTTCCGCCTTCGAGAACCAGCCCTTCTACGGGCTGCTGCTCGCCTTCGGGATCGTGCTGTGCATCCTCGGCGTGATCGAGATCGCCCGCCGCTGGCTGGCCAAGTCCAAAAAGCTCGACGTACACGAGGATGCCCCGGGTGAGCTCGGCTCCTCCGGAACCGCATCAAGGATGTCATGACCGTTCGGCTCGCCACTTCCGAAGAACTGCGCGCCCTCCCGGAGCTGGAGGCCGCCTCCGACAAACTGTTCGCCGAGATCGGCTGGGGTCCCCTGCCCCCGCCCGGTGACCTCGAGGAACTGCGCGCCGCCGACTGGGTGCACGTCACCGGGCAGCCCCCGGTCGGGTTCGCGCGCGTCGAGGAAGTGGACGGGCACGCGCACCTCGAACAGCTCGCCGTGCACCCCGATCACGGGCGCCGGGGCCACGGCGGGGCACTCGTCGAGGCCGCGTTCACGCACGCCGTCGAGCAGGGGTACACCGCGATGACCCTGATCACCTACGCCGAGATCCCGTGGAACCAGCCCTTCTACGCCAAGCACGGGTTCACCGAACTGACCGAGCTCACCCCGGGCCTCGAGGAACTGCGCGAGCACGAGCGCGCACTCGGCCTGGACGCGCTCGGCACCCGCGTAGTACTTCGCCGCATGGCCTGACCTGGTCAAACGGGTGCTTGTGAGTGGTTGTGTTGGTTCTAACCAACACAACCACTCACGACCGATGCAGGCGCTGGTGGCGCAGGAGGAACCACGCGGCGACCGCGGTGCCGAGCACGAGGAGAGCGCCGAGCCCGGCGGCGACCTGCAGCCCACTCAGGAAGGCGGACCGTGCGGCCTCGAGCAGGGCGTACCCGGTGCGCTCCGGCAGCTGGCCGACCACGGTGATCGCGTTGCCGAGTGAACTGTGCGCGCTGTCCGCGAGCTGCCTGGGTACCCCACTCGGGGTGGGAAACCCGCGGTAGATACCGGAAAGCGCCGAACCGAGCAGCGCGATACCGAACGCGCCACCGAGTTCGTAGGCCGTCTCGGACACCGCGGACGCGGCGCCCGCCTGCTCGGTGGGCACGCTGGACAGGATGACGTCCGCGGTGACCGTGAAGGCCAGCCCGGCACCCGCACCCAGGATGAATAGCTGAACGCCGATAAACAGCACGGAGGTGTCCTCCGCGAACAGGCTCATCCCGCCGAGCGCGAGCCCGAGCAGCACGAGTCCGCCCGCCACGATGACGCGTACTCCGGACCGGCGCGCGAGCTGCCCCGCGATCAGGCCGGTGATGATCGCCCCCACGGTCACCGGCAGTTCGATGAGCCCGGCCTGCAGCGGACTCCGGCCCTGGACCATCTGCAGGTACTGGGAAAGGAAGAACACGGTCCCGGCGAGCCCGAGGATGCTGAACAGGTCCGCGAGCACGGCCCCGGTGAACCCACGGTTGGCGAACAACCGGACGTTGAGCAGTGGATTCGGCAGTCGCAGCTGCCTGCGCACGAACCAGAAGAGCCCGCCGATCCCGAGGACCGCCGCGATCAGCACATCGAGGCGCGCGCCGAACTGGGCGGCCTCCTTGATCGCGTAGACCACCCCGACGAGGCCGATCATGGACAGCGCGACGCTGCCCGGATCCAGCCGCGCCGGATTCGGGTTCCGTGATTCCGGGAGCAGCTTCATCGCCAGCGGGACCACGAGCACCATCACCGGCAGGTTGATCAGGAAGACCGAACCCCACCAGAAGTGCTCGAGCAGCACCCCGCCGAGCAGCGGCCCGATGGCCATGCCCACCGAGGCCATCGCGCCCCATACGCCGATCGCGAAGCTGCGCTCTGCCGGATCGTCGAACAGGGTGCGCACCATCGCGAGCGTGGCGGGCAGCAGGGCGGCGCCCGCGACGCCGAGCAGGGCGCGCGCGAGGATGAGCAGTTCCGGGCTTGTCGCATAGGCGTTGAGCACCGAGATGAGCCCGAAACCGGCCGCGCCGATCAGCAGCATTCGCTTGCGGCCGAACCGATCCCCCACGCTGCCCATCGAGATCAGCAACCCGGCCATCACGAACGAATAGACGTCGGCGATCCAGAGCAGCTGGGTGTTCGAGGGGTGCAGGTCCTCGCTGAGGAACGGGATCGCGAGCCCGAGCACGGTCGCATCGATCGTGACGAGCAGTTCGGCGAGCACCACCACCGCGAGTGCGAACCACCGCATGGTCTTGCTCATGGCTGCTCCCGTCGCGCGCCGTTGAGGAACAGGTCGAGGACCATCGCCCGGTAGTCCTTGCTCGCGATGCGGCCGAACTGCGCGGACCACGCGGCCGCGGCGATCAGCGCGAGCAGGGCATCGGAGAGCCAGGTCGTGCTCATGTCGATCCGGAACTCCCCGTCCGCCTGCCCGCGGTGGAACAGCGCCGCCAGCCGGTCCTCGAGTTGCTGCCAGCCCTCGGAGGGTTCCTCGAGGTACAGCTGGTCCTCGCTGAGCAGGAAGGACAGCAGTGGGGCCGTCGACTCCGTCTCCGCCACCACCCGGTGCAACGCTTCGGTGGCGGTGCCCTCGTCGAGCCGGGCGGCCTGGAACGCCCGCTCCGTTTCCGCGATGCCGAGCTCCTCGAGCGCCTTGATCAGCGTTTTCCGCCCCGCGAAGTACCGGTGCAGCGTCGCCCTGCTGATCCCGGCCGCCTTCGCGACCTCGTCCATCGTCGCGCCGTTGTTGCGGCTGAGCAGGGTGGCCGCCGCGCGCAGGATCGTTTCTCGACTCGACATGAGACGATGATAGCTCACATGAGACAAAAATGTCTCATCAAAGGTCGTGCGCGGAAATGTTGGTTAGAACCAACACAACCACGCAAAACCCCATCGACCGACCCGGTTCGTGCAGGTCAGGAGTGGGTTGCTCAGCCCTGGGCGAGGTCGGTGAAGCGGGAGTAGTGCAGCTGGTGGGCGACCGTGATCGTGGGGGTCGGACCCGCACGGTGCTTACCGAGGATGAGGTCGGCCTCCCCGGCGCGTGGATCGTCGAGCTCGAACGCGTCGGGGCGGTGGATGAGCATGACGATGTCCGCGTCCTGCTCGAGGCTTCCGGACTCACGCAGGTCGGAGAGCATCGGCCGCTTGTCGGTGCGCTGTTCGGGCCCACGGTTGAGCTGGCTGATCGCGACCACGGGGACCTCGAGCTCCTTGGCGACGAGCTTGAGCTGCCTGGAGAACTCGGAGACCTCTTGCTGGCGGGACTCGACCTTCTTCCCGGAGGTCATCAGCTGCATGTAGTCGACGACGATCAGGCGCAGTTCGTTGCGCTGTTTGAGCCGCCGTGCCTTGGCGCGGATCTCCATCATGGTCAGGTTCGGCGAGTCGTCGATGAACAGCGGGGCCTCGGAGATCTCGCTCATCTTGCGGGCCAGCCGCATCCAGTCGTCATCGGACATCTTGCCGGTGCGCATGTCCTGCAGCCGGATCTTGGCCTCGGCGGAGAGCAGGCGCATCACGATCTCGGTGCGGCTCATTTCCAGCGAGAAGATGACGCTCGCCTGCTGGTGATGGATCGAGCAGGACCGCGCGAAGTCCAGGCCCAGCGTGGACTTACCCACACCGGGACGGGCCGCGACGATGATCATCTGGCCGGGATGCAGGCCGTTGGTCACCTCGTCGAGATCGGCGAACCCGGTCGGCACCCCCTTGGAGATCCCACCTCGCGAGGCGATGGCGTCGATCTCGTCCATGGTGGGCTGGAGCAGTTCCTCGAGGATCACGTAGTCCTCGGCGGTTCGCCGCTCGGTGACGTCGTAGATGGCGGACTGGGCGCGGTCCACGATGTCGTCGACCTCGGCGCCGTCCCCACCGCCGTAACCGAGCTGCACGATCCGGGTACCCGCCTCCACGAGCCTGCGCAGCGTGGACTTCTCGGCGACCAGCTGGGCGTAGTACCCGGCGTTCGCCGCGGTGGGCACGGTCGCGATCAGGGTGTGCAGATAGGGCGCGCCGCCGACCCGGGACAGCTCGCTGCGCCGCTCGAGTTCGGCGGCGACGGTGATCGCATCGGCCGGTTCCCCGCGCGAGTAGAGATCGAGGATGCAGTCGTAGACGGCCTCGTGCGCCGGGCGGTAGAAGTCGCCAGGGGTGAGCAGTTCGACGACATCGGCGATGGCGTCCTTGGAGAGCAGCATCCCGCCGAGCACCGACTGCTCGGCGGCCAGGTCCTGCGGCGGCTGCTTCTCGTACGCAGGCGGAGCCCCGGGTGCTTGTTGCGCTTCTCGCTCGTCAGCGACCGTCACCGCGACAGTCCCTCCATTCGCACATACGTTCGATGATACCGCAAAGGTGTGTCCCCTGCGGCGACGTTAGGTCCGCGCCACGGGCCGGGCAACTCACCATGGGGACAGTATTGGGGACAAGGCGTGGACCCGGTGGGGACAAGCTGGGACAGCATGTCGCCCAGAGGTGGACCCACTGGGGACAACCTGGGGACAGTGATGGGATACCTCATCATCCGTACAGGTCAGACCCTGTGGAGTAGTTGTGGACAACTTTGGGGTCAATCGGTTCGGCGTGTCGCGCCGGGCGGGCCCTCGGCGTGTCGCGGGACCGGGCCGCGGACAGCAAAAGGTGGACAGCAAAAGGCCGTCCCGTCCGAGTTCGGACGGGACGGCCCGGGAATGCTTGCGCGGACTACTCCGCGTCCGCGGCACGCACCTGCAGCGCGAAGGTGACCTTGACCTTCGGGTGCAGGTTCGCGGTGACCGCGTGCTTGCCGGTGGTCTTGATGTGCCCACCGAGGTCGATCACCCGCTTGTCGAGCGTCGGCCCGCCGGCAGCCTTGAGCGCGTTGACCACATCGGCCGGGGTGACCGAGCCGAACAGTTTCTTGGAGCTCGGCGCGGTCTTCGCCATCAGGGCGATCACCGGGAGGCTCTCGATGCGCTGCTTGACCTCGTTGGCGTGGTCGAGGTCGCGGATGCGCCGCGCCTCCTGCGCCCTGCGGATGGTGTGCACCTGCCGCTCGGCGCCCTTGGTCGCCGTGATCGCGAGCGACCGCGGGAGCAGGTAGTTGCGCGCGTAGCCGTCCTTGACCTCGACGATGTCGCCGGGGCCGCCGAGGTTGGCCACGTCTGCCGTGAGAATGATCTTCGCCATGACGTGCTCCTTCCTCAGCGCGCGGTGGACGTGTAGGGCAGCAGCGCCATCTCGCGCGAGTTCTTCACCGCGACGGCGATGTCCCGCTGGTGCTGGCTGCAGTTGCCGGTGACCCGGCGCGCGCGGATCTTGCCGCGGTCCGAGATGTACTTGCGCAGCAGGTTGGTGTCTTTGTAGTCGATGGTGTGCGCGTTGCGGTCCCGGCAGAAGGCGCACACCTTCTTCTTCGGCTTGCGTACGGGTGGCTTGGCCACGGTCTTTCTCCTACTTGCTCACGTGGAAATGGGACAGGTTGATCAGAACGGCGGTTCGTCGGAGAATCCGCCGGTGCTCGCCGGTGGTGCGGAGCCCCACGGGTCGTCGGCGGGCGCGGACGGACCGGGCTGGCCGCCTCCGCCTCCACCACCGAAACCGCCGCCACCGGATCCACGGCTGACCTTGTTCACCTTGGCGGTCGCGTACCGCAGCGAGGGGCCGACCTCGTCGACCTCCATCTCCACGACGGTGCGCTTCTCGCCCTCACGGGTGTCGAACGTGCGCTGGCGAAGGCGGCCCTGCACGACCACGCGCATACCCCTGGTCAGGGACTCGGCGACGTTTTCGGCTGCCTGGCGCCAGATGCTGCACCGCAGGAACAGCGCCTCGCCGTCCTTCCACTCGCCACTGGCGCGGTCGAAGGTGCGCGGGGTCGACGCGACTGTGAAGCTCGCGACCGCGGCTCCCGACTGGGTGAACCGCAGGTCCGGGTCGGCGGTCAGGTTGCCGACAACGGTGATCACGGTCTCGCCAGCCATGCTCAGTTCGCTTTCGCCGTCGCGGAACCGCGGGCACGCTGCGCGTCGCGGCGCAGCACCTTGGTACGGAGCACGGTCTCGGACAGCGAGAGCTGCCGGTCGAGCTCGTCGACGGTCGCCGGCTCGGCGTTCACGTCGACAAGGGCGTAGATGCCCTCGCTGTGCTTGGCGATCTCGTAGGAGAGCCTGCGACGGCCCCAGATGTCCACGTTCTCGACCGAGCCACCCCCGGTGCGGACCACCTGCAGGTAGTTCTCGAGCGACGGAGCGACGTTGCGCTCGTCAAGGCTCGGATCGAGGATGATCATTACCTCGTAATGACGCATGAAGACCACTCACCTCCTCTGGACTTGGCGGTCACGGACGTTCCGTGACAGGAGGGTCAACCGGTCCAGGATACGGCAGCGGTTTCCGCAGGCGACGACGGGGCTCGACCGCCGACTTCTCACAGTCGGCGCAGCGCCCAGGTGCGGACGAGCGCGGCGGACACTCCGGCCAGCGCGATGACCGCGATCAGCATCGGGATGCCGACCTTGCTCGATTCGCCGTTCGGGTCCTGCGCGAGCGTGGTCGCCCGGCCTGCCTGGTGCACCGGGTTGTTCGCGGCGCTCTCCGGGCCGAGCTGGCCGGTGGCCGGGGCGTAGCCGGGCACGCCGTAGCGCTCCCCGGGAGGAGCGGCGAGCGAGTCCGGGGTGCCGTAGCGGGCCGAGGGCGGCGCGGACATGGCCGGGATGGCCCCGGAGCCGTATCGCGCCTGCGGCGGCTGCGCGGTTCCGCTGACCCCGCCGGGCGCGGTCGGTGTGCCGCTCGCGGTGCTCGGCGCCTGCGACTGGGTGGCTGGGTGCGAGGGCTGAGGTGCCTGCGAGGACGGCTGCTGCGGTGGCTTGTAGTCCACGGCGGCCGCGGTGAACCCGCAGGTGCCGGTGAGCTCCTTCTCGATGGCGGCCATCGCGGTCTTCTTGTCGGCGCCGAGTCCGTTCGGGTCGAAGAGCTTCTCCGCTGGATAGGCCTTGGCGACCGCGGCGGCGATGGTGTTGCCGGATATCGGAGTGGAGGCCTTGTTCGGCATGCCGGTGAGGGCGATGCTCGGGATCGCTTTGAGTTTGTCGCTGACCCGCTTCGGATCGGTGAACCACACGCCCGAGTTCTTGACAGCTTGGGCGGCCTGTCCCGCTACGGCCGAGCCGGCGATCGAGACGGTGTCACCGATGTGCACGGGAAGCTGTCCGGTGCACGATGACTCGGTCACGGTCGCGGCGGACGCGCTTCCGGCGCCGAGCACGGTCGTGGTGCCGACAATGGCGGCCATGGTCGCGAGTCCCGCGGTTCTACGGAGACCTTTCCTCAACCCGGTCACCCCTTCACTGTTCAACGCGTTGCCTTTTTCATTACCCAAGCGCGGGCGAGCCCCGCGGTGACTCCGGTCGCCGCGATGACGGCGATGAGCAGCGGGACACCGATGTCGTTGCCGCCCTGTTTCACCGGCTCGGCGAGTGCGGTCGCCCGGCCCGCGGTGCGCACCGGGTCACCCATCGAGTCGCTGTTGGTCTGTCCGGGGATCTGACCGAACGAGGGTGCGTTGCCCGGGATCTGCGTCCCGTACTGCGCGCCCTGATCAGCACCGTACATGCCCGGCGCGCCGTACCCGACGCCGAATCCGGGAGCGTCCATGGGAACCGCGCTGTACAGCGAGGCCGGGGACATGGGTGCCGCGGAACCGTAGCCGAGCTGGCCGTAGAGCGGAATCCCGGCGGGAACCCCCTGTGGGCCGCTCTGCGCGGGCGGGGTCGGCAGTCCTTCCTTGTCGGGCGGCGGCGTGCTGCCCTGGTTGCCCGGCTGGGTCGGCGAACCGCCCGGATTGCTCGGGCTCTGCCGGTCCGGCGGGTTCTGCTTGGCGAGGTGCAGGTCGGTCAGGCCCTTGGCGAGCTGCTTCGATGCGGGCGCGAGCGCGTCGGTGACCGGTTTCCCGGCGTCCTGGATCGGCGCCGCGACCGCGTTCGTGGCCTTGGCCAGGATCGAACAGCCACCGGTGAGCAGCTTCTGCAGCACGCTGTTGATGCCGCCGATCAGGTCGGCGAGCGGGCCCTTGTGCGCCTGGGCCGCCCCCGACGGGTTGAGCGCGCGGGCACCGGCCTGCGGGATGGCGCCGATCGGCACGACCGGGCCCTTGCCGATACCGAGAACCGCGCCCAGATCGATGGAGACCGGCTCACCCGGGGACCCGGTCACCGTGGCGTTGCAGCTGCCGACGATCACCGGCTGCGCGGCATCGGCGGCGGGTGCCGCGATGGCCGTCGATGCGAAGCCGACACCCGCCGCGAGCACCGCACTCGCGGCGATCCGTCCAACACGCGCGCCCATGTACTCATCCCTCCTGCCGAATGAGTTAACGACCCAGTAGCCGATAGGTGACGGTCACGATACCGGCGTTCGGTGTCCCGTGGCACCCCCGTGAAACGGGCGGGTGAGGTTTGTCGGTGGGGGTGGTTACGCTGACGGCCATGCGAATCGGAGCACATGTACGCCAGGAGGACCCGATCGACGCTGCGGACGAGGTCGGCGCGAAGGTCGTGCAGTTCTTCCTCTCCGACCCGCAGTCCTGGAAGACGCCGAAGGCCCCGGAGAACGCGGCCGAGATCAAGGACAGCGATCTCGAGGTCTTCATCCACTCCCCGTACGTGCTCAACGTCGCCTCGACGAACAACCGGATCCGGATCCCGAGCCGCAAGCAGGTGCTCGAGCAGTCGAAGGTGGCCGCAGAGGTCGGCGCGACCGGGCTCGTGGTGCACGGCGGGCACGTCACCAAGGACGACGCCCCCGAGGAGGGCCTGAGCAACTGGCGCAAGCTGTTCGAACGGCAGGCCAAGGAGGGCGGTTTCCCGACTCGGGTGCTGATCGAGAACACCGCGGGCGGGGACAACGCGATGGCCCGCGGATTCGACATGCTGGCCAGACTCTGGGACGAGGTCGGCGAATTCGACGCCGGTTTCGTGCTCGACACCTGCCACGCCTTCGCGGCGGGCGAGGACCTGGTCGGGATCGTCGACCGGGTCAAAGCGATCACCGGGCGCATCGATCTCGTGCACCTGAACAGCTCGCGGGACTCGTTCGGTTCCTGGCGGGACCGGCACGCGAACCTGGGCAACGGCACCATCGAGGTCAGCCAGCTCGCCGATGTGGTGCGCGCCGCCGACGCGCCGGTGGTGTGCGAGACGCCGTGGACCGGGATCAGCGAGGACATTGCCTACCTACGCGAACACACCGGCTGAGCGGTCCCGACGCCCGGAACGCCTGGTCCTCGCGGTACTCGTGGCCCTCTGCGGGCTCATGCTCGTCGCGGGGTTCGCGAACAAGGCCCGCTGCACCGGGCCCGGCTACGACGCGCACGGGGTCACCCAGCCCTCGATCGGGACCAGGCAGTACGCCGAGGTCTGCTACTCCGACATCCAGTACCTGTGGCAGGCCAGGGAACTCGACCGGCATCGCTTCCCCTATCTGGAGGGCGGGCTCGACGCACGAGGTGAGCTGACCGGGGGCAGCGTCGAGTACCCGGTGCTGACCGGGATGCTGATCTGGCTGGGCTCGGTGTTCGCGGGCAACGACGGGCAGTTCCTGCTGGCCTCGGCGCTGTTACTGGCGCCGTTCGGCCTGTTCACCGCGTTCGCGCTGGGCAAACTCACTCGCTGGCGTGCGCTGTGCTGGTCGCTTGCCCCTGCCCTGGCGCTGTACGGCTTCCACAACTGGGACCTCGCGGTCGTCGCGGTGAGCACCGGCGGGTTCCTCGCCCTGCTGCGCTGGCGGCGCCCGTTCGAGCAGCGCGCGGTGCTGGCAGCGGTCCTGTTCGGGCTCGGTTTCGCGCTCAAGCTCTATCCGGCGCTGTTCGTGCTGCCGCTGCTCGCGCTGACCTGGACACGGGGTGCGCGGGTCGGGCGGGTGCTGGCCGCCGCGATCGCGCCCGCGGTGTTGGTGAACCTGCCGTTCGTGGCGCTCGGTTTCGACGGCTGGCTGGCCTCGTTCACCTTCCAGGCCGCCCGCAAGGTGGACATCACCACGAACTCGATCTGGTTCTGGGCGTTCCGTCCCTATTCGAATCCGGACAACCAGGCCTTCCAGGACGCGATCAGCCTGGCGGCACCATTGGCGGTGTTGCTTGGCTGCGCGCTCGCGCTGTATCTGGGCCACCGCCGCTACCTGCGCACGGGCGAATACCCGTTCGTCGCGGTGTGCGCGGCGATGCTGTGCGCGTTCCTGTTGCTGTACAAAGTGCACTCCCCGCAGTACGTGCTCTGGCTGCTGCCGTTCTTCGCGCTGCTGCGGGTGCACCCCGGCTGGATCGTCAGCTATCTGCTCGTGGATCTGGTGTTCGGGATCGGCCTTTTCCGGTGGTACTACCAGATCGACTCGGGTATCTACGACGGATTCGCCGCGCAGGCGGTGATGATCGGGGTCTGGGGCCGGGCCGCCCTGCTCGCGGGGCTGTTCCTGGCCTTCCTACGCGCCGCGCCCGGCTGGCACACCGGGTTCGTCGACGGTGATCGTGTGGTTCCGGGCGCCGATCTTGACCGCGGTGATCACCAGCGCGATCACCCCGATTAGCACGTAGGAGTTCCCGTAGATCTGCTGCCACACCGTCCAGTGCACCTCGGCCCCGTTGTCCCGGGGAGCGAACCAGAACGGTCCGAGGTAGCCGATCGCCATGACCGCCACCGTGCCGAGCGCGAGCCAGACTTGCCGTAGCCGCCAGGCGTTGACGGCGAGCAGCAGGAAGGCCGGGGCCACCCAGGTCCAGTGGTGCGACCAGGACATCGGCGAGATCAGCAGGCCACCGATCGCGTTGATCACCAGTGCGGAGGCGGTGTCCCGCACCGCGAGCGCGCGCCGCATCCCGAGCACGATCACCACCAGCAGCGCGAGCACCGCGACCGCCCAGCACACGTTCTGCACGGTCTCATCGGTGATCAACCGGGCGAAGAAGCCCTTGAGCGTCTGGTTCGTCGCGAAGGTGACATTGCCCGCGATGTCGAAGATCTGTTTGGTCCAGAACTGGATCGACAGCCCGGGCGCGATGATCAGCGCGATGGCCGAGGACAGCACCCCGCCGATCACCATGCCCAGTGCCCCGCGCCAGTCCCTGCGCAACAGGAAGAACAGCAGGAACGCACCGGGAACGAGCTTGACCGCGGTCGCCACACCGGTGAGCAGCCCGCGGTAGCGGGTGTTGCGCAGCGCGAGGCAGTCCACCGCGACCAGGGCCATCAGCACCGTGTTGATCTGGCCGAACTGCAGGTTCTCCCGCACCGGTTCGGCGAAGGTGGCGACCGGAAGACCGAGCAGCGCCAGCTTCATCGCGAGCGCGCGCGGGAGCTTGCGGCCCTCACGCTGGTGCAGCTCGCGCACGAAGACATAGAGGGTGGCCAGCAGCGCGATCGTGGAGACCGTGCCGAACAGCACCTCGGAGGGATACAGCTCGATCAGGGTCAGAGGGGTGAACAGCACCGCTGCCAGCGGCGGGTAGAGGAACGGCAGCGCGACGCCCGCGGTGGTGGGCGGCAGATCGTGATACAGCGGTGCGCCCCGGACCAGTGCCTGCGCGCCGAGCCGGTAGACCTCGAGGTCGATCGGTGTCGGGATCACCATCAGCACCACGACCGCGGCGGCGAGCTCGACCACGCCGAGTGCGATCCAGAGCGCCGGCCCGGTTGCGAGCAGCCTGGTCAGTAGTGCTTGTGCTCGCGTCATCATTCTCTAGCCACCACGTAGTCGCGTTCCCGGTTCGCGGCGACCCTACCGGGCGGTGCCCCGCCCGCCTGCGGCTACGGCGCCTTGTGCCGGGCGGCGAGCTCGTTGACCGCGTCCGGATCGCTGCGCCACAGCGCGATCATCGCGCGGATGCGGGTGTTGTGGTCGATCCGGTCGTCCAACTTGGCGAGGCCGAGGGCGCGGTGATCGTCGGGATGCAGATACAGGGTGATCCGGTCGGCCGATCCGGGCGCGGGAGTGCGCAGCTCGGCGGAGGCCGTGGATTCGTTCGGTTCGGGCGCAGCCGGGTGCACTGCCCCGGGCGGGCTCATCCGTTCGGTCTGTACGGGTTCGTCCCGTCGCTCTTCGGGGGCTTGCGGCTCTTCGGATGTCCGCGGCTCTTGGGGAGTCGGCTGCTCTTGGGGGATCGGCGCGACCTGTGGGGTCCTGCCGAGGAGTTCAGCAAGCGTACGTTGAGTTGCCATGGATGACCTCCGCTGCTCCGGTCGGTCGGGCGGGGATGCGGGACACGGGTGCGGTGGTGTGGTCCGGGTCGTATCTGTGGCCGCACATGGCGAGCAACTCGGCGACGAGCGCGCGGTACTCGCGGGTCGCCGCCGAGGCCGTCGAATGCCGGCCCCCAGGTAGATCACAGACCGGCTTGGCCAGTTCGAGCGCATCGTCGTGCGAGACGAGCGCGCGGGTATAAGTGCTTGCGACGCGATAACCGAGCGAACGCAACTCCTCTCTTCGTTCCTCGGCGGCGCGACAGCGATCGCGGTGCACCCGGGTGAGCGCGATCAGATAGGGCACGTTGTTCGGTCGCACGCGTTCGTCCACGAAGGACAGCAGCGGGCGAAGGTCCATCAGTTCCGGCCGGGTGGGGAAGGCGAGCACATCCAGTGCGCCCTCGCGCAGCAGCGCATCGAGCGCGCTGTGCTCACGTACGCCGGGCAGATCCACGAGCACCACGTCGAATCCCGCGGTGCGCAGATCCTCGAGCTCGGCCGGATCGGTGCTCGCGGCGACCTGGAAGGGCATCGCCGCACCCGCCGCGGTCGCCGCGTCGAGGGCGGAACGGTTCGGATCGGTGTCGACGAGCAGGGTCTGCTCGCCGAGGCCGCGAACGCAATGGGTCGCCATGTTCAGCGCGAGTGTCGTCTTTCCCACGCCGCCCTTCGGCCCGCCTACTCCGATCACGACTGTCACCGGGCCAGCATAAACCAGCGAACGGTTTCATGCTAATACGGTATAGCGGGAAAAGGTGTTAGCGGTTTAATGGTTGACCGTCATTCATTCAATTACGACTGTCGGTATTGGTGGGAAAACATTAAACTTCCGTACTATCCTTCGATCGGGTAACGCCGGATTACCCGGTTAATGGGTACACTTCAAAGGGTAATTGAAAACTCGGACGGGCAGGCGTGGCAACACGTTCAGGCGACACAGATGCATGCCCTGCATGCGTGTTTCGCGTCCGTACTGGCGAGTTGGCAACACGAATGAGGGAACATGACCCTCGCTTGTCACCTGATGGTCGCACTCGGCTTTCGTTCTCGCCCAGAGCGTGTTTAATGTTCATTACGGAATTCCTGATCTGCGCGGATCAACCTCGAGGAACCGAAGAACGAAATAGCTACTTGCGTGCGGGTTAACACCAGCGGCGCTTTATCAAGAAACGAACGGGAGTATTTCCACATGAAGACCTTCATGAAGCGGGCCATCACGGTCGCCGCGGCCACCGCTGGACTCGCCCTGCTGGGCGGCACCGCCAGCAGCTTCGCGGCCACCGCGGACACCCCGGACCAGCTCTGCTCGCAGTCCAGCAGCACCACCGAGGGGCCGAACAACGGCACCACCAACTCCCCCTGCAACGTCGTGCCCTCCTACGAGCAGGCGCACAAGGACTTCATCCGTGGCGGCACGCAGATCGGCAAGGTCGGCAAGCTGCTGGAAGGCAAGCCCGGTGAAGCCCTCGAAGGCGTCGGCACCGGCGCGGGCTCGGCTGTCGCGGGTGCGTTCACCGGCGTCATCGCGAACCCGGTTGCCGAAGGCCTCAAGGCCGTGCACGCCCTCGTGCCCGCCTACCCGGGCCCGATCTCGGTGACCGACCACCAGCAGCGCGGCAACGAGCCGGCCCCCAACTGAATGACCCGTTGAGGTCTTTCGGCGAGACCGGGGGATCGACCGGCGCGGATCACGGGCCCTGAACCGCGCGGTCGTTCCTTCCACCGTCGCCGACCGAACGGAAATCTGCCGGGTACGCCGGACACAGACGCTGTGTCCGGCGTACCCGGCTCTCCATGTGCCTCTGGGGATCCTTGCCGTTCAGTCCGAACTGGACTGACGGGGGCCTCAGTCCGAACTGGACTGACGGGGCTTCCCGCTCTTCCCGCGTGCGGAGAGCAGCTTCGGCAGGCTCGGCACGAGGAAGCGGTCGAGGCGTTGCGCGACCGGTCCACCGCTGGGATCGTCGTCCCCGCTGATCCGGACCGGATCCCGCTCCGGGCGCAGGATGTGGTGCACGATCAGTGCGCACAGGCCGAGCACAGCGAGATCGCGAACCGTGACGGTGCCGAGGAACCACTGCGGTGGTAGACCCCGATCCGGTTCGCCCGCCTTGATCGTCTCCTGCTCCAGGTACATGAACATCCGCGGCGCCCAGACGAGCGCATCGATCGCCATCCAGCCGAGCAGCAGTTTCCAGTTCGGCAGGGCGAGCACGGCGAGCGGGACGAGCCAGAGCGAATACTGCGGACTCCACACCTTGTTGGTGAGCAGAAACGCGGCCACGAGCAGAAAACACAGCTGGGCGAGCCGCGGTCTGGTCGGTGCGCAGAGCGCGAGCCAGCCGATCGCGATACAGGCGAGGGCGAGTATGACCCCGCTGAACCCGTTCAACGCTTCGACGGTAGGGAACCCCGCCCAGCCGGTGAGGCCCGAGACGACGTTGTAGAGAGAGTCCGGATCCGCCGCCCGCGAAGCGTTCAGCCGGAAGAACTGCGCCCAGCCTTCCGGATAGGCGAGCATGATCGGCAGATTCACCACGAACCAGGCGAGTACCGCCGTCCCCGTGGTGCGCAGTCCTTCGCGCATCCGCCCGGATCGCAGGCACAGCAACAGAATCGGGAACAGCAGGAACAGCGGATAGAGCTTCGCGGCCCCGCCGAGTCCGAGCAGTATCCCGGCCAGCACGGGTTTTCTGCGCGCCCAGGCGAGTAACCCGGTCGCGGCGAACGCGGTCGCGAGCGTGTCGAAGTTCGTGAAGGCGTGCACCAGCACCAGTGGCGAGGCCGCGACGAGTACGGCATCCCATGCTCGGCGGCGCGCGGTGCGGGCGGTCGCCCAGATCGTCACCAGCCAGGCGAGCCCGAGCAGTAGTGCCGAGGCGTTGAAGTACACCGCGACCGGCAGCGCGGCGGGCAGTATCCCGGAGTGTGCGAGGCTCGTCCACAGGTGGGCGATCTTGGCGTTGACCCACTGGAAGAGACCGGTGAGTACCGGGTACTCCATATAACGCCGCTCGGTGACCTGCTTGCCGGAGTCGTCGGTGGTCTCCTCGGCCCACGAATCACGGTACGGGAACGCGCCCTTGTCCAGTTGCTCGCTCCCGTAGAGCGGCACGATGTCCGAGTAGCACATCGACACGTACTGACGGTGTCCCGACCAGTCGAGCCCGGTGCCCTGATCGTTGGACTGGATGCACGCGGCCTTCCCGCACCAGGAAAGCAGCAGCGCCAGGATCCCGATGGCGAGCACCACCCGGAGCGGAGAGAAGAACCAGTGCCTGCCGATCGCCGCATGTCTGCCGAGGGGGCCGCCGATCACCGTCGACGCCTGCCGCGCGATCGTCTGCGTCCAGGTCGGGATCACACGCTCGTCCGGCGTCAACGAGTCCGTGTCCTCGGTGCTCCGTCGCGAACCCTTCGTCACCGTTCGCGTTGGCTCGCCCGATTCGGTGTCTGACTCGGCGCTTTCGGTCACCGCCGCATGGTACGAGCAACGCCAGAAGGCCCTTGTGAGTGGTTGTGTTGGTTCTAACCAACACAACCACTCACAAGGGCCTGTTTGACCTGGTCAGAGTGGGTTGGTCGGGTCAGCCGCCGGTGTCGCCGCCACCAGTGTGACCGCCCCCGGAGTGACCGCCCGGCGTGTCGCCGCCGCCACCTCCGCCGCCTCCGGTGCCGCCACCATCGGTGCCTCCGCCGTGGCCGCCTCCGCCACCGCCGGTGTCACCGCCTCCGGTGTCGCCACCACCGCCACCATGTGTCGGCGGACTCGAACCGGTGTTGTTGTCCGGTTCGCTGGTGTCCTGGTTCTGCGTGGTGTGCTGACTCGTGCGCCGGTGCCTGCTCCGCGTGGTCTCGTCGGTCGCATTGGTCTGGTCGTTGGACGAGTTCGTCTGCGTGGACGGGGTGTACGTGGAGAACGAGTAGCTGGACTGCTCCCCCATCGGCGGGATCTCGCTCAACTGCTCGACCGGTTTGCCCTGCAGGTAGTCCTTGGAGAACTCCTGCCAGATGAAGGTCGGTTCCTCACGCCCGTAGATGTCGTAGTTGGTCGAGCTGCCCTTGGGGTTGGAGTAGTTGCCGTGGATGGCCTTACCGCTGTTGCGTTTGTCCCCGACGTAGACGGCACTGACCACCTGCGGGGTGCCGCCGGCCATCCAGGCTGCGGTGTTGCTGCCCTCGTCACCCGCGGCGTAGGCCTGGGCGGTACCGGTCTTGGTCGCGTTCGGCCGGCCGCCGAGCGATCCGCCGCTGTAGCCGAGCACGTCCTTCATCGAGTCGAGGACAGTGCTGGCCAGCTGGGCGTTGCGCTTGGGGTCGTTCTTGTCGAAGGCCGGCTTGCCCGCGGTCTGCGCCTGGTAGAGCGTGTCCTCCCCGGAGGAGTCGGTGACCTTGCTGACGAAGTGCGCGGGGATGAACATGCCGTTGTTGAAGAAGGTGGCGTAGGCCTGGGCCATGTCCTTGACCGAGACCGGGTACTGGCCGAGCGCGATACCGCCGCCGATCTCCTTGGGCTTACAGGTCTTCGGGTCGACCTCGGTGAGGCTGGGGACGTTCTCGCAGCCCGCCCGCGTCGTGGTCTTGGAGATACCGGCCTGCCAGGCGGCATCGCGGACCTTCTGGGTGCCGATCTGGGCGGCGATGTTGTAGAAGACGGTGTTCACCGATTCGGTCATGGCCTGTTTGACCGTGCAGCTGGTGCCACAGCTCTCTTCGTCGGCGTTGTGCACCCTGGTGCCCTTGATCACCTGGTTGTCAGTGCCGTCGAAGGTGCTACCGAGCCCTGCTCCCGGCCGGTTCTCCAGCAGGGAGAGGAAGGTGAACGGCTTGAACGAGGACCCTGGCTGGTGTGCCTGGGCGGCCTGGTCGTACTGCGTCTTGTCCCGTTGACCCGGATAGTAGGCAAGGATGCTCCCGGTCTTCGGGTCGACCGAGACCTGACCGCTGACCAGGTTCTTGTCGTTCTTGTTGGCGCTCATGATCTTGTTGTTCGCATCAACGGCCATCTGCTGGACCTTGGGGTTGATGGTCGTGTAGATCTTCGCGCCGGAGTGCCGCAGCTGGTTGGCGTCGAGCCCCTTCGATTCGAGCTCGCTGTCGATCTGCCGTTTGACCGCGAGCAGATAGGGATTCTTCTGGAGCTGGGTCTCCTGCTTGTTGCTCCCCGCCTCGATCGGGGTCGGCAAGGTGGCCTGCGCGCGCTCCTCCTTGGTCATCCACTTGTGGTCGACCATCTGGTTCATCACGTAGTTCGCGCGGTCCACCCGGTACTTCTCGTTCTCCGAGCGGCCCGGGCCCTGGATCAGCCCCGCGAGCATGGCCGCCTGCGGTTTGCTCAGCTTCTCGGCATCGGTGTTGAAGTAGGCCTTGGCCGCGGCCTGGATGCCGTAGGCGCCGCGCCCGAAGTAGATCGTGTTCAGGTACGCGGTGATGATGTCCTGTTTGGACTGCTCGTTGGTCATCTTGAAGGACTGGACGAGCTCGATCGCCTTGCGCCAGTACGAGTGCTGGTCATTACCGGTGGCCTGTTTGACGTACTGCTGGGAGATGGTGGAACCACCGCCCTGGCGTCCGCTGACCTGTTTCCACACGGCGCCGAGGATGCCCTTGATGTCGAAACCGGAGTTGGTCTCGAAGCTCGCGTCCTCCGCGGCCTCGGTGGCGTGCTTGACCGTGTCGGTGATCTGGTTCGGCTTGAGGATCGTGCGGTTGCCGCCGTCCGTCTTGTCCGTGGTGATCAGCGACTTGTCGGCGAAGTAGTAGTTCACCGGCTGCGCGAGCTTGGCCTGCGCCTCCTCGGGAGAGGGCACGTCGACCACCTGGTAGGCGATGAAGAACCCGAGAATCGGCCCGATGATCAGCACGGCGGCGGCGATGTAGACACCCCGGCGGATGCGCTTCCACCGCCGCTTGCGCCGCATCCGGGCCCGCTCGAGGCTGGTCGAGCGCGGCCGCTGCGGCGGTTCGGGATCGTCCCCCGCCTCCGGCTCGGGCTCCTCGTCCGCGTACTCGTCCTCCTCGGCGAGGTAGTGCGTGTTCAGTCGGCCGTCGGTCTCGAGCGGTTCCTCGTCGAAGTCGTCGAAACCGTCCCGGTGGGTGAGCAGTTCCGGCTCGCGGTAGTCGTCGTAGTGCTTGTCCTCGTCGACCAGCGGGAGTAGCTCGGTCTCCCCTTCGACGGGCGGGATCGGCGGCGGGGCGTAGCCGTTCGGCCGTCCCCCGGGCCGCGGTGGCTGCTGGGGTCCGCGCGGCGGCTGCTGCTGACCGGCGGGCCCGGCCTGGCGCTGCCACGGCGGCGGCACCGGGCGGGCGCTCGTGGGCACCGGCTGGCGCACCGGTCGTCCCGGTTGCTGCGTGTTCGACCCGTTTCCGTTCGGCGTGGCTCCACCACCGAGAACGTTCTGGATGGAACCATGGGTACCGGCGCCGGGTTGGGGCTCCTCGCTGCGATGCCGGTGCGCGCCGCCGGGGTTCTGAGCGGCCGGCCGTCCCTGCCTTCCGTCGGGATCGTCACCCGGCCAAGACGGTCTACGCTGGTCGTTCACGAGTTGACCTCCATGGGCAGCTCACCCGTCCGGCAGCTGGCGCCCTGGTGTTCGGCGACGGGTTTTCGTGGCGTACTTCGTGGCATCACTGTCCCGCCGTCTTCCGTTTTCGGTTCCTGGTACCGCGCTCACCGTCCGAGGTGGCACCGGTCCCGAGGACGTATGACTGTACGAGGTGGTTCCAATGACAGCTCGGGCAGACCTCGACGACGTACACATTGAACTCACTGAACAGCTCGGTCATCTTCTCGAGCTCGGTTCGTGAGCGTGCGGAGCCGGAAGCGGGCCCGAGCACGTCCCCGAAGATCCAGTTGGTGTTGACCAGCTCGCCATCGCACAGCGGGCAGGACTGCTGGCTCGACTCGCCGTGGAACCGGGCGGCCCGCAGCAGGTAGGGGCTCGCATCGCAGACATCCATGGTCGAGGTGCGGCCGACACGGACCTCCGCGAGCAGCGCACGGCGGCGCAGCGCGTAGTCCACCAGCTGTCGTTGGGTTCGCACGGTCTACAGGGTACGTGTCCATCCTGTGATCTGAACCGGCCGATTCGATTTATGGCCCGATTCGCATTCGGTTTCGCTGAATCGGGAGCGCATCCGGGACGCATTCGTACCGGCTCCGGCACGCTTCGTGTGCGATTTTTCGGGTGATCGGGACGTATTTCGGAGGTTGTGGCGTTGACGTGTGAGAAGGTTCGCTTTCGCTGCTGGGGACCGGTCGAGGCGATGTATCGTCCCGATATATAACCGCCGTGATCGCCTTGGAGGTGTCGATGCTCGAATTCGCCGTGCTCGGCATCTTGCACGACTCGGCGATGCATGGATACGAGCTCCGCAAACGCTTGCGGGAGCTGCTCGGCTCGCTGCGGGCCTTCTCGTTCGGCTCGCTGTACCCGACGCTGCGCCGGTTGCAGCGCCGCGGACTGATCGCCGAGCGGGATCCGGAGGAGGGCGCGCGGAGCCAGCAGCGACGGGCGCGCAAGGTCTACGAGCTCACCGCGGAGGGCAAGGAACGGTTCGCCGAACTCGCCGAGGACGCGGGCCCGAACTCCTGCGACGACGAAGGCTTCGGCGTGCACATGGTGTTCTTCACCCGCACCTCGGCCAGCGCGCGCATGCGCATCCTCGAGGGGCGCCGCAGGCGGGTCGAGCAGCGGCGCGAGGGACTGCGCAGCGCGCTGGCCCGTGCCGGGGAGCAGATCGACCGTTATACCCGTGAGCTGCATCAACAAGGCCTCGAGGCGAGCGAGCGCGAGGTGCGCTGGCTCAACGAACTGATCGCGCACGAACGTGCGGAGCAGGAAACCGAAGAAAGTGAGGAATCCGGTCATGGGCGCTAACACCCCCGGGGTGAAGGTCGCGATCGTCGGAGTCGGAAACTGTGCGGCTTCGCTTGTGCAGGGGGTGCACTACTACGCCGACACCGATCCGGAGAGCACCGTTCCCGGGCTCATGCATGTGCAGTTCGGCGACTACCACGTGCGCGACGTGCGATTCGTCGCCGCGTTCGATGTGGATGCCAAGAAGGTCGGCAACGACCTCTCCGAGGCGATCCTGGCGAGCGAGAACAACACCATCAAGATCGCCGATGTGCCACCGCTCGGTGTGACCGTGCAGCGCGGGCACACCCTCGACGGGCTCGGTGCCTTCTACACCGACACCATCGAGGAATCCGACGAGCAGCCGGTCGACGTGGCGCAGGCGCTGCGCGACTCCGGGGCCGATGTGCTCGTCTCCTACCTCCCGGTGGGATCCGAGGAGGCCGACCGGTTCTACGCGCAGGCGGCCATCGACGCGGGCGTGGCCTTCGTCAACGCGCTGCCGGTGTTCATCGCCTCCGACCCGGAATGGGCGGAGAAGTTCACCAAGGCCGGGGTGCCGATCATCGGGGACGACATCAAGTCCCAGGTCGGGGCCACCATCACGCACCGGGTGCTCGCCAAGCTGTTCGAGGACCGTGGTGTGCAGCTGGACCGCACCATGCAGCTCAACGTCGGCGGCAACATGGACTTCCTCAACATGAAGGAGCTGTCCCGGCTCGAGTCCAAGAAGATCTCCAAGACCCAGTCGGTCACCTCCCAGGTCGACCGGGACCTCGGCAAGCGGAACGTGCACATCGGGCCCTCGGACTACGTGCCGTGGCTCGACGACCGCAAATGGGCCTACATCCGCCTCGAAGGGCGCGCGTTCGGGGATGTGCCGCTCAACCTCGAATACAAGCTCGAGGTCTGGGACTCCCCCAACTCCGCGGGGATCATCATCGACGCCGTGCGGGCCGCCAAGATCGCCCTCGACCGCGGCATCGGTGGACCCATCCTCTCCGCGGCCTCGTACTTCATGAAGTCCCCGCCCGTGCAGTACTCCGACTCCGAAGCCCGCGATGCCGTCAACCGCTTCATCCAGGGCGAACTAGAACGCTGACCTGGGCAAACGAGTGCTCGTGAGTGGTTGTGTTGGTTAGAACCAACGCAACCACTCACGAAGCCCGTTTTACGAGGTCAGCGGGGTTTCCTCGGTCTCGCTACTGGGTTCCTCGGCCTGCTCGCTCGCGGGTGCTTCGCGCTTCACGGAGTTGAGCAGCAGCTGCGCCACGTCGAGTACCTCGACGGACTCGGAGGCGAGCCCATCGGACTGCCGGGATGTGACCCCGTCGCTGAGCATGACCCGGCAGAAGGGGCAGCCGGTCGCGATCTTCGAGGGCGCGGTGCCCAGTGCTTCGTCCACGCGCTCCACGTTGATGCGCTTGCCGATCTTCTCTTCCATCCACATGCGCGCCCCGCCCGCGCCGCAGCACATCGACCGGTCACCGTGCCTGGGCATCTCGCGCAGGTTGGCTCCGGCCGCACCGGCGAGTTCGCGCGGCGCGTCGTAGACCTTGTTGTGCCGCCCCAGGTAGCAGGGGTCGTGGTAGGTGATGTCGGTGGCGCTCCCGCCGACCGGCGCGATCGGCACCAGTCGCCGCTCCCGCACGAGGCGGTTGAGCAGTTGCGTGTGGTGTACGACCTCGTAGTGCCCGTCGAGCTGCGGGTACTCGTTCGCCAGCGTGTTGAAGCAGTGCGCGCAGGTGACCACGATCTTGCGCTTGCCCGGCTCGCGGTCCTCGAACACCGAGTTGAGCACTTCGACGTTCTGCATGGCCAGCTGCTGGAACACGAACTCGTTGCCCGCGCGCCGCGCCGGGTCACCGGTGCAGGTTTCCTCCGGCCCGAGCACCGTGTACTTGACGTCGGCCATGTGCAGCAGTTCCGCGACCGCGCGGGTGGTCTTCTTCGCGCGGTCCTCGAAAGCACCCGCACAGCCGACCCAGAACAGGTACTCCGCGTCCCCGAGGTCACCGTCGAACACGGGCACCTCGAAGTCGAGCTCCTCGGTCCACTGCAGACGGTCCTTGGCGTTCTGTCCCCACGGATTGCCCTTGTTCTCCAGGTTCTTGAACATCCCGTTGAGCTCGCTCGGGAAGTTCGACTCGATCATGACCTGGTAGCGGCGCATATCCACGATGTGGTCAACGTGCTCGATGTCCACCGGGCACTGCTCGACGCAGGCGCCGCAACTGGTGCACGACCAGAGCACCTCGGGGTCGATGATGTCGCCGACGAGCGACTTCTCGGACTCCGCGAGCGCGAGCACGTCGATGCCGGCGTGCGGATCATCCCCGGTGAGACCGACCTCGTCGCCTGCCATGTCCCGCTTGCCGCCCGCGAGCAGGTAAGGGGCCTTGGCATAGGCGTGGTCGCGCAGCTGGGTGATGACCAGCTTCGGGGACAGCGGCTTACCGGTGTTCCACGCGGGGCACTGCGACTGGCAGCGCCCACACTCGGTGCAGGTGGTGAAGTCGAGGAAGCCCTTCCAGGAGAAGTCCTCGATCTGCCCGGCCCCGAACACGTCCTTGTCCGGGTCGGCCTCCTCGAAGTCGAGCGGTTTGCCGCCGCTCATCATCGGCTTGAGCGCGCCGAGTGCGACGTCGCCGGAGTCCTCGCGCTTGAAGTAGATGTTGAAGAACGCCGAGAGCCGGTGCCACGCGACGCCCATGGTCAGGTTGCGGGAAACCACGGCGAGCCAGAGCATCCCGGAGGCGAGCTTGATCAGCGCCATCACCGAGACCAGCACCGGGCTCGGCGGAAGCACTGAGGACAGCGGCTTGGTCACGAAGCTCGACCACAGCGGCATGTCCTCGAGGCCACTGGATTCCTTGAAGGCCTTCACGCCGAGCATGCCGAGACCCTCGATGATCACGACCGCTTCGACGAAGTAGGCCGCGCCGAAGTTGGATCCGGCGAACCGCGACTGCCGATCGGCGCGGCGCGGGTGGTTGAGCTGGCGGATCACCGCGAGCGCGACCCCGCCGACTACCGTGCCGAGCCCGAGCAGCTCGACGAGCAGGCTCCACACCGACCAGGCGCCGAGGTAGGGCCAGTGCCAGGAGGGAACGAACGCCTCGCCGTATGCTTCGAAGACGAGCAGGATGCCGAGCAGGAAGCCCCACATCACCATCCAGTGCCACGGGGCGACGTGCCGGAATTTGCTCATCCGCGTGTGCGCGGCGAATTCCTTGATCAGGGTCTTCAGGCGGGGAATGAAGGGGCCGTTGCGCGTCGAGTCCGGCTGGCCGAGCCGGATGATGCGCACCATCCGCCAGACACCGGAAAGGAACATCGCCCACGCGACCAGGCTGATCGCCACGCCGACAGAGCCGAGCGTGATCTGCCACGCACTCATGGTCCGGGCCTTTCGTCAGGAACCGTTGATCCGAGCACCTTAAAGCTCATTACCGATGAGTAACTGATCGGCATGCCCAACGTCCCACGAATGTGGTGCATGCCTCCTGGATATTGGGACTATCGTTCAGGTAATTTGACGTGACCTGCGAGAGGGAGGTGGAGCCCGAGTGAGTCCGCGTTCGGGAGCGCGCAGTGGAGTGGACGGGCGCAAGGTACGGGGTGAGAAGCGGCGCGCCGAGATCATCGAAGCAACCCTGCGGGTGATCGAGCGGGACGGCGTCGCGGGGGTCACGCACCGAACCGTGGCGAGCGAAGCCGGGATCCCGACAGCGTCCACCACCTACCACTTCGCCACCCTCGACGAACTGCTGATCGCCACGCTGCTCACCGGTGCCAAGGACATGGCCACCGAGGTCTACTGGATGATCGACCACGTGCGCTCGCACGGCAGGCGCGCGGCCGCCGAGATCGCGGCCCTGATCGCGCACGCGCTCGGCCCGCAACGTGGGCGGACCATGGCCGAATACGAGCTCTACCTCCTCGCCGCCCGGCGCCCTTCCCTCCGTCCCGCCGCACGACGCTGGCTCGACGTGCTCACCTCCATGGTGCGGCACGACGACGAGGTCGCCTTCCGCGTTTTCCTCGCGGCCATCGACGGACTGCTCATCCAGGGCCTCATCGACGACGAATCCCCCCGGGCCGCCGATCTCGAACCCGTCATAGCCGCCCTCCTCCGCTCAGCGGGCCAGTCCTCGTGAGTGGTTGTGTTGGTTAGAACCCGCACAATCGCTCACGAATGTGTATGCGATCCACTGTGGACAGGTCGTGGTTATCCACAACTGGGGATTAGGGTGCTCGCCGTTTTATCGGGATAGCGCGATAGTGAGGTATGCCGAGCAATGAGCGCTGGTCCGAGGAGCGGTTGACGCCGCGCCGTCGGCAGGAATGGCGCGCGATGCTTGCTCGGCAACATGGAATCGTGCATGTGCGCCAGCTGCGTGAGTTCGCGATCACGAGAGGCGTCCTGCAGGCGAATCTGGATGCGCGGCGGTGGCAACGGGTGGTGCGCGGGGTCTATGCCACGTTCACCGGTCCCCTCACGCATCCGGCGAACGTGTCCGCGGCGCTGCTCTATGGCGGGCCGACGGCGATGATCAGCCATACGAGTGCGGCTGATCGGTGGCAGGGCAAAACGGAACAACGGCGACCGGCCGAGGTCGAGATCACCGTCGCCTATGGACGCTCGGCGATCTCCCAGTTGCCGTTGGTCAAGGTGCACCGGTCGCGCGCGATCCGGCATATCGGCGCCGGTACTGATCCGGAGCGTACGAGGAGAGTGGACACGCTCACGGATCTCGCTGTGGCGGAACCGAACGCGGCGGATGCCACCACGATGTTCATCGGCCTCGCTGGACGCTGGCCAGTGACCGTCCGCCAGCTGGGGAGGAACCTCGAGGTGCGGCCGCCCTATCGGTACCGCAAGGCGCTCAACGGGGCGCTCAGGCTCGTCGCCAGCGGGTTGATGTCCGAGCTGGAGCGCGAATATCTGGAACTGGTCGAGCGCGCGCACGGCATACCGCCCGCGCGAAGGCAGCAACCGTTCCTCGTGGACGACCGGCTTCTGTACGAGGACGCGACCTACGACCACCTGGGCGCCTTGCTGACCGTGCGCCTGGACAGCCGGACCTGGCACGCGATGCCGTGGGTGGCTTTCCGGGATCGGCGAAGAGACAACGCCGCCGAATTGGCCGGCCGATCACGACTGACCTATGGGTGGAACGAAGTGCACACCGATCCCTGCGGGGTCGCCGAGGAGGTTATCGGCGTCCTTCGCCGCAGCGGAGTGCTCTTCCTCGCCCGTCGCTGCCCGCGGTGCGCCGCGAACACGCACGCCGAGGCAGGCTGACCCCACCGGGGGACGCTGAACCGGGCAGGGCCCATCTTCCATGACCCGCTGATCTCTTGTTATCCCCTGCGGACCTTGTCCGACAGACCCTTCGTGAGCGGATGTGCGGGTTCTAACCAACACAACCACTCACGAAGCACGGAAAACCCCAGGTCAGCCCTTGACGATGTAGGCCTCGAGTTGTTCGCGGTCGGTCTCGAGTTTGGCGATCATGTGCTTGACGACGTCCCCGATCGAGACGATCCCGGCGAGCTGCTCGTTGTCGATGACCGGGATGTGCCGGACGCGCCGCTCGGTCATGGTGACCATGACGCTGTCGACGGTGTCTTTCGGCGTACATGTCACGATCGGCGTGGCCATGATCTGGCTGACCGGCCAGTCGAGCACCCGTTCGCCACCGGCATGCAGATGTCGCACGATGTCGCGCTCGGAGACGACACCGGAGGGTTGCCGATCGGTGAGTACGACGACCGCGCCGATGTTGCGCTCGGCCAGTTCGGCGAGCAGCTCGCGCACGGTGCTCCGCGATTCGACCGAGGCGACGTAAGACCCCTTGCGTTGCAACACATCCGAGATGTACATGGCACGCTCCCGACAAGCGCTTAGCGGTGTGATCTCGGTTACAGTGTGCAGCGTTGTGGAGTAGGCGTAAATCCCCCATATCGCCCCAATCCAGCGGGGCGGCACAGAGCTCAGCGGGAGGTCAGAGGTACAGGCCGGTCCCGTGGTCAGTCCGCTCGGTCGCGGTCGCGTGGACGTCGCGCTCGCGCATCACGAGATAGGTCTTGGCCCCGATCTCGACCTCGAGCTGCTCTTCGGGGTTGAACAGCACCCGGTCACCGACCTTGACGTTGCGCACGCTGTTGCCAACGCCGAGCACATCGCCCCACTCCAGCCGCTTGGCCATCTGCGCAGTCGCCGGAATCACGATCCCGCCGCCGCTGCGCCGCTCGCCTTCCTCGGGTGTGGTTCGCACGAGGAGGCGATCGTGCAGCATCTGTATCTCGAGCTTCTGGTCGGCCACCTGCGGCATGGTATCGGTGCCCCGGTCCGGGCTTTCCGGGTCGGTACGGTCGAGCGTGCTAGGCATCGAGTCCCCCGAGGGTCAGTGCAAGCCGGTCGGCACCGGTCGCGGTCACGGTGACCGGAACGCCCCAGTCCTGTCGGGTCAGCTGGCAGGCCGGGTGTTCGATGGCCGGGTCATCGGCACAACTCGCGGCCTGGGCGACGATGTGCAGCACGCCCTCGCCGACGGATTCATCGATGACCAGTTCACGGGACAGGTCGGTGTTCGTCCCTTCCCCGGATACCAGCAGCTCGGGTGGTGAGGCGGAGACCTCGACCCTGGTAGACGGTCCGTATCGGGTGTCGAGCCGTTGTCCCGGTGCCGCCGCGAAGATCACGTCGAGGCGGACCCGTCCGGGGTGTATCTCGGTCGCCGGCCTGCTGATCTGCATCGCCTCCCCGTGCACGAGTTGTTCGGCGACGCCGGGTGCCACGGGCCGCTCGATGCGGTGTGCCGCGGACGCGACGGTCAGGATCGAGTCCTCCACGAGAAGCACATCCGATGGCTCGGCGAGA
Source organism: Sciscionella sediminilitoris (assembly GCF_000737195.2). Classification (GTDB taxonomy): domain Bacteria; phylum Actinomycetota; class Actinomycetes; order Mycobacteriales; family Pseudonocardiaceae; genus Sciscionella; species Sciscionella sediminilitoris. The sequence continues at coordinate 30,935 of NZ_JALM01000046.1, forward strand.
TCCTCGGCGAGGGTCGATACCTCGTCGGTGGCCGGGTCGTATCGACGCAGGGCCCCGTTGTAGGTGTCGGCGATGGCAATCGAACCGTCGCCGAGGACTCCGACGCCGAGCGGGTGCTGGAGCAGTGCCTCGGCGGCGGTGCCGTCCCGGTGTCCGAAGTCGAAGAGCCCGGTGCCGATCACGGTGTGCACCTGTCGATCGGTGTCGACGTAGCGCAGTGCGGAGGTTTCGGCATCGGCCAGCCACAGCCGCTCCGCGGTCACCGCGAGCCCCGATGGCTGGGCGAAATGCGCTTCGCCCGCCGGGCCGTCCTTCAGCCCCTCGACCGTGGTTCCCGCGAAACGCCGCACCGTGCCGGCGATGGGATCGAACACGCTCAGGGTGTGGTTGCCCGCCATCGCGATGACAACGCCGCCCGCGGGGTGCCACCAGGCCACATCCCACGGGCTGCTCAGTTCGATGTCGGTGGCCGGGCCCTCGGTGGCGCCGGCACGCCATTGGCGGCCGGTCCCGGCCACGGTGCGCACGGTTCCCGCGTCGAGATCGAGCCCGCGCAGCAGGTGATTGGCAGTGTCGGCAACGATCACGTCATAGCCGACCTGCCGGGCGATTTCCGTTGGCAGTAGTGCGATTCCGGACGGCTCGGCGAACTGGGCCGGCTCGTCGGCGCTGCCGCGTTCCCCCGTTCCGAATCGGCGCAGCTCGGTTACCCCGTCCGCATCGAGTTCCACGACCGCATGCCGCGCCGAATCGGTGACGAGGAGCGTGCCGTGCGGCGTGTTCGCTACCTTCGCGGGGAAGCGGAGCGTGGTTTCCGGCGGTGGTGGTGGGACGTAGGGGCCGTCGCCGCGGTGCAGGGTTCCGGCGGCCTCGTGCGCGGCGAGCTGTGTTTCGAGGACCGCTCGCAGTGCCTCGGAATGGCCTTCACCTGCCGCGACGTGCACCAGGTATCCCTCAGGGTCGATGAGCGCGAGAGTCGGCCAGGCCCGCACGGCGTACTGCTGCCACGTTGTGAGCTCGGGATCGTCGAGAACAGGGTGGTGGACTTCGTAGCGTTCGACCGCGGCGCGCAACGCGTCCGGGTCCGCCTCGTGTTCGAACTTCGGGGAATGTACGCCGATGGTCACCAGGACATCCGCGAATTCGGCCTCGAGTTCGCGCAGCTCGTCGAGCACATGCAGGCAGTTGATGCAGCAGAACGTCCAGAAATCGAGTAGGACGAACTTCCCCCGGAAGTCGCGGAGGCTGTAGTTCGTCCCGCCGGTGTTCAGCCAGCCGCGCCCGCTCAGCTCCGGCGCCCGGACCTTGGCACGTTCACTCGTCGTTCCCACGTTCATCGGCAACGCGCGTGCCGGCGTGCGTGTTCCTTCGCGACGTGAGCCGGGAAAGTGGTCCAGGATGTGGAAAACCCCGCGGTGCTGTCAGGTCGGGGGTCCGACAGCATCACGGGGTCATCCCGTACATCGACAGTGCGCCGCGCTGCGTTACAGCGGCGTCGAAATTCGCTTGAATTCGTGTGGCACCGCGCGTTTTCGGGCGGTTCAGCGCATCCGCGCGTGCTGTGCGTGAGCGATTGTTGCCAGTTCGTGACGCATGCGGGTGCGGTCGATGCCCGCCTTCCTCGACTTGTTCGTGCGGTTGCGGTCCTTGCGGGCACGAATCCTCGCGGTGATGTTCATGGGTGCGCTCCTCAGTTCTCGTCTGTCCCCTGTTCTCCAGTATGACGCGATCCGTACACGCGTGCCACTTATTCGATGGTAATTTGCCGCACAAGCCGTTGATTATGCGGCCAATCAAGCAAGTCACAGTGATTCATCCGGAGTCATGTCGGCTGCTAAGGCTGCCTAGGATTTTCTAGTTCTAACGATAGAAAACCACAGACAGAGGTAGGCCCTCTCGTGCGCGGAAGTGTTGGTTAGAACCAACACAACCACTCACGAAGCACGATTCGTGCAGGTCAGCGGGTTAGGAGGAAGCGGCCGAAGTGGGGGACGGTGAAGGCGATGTGGCCGCGTTCGGCGGAGTAGACGAGCCCCTTCTTGATGAGGCTGTCCCTGGCCGGGGAGAGGGAGTTGGCGCGCCGGCCGAGGTGCCGGGCGACTTCGGTGCTCGCCGCGCCCGCGTCCGCGCCCTTGGTGAGCTCGGCCATGGCGTGCAGGTATTCGCGTTCGGCGGGGGTGGCGCGTTCGTAGCGGGACCCGAAGAACCCCACGGCGAGCTCGGTTTCGGCTTCCGGCGCGGCCATCTGGACGTCTGTGACGGTGATCGGGTTCTGTGGCGCGGCGTCCCAGGCTGCTTTGCTGTAGGCCTGCACGAAGTAGGGGTACCCGCCGGAGGCGTCGTAGAGGGCATCGAGTGCCTCGGGCTCGATGTCGGCCTCTTCGCGTTCGATGGGGGCGAGGACCGCGCGGTCGGCGTCTTCGCGTTCGAGCCGGTCGATCCGTACGTAGCGGAAGAGGCGTTCGGAGTAGGACTTGGAGGCCGAGAGCACGGTCGGCAGGTGCGGCAGACCCGCGCCGACCACGACGAGCGGCGCGCTGGACTGGGAGAGTTCGTGGCAGGCGGCGCACAGGGCGGAGACGTCCTCGGGGCGTACATCCTGCATCTCGTCGATGAGCAGGGCTACCCCGCTGCCCACGTCGGCGGCGAGCTCGGCGACATCGGTGAACAGTTCGACCAGGTCGATCTCGATGTCCCCGGAATCGGCGCGACCGCTCGCGGCGGGCACATCGATACCCGGCTGCCATCGGTCCCGTAGTTTCGCGTCGCTTGGTGCGCTGCGCAGCGCGAACGCCTTGAGCACTGCGAGCGTGGCCTCGACTCGGTCCGGGGCACGGTGGCGCACGGCGAGATCACGGATTGCGCGGTGCAACGCCGCGGAAAGGGGTCTGCGCAGTCCGGCGTCCGGGCGGGCTTCGACCTTGCCCGCGCCCCAGCCGTGCCGCATCGCCATCGAACGCAGCTCCGCGAGCAGTACCGTTTTGCCGACGCCGCGCAGGCCGGTGAGGACCAGACTGCGTTCCGGTCGTCCTTTGGCCACCCGCTCCAGGACCACGTCGAACGCGGCGAGTTCACGGTCCCGGCCGGCCAGTTCGGGTGGGCGCTGTCCTGCTCCCGGAGCGAACGGATTGCGGACCGGATCCATGTCGAGGACTGTATCGGGGTTTCTAGGGCCGATCCAAGATTTCGGAATACGTGTCGAGAGTAGGTTCTCGGGAGGAAGCGGACTCATCGAGAACGGGACAGGTGGACTGCACATGCTTCGTCGGATCGCTCGACCACTGCTTGCCTGGGTCTTCGTCAGCGGTGGAATCGACACATTGCGGCACCCGGCTGGGCGGGTCGAGCTCGCGCGCCCACTGCTGGACAAGACCATCGGCGATCGCTCGCTCCCGGTGCCGACCGACCCGGAGACGCTGGTCAAGGTCGACGCGCTGGTCAAGACCGGGGCCGGGCTCGCGCTCGGGTTCGGGAAATGCCCGCGGTTGGCGGCGCTGCTGCTCGCCGGGAGCCTGATCCCTACCACGCTCGCCGGTCACTCCTACTGGGAACACGATGACGAGGCCTCCCGGGCCACGCATCGGATCCACTTCGACAAGAACCTGGCATTGCTCGGCGGGCTGCTCATCGCCGCGCTCGACAAGGGCGAAAACCGAAAGCGTCCTTCGTGAGTGGTTGTGTTGGTTAGAACCAACACAACCACTCACGACCGAGTAAAGCCCCAGGTCAAGCGGGGTTTGTCGAGGCCGTCTTCTCGGGGAGGGGGGTGTTCTCGTCCACGTGGTAATCGTCGGCGCTGGTCTCGTCCCCGCTGTCCTTGGAGCCGAGCGCGCGGGCGATCACGGTGACGAGGACGGCGACCACGAGGTTCGCGATGAGGGCGACGAATCCGACGTAGATCTGCACCTGTGAACCTTCGAAGGGATGCCAGCCGAAGATCGACAGGTGCCCGAGTGGGAGCGCGGAACCACCGAAGTGTCCGGTTCCGTTCGCCCGGGGGATGCCGTAGAGCATGATGATCCCCCAGGCCATACCCACGATCCAGCCCGCGATCAGGCCGGCTTTGTGCAGCCAGCGGGTGAACAGGGCGATCGCGACCGATGGCAGGGTCTGCAGGATGAGCACGCCGCCGATCAGCTGCAGGTCGATGGAGAACTGCGGGTCGATGAAGACCACGAAGGCCACGGCGCCGAACTTCACGATCAGCGAGGCGAGCTTGGCCTGTTTGGCTTCCTGGGCCGGGGTCGCATCGCGGCGGAGGTAGGACTTGTAGATGTTGCGGGTCCACATGTTCGCCGCACCGATGGACATCACCGCCGCGGGCACGAGCGCGCCGATACCGATCGCGGCGTAGGCGATTCCGGCGAACCAGGACGGGAACTGGGTGCCGAACAGGTTGGGCACCACGGTGTTCGTGTCCGGCTCACCGGTCGCGTTGTTGGTGATCGGGCTGGTGCCCGCGGCCAGTGCGATGAACCCGAGCAGGCACAGCAGGCCGAGCACGAAGGAGTACGCGGGAAGCGCGACCATGTTGCGTTTGATCACCCGGCGTCCCTTGGAGGCGAGCACACCGGTCACCGAGTGCGGGTACAGGAACAGCGCCAGCGCCGAGCCGAACGCCAGGGTCGCGTACTGCAGCTGGTTGTTTCCGGTGAGCAGTACCGAGCCCTTCGGCTTGCCCGTCTTCGGGGAGATCTCACTCAGTTTCTGCTGTGAGATGTCGAAGATGTGGCCGAATCCGCCGAACTTGATGGGCAGGTAGATGACCGCGACGATGATCACGATGTAGATCAGCGCGTCCTTGACCACCGCGATCAGTGCGGGCGCGCGCAGTCCCGACTGGTAGGTGTAGAGCGCGAGGATCACGAACGCGATCAGCAGCGGCAGGTGCCCGAGCAGACCCGAGGCATTGATCCCCATCGTGCGTAGTACCGCTTCGAGCCCGGCGAGCTGCAGCGCGATGTAGGGCATGGTCGCGACGATCCCGGTGATCGCGATCAGCAGCGCGAGGGTCGGGGAGTTGAACCGTCCGCGCACGAAGTCGGCGGGGGTGACGTACCCCTTCGCGCGGGAGACCGACCACAGGCGGAGCGCGGGAAGCAGCACGATCGGGTAGGCGATGATCGTGTACGGCAGGGCGTACATGCCCAGTGCTCCGCTGCCGAAGATCAGCGCGGGCACCGCGACGAAGGTGTACGCGGTGTAGAGGTCACCGCCGAGCAGGAACCAGGAGATCCAGGCGCCGAACCGGCGGCCGCCGAGTCCCCATTCGTCGATGTGGTCGAGCGAGGCGGATTTCCATCGTGCGGCGACGAAACCGAGCACGGTCACGAACGCGAACAGCACGACGAAAACAACCAGTTCGACGATCTGTCCGCCGCTCACTTGCCATCCTCCCCGGAGTTCTCCTGCTTGTTCTGCTTCTTCGGCTTCTTGTCCCTGGTCGCCAGGTAGACGATCGCGACGCTGATGACGCCGATGAACACGAACAGGAACTGGTACCAGTAGAAGTACGGCATGCCGAACAGCCGGGGCCGATCCGCGTTGTACATCGGGGTGAAGAGGACGATCAGCGGAACCAGTAACACCAGGTTCCACCACGACAGACGCAGCCCGGAATGGCCGCGCCGCCTCGGCTCGGACGACATCGATGACCTCCAGCGGTTCGCAAGTGCCGGAATCATATGAGGTACGCGTGAAACCCCAAAACTGTCCCCAGCTGTGGACAGTTCCGGTGCCTACCTGTGGATAACCCCGGCTTCACTGCCCCCAGCAACCCCCGAATGGCCTAATCACCGCACTTCGCCAAGGGTTCGCCCGCTATTCACTTTCAGCTGAGTGATCCACAAGCGGGCCCCGGACCTGCTTGTGCGTGGTTGTGTTGGTTAGAACCAACACAACCACGCACGACGGGCTTCGACCTGCGGGAACGGGTCAGATTTCGGTGGTGAGGCGTTCCCGGTGGATGGGTCCGTCGAGGGTGGACAGTCGGATGCCGCGGCCACCCCAGCGCAGGGCGACGATCTCGGCCGCGATGGAGATGGCGGTTTCCTCCGGGGTGCGGGCGCCGAGGTCGAGGCCGATGGGTGAGGAGAGCCGTTCGAGTTCGTGTTCGCCGAACCCGGCCGCGCGCAATCGGTCGAGCCGTTCCTCGTGGGTACGCCGGGAACCCATGGCGCCGACGTAGCCGAGCTCGGCGCGCAGGGCGACCTCCAGTAGCGGCACGTCGAACTTGGGGTCGTGGGTGAGCACGGTGACGACGGTCCGTTCGTCGATCCGGCCCGCTTCGAGTTCGGCGTTCAGGTAGCGGTGCGGCCAGTCGACGATGACCTGGTCGGCGTCCGGGAATCGGCTGGTGGTGGCGAAGATGGGCCGCGCGTCGCAGACGGTGACGTGGTATCCGAGGAAGGATCCGATCCGCACCATGGCCGCGGCGAAGTCGATCGCGCCGAACACGAGCATCCGCGGCGGTGGTTCGAAGGTGGCCACGAAAACGGTGCAGCCCTCGCCGCGGCGCTGGCCGTCCGGCCCGTAGTGCAGGGATCCGCTGCGCCCGCTGGCCAGGCGTCCGCGCGCGTCGTCGGTGACCGCGTCGTCGAACCGATCCCCGCCGAGGGTGCCGGATCGCCGCTCCGGCCAGATGAGCAGGTGCGCGCCGATCCGCGCCGGATCGGGGTGCTCGACGACGGTGGCCAGCGCGACCGGTTCACCATCGCGGACCGATTCGGCGAGCTCGAGCACCCAGTCCCCGGCCGGTTCCACGAACACGTCGAGGATCCCGCCACAGGTCAGCCCGACGGCGAACGCATCGTCATCGGAGACCCCGTAGCGCTGCAGCACCGGAGCCGATTCGCTGATCACCTGCTGGGCGAGCTCGTAGACCGCACCTTCGACGCAGCCACCGGAAACGCTGCCGCGCACGGTGCCGTCCTCGGCGACGAACATCGCCGCTCCGGGCGCGCGTGGCGCCGAATGAAAGGTCGCGACAACGGTGCCGAGCCCGACCCGTTCCCCAGCGGCCACCCTGGTGGCCAGTTCCTCGAGTACGTCACGCATCGCGCACCTCTCGCAGCAACATCCGCAGTGTTTCCAGGCTATGCCCGGCAAGCAGGCGGTCGATATGCCCGAGCGCGGCCGCGATCCCGGACTGCACCGGCTCGTAGCCCGCCCTTCCCGCATGCGGGTTCACCCAGAAAACCTTGTGTGCCAAGCGATGTAACCGGGCCATCTGCTCACCGAGCCGCTCGGGTTCACCGCGTTCCCAGCCGTCGGAGTAGACCACGACCACCGCGCCGCGCGCGAGCCCTCGTTGCCCCCAGCGATCGCAGAACACGCGGAGTGACTCGCCGATCCGCGTTCCACCGGCCCAGTCCGGGACCGTCCGGGCCGCCGCGGCCAGGGCCAGCTCGGGATCCCGGGCGCGCAGGGCCGGGGTGAGCCTGGTCAGCCGGGTGCCGATGGTGAACGTTTCGGTGGCCGCACGCCTGGTCACCACGTGCGCGAATCGCAGAAGCGCGTCGGCGTAGGGACGCATCGATCCGGAGATGTCCAGCAACAGCACGATTCCGCGCGGTCTCGGTGCGCTCGCCCGGTGGCGGAGGTGTACCGGTTCCCCACCACTGGCGAGCATCCCGCGCAGGGTCCGTCCCGGGTCGAGTTCGCCGCGGTGTGCGGGGCGGCGGCGCATGCTCGAACGTAGCGGTGGCCGCACATCCAGCTCGGCGAGCAGGGCGCGCACCCGCTCCCGCTCGGCTTCGGTGAGCTCGGCCAGATCGCGGTAGCGCAGTACCTCGGTGTCGTCCGCGGCGACCCGCAGCGCCTCCCCCGGTTCGCCGCTCGCCGTTCTCCCGTCGAGCGCGGCGATCCGCGGGCGGGCCGGTTTCTCGGTTGCCGGTGTGGTCCCGGGGTATCCCGCGCCGAACCAGGCCGCGAAAACTCGCGCGTACACCGGAAGGTCGTCCGGTTCCCCGCACAGCGTCGCGCGCCCGGCCGCGTAGAGCTGGCGGGGGTCCGCGATATCGATGTGCCCGATGGCCTCGGTGAACGCCATGGCCCGGTGTGGATCGGCGGGTACCCCGGCCGCGGCGAGCGCCCTCGTGAAACCGAGCAGTCCGGGAAGCGGTTCCATCAGCTCGCCAGCAGGTTTTCCAGACCGGCTGCCAGGACCCGGTCGGTGTCCTCGTGGTACTTCAGCACGGCGCCGAGGGTGTGTGCCGCGGTCTGCGCGTCGAGTACGTCCCGGTCGAGGGCGAGCAGGGCGCCTGCCCAGTCGATCGATTCGGCGACCCCGGGTGGTTTGAGCAGTTCCAGCTCGCGGAGACCGCGCACCGCCGTGGCGACCTGATGGGCGAGCGCGTCCCCGATCCCGGGCACCCTGCTGTGCAGGATCGCCACTTCGCGGGCCAGGTCCGGGTGCTCGAGCCAGTGGTAGAGACAGCGGCGTTTCAGCGCATCGTGCACCTCGCGGGTGCGGTTCGAGGTCAGCACCGTGATCGGCGGCTGCCGCGCGGTGATCTCGCCGAACTCGGGGATGCTGACCGAGGCCTCGTCGAGTACCTGCAGCAGGAAGGCCTCGAACTCGTCGTCGGCGCGGTCGATCTCGTCGACCAGCAGCACACACGGTGCGGTGCGCAGCGCGCGCAGCAACGGCCGGTCGAGCAGGAACCGTTCGTCGTAGAGCGATTTCTCCGCCTGTTCGGCATCGAGGTGGCCATCCGATGCGGCCTCGAGCGCGCGCAGGTGCAGCAGCTGACGCCCGAAATCCCAGTCGTAGAGCGCCTGCGCGGCATCGATGCCCTCATGGCACTGCAAGCGGATCAGGGTGAGGCCGAGCGCTTCGGCGAGTGCTTTGGCCAGCGAGGTCTTGCCGGTGCCCGGCTCGCCCTCGCAGAACAACGGCTTCCCCATCCGCATCGCGAGAAACGCCGTGGTCGCGAGCTCCGGGTCGGCGAGGTAACCGGTGGCCTCGAGGCTGCGGGCCAGTTCGTCCTGGCTCAGGGTGGGGCGCTCCACAGACCGAGCCTAACCCCGTCCTCGGGTGTGTCCAGGTCTTCGCCGTGACCGAACCGTGCGCACTCGACCAGGTGCACAGTGCGTTCCCGCAGCCAGGTCTTCGCCCCGTGTGCGCCGTGCAGCGTCGCGCCCAGCTCGGCGAGGTGATCGGCCCCGATGAGCACCGGATGTCCCGGTTTTCCCTGGTAACCGGCCCGCGCGAGGACCGAGCGGGTGGCCAGCGCGCCGACCTCGCGCACCGTCTGCGCGGTGACTCCGGGCAGGTCGACCAGGTGCACCAGCACCGCGCTGGCCCAGTCGGGTACCGCGGCGAGGCCCGTGCGCAGCGAAGCCCCCATGCCCGTTTCCCAGTCCGGTGCGTACACGGACCGCACCTCGGGTGGTAACAGGGCGTGAACCTTGGAGGCGGCCGCGCCGAGCACCACGAGCACCTCGGCGCACCCGCCATCACGCAGTGTGCGTATCGCGCGGAGCACGAGCGGCTCGCCCCCGACCTCGGCGAGCGCCTTCGGGCCGCCGAATCGGGTCCCCGCCCCCGCGGCCAGTAACAACCCGACGACCTGCGGTTTCTCCGTCACCTACCCCAGCCTAGCCGTGCTTGTGCGTGGTTGTG
>NZ_JALM01000046.1:40576-45287 GCF_000737195.2 Sciscionella sediminilitoris
AACCACGCACAAGCACCCGTGGCACGATGGGAGCATCATGTCTGGGCAGAATGAGTCGGGGCAGCGGGACAGTGAGCACCGAGAGTCAGGGGCGGCGAGTACTCCGAAGGGTGAGCGGAGGCGGCAGCAGCTGATCGAGGCGGCTTCGGCGCTACTCGTGGAGGGCGGCTTCAGCGCGGTCCGGCATCGTGCGGTGGCCGAGCGCGCCGGGTTGCCGCTCGCCTCGACCACGTACTACTTCGACTCGCTTGACGATCTGATCACTGCGGCCGTCGAGCATCAGAGCCGGACGGAACTGGATCGCAGTGAGCGTCAGTGGCGGGATGTGCCCGAGGAGGAGCGCACGGTCGAGGCCACGGTCCAGGTGTTGCTCGATCATCTGCTCGGGCACCGGCAGCCGAGCGTGGAGGCCGACTACGAGGCGGTGCTGTCCCGCTACGAACGGCTGGTGGCCACCGGTCGCCGTCAGTTCCTCCGCCCGCTGATGCGCGAAATGGGTGAGCAGATGGACGCCCTGCTCCTGGATGTGCTCAGCCGCTGCGGATACGCCACCGACCGGGCCGCGGTGGCCAGGCTGGTGGCACTGGTGGACGGCACGGTGGTCAACGCGCTGATCCAGGTGGACCCGAATCCGCGCGATGCGGCTGCGCAGGCACTGCTCGCCGAGCTGCGGGCCTGAGGTTAGGGTCAATAGTCGTGATCGCGAATGTGCTGGCGAACCGGTATGCCTCGAACGAGATGACCACGGTGTGGTCGGCTGAGCACAAGGTGTTGCTCGAACGGGAACTGTGGCTGGCGGTGCTGCGCGCGCAGTCCGAGCTCGGGGTCGCCGTTCCGGACGGGGTGCTCGCCGACTACGAGCGGGTACGGGACCGGATCGATCTGGACTCGATCGCCGCGCGGGAACGGGTCACCCGTCACGATGTGAAGGCACGCATCGAGGAGTTCAACGCGCTCGCCGGGCATGAGCACGTGCACAAGGGCATGACTTCACGGGATCTCACCGAGAACGTGGAGCAGCTCCAGGTCCGCCGCAGCCTGGAACTGGTGCGGGACAAGGTGATCGCGGTCCTCGGCAGGCTGGCCGGGCTGGCCGCGGAGCACGGGGAGCTGGTGCTGGTCGGCCGCTCGCACAATGTCGCGGCGCAGGCGACCACGCTCGGCAAGCGGTTCGCCACCGCGGCCGATGAACTGCTCACCGGCTACCGCAGGCTCACCGAGCTGCTGGCGCGCTATCCGCTGCGCGGGGTGAAGGGCCCGGTCGGCACCACCCAGGACATGCTCGATCTGCTCGGTGACGAGGAGAACGTGGCCGAGCTCGAGCGCCGGATCGCCGGGCATCTGGGGTTTTCGGAAGTCCTCACCAGCGTCGGCCAGGTGTACCCGCGCTCACTGGATTTCGAGGTGGTCTCCGCGCTGGCCCAGCTCGCCGCGGCGCCGTCGAGCCTGGCGAAGACGATCCGGCTGATGGCCGGGCACGAGCTGGCCACCGAGGGATTCCAGAAGGGGCAGGTCGGATCCTCGGCCATGCCGCACAAGATGAACACCCGGTCCTGTGAGCGGGTCAACGGGCTGATGGTGGTGTTGCGCGGATACGTTGCCATGACCGGGGAACTGTCCGGGGACACCTGGAACGAAGGGGATGTCTCCTGTTCGGTGGTGCGCAGGGTGGCGCTGCCGGACGCGTTCTTCGCCTTCGACGGCCTGCTGGAGACCTTCCTGACCGTGCTCGAGGAGTTCGGTGCCTACCCGGCGGTGATCGGCCGCGAACTGGACCGGTACTTCCCCTTCCTGGCGACCACGAAGGTGCTGATGGCCTCGGTGCGCGCCGGGGTCGGCCGGGAAACCGCGCACGAGGCGATCAAGGAGCACGCGGTCGCGGTCGCGCTCGCCATGCGCGAACAGGGCCAGGAGCGCAACGATCTCACCGAACGGCTCGCGGCCGATGAACGGATTCCCTTGGCACAGCATGAGATCGAGGAACTGTTCGCCGATCGGCTCGCGTTCACCGGGCTCGCTGCCCGCCAGGTTCAGTCCATTGTGGACGGTGTGGAGGAGATCGTGAAGCAGCACCCGGAGGCGGCCGCGTACCGGCCGGCGCCGATCCTGTGAGCTTGCGATGACCGAACAACACAGCAGCGCGCGGATTTCCGGGCTGTACCGGTACATCGTGAAGGGCTGCGCCGCGGAACAGCTCGACACCGCAGAGGTGCGCACCGAAGGTCTCGCCGAGGACCGGCGGTTCATGCTCGTCGAACCGGACGGCTCGTTTCTGAGTCAGCGCAAGGTCACCGGGCTCGCGGTACTCGTTCCCCGGCTGCTCGGCGACCGGCTCCAGGTCAGCGCTCCGGACGCCGATCCGCTGGAGATCCCGATTCGCTACACCGGATCGCGGCGGCCGGTGAGCCTGTTCAACCGCTGGTTCGGCGAGGGCATCGATCAGGGCGAGGAAGCCGCCGCCTGGTTCGGCGAACGGATCGGGCGCGAGTGCCGTCTGGTGCGCACCCCCGCGGACCTGGACCGGCCGGGCTGGGGCGATACCCCGGGCAAGGTCGGGTTCGCCGATGCGCACGCGATTCTGGCCTGCAGCACCGATTCGCTCGCCGAACTGAACCGGCGGATCACTGAGAACGAGGGCGAACCCGTTCCGATGAACCGGTTCCGGCCCAATATCGTGCTGGACGGTTTCGGTGCGCCGCACCGGGAGGACCGGGCGCGCAGCATGCGCATGGGCGGCTGCGAGTTCGCCCACTCGGTGCGGGCGATCCGCTGCGCGGTGCCGACCGTGGAGCAGTCGACCGGTGGCCGCAGTGGTCCGGAACCGACGAAAACCCTTGCCACGTACCGCAAGGAACCCGAACTGCGCGGCGGGGTGAGCTTCGGGGTCAAGCTCGCCGTCGTCCGCACGGGGAAACTCTGCGTGGACGACGAGGTCACCGTGGATGACTGGTTGCCGGAGGGCTTCACAGCGGCCCTTCCCTGAGCCGTACGCGGGTATCCTCGCCCCCATGACGAATATCGAACGAGTCGGAGTGGTCGGTGCCGGGCTGATGGGCTCGGGGATCGCCGAGGTCAGTGCGCGCGCCGGGCTCGATGTGCTGGTGGCCGAGCAGTCCGCGCCCGCGCTGGCGGCCGGCCGGGAACGCATCGAGCAGTCCCTCGAGCGGGCGGTGCGCCGCGGCAAGCTCGAGGCGGCCACGCGCGATGAGACGCTGGCCAGGATCCGGTACACCACCGATTTCGCCGATTTCGCCGACCGGCAGTTCGTGGTCGAGGCGGTCGTCGAGGACGAACAGGCCAAGGTCGAGGTATTCGCCGAACTGGACAAGGTCGTCCAGGACAAGGACGCCATTTTCGCCTCGAACACCTCCTCCATTCCGATCATGAAACTCGGTATGGCGACCACCCGTCCCGCCCAGGTCATCGGGGTGCACTTCTTCAACCCGGTTCCGGTGCTCAAACTCGTCGAGCTCATTCCCTCGCTGCTCACCGGGGAGGAAACCGCGCAGCGCGCCTCCGCGTTCGCCTCGGAAACACTCGGCAAGATCGTGGTCCGTTCGCAGGACCGCGCCGGGTTCGTGGTGAACGCGCTGCTGATTCCCTACCTGCTCTCGGCGATCCGGATGTTCGAATCCGGATTCGCCTCTGCGGACGATATCGACAACGGAATGGTGCAGGGCTGTTCGCATCCGATGGGCCCGCTCGCGCTCACCGATCTGATCGGGCTGGACACCACGAAGGCCGTAGCCGAATCCATGTACGCGGAATTCAAGGAGCCGCTCTACTCCCCGCCCCCGCTGCTTTCCCGGATGGTCGACGCCGGGCTGCTCGGGAAGAAATCCGGGCGCGGTTTCTACGACTACGCGAGCTGACCCTGTTTCGGCACCGGGCTGGCTGCCTTGAGGTTGCGCAGCACCGGTGCCGTTTCCAGGGTGCGGATTCCGTCCAGCGCGCCGACCCGGTTGATCAGGTAGTCGTGCAGTTCCGCCGGGCCCGCGCACAGTGCGGTGGCCATCAGGTTCGTCGGCCCGGTCGTCGCGATCACGCTGGCGAGTTCGGTGTGCGTGGCCATGGCGCGGGCCACGGTGTCCAATCGCGCCGGATCCACGGCCAGCCACAGCAGCGCCTCGGTGCGCACCCCGAACAGCGCGTCGTCGATCTCCAGGTCGAAGTACACCGCGCGGTCGGCGCGGAGTTCGGTGAGCCTGCGCGCCACGGTCGCCTGGGACCAGCCGGTGGCCTCGGCGAGCTCGACATAGCTGGCCCGCCCATCCCGCTGCAGCGCGGCCAGCAGGGCGTTGTCCGATTCCTCCAGCGGGCGCGCGGTGCCCGGTTCGGCGGCGGGCTCGGGTTCGGGCTCGGCGAGTGCGCGCTGCTGGTCTTCGCTGAGCATCCTGGTGAATCCGCCCCAGGTGGTCGGCCCGCCGAGGTACATGTGCAGCATGCAGTGCGCGCTCACCGCGGTGACGCTCGTGGTGCGCGGGATGTCGTGCAGCAGCATCGCGCGGGCCGTGTCCGCCTCGGGTGCGGCGTTGACGATCGCGAAGATCTCGGTGCCTCCGGAGGTCAGCTTGACCCACTGGGTGTCGCCGCGGCGCACCAGTGATTCGGCGAGCGGGCGCGCGTTCGCCGGTGCCACGGTCAGCCGGATCATCCACTGGGTGAGCCCGGCCCGGTCCGGGAACGGCATGCCGATCACCCGCAGCCCGGC
>NZ_JALM01000047.1 GCF_000737195.2 Sciscionella sediminilitoris
TCCACATCCGCAGTCGACAAACCCGACACCGCCAACGCAGAACGAATCACCCGCTGCTGCGAAGGACCATTCGGCGCCGTCAACCCATTCGACGCACCATCAGAATTCACCGCCGAACCCCGCAACACCGCCAAAACCGGGTACCCGGCCGTGCGGGCGGTGGACAACCGGGTCACGACGATCATGCCGACGCCTTCGGAGAATCCGGCGCCGTCCGCGGTGTCCGCGAATGCCTTGCAGCGCCCGTCCGCGGCCAGTCCGCGCTGGCGGCTGAATTCCTGGAACAGGCTCGGCGTCGCCATCACGGTCGCCCCGCCCGCCAACGCGAGATCGCATTCCCCGGACCGCAGCGCGGCGGCCGCCTGGTGCAGCGCGACCAAGGAAGCCGAACACGCCGTATCCACCGTCACCGCGGGCCCTTCCAGGCCGAGGGTGTAGGCGAGCCGCCCGGAGAGCACGGCGGCCGCGGTCCCGGTGCCGATGTAGCCGCCGAGGTCCTCCCCGGAGGCGACCAGCAGCCCGGTGTAGTCCTGCCCGTTGGTGCCGACGAAAACCCCGGTCGCCGAACCACGCAAACCACCCGGATCGATCCCCGACCGCTCCAGCGCCTCCCACGAAGTCTCCAGCAACAACCGTTGCTGGGGGTCGATCGCCAACGCCTCGCGGGGCGAGATCCCGAAGAACCCGGCATCGAATTCCTCGGCCCCGCGCAGGAATCCGCCTTCCCGGGTGTAGCAGGTTCCCCTGCTGTCCGGGTCCGGATCGTAGAGCGCGGCCAGGTCCCAGCCCCGGTCGGCGGGCATCGGACCGATCGCGTCCACCCCCTCGGAAAGCAGCTCCCACAACCCCTCCGGATCAGTGACACCGCCCGGGAACCGGCACCCCATGCCGATGATCACCACCGGATCCTCGGCTGCGTCCGCCGCGCTCGGGGCCGCGGGCACCGGATGCGCGGCCGGAGCCAGTTGCTCACCGGTGGCGGCGACCAGCTGCTCGTACAGGTGACCGACGAGGCTGTCCGGGTTCGGGTAGTCGAACACCAGCGTCGCGGGCAGCCGCATCCCCACCGCCTTGCCGAGCGCATTGCGCAGCTCGACCGCGGTCAGCGAGTCCACGCCGAGGTCCCGGAAGGTCGCCGTCGCGGAGATCGCCTCCGGTCCGGAGTAGCCGAGCACCGCGGCGATGTAGGAGCGCGCGATGGAGCCGATCTCGGCGCGCCATTCGGCGCGCGGAACCTCGGCGAGGCGGGCCAGCAGCAGCGGCCGGTCCCCGCTCGCGGCCGGTGCGGTTTCCCTGGCCTGCATCGTCTGCTGGGCCATCGGGATCTCGGCGAGCAGCGCGGAACTGCGCGCACCACCGAAGGCCGGGGCGAACCGGTCCCAGTCCAGCGCGGCGATCACGATGTTCGTCTCATCGTGGCCGAGCACATCCGCGAGGGCGCGCACCGCGGTCCGCGGATCCATGTCCAGCACGCCGAAGCGGCGCAACCGTTCGCCGACCGCGCCCTGTGCCATCCCGCCCGCGCCGCCCCAGTGTCCCCAGGCGATCGCGGTGGCGCGCTCCCCCGCGGCCCGCCTGCGCATGGCGAGCGCGTCCAGGAACGCGTTGCCCGGCGCGTAGTTGCCGAGCCCGGAACCGCCGAGCACGCCCGAGGTGGAGGAGAACAGCACGAAGGCGTCCAAGTCCCGGCCGCGGGTCGCCTCGTCGAGCACCACCGCGGCACCGGTTTTCGCGCGCAGCACCGGTTCCATCCGCTCCACGGTCAGATCGGCGACCAGGCTGTCGTCCAGGATCGCGGCAGCGTGCACGACGGCGCGCAGTGGATGGTCCCCGGCATCGATCGCCGCGAGCAGTTCCACGACGGCCTGCGGATCGGCCACATCGCAAGCGTGCGCACTGGCTCGCGCGCCGAGTCCGGTCAGCTCGCTCAGCAGTTCGGCGGCACCCGGCGCTTCGGCACCGCTGCGCGAGACGAGCACCAGATTCTCCGCGCCGTTCTCGGCGAACCAGCGGGCCAGGTGCGCACCGAGCGCCCCGGTTCCCCCGGTGATGAGCACCGTGCCGCGCGGGCGCCAGGGTTCGACGGCGGCGGACTGCGGACCACGGCCCGCGCACCGCAACCGGCGGCCGAGGATCCCGGATTCGCGCACCGCCAGCTGGTCCTCGCCACCGAACGCGCCGCCGAGGATCCGGACCAGCCGCCGCCCGGCGCGCTCGTCGAATTCCGCGGGCAGGTCGATGAGGCCACCGATCCGGTCGGCGTGTTCCACCGCGGCGACCCGGCCGAAGCCCCACACCATCGCGGTGCCCGGATCGGGAAGCGGATCGTGTCGCTCGGCGAGCACCCCGCCGGTGGTCAGCAGCCACAACGGTGCCTCGATCCCGGCCTCGCCGAGCGCGCGCACCAGGGTCACGCTCGCCCCGAGACCGCGCGGGGTGTGCGGGAGGCCCGGATCGGTTCCGGTCTCCGGACCGGTCAGCCCGAGCACCCCGGTGATCGGCCCGGATTCCTCGGCGAGACAACGGATCCGCTCCGCCACGGTCTCGGTGTCCGTGGTACCGAGCGGGAACGCGAGTACGGTGGTCCCCGCGGCGCGCATCGCCTCGGTGATCCGCTCGGCAAGGCGAGCATCGGTTCCGGTTGCCAGCAGCCAGGTTCCGCTCAGCGAACCGGTGGCGGTCTCGGTGAGCGGGGTCCAGCCGATCCGGTAGCGCCAGCCGTCGATCGTGCCGTGCAGCCTGCGCCGCTCCCGCCACGCGGCGAGGGCGGGAACCAGTTCGGTCAGCGGGGCGTCCGGGGCCACGGCGAGCTCGGTGGCCAGGCCGTCGACATCGGCGCGCGCCACGCCTTCCCAGAGCGGCGCCGCCCATGCGCTGTCCGGCTCCGTAACGGGTGCGGGCGGTTCCGGCCAGAACCGGGTGTGCTCGAAGGGATAGCTCGGCACCGCGGCGGGGAACACCCCGGCGAACGAACCGTCCGGCCCGCTCGCCGGAACCGCGCACACCCGGTGCCAGTCCACGTCGATCCCCGCGGCCCAGGCCTCGGCGAACGCCGTGCGCAGCTGCTCGGGGCTGTCCGCGCCGCGGCGCAGGGTGGCAATCGGCGCCACCGCACCGGGCCCCGTCTCCGGCAACCCGATGTCCTCGGTGATCTCCGCGATCGCGGGCAGCAGAACCGGGTGGGTGCCCACCTCGATCAGACCGCGGAACCCTTGGGAGAGAAGCGATTCCACCGCCGCACGGAACCGGACCGGGGACCGCAGGTTCGCCCACCAGTACGAGGCGTCGGCGCTCGCGGGATCCAGCCAGTCCGCCCGCACCGTGGAAAACCACCGGATCCCGTCCACGGATTCGTTCGCGGGCCGGATGTCGTCCAGTGCCGCGAGGAATTCCTCCCGGAGCACGTCCAGCTGCGCGGAATGCGAGGGGAAATCGGCCGGGATGCGCTTGGCCCGGGTGCCCTCTTCGGTCAACCGCGCGAGGAATTCGTCGAGCGGCGCGTCCGCTCCCGAGAGGACCGTGCTGCGCGGGCCGTTGATCGCGGCCACCGAAAGCCCCGCCGCCTCGGCACGAGCCCGGACCTGTTCGGCGGGCAGTTCCACCGATCCCATCCCGCCGGGCACCTGGTGCAGCAGCCGGGACCGGGTTGCGACCACCCGAGCGCCCTCGGCCACCGAGAGCACCCCGGCGACCACCGCGGCCGCGACCTCACCCTGCGAATGGCCGAGTACCGCCGAGGGCCGCACCCCGGCGGCCCGCCACGCGGCACCGAGCGCGACCATCACCGCAAAGGAGACCGGCTGCACCACATCAACGCGGTCGAGTTCCTGCTTGCCGCGCAACAGTTCCACGACGTCCACATCGGACACCTCGGCCAGTGCCGCCGCGCATTCGAGCAGTCGTTCCCGGAACACCGGCGAACGGTCGAGCAGCCGTGCACCCATTCCGGCCCACTGTGCTCCCTGCCCGGGGAACACGAACACCGGTCCGGCACTGTCCTGGGAGACCATCCCGGAGACCACGCCCTCGACGGGAAGTTCCGGACCGGCCGCGAAGGACCGCAGCGAGGCGACGAGGTCCCCGTCCGCGAAACAGGCCGCGCGATGAGTTCGGGCGCCGCGCCGCAGCAGCACCCCGGCGACCCCGTCCCGGTCGGCGCCCGATTCGGCGAGCCCGGCCAGGTTCTCCGCGAGACCACCGAGGGCTGCCGGGGAACGCGCGGAGAACAGCCACGGTGCGCGGATGTCCGGCAGCACCGGATCCTCGTCGATGAGCGCGCCCGAGGTCTCGGTGTGCTCGGCGGCGGGCGGTTGTTCGAGGATCACGTGCGCGTTGGTGCCGCTGATCCCGAAGGAGGAAATCCCGGCCCGCCGCGTGCCTCCGGTCCACGGCCGCGCTTCGGTCAGCAGCCGCACCGCACCGGTTTCCCAGTCCACCGCCCGGGACGGCCGCTGCGCGTGCAGGGTTGCCGGAAGCGTTTCCCGCTGCAGTGCCAGCACCATCTTGATCACCCCGGCGACACCCGCGGCCGCCTGGGTGTGCCCGATGTTCGACTTCAGCGAGCCCAGCCACAGCGGCGTTTCCCGTTCGACGGCGCCGTAGGTGGTCAGCAGGGCCCTTGCCTCGATGGGGTCGCCGAGGGAGGTTCCGGTGCCGTGCGCCTCGACCGCGTCGACCTCCGCGGCCCCGAGTCCGGCGGAGTCCAGTGCCGCCTCGATGACCCGCCGCTGCGCGGACCCGTTCGGCGCGGTCAGCCCGCTCGATGCGCCGTCGGAGTTGATCGCCGAGCCGCGCACCACGGCCAGCACCCGGTGCCCGGCGGCGCGCGCGGCCGAGAGCCGTTCCACGACCAGCACCCCGACGCCCTCGCCCCACCCGGTTCCGGCCGCGTCCTCGGCGAACGCGCGGCAGCGGCCGTCCCCGGAAAGCCCGCCCTGGCGCGCGAACTCCACGAACGCGGCAGGCGAGGCCATCACGGTCACCCCGCCGACAAGGGCGCGCTCGATGTCCCCCGAGCGCACCGTGGAAACCGCCTGGTGCAGGGCGACCAGGGAGGAGGAGCACGCCGTGTCCACGGTGACCGCGGCGCCCTCGGCTCCCAGCACGTACGCCAGCCGCCCGGAGAGCACACTGCCCGCGGCGCCGGTGATCAGGTGTCCCTCGACCTCCCGGTCGCCGCCCGGAGGTACGAAGTACCCGGAGGATCCGGCTCCGATGAACACCCCGGTCCGGCTCCCCCGCACGCTGCCCGGATCGATCCCCGCACGCTCCAACGCCTCCCAGGCAACCTCCAGCAACAACCGCTGCTGCGGATCCATCGCCAACGCCTCACGCGGCGAAATCCCGAAAAACCCCGCATCAAAACCCGCAACATCCTCCAGAAAACCACCACCGGGAGCACGCTCCACCAGTTCGGGATCCCAGCCACGATCGGCGGGCAGCCTGCCGATGGCGTCCCCGCCCTCGGCGAGCAGTTCCCACAGGTCCTCCGGGTCGTGCACGCCACCGGGCAGGCGGCAGGCCATGCCCACGATCACCACCGGATCCTCGGCGGCCTCCGCCGATCCGGTGCGGACCGTGGCGTTCGCGGCGGCGGTACCGGCGAGCTCGGTGTAGAGCCACTGCGCGAGCGCGCGCGGGTTCGGGTAGTCGAACACGGTGGTCGCCGGAAGGGCCCTGCCGACCGGATTCGCCAGCCGGTCCCGCAGTTCCAGGGCACCGACGGAATCCACGCCGAGGTCCCCGAAGCCCCGGTCCGGGTCCACGGCTTGGGCTCCGCTGTGCCCGAGCACCCCCGCGGTGACGGTGCGCACCGTGTCCAGCACCAGTGCCTGACCGTCCGCGATCCCCAGCGTGCCAAGGCGTTCGGCCAGTTCGGAACCGGCAGGGGTGACGGTGGCGGCCGGTCCGCCGTTGTCCGTACTCGCGGTGAAGCTCGCGAACAGCGGGGCGTTCCGGTGCAGGGTGAAGGTGGCGAGGAACCGCGGCCAGTCGACATCCGCGAGGATGCCGGTCCCGGTGCTGTCCCCGAGGGCGCGCTCCAGTGCGGCCAGCCCGAGCCCGGGTTCGATCGCGCGCAGTCCGCGCCTGCTCAGGTGGGTTTCCGCCGCCTCGTTCCCGGCCATCCCGGAACCGCGCCACGGTCCCCAGGCCACCGAGGTCGCGGGCCGTCCCGCGCGGATCCGGCGTTCGGCGAGCGCGTCCAGGCGCGCATTGGCCGCGGCATAGGCACACTGCCCCGCCGCGCCCCAGGCCGCCGAGATCGAGGAGAACAGGATGAACGCGTCGAGTTCGTGCTCGGCGGTGAGCTCGTCCAGATGTTCGGCGCCCGCCGCCTTGCCGTCCAGCACGGCGCGGATCTGCCCGGTGTCGACCGTGGCCAGTGGCGTGTCGTCACCGACCCCGGCGGCGTGCACCACGGCGGTCAGCGGGGACGGCCCGGCGTCGATGCGGTCGAGCACCGCGGCGAGCGCGGCCCGGTCCGCGGTGTCCGCGGCCTCGATCGTCACCGCGGCACCGTGTGCGGTCAGTTCCCCGCTGAGTTCCGCGGCCCCGGGAGCATCCGCGCCCCGGCGGCCGAGCAGCACCAGGTGCTCGGCGCCGCGGCGGGCGGCCAGCCGGGCCACCTGCGCGCCGAGCGCGCCGGTGCCCCCGGTGATCAGCACGGTTCCCCTCGGGTGCCATGCCGTGTGCTCCCCGGACGGGGCGCGCTCGATGCGGCGGGCGAAGGCACCGGAGGGGCGCAGTGCGACCTGATCCTCCCCGCTGTCCCCGGCCAGTACCGCGCGCAGCCTGCCCAGCGTGCGCTCGTCCGGTGCGGTGCCGGGCAGGTCGACGAGGCCGCCCCAGACCGGCGCGGCTTCGAGCGCGAACACCCGGCCCGCGCCCCAGATCGCGGCGGGCAGCGGGGCGGGGGCCGGATCCCGCCGGGCGGTGGCCACCCCGCCGGTGGTCAGCGCCCACAGCCGCGGGGCGGATTCCCGGGCGGCCATGGTGCGCGCGCAGGACGCGAGCGCGGCGAGCTGTCCGGCCTGGTCGGCGTCCGGAGCCGGGAGGAACACCACGCCACCGAGGTCCGGTTCGGCGAGTGCCTCGGCGAACGCGGCCCCGTCCCCGGCGTCCACATCCACCGGGCGCACGGTGAATCCCGCGGCGCGCAGGATCGCGGCCGTGGACTCGTCCAGGGCTCCGGAGTGCGCGAGCAGCCAGGTGCCGCGCGGGCGGGTCTCGGTCAGGCCGGAGCAGGCCTGCCAGGTCACCCGCAACCGCATCCGGGCGAGCTCATCGGAGATCCGGTGCTCCCGGTGCCATCCGGCGAGCGCGGGCAGGACCTCGCCGAGGGTTTCCGGGCGGTCCGCCCCGCGTTCGGCCAGGCGGGCGAGCACGGCGTCCACATCCGCGCGCTCCACGTCGTCCCAGAACCGGCGCTCCCATCCGGTGCTGCCGCCCGGATCGACCGGGTCCTGTTCGGCGAGCGTCGGGGTCAGCCAGTAGCGCTCCCGGTGGAAGGCGTAGGTGGGCAGCTCCAGGTTCGCACCGCTGCCCTCGGCCCCGAGGATCGCGGGCCAGTCGGGCGCGCACCCGGCCACGTGCAGCCGGGCCGCGGCGGTGAGCAGTTCGGTGCCCTCGTCCTCGCCGGGGCGCATCCCGGGGACGCTGACGACCGGTTTGCCGTCCTGCGCGCAGACCGCGCGGGCCGCCGTGGCCAGTGCCCGTCCCGGGCCGATCTCCACGAAGCGGGTCACCGAACGCCCGCGCGCGGTACCGACCGCGTCCGCGAACCGCACCGGTTCGCGCAGATGCGCCGCCCACTGCTCGGGGTCGGCGAGCTCGGCGGCACCGGCGAGGTGACCGGTGCGGTCCGAGACGATCGGGATCCGGGGCTTGCCGTAGTCCAGCCCCGCGGCCACCCGGCGCAGTTCGGCAGCCGCCGGTTGCATGTGCGCGGAATGGAAGGCATGGCTGACCCGCAGCCGACGGCAGCGGATCCCGCGCGCGGCGAACCGGTCGAGCAGGGCGTCGACCGCATCGGTGTCCCCGGAGACGGTCACCGCCGCCGGGCTGTTCACCACGGCGATCTCCACACCCGGGTGCTCCGCGAGCTCGGCGCCGACCTGTTCCTCGCTCGCCTCGATCGCGGCCATCGCGCCACCGGCGGGCAGTCCGGCCATGGCCCGCGCGCGGGCGGTCACCAGGGTCGCCGCGTCCGCGAGCGTGAGCACCCCGGACACGTGCGCGGCTGCGAGGGTGCCGATGGAGTGCCCGATGAGCACCTGCGGGACGACTCCCCAGCTCTCCCACACCCGGAAGGTGGCGACCTCCACGGCGAACAGCGCGGGCTGGGTCCACCGGGTGTCGTCGAGCAGCCCGGCGAGTGCACTGTCCCCGGGCGCGAACAGGATGTCGCGCAGTCCCGGTTCGTCTCCGTCGCGGTGCTCGTCGAAAGCGGCGAAGAGTTCCTCGAAGGCGGCGGCGGCCACCGGGGAACTCGCCGCGAGCCCCGCGCCCATCGCGGGGTGCTGGCTGCCCTGGCCGGGGAACAGGAACGCGGTGCGCCCGCGCAGCGCCACCCCGCTGATCACGCCCGGATGGTCGGTTCCCGCGGCGAGGGCGCGGGTTCCGTCGAGCAGTTCCGCGCGCTGCGCGCCGAGGAGCACGGCCCGGTGTTCGAAGGTGGAACGGGTGGTGACCAGGGACCGTGCGATCCGCAGCTCGTCCGCCCCGGATCCGTCGGCGCGGTCGGCGAGGGCGGCGGCCTGCCCGGCGAGTGCCTCGGCACTGCGCGCGGACAGCACCCAGGGCACCGGTCCGGCCAGCGCGGGAGTTCCGCTCGGCTGCTCGTCGTTCTCGGACTCGGGAGCTCCGGTTTCGGGGGCCTGTTCGAGGATGACGTGGGCATTGGTGCCGCTGATCCCGAACGAGGAGACACCCGCGCGGTGCGGCCGCCCGGTCTGGGGCCAGTCCACCGGTTCGGTGAGCAGTTCCACCGCGCCCTCGGACCAGTCCACCTTGCTGCTCGGCGTGCCCACGTGCAGGGTCTTCGGCAGTCGCCCGTGCCGCATCGCGAGCAGCATCTTGATCACCCCGCCGACCCCGGCGGCGGACTGGGTGTGCCCCAGGTTCGACTTCAGCGCACCCACCCGCAGCGGTGCGGTGCGCTCGGCATCGGCGCCGTAGGTGGCGAGCAGCGCCTGCGCCTCGATCGGGTCACCGAGCGCGGTTCCGGTGCCGTGCGCGTCGACCGCGTCGACATCCGCGGGGCCCAGTCCGGCATCCGCGAGCGCGGCCCGGATGACCCGCTGCTGCGCGGGGCCGTTCGGTGCGGTGAGCCCGTTGGAGGCGCCGTCGGCGTTCACCGCGGAACCGCGCACCACGCCGAGGATGCGGCGGCCGTTGCGCTGTGCCTCGCTGAGCCGTTCGAGCAGCACCACGCCCGCTCCCTCGGACCAGACGGTGCCATCGGCGTTGTCCGAGAACGCCTTGCAGCGCCCATCGGCTGCCAGTCCCTGCTGGGCGCTGAACTGGGCGAACATGGCCGGGGTCGCCATCACCGCGACACCACCGGCGAGCGCGAGCGAGCATTCCCCGCGGCGCAGCGAGCGCACGGCAAGGTGCAGGGCGACGAGCGAGGAGGAGCAGGCCGTGTCCACCGTGGCCACCGGTCCCTCCCAGCCGAGGTGATAGGCCACCCGGCCGGAGATCACCGAGGTGGCCCCACCGGCGAGCAGATGCGCCTCCACCCCTTCCGGTGGCGTGCTGACCCCGACCCCGTAGCCCGAGGAGGCGGCGCCGATGAACACGCCCGCGTCCGATCCGCGCAGCAGCGCCGGGTCGATCCCGGCCCGTTCCAGTGCCTCCCAGGAGGTTTCGAGCACCAGGCGCTGCTGCGGGTCGGTGGCCAGCGCCTCACGGGGTCCCATCCCGAAGAACCCGGGATCGAAATCGCCCGCGTCGTACAGGAAACCGCCCTGTGCCGCTTCGGGATCGGCGACCGGCCAGCCGCGGTCGGTGGGGAAGGTGGAGATCGCGTCCACCCCGGAATCCACGAGATCCCAGAGCTGTTCCGGTCCGCGCACCCCGCCCGGGTACCGGCAGCCCAGCCCGACGATCGCGATCGGTTCCTGCTCGCGCTCGCGCAGCTCGGTCAGCTCACGGCGGGCCGAGCGCAGATCGGCGGTGAGCCGTTTCAGGTACTCGAGGTAACGCTGCTCGTCCATCGGGTTCTCGGTACTCACGTATCCAGCTCCTCGTCGATCAGGGCGAAGATCTCGTCGGCGGTCGTCGCGGCCGCCAGGTCGGCATCGGCCGCCGGTTCCTCCGGGGCCGCGTGGCCGTTCCCGTTGTGACCGTTGCCGTTGTGGCCATTCCCGTTGTGACCGTTGCCGTTGCTGTTCTCGGGTTGCGGCTCACAGCGGGCCAGCAGGGCACGCAGCCGTTCGGCGGCGGAACTGCGCCCGTCCGCGCCGAGTCCGGCCACCAGTTCCTCGAGCCGGTCGAACTCGGCGAGCGGATCGGACCCGCCGGGCTCGGCCGCCGGGATCGCCGCGTGCTCCGCGAGCTTCGGGGCCAGCCGCTCACCGAGCAGCGCGGTGAGCGCCTTCGGGGTCGGGTGGTCGAACACGAGGGTGGCGGGCAGCCGCACCCCGGTGGCCATACCGAGCCGGTTGCGCAGCTCGACCGAGGTCAGCGAGTCGAACCCGAGATCGGCGAAGGCCTGCTCCGGATCGATCTCACCGGCCTCGCCGTGCCCGAGCACGGCGGCGGCCTGAGCGCACACCACATCGGTGAGCAGTTCGGCGCGCCCGCCGGTATCCAGTTCGGCGAGTTCGGCGAGCAGTCGTTCGGCGGCATCGGCCTCGGCGGCCGGTTTCGGTCCCGCCGCCCGGCGCGCGGTTCGCTCGGTGAGCAGATCGCGCAGCACCGGCGGCGCGGCCTCGGCCGGGGTGCCCCGGTCGATCCGCACCGCGAGCAGCGCGGCACGGTCCACTTCGAGTGCCGCGTCGAAGGCGGCGAGCCCCTGCTCGACGGAGAACGGGAGCAGTCCGCCGGAACGGATGCGGGACCGCTCGGCTTCGTCGAGTCCCGCCGTCATCCCGATGTCCGCGGTCCACGGGCCCCAGGCCAACGACCACACCGGCCGTCCCGCAGCCCTGCGCCGCGCCGCGAAGGCGTCCAGTGCGGCGTTCGCGGCCGCGTAGTTCGCCTGCCCCGCCGAACCGAGGGTGCCCGCGACCGAGGAGTAGACCACGAAGGCCGCGAGGTCCGCGTCCGCCGTCGCCTCCTCCAGGTTGCGCGCGCCCGCGAGTTTCGGGCCGAGCACCGCGGCGATGCTCTCCGCGTCCTGCCCGGCGAGCACCCCGTCTGCGAGTACCCCGGCGGCGTGCACCACCGCGGTCAGCGGCGCCTCGGCAGGGACACTGCGCACGAGTTCGTCCACCGCCGCCCGGTCGGCGGCATCGACGGCGCGCACGGCCACCCGCGCGCCCTCGGCTTCCAGTTCGGCGCGCAGTTCGGCCGCTCCCGGGGTGGCCTCGCCGCGGCGGGATCCGAGTACCAGGCTGGTGATGCCGTGGCCGCGCACCAGATGGCGGGCCAGTTCGGCGCCGAGTCCGCTGGTGCCCCCGGTGACGATCGCGGTGCCCGCCGGGTCCAGGCGCGCGGGCATGGTCAGCGCCACCTTGCCCACCTGGCGTGCCTGGGAGACGAACCGGAACGCCTCCCGCGCCCGGCGCACATCCCAGGCGACCAGCGGAAGCGGAGCGAGTGAGCCGTCCGCGAGCAGTCGCATGATCTCGGCGAGCATGCCGGAGATCCGCTCCGGGCCCGCTTCCCACAGATCGAAGGCCCGATAGCCGATTCCGGGGTACGCCGCCGGTTCCCGGATGTCGGTCTTGCCCATCTCCAGGAACCGTCCGCCTTCGCCGAGCAGCCCGAGCGAGGCGTCGATGAACTCGCCCGCCAGGGCGTTGAGCACCACGTCGAACCCGTGTTCTCCCGCCGTGGCCGCGAATTTCCCGGCGAACCCGGTCGTCCGGGAGGAGGCGATGTGTTCCTCGTCCAGCCCGGCCGCGCGCAGTGCGGGCCATTTCGCCTCCGAGGCGGTGCCGAACACCTCGGCGCCGAGATGGCGGGCGATCTGCACCGCGGCCCCGCCGACCCCACCGGCCGCGGCGTGCACCAGCACTCGCTGGCCCGCGCGCAGCTCGCCCAGTTCGGTGAGCGCGTACCAGGCGGTGAGGAAGGCGATCGGAATCCCGGCGGCGGTGGCGAAATCGCAACCGTCCGGGATCCTGGCGAGCATCCGCGCATCGGCGCGGGCGACCGGGCCGATCGCGCCGAACACCACGCCGGTGACCCGGTCCCCGACCGCGAATCCGCCGACATCCCCGGCCACCTCGGTGATCACCCCGGAGGCCTCGCTGCCGAGCGCGTCGATGCCGCCCGGATACATGTCCAGGGCGCCGAGCACATCCCGGAAGTTCAGCCCGGCGGCGCGCACCGCGAGGCGCACCTCCCCCGGCCCGAGTGGTTCGGCCGCCACCGGATGCGCGGCGAGCGTCAGCGCGTCCACCGTTCCGGTGGCCTGCGTGCCGACCTCGAGCCGCCAGGCGGATTCTCCTGCCGGGGGCAGCATTCCGTGCGCGGCAACCGAATCCGCGGTGTCCGCGCATCCGGTGATCCGGGCCGCGGACACCGTGCCGTCCGCGATGGCGAACCAGGATTCCCGCCCGGTTCCGGCCAGCGCGGCGATCCCGGCCAGGGTCTGTTCGGCGGGCCGCGGGTCCTCGGTCTCCACGAGCGCGATCCGTCCCGGGTTCTCCAGCTGTGCCGAGCGCACCAGTCCCGCCGCGGCGGCCGGTCCGGTTTCCGGGTCCCGTCCGGTCAGCACGAGCAGCGGCGTCCCTTCTCCGGTGTCCGCATCGAGCCAGGACCGCACCCGGTCGAGCACCGCGAGGGTGACCTCCTCGGCCTCGCCTTCGGGAATGCGCAGCGTCTCGGGCACCGCGGTGGCGTCCGGCAGTTCGAGCGGCCGCCAGGTGAGCCGGTGCAGTGCGGCCCGTGCGGCCCGCGGAATCGCCGCCGGGGTCCGGGAAACCGCCCGCAGGCTCAGGTCCGTGACGGTGAGCACCGGTGTGCCGGACGGATCGGCGACCGAGAGGGTCACCGACTCCGGCCCGGTCGCGGCCAGGTGCACCCGCAGGGCCGTGGCGCCGGTGGCGTGCAGCCGCACCCCGGACCAGCAGAACGGCAGCCTGCCCCGCTCGGTCGCGCCGAGTTCGGCGAACATCATCGCGTGCAGCGCGGCATCGAGCAGGGCGGGATGCAGGCCCATTTCCGCGGCCGTGGCCCCGTCCTCCTCGCGCAGCGCGACCTCCGCGAACACGTCCGCGCCGCGCTGCCACACCGCGTGCAGTCCGCGGAATGCGGACCCATAGGCGAATCCGGCTTCGGCGAAGCGGTCGTAGAAGTCCGCGACTCCGGCGGGTTCGGCGCCCGGCGGGGGCCATGCGGTGAGGTCGGCACGGCCGGTGTCCTCGGTATCGCCCTCCTGGCCGGTTTCCGCGCTGAGCTGGCCGTCGGCGTGCGGGATCCAGCCGGCCTCGGGCTCGTCCACCCGGCGGCCGCGGATCTCGATCGTCCGCCGGCCGTCTCCGTCCGGGGCACCGAGCACGAGTTGAATGTCCACATCGGACTCCGCGCTGAGCACCAGCGGGCTGGCGATGGTGAGTTCCTCGACCCGGTCCGTGCCGAAGCGGGCCCCGGCGGCCAGCGCCAGTTCCAGGAACGCGGTCCCGGGCAGCAGCACGGTTTCCCCGACAGCATGGTCGGCGATCCACGGCTGGGTGCGCAGCGAGAGCCGTCCGGTGATCAGGTGCCCGCCATCGGGAAGTTCCACGGTGGCCCCGAGCAGCGGGTGGCTCGCGTCGGCCAGGCCGAGCGCGCCGATATCGCCCAGCCCGCGCGGGGGCCGTGGCCAGTACCGCTTGCCGTGGAACGGGTAGGTCGGCAGCGTGCCGCACAGCAGCGCCGCGTCCGGGTGCTCGCCGAGGCAGGCCCCGGGATCGATCGGATCACCGTGCACGTACAGCGTGGCGGCCGCCCGCAGCAGCCCGTGGGTCTCGGACACCTCGCGGTGATAGGCGGGCACCACTGGCCGGTCGGTCATCTCGGTGACCAGCGGCGTCAGGGTGGCACGGGGTCCGATCTCCACGTACCGGCCCGCGCCCAGTCCGGCGGCGGTGGCCAGCGCGTCAGCGAACCGGACCTCGGCGCGCACATGCCGCACCCAATGCCCCGGATCCATCACATCCGCATCGGCGAGCGCGGACACCACACGACGCCGCGGCGGGTGGAACTCGATACCCGACACCACACCCGCGAACCGCTCCAACACCGGCTCCATCAACGGCGAATGAAACGCATGACTCACCGAAAGCCGTTTGGTCCGCGTCCCCTCCGGCAACCCCGAAACCACCGCATCCACCGCAGCCACAGCACCGGAAACCACCACAGCCTCCGGACCATTCACCGCCGCAATACCAACCTCATCCTCCCGGCCAGCCAGCAACGGAACCACCAACTCCTCCGAAGCCGACACCGCCACCATC
>NZ_JALM01000048.1 GCF_000737195.2 Sciscionella sediminilitoris
CATGGTCACCATGACCGAACAAGCCCTGCGCGACGGTATCGGCCAGGCCACCACCATGGACGGCAGCACCATCCCCGCCACCCAACTACGCAGAATCGCCTGCGACGCGGGAATCATCCCAACAGTCCTCGGATCAGACGGCGAAGTACTGGACATGGGCTGCCGGGACCGCACCGCACCACCCAAACTCCGCCGCAGACTCATCGCCCGCGACCAAGGGTGTGCCCACCCCGACTGCGATCACCAGCCAGCACTCACCCAAGCCCACCACATTCAGCACCACGCCAACGGCGGACTCACCACCGAAGAAAACATGGTGCTCCTGTGCGCCCACCACCATTGGAGGGTTGATTTAGTAACATCTGGGTATGGGTAAAGGCGCGAAGTCCCAGGATAGCCCGGTGCTGGACGTGTATGCGCGGTTGAGTTTCGCCGAGGGCGGGGACACGATCAACGTTGATGATCAAGTCGAGTGGTGCACCGAGGAGGTACACGAGCGCGGCGGCTCGGTGGGTGAGGTGTTTAAGGACAACTCGCTGTCGGCGTGGGATCCGAAGGTGGTGCGCCCGGACTGGAATCGGTTGATGACCCGTCTGGAGGCTGGGGAATCCGATGGCGTGATGGTCCTGGACTTGACGCGTTTTTCCCGCAAGGTGATGGAAGGCGAACGGCTCATCGACCTCGCGGCGCGCGGTGTCCTGGTGTGGTCACTCTCGGGTGTCTATGACTTGACTACCGCTGATGGGCGGCGGCATTTCCGTGAGGCCATGGTCGCTGCGGCTGGGGAGTCGGACAAGATCAGCGAACGCGTCAAGCGCGGCCACCTACGCGGAGCACGACGCGGACGCCGCCCCGGTGGTCTGCGCGGCTACGGAATACCGGGAATGGCCCCCGTGCCCGAGGGGTGGGAGCCCGGAGACCCCCGCGAGTGGGTCCCCGATGAACAGGTGGAAGCCGAGCGGGAAGTTATTCGTGAGTGCTACCGGCGTTTGCTGGCCGGGGAGACCGTGTCCGCAGTGGTGCAGGACTTGAACGAGCGCGGTCTACGTACCTTGAAAGGCTACCGGTGGCAGCGAACCACTTTGGTGAACACGTTGCGTCGCCCGGTGGTCGCGGGGTTGCGCGCGCACAACGGCGAGATCATTGGTGAGCAAAAAGACGTGACCCCGATTGTGTCCCGGCAGGAGTGGGAACGACTCTGCGCGATCTTCGAGGCACGACGACGGGGACGCCCGGCCGGGCGGGTGCACCTGTTGGCCGGACTGGTGCGGTGTGCCGGGTGTGGTCTACCGATGGTGGGCATGTATCGACGTGCGCTTCCCCCATACCCGGATGGCACGAAGAAATACGAGTACAGGTGTCTGCGGGTCGTGGATCGACCGGATGCCTGCGGACAGTGCTACATCGACGGCAAGATCGCCGACGAAGCCGTTGCCGATGCGACCAAGGCACGCCTTGCCGATCCGCAGCGCGCCGAACAGGTCGCCAAACGGGTCGCGCGCACCTCGAAGAAGCGGGAGAAACTGAACGCAGAAATGCAGCGGTTGAACGAGGACGCAGACAGCCTCTCGCAGAAGACCGCTAAGTGGGGCACCGAGCGGGTCGACAAGGCGATGACACCCATCCTGGCGCGGATAGACGAGATCAAGACAGAGCTGGCCGAATTGGACGACCAGAACGAGAGCGGCGGCACGGCCACCGGCGACGTTATCGCCGAGTGGGACCGTGCCGCCGAACAGGGCGACCTGGACGCCATGCGTTCCATGGTGCGCCGCGCTTTCCCGCGTCTGGCCCTGCATCCGCAGAAACAGGCCCGAGACCACTCTGTTAATCGGTTCGATTGGGACGGGAAGACTCTTCGCGCCGCCTCTTCTCCTCGCGGCGGGCGCGGGCGTTGACAATGATGTCGCACCATCCCTGAATCTCCTCCTCGGTCGGTGCCGGTAAGGCTTGCACCGATTCACGTATCCATTTCCGCTGCTGCTCGGTCAACGGCTGCCCCGGTACCGGATTCAACTCCATCCGGTACGTATAGCCTGGACCGTCGTCGCGCCGGGGACTGGCTGGTATCACCTCCCCTCGCGAACCACTCGGAAGCGGGGACGGTGACCGACGACTGCCCGACCGCGCTATAGTGGGCTGCGCACCGCGCGCGGGGGTCCCTGGTCGGGACCCCGACACCGCGTGCTCGGCCACATCGTCGGCCGAACCGTCCGAGTCCGTGTCAGCCGAGTCGTTCGCGTTGTCGGTGTCCAGGGTGCTTGCGTCTCCGGTGTCGTGGTAGTCATGGTTTCCTCGCTTTTCGCATCGTTTGCTGGTCTTGTGGGTGCCGGTTGGGGTGGTGCGTCTAGGGGCCATCAGCGCCCCCAAGACGGTCGTTGTTTTCGGCGGGGAGGGAGGCACCGGGTGGTGGTGTCGAACCCCATTTTTGGGGGGTTTCCGGTGTTCCGCGGTTGGTGCTTCCCCGCCTCCCCGCTGGCTGTTTTGCCTGGTCAGTTTGGGGAGGATGGTGCGGGGAGGTGGCGGGGAAAACTCCCCGCTTCCCCGGTGATTCCCCGGCTTCCTCCCCGCCTTTTGCCCTGTCTGGTTGGGTGTTGGTTTCGGTGTGGTGGGCGCGGTCGGCGAGGGCTCGGGTCACGTCGGTAGCGACCACGTGCATCTGTCCGCCGTGTAGCTTGCGGGGACGCTGCCCGTGTTCGAGTAGCGCGGCGCGCAGGTCCCGCGCGGTCCATGACTCGTACTCGTCCGGGTTGTGCGCGGACAGCCGAGAGAGCACGACCTGAGTCCGTACCTGGGCCTCGCCGTCGAGCACGTGCGCGATATCGGCCAGGTGATCAACCCGCGCCGTCTCGTCCTCGTGTGCCTCGGGTGCGGTGATCAGCTCGCGGCCCGCCTCGGTGATCAACCCGAGAGCGCGCGCAACCACCGGGGTGACGAGGTCGGTGCCGTCCTCGAACGGCACATAGAACGTCCGGACGAGTTCCCACGGGGCGTCGGTGACCCCGACCGCGACGCAGGTGCCCCGATCGGCTTTCATGCGCAGCTCGGTAGCCCGAATACCCGCCCGATACCGCCCGGCACCGAGGAGGCCGTCGTTGGCGATGTGATCCGACACCGCGAACGCCACCCCACACGACACGTTCCGCGTGACCTCTTTCGGAATACTGTCCTTTGTGGGCGACTGCGTCGCGAGAATCAGGATGATGCCGTACTTGCGGCCCCGCTTGATCAACCGCACCGCCAGTTCTTCGGCCTGCTTCCCATACTTGCGGTGCTGGAACAGTTCGTGACACTCATCAATCGCGAGAATCAGCGGATGCAACCCGAGACTCTTACGGTCAGCGAGTTTGCGCGACACTTTCGGTGGCTGCCCCGGTTGTGCCGACAGGGTTTGCCCGCGTCGCTCCATCTCGTCCAGTAGTGCGGCTAGCGCGGTCACCGCGTCGGCGGCAACCTGATCGTCCATGCCCATCCTGTATTGCGATAACCGGGGTGCCAGGGGTGCGAAGTCGGGGCTTTCTCCCATCACGAACACCCGCAACTCCACCGTGGGATCAAGGCAGGCACCCAACAACAAGGTGCGCATCGCTGAGGTTTTGCCCTGTCCAGGGCGGCCACCGATCAGATAGTTGGACTCCAAAAGCGGTGCGTTGATGATCAGGCCGCGCTGAGTCAGTCCAAACGGGACACCCTCGAACACATCCACCGCGCCGTCCCACAACAGCGGCCAGTCGCCCGCGCCGCCGCCGAGTTTGCCTTTGTCGGCGATCCAGAGATCCAAGACGCCGTCTTCGTCGGCCTTGGTCGGCCACGTCTCCAACGACGCCCGCCCCAAATTCGCGGCCAGGGTTGATCGCCGGTCGGCGACCATGTCGGCCGTGGCACCGAGCGGCAGCCGCACCCGGGCGAAGGTTCCGTCTCCATCCATACGCGGCGGGGTCAGGTATACGAGTTCGCCACCGTTTTTGAAGAACGCGTTCAGCGGGGCCACACCCAGATGTGCGAGTGCGCGGGAGATCATGCGTTCGTCCACCCACGAGTCCGCGTCGTCTCGGTCTGGTTGGGTCAGCCATCCCGCACCGGGTGTGCGGTCGCGTCCTTCCCAGATCGCGGCGACGGCCCAGCCGATCGGGCCGAGGATCACCAGATAGCGGGCCATGGTCGCCAGCACGGTGCCGAGGATGTCGCGGATGTCGTAGATGGTGGCGAGCCAGGCGGGCATGTCGGCCCGGTCCACGATCTTGTTCAACAGTGCGAGAACCACGAGCAGCGTCACACCGGCAGCGGTGCTGATCACGGTGCGCCGTAGGACGATGCCGAGTTTCGCCCAGCGTGCACGGGCGTCCGCTCGAATCGTCTCCTGTGCCTCGCGGCGTGCTTCGGGATCACCGGAGAGCCGTGCGGCTCGGGCGTCGGCGCGCAGATCGGCATGCGTGACCCACGTCCAGGCTTTCCTGATCCACCGGCCGTGACCGCGCAGCAGGAACCACACCAGCCGCGCCACATCGACCGGTGCTTTTCGGAGCCGGTAGCCGAGTACCGAGCGCACGCGCGCGTATCGGTCGGACTCGCGCACTCGCCCGATGATGCGCGCCGTGCACTCGATCGGCACCCGAGACCACCCCGCCACCCGCGCCCGCGCGACAACCTGGTCAGGTTCGTGCTGTCCGGTGACCAGTTCGCCGTCGAACACCTTCACTTCCAGCTCGGTGCCCTCGTGGCTGTTCGGGCTGTTCTGGTTGTGCTCGTGGGGGTTCATGAACGCACCCCCTTCGCAGTGGTGGTGGCGCGCTCCCGCAGCTCGGCGGCCAGCCGTGAGGACAGACCGCGCGAGCATCCGGTCACTTCCCGCACCCAGGCCGGGGTCACTTCGACTTCCGGTGTCCAGGCGGCTTCGGCGACGGCGAGGTAGTCGGCGAAGCTACGTCGCGAACGCCTGCCGTTCACGACCGGCACGGCGTTCACCGCCTCGACCACCCGTGGTTCTTCGCTGGTGGCGGCTTCGGTGAGCTTGTCGCGCAACACCGTGACCGCTTCGGCGGCGACGAACACCACCAGCGGTGGGACCGAGTGCAGCACCACCCGCGCCGCACTCCCGGACGCATAGGCGGCCCAGGTGTTCATGACATACGTCGCGGCGAGCGTGAACCACTTCGCCACCCGAACCCAGCCGCCCATCCCGATCCGATAGCGCGCGGTGGTCTGCTCAGCACGCAGCACGGCCAGCAGCACCAGCGACACCATCGGATCGAGCAGCCACGCCGCGAACCAACCCAGCGACCACAGTGCAGCACCGTTCGCGGCGAACTGCTGCACGTTGGTCATCGTGAACGCCAAACCGAGCCCAATACCTGCCCAGCACAGCCGATCCACTTGCCGCCGAACCTGCTCCACACGCTCGCTGCTCATCGGCGACCACCACCCCGACGACCACGGGAGCCAGACGCGCCGTCGACAGTGGTCACGGTCAACGCCCGCGCCAACACCAACCCCGCCAACAGGTCAGGAATACCCAGCGCGCCAACCAAGAGATAGGTGTTCGCCGAGTACGCGATCAACACCCACTGGACCCCGCCGAACACGGCCCCGGCAAGCGCGACCCGGCCCGACAAGGTGGCCAGCTTCGCGCTCTCCCGCGCCGCCGTAGCGATCCGTTTCGCGCGGCGGACACTGGAGCGCCACACCAACACCACCACGACCAGCACACCGAGCCCGACCAGGATCTCCAGCGGAGACAGACTGATCACCATCACCGATCACCGCCCCACTGCTCCGCGCGGCGTGCCCGCCAGATCGGATACAGGTCCCGCCGATCCTCATCCGGCAACGCACCGAACACACCCACCTGGTAGGGGCCTGACCAGCGCAATTCCAGCTCAAGACAGGCCGTCTGGAACTGGCATCCCGAACACACCCGCTCGGCAAGGTTCCGATCAGTCACCGCCTCGCCGGTCAACACGGGCGGCTCGGGCTCGGTCATCGCGACCATGCACGCACCCTCAGCCCCCACCACCTCAGCGAGCTTGTCCGTTTCCACCTCCGCGAACCGGTCCAACCGATCCGCGATACTGCGCAACCTGTCCTGGTGCTCCATCATCGACCACCCCCACTCAGCACGCGGGTGATCTCGTGAGCGGGGATGACCAGGCGCGAACGCCGTCGCACAGTTCGAATGGAACCGCATCGCACCGCGTGGCACGTGGTGTTGATATCGATCCCGAGCAGCCATGCGGCTTGGCGAATCGTGTAAGTCCGAGAACTTGAAGAAGACATAGGAGTGCCCATGGAAGAATTCCTTTGAACAAGAAGAGCTTATTTCAAGACTATAATGTTTATTTCAGCGCTAATTGCGCGAGAGGTGTCCCGTGTGGCGCAAAACGCGGCCCTATTGGCGACACATTTCAAGCATTTCCCGCTAATCTCGGCGCGTAGGCGGAGCACGGAGGGATGCGTGTCGGAAGACTGGGCGGCGGTCGCGCGGGCCATAAGAGCGCGCGTTGACGAGCTGGGGTGGCGGCAGCGCGAGCTCGCCGAGCGCTCCCGCGTCTCGCAGGCGACGGTGCGCGAGATCCAGCACCACACGGTTGAGCGTCACCGCAGCGACCGGACCCTGGAGTCGCTGTCGGCTGCTCTCGGGTGGCATCCGCGGCACTTGCTTGCCGTGCTGCGCAACGAGAATCCTCCGGCCGTTGACGATCCGGGCACCGATGAGGCAACGACGCTCTCGGCGAGGTTGGATGCGATGCAGATCCAGCTCGACCAGGTTGTCGAACGGCTCGACAGCCTCCAGTCCGACGTTTCGACTGTGGTCAAACGCGTGAGGGCCGATGACTAGCGGCGCGGCCCGGCCGGTTCGGTTGACGTTTTCCATGCCATTGATTCAACCGAGAATCTTCGGCGGTTCCGATGCGGAACTAGTGCGGATCAGCGCGGAAATCGGGGTTGGCTTGGAAACCGGCGGCGCTCGTGAATAGCGAGAAGTGGACGGCCCGTACAGCGACGCAGCTGCAAGAAGCGCTGAAGCTGAGCAATAGCAGGTTCGCCGAACACCTCAAGGTCGGTCTGCGCACGGTCAACGATTGGCACAAGAAGCCCCATATAGTGCCCAATTCGAAAATCCAGGAAGCCCTGGACAACGCGCTCGAAGATGCCAAGCCCAGCGTTCGGGATGCGTTCACCA
The DNA here is from genome assembly GCF_000737195.2 of Sciscionella sediminilitoris. Classification (GTDB taxonomy): domain Bacteria; phylum Actinomycetota; class Actinomycetes; order Mycobacteriales; family Pseudonocardiaceae; genus Sciscionella; species Sciscionella sediminilitoris. The sequence goes on from NZ_JALM01000048.1 coordinate 7,181, forward strand.
AGTCCACCGGGCAGACAGGGCCGGCAGGTGGTGCCGGCGCGACCGGGACAGGTCGCGCGCTCGATGCCGAGCTGGCGGATGTTCTGGAATGGCTCGACCGGGCGGTGCGCTGGCCGACCGGAACCGCGCGCGCTCGGGTCGCCGTGCGTCTGGCCGAGATCGATCCCCAAGCCCTTACCTACCGGGGACGACACCGCGCGCGAGTCGAACAGTCGGCGCTGGCATGGGCGCTGGCTCGCTTCTACGGCAACCCGCCGAACGGTTACGGTCGCTATGGCGCATGGTGCGGCGAACACCAAGCCGTGACATCCATTCTGACCAGCGCTCCATGGCTCGACCTTGCCGCGCCACTGCTCGGCGCGGCCGACCGGTTTGCCGCGTCGACCGGCTCCGGTCCGGACCTCATCATGGACGAGGCAGCCGCCGAACAAGCGGTAACACGGTTGGCCGGAGTGCTCGCCACCGATGTGCAACTGGTTGACATGCCGCTCTACCGGCTCGACCAGCACAACGTCCAACCGGGCACTCTGGCGGGCCGGTTCGGCATAGACCGGTTCGGGCACTACGCACTGACCATGGACCTTCTCGAAGCCGAGATCGTGGACGCGATCGCGGAAGGGCGCCGTACACAGCCCGGCTCGCTCCCTCTTCGAGACCGCTATCTACCCGAGCTCGCGAACGTGCTCGACACGACCAATCGGCTCTGCGTGGGCGGTGCCCTGGCCCTGTGCGCCATCGCACGCCCCGCGACACTGCTTCGACCGGCAGCCGACTACGTACTACTCATCCAGGAACGCTCGGGCCGAGTCCTCAACGCCGCACGCCGCCTCGCAGTGATCCCGAAAGGCTTTCACCAGCCCCTGACCGATTACCGTTCCGATGCTCGTCTCGGTGCGACCCTGCTACGCGAGATGGAAGAAGAACTATTCGGCCGCGATGACATCGACAACACCGTCACGCAGGACCGGCATGCCGATCCCATGCATCCCTCGCGGCTGTCTGAACCCATGCGTTGGCTCACCGAGTCCAGCGCGGTGCGACTCGAATGCACCGGGTTCGGGTACAACCTGATCAGCGGCAACTACGAGTTCCCCGGATTGATCATCATCGATGACGAGGACTTCTGGAACCGATACGGCGGCCAGCTCGAAGCGAACTGGGAAGCATCCGGGCTCCGGCAGGTCTCCACTCTCGACCGCGACCACCTCACCGACCTGGCCAGTGATATAGCGTGGAGCAACGAAGGACTCTTCGCCTACCTGCAAGGCCTGCGCAGACTCGCGCAAATCGGCGGTGAACGAGTCGACATACCGGCGATCGAATGGGAGCTATGGTGACCGGTGCCAACTGGCACAGCGGCAACGCCGCGAAGGATGGGCAGGATACGCGCGGCTGGATTCTCGGCCACTTCATCGACCCGGCCGAAGGCGTTCGCCACTCCACAGACGTAGAGGTCAAGTGGTTCAACCACCCTGCGGGCGACAAGCGCGCCGAGTGGACCACCGACGACCAGCGCACCACCCTCCTCCTGCTCATCTCCGGCCACTTCCGCCTCGACCTCACCACCCAAAGCGTCACCCTCACCGAACAAGGCGACTACGTACTGTGGGGACCGGGCATCGACCACTCCTGGGAAGCCCTCGAAGACACCACCATCATGACGGTCCGATGGCCATCCGGTGAACGCAGCCCAGCGTGAAGGCTCACTAAGCTCACCTGTCGATTGAGGCATCTGGCTCGGGGGCCCCGAGCCAGATGCTTCTTCACTTGGCTACAGATAGCTATCGGCGCTGCGACGTCTGAGCGTGTGAGTTGCGGCATATCTGCCTCGCCCCGAAACTGTCAGAGAGGCGCTTCATAATAAGCACAGAGCATCATGCACGAGGAGGTGAAAGCATGACAGGAGCGTCCGAGCAGGAGGATCAGCCAGCGCTCCCGATGCCTGGATCGGGGAGCAAGGACGACTGGGAACACAAACGAAAGGTAGCGATCGCAGCATGGGAGATGGGGAAGGCAAAGACGCAGCCGCACCCACGCCGTTCGACCCCCGAGTCGAAGAAGGGGAACCGTCGATAGTCAAGGGCTTCAGGTATACGCCACTGTTTGAAGCACAACACGAGGATCGTTACCAACGTCGAAGCCTAATCCGGCAGTACGAAGATGTTCACCACTGTCGTCTAGTGGTGATGATCGACGAGATCACCCTGGAGAGCGTGACCTACTTTGCGGAGTTGCTGCACGACGTTGAAGAGTCACAAGACCTACATCTCATGTTGTGTTCACCTGGCGGTGACGGAGAAACTGCAGTTCGGTTAGGCCGTATGGCGCAAGCTGCGTGCCGCGATTTCACCGTAGTCGTTCCTGAAGACGCCAAGAGCGCAGCCACGATCATGGCCCTGGCTGCCCATCGAATCGTGATGGGACCAAGCTCGGATTTGGGCCCGATCGACCCTCAGGTATCGGTACGGGGGAGAGGATTTGTAGGCGCTAAGGATCTTGTTCAGGCTGTGGAGGAGGCACTGGATGACGTGTCACGACGATCCGACACCTATCCCCTTCATGCCGCGCTGCTAGGCGGCATTGACTCGACTGCCGTCCAGTACGCGCGGTCCGCGCTTGCACGTACTGGGGAGATGGCCCGACAAGCGATCGAAGGCAACCCAGACCGTACACCGGAGCAAGTGAACGAGTTAGTTGAGCAGATCAAAAGTCTTCTCATTGACGGCCCCCGTTCTCATACCGCTGTCATTGGAGCAGCCGAAGCAGAGCGCTGTGGTCTTCCTGTCCAGTCTTTGCTTCCACATGACCCATATTGGCGACAGATTTGGGCTATCTGGACACGTTACTTTGCGCTGGGGCCGGTTCGAGTATATGAGAGTGGCCTGGCCTCCCAGGTACATCGCCTCAAAGAATGACTTACGGCACTTTTCTCTCCCGGTGCATGGGGGCTCAAATAGTTCAATGGACGGCGAGCGCGGTGCCAAGGACTTGAGCTAATAAGCGAATGAACGCCTCGTCTTGATCGGCTAGGTCCCCTTTCTCAGGTGCATCCACGGTGAGCATTCCACTCGCTGCCTCACCTGATGAAACTGCGCAGGCTATGTAGGTCTGATATGGACGCGCGTCTCTATGAGCAAGCGCATCGAGGCTCGGAACCGCAGGCTGAAACTCCGAGCTCAGTTGGTCGATGATATTCGCGAACACGTGTGACCCATCGTCGGTAGTTTCATCGAAGACAGTGACGGGACCGCGATCACGACCAGAGTAAATACCATGACAGATGAGACGACGAGGGGGGCCATGCTCCAATTCGAAGTAGCACGCACGAGTTCGTTCCTGCCCCAAATGCCTTGCAGCGAGGTCGACCACCGCTTGCGTAAGCCGGTTTTGCGCCGCTTTGCGATCGGACGCTCGCTTCGCGCTGATTACTCGGTCGAGGAGTTCACTTAATGGCAGCAGTACGTCGTGCAGACCTGTTCGGTACCGTGCTACCTGTTCGTCCGCGACCTGCATGGCTGCCTGCCGATGGATCGTTTCCTTCCTTGCTGTCCGGGCCGGGAACACTAAGGCCAGCACGGTTGCGAGGGCTCCTATACCGAGCAGCGTCCAGTGTGCCCAGCCCGGAAGCCGCTCACTGAGCTCCACTTGAACCACATAAGCCGCAGCAGCAAAACCGCCCGCGACTAGCGGTCCCACCCACCAACGCAGGAGATACAGTCCGCGAAACACAAGCACTGACCGTACTGGATAGGTCCCGACGCGCATCCGACATACGGAGTATCCGGCGAGTCAAATAGGTGAGTGACCGAGAGGCTTGATGGGCCTACACTGGTTAAGAGCACGAGTCGGGGAGATGGGTGAGGCACATGACCGAGCGTTACCAACTACACAAGGTTCCCAGCGCCGACCCAGATGTTGCGAAAGCCGTGGATGAACTGCTCGATGACCCAGATGCTTACTTCTCGGAGCGTCGTACCTCACGTATGCGCGAGGCACACGAAGAAGTAGAAGCTGCCGTGGTGCGCCACATGGCGAGCAAACACCGCCGTTTTACGAAGCGCCGTGCGGATTGAGCTCAGGTTCGGCAGCAGCCGTGTTCTCCGATTGGCCGCTGGTACGGATACCAAGCTCGTTGTCAACTGGCGATCGGCGTGATCTTGGCGTCTCGCGCACACAGGTTCTGTTTCTGCCACTGAGATGTTGAACGCCTTGCAGCAGGGCGAAAAGCCCTTCGTTGCTCCATGACTCGTCCGCGACCAGCTCGGCGAGGGCGGCGCGGTTACAGGTCGAATGGAGCTGGAGGCCGTCGGCTTCCCAGTTGGCTTCGATGGCCCCGCCGTATCGGGTCCAGAACGTCGGATCGTCAACCACGGCGAGGGTGGCGAACTCATAGTTGCCGCTGACGAGGTTGATGCCGACGCCTGTGTGTTCGATGCGCAGGGCGTCATGTTCGGTCAGCCACCGCATGGGGGCGGAGAGGCGGGACGGGTGCATGGGGTCGGCCGCGCGGGTTTCGCCGAGTGTGTTGTCCACGTCGGTGCGTGCGAACAGTTCTTCTTCGAGCTCGCGGCGTACCGTCTCTTCGATCGCGACGTCTGCCCGCGGATCGGTCATCGGCTGATGGAAACCTTTCGGGACCACCGCAAGCTTTCCGGTCGCGTTGAGCACACGTCCGGAACGCTTCTGGACAACAAGGGCATAGTCGGGCTCGGGGCGGCGCGCATCGGCGGGGCGGGCGAACGCGCACAAGGTGGCCACACCGCCTGCGCACAGACGCCCGGGCAGATCGAACACACTTGCCAGGTCTGGTAGCCAACGGTCGCGTAGTGGCATCTTTCCGTTGCGTGCCAGGGAATCCGCGAGCTCAGCCTCAAGCAGATCACTGGTAACGGCGTATTCAGCGAAGCGGGCGGGGCCGAACACCGCTTCATCCTCGATCCCGAGTAGGCGGTAGATCTGTGCATCGGTGAACCGGATGTCGAGCACAAGCCCCTCGGCCAGCCGTTCAACGGCCGCGCGTGCCGCCGTGCCATCCAGCGAGACACGGCGAGCATCGCCTGTCGCCTCGTACTGCGCCGTGGTTGGCGCTCCATTGAGCCATTCCGGTCGCGTCGCGATCGTGGTCACGATATTCTTTCCACCGAAACTGGCCCGGTAGAGCGCGTCGGCACCATAGTACTCGGCGAGTATCCGCACCACGGCCTCGCGACTGGTTCCCGTTCGATGTGCGCTGCGTTCGTACACCGTGGTCACGTCCAGCCGCGACCATCGATCCGCGACCTTTCCCCGCGCCGTACCAGCTTTCCACCCAGTTTGGGTATCGATCCACGCGCACACCGACGCCACGCCGGACAGTGGTCCCTCATCACGACGTGGCGCAGCAAGCAAGTCTTGTAACCGCTCGTGCGAGACCCCGAGCGAGTGAGCGAGTTTCGGCCACAGGTACGCCACTGGCGTGGTTTCCCCCGCCTCCCACCGGATCACCGTCGAACGGTCGATGTGCAGCATTCCGGCAAGGCTTTCCTGGGTATGCCCAGCGGCCTTGCGGGCCGTGGCGAACGCGCGCCGATGTGCGACAGCCATTACTAGACGGTACCAGGTTTCCCCAGTTCAAACCCTTTAGTGCGACATTTCTGCCGGGAAATTTCGACCTTTTCGCCCTGGGCTGACCATTGCCGGACAGGTCCAATGGACCTCGACACCCCGGTACCGGAGCGGCGACCGCTTGATTCACGGTGACCGGGGACCCGCAAGCCCCCGGCGGGAACGGGATGTGTCCACGTCCCTACCCTCCCCGTTCCCGCTGGGTTCCACCCCTTGGCAAGGAAACCTCTGTGATGAATCCGTATGACACCTATGTCATGTTTGTTCGCCTGCGGCAAGGCGTTGTCGGTGAACGTGAACGTGTCGTGCACGTCGTCCCGGCCCCCGACGCGGCCATACCCGAAAGCGACACCCTCACGGCCTATTGCGGTGCAGAGCTCGCCCGCGCGGATGTCGACTACCTGGACAGCGCGAACAAGAGTTTCCCGTGTTTCGCGTGCCTGGTCGCCGTGCCGCTGCCGGTCGCGCCGAACCTCCCGCCGCCACCACCGGCTGGAGTCTGACATGACCGGACGCCACACACTCCATGGCGGACGACACCGGCCACGGACCGGCGCGGCCACGGTGCGCGCGATCACCAGCCGCGCGCCGATCAAGGGGGACTGGTTCGACCCCGCCGTGCGCGAAGCCGTGAACCGTGCCGCACGCGCGCAAGGTGTCTGCGAACCGTTCCGGCTCCGCCGTCACGAACGAGACTCCGAACAAACCGCCCCGCAACCGGACAGCACCTATGTCGCCCGATGATCAGCACCCCGAGTTCGGGCCGGAACACGCGGACAGCACCCGGTACAACCCCGAACGACTACCCGAGTCCGTGCGCAAGATCTACAAGCGCTTCCGCGCCCCGTGCTCATTCTGCGGCACCTACGCCGAATACCGGCACCTGATGATCTCGGCAGGCGATCACGAGACCTACATGTGCGACCAGTGCGTCACCGAAGCCGCACACCTGATCGCCGGGCATCACGCGGCACCACAGGGCACAGTGATTGAGCTCGGACGCGGGGAAACCCGCTGATCACTGGTCCGGCTGTGGTTTGTCGTCACGCTGCGGGTCGGTGAACGTGTAGCGCACATCGGGCCGGTAGTAGCGCTGCGCAGATTCCTGAAGTTCGCGGCTGCGGGAGAACTCGCCACGCCGTGTGGCGCGGGCGGCTTCGGCCATCAACGCCATGCTCGTCGTGTGATCCGTACACGCCTGACTGCCATCCGAGGCGGCAAGGTGACTATCGGCCATCGAATCGAACAATTCGGCCAAATCGGCATTCAGGGCTTGGGACTGGCGCGCCAGGTCCATGATTTCGTGCCGTTGCTCGGGCGGGAGGTTCTTCACGAACTCGGGCACGCCCTGCTCATCGAACTGCCAATCCTCGGCAGAGTCAGCCACGTCAGACACCCTCTCCCCGGAATCGTGGGTGCCGCGACAATACCGAGATTCGGCAGGTCAGCGCCATACTCACTCATCGCGGTTAGACCATGTGAGTGATGCTCGCCTGGCTGGGAACCGGGTGTCGGTGGAGTTGCGTCATACCGCGCACATGGTGGCGTCGCACGGCTACGATGGGCTGCGGGTTCGACATGACGTGAAGGGGAGCGCCGATGAGTACACCAGGGCCGGGGCAAGACCAACCCGAGGGGCTGCCACTGCCCGGTACGCCAGGGGCGACACCGCTGACCCCGTTCGGCGAGCAGATAGAGGCGATCCAGCACGGCACGCTGCCCAGCGGCACGGCAGGGTTCGACCCGAACAACCCCGGCACCCCCGAAGAGCAGTACAAGCGCGCTGCCTACCTGCACAACGCGGGCCTACCACCCGACCCGGTAGCGCCACCGGGACCCAACGACGGGTACATGTACTCACCGAGTCAGATGCAGGGCTACATCACTCGGGCCGAAGCCGTCGCCGAACGAATCAAGCGCCTCGCTCAGAATCTTGAGTACGCGCAGGGCCTTGCGAAGCCAGCAGCTCCCGACCCGAAAAGCCGGGAGTATAACAAAGCTTGGAAGGACTCTTTGCAAGTCGTCATCGATGAAATGGGCGGAGGAGCACAGTTTGCCGATGACTGGGTGGACAGCATGAAGAAAGCGAAGGCCGATTACGAGCGTAACGAACACGAGAACGCGCGGAACTTCAAAAGGGACGAAGCGTGAAGCGGGCACCTATCGCAATCGCCGGTAGCGCGATCGCCGCACTGGTCATTGCCGGTTGCGGAAGCACCTTCCCGGACGCGACCCCACCGCCAGCCTCGACAAGCAGCGCGCCTAAAGATTACGGAGCCCCGCGCGTACAGACTCCCTTGACCGTTGATCGATATCGCATGAACCCATGCGGAATGGTCCCGACAGGCGCTCTTTCTTCCCTAGGGTTCACAAAGCCAGGCCAGCCAGCCGACCAGGTCAAAGGCGCCGACGGGAAGAACGTTCGAATGTGCAACTGGAACTCCGGCAGAAAAGCGCTCGGCATTGGTCTTCTGGGGCAGGGACTGAAGGCTCAGTATCAGAACAAGGCGTTGATTCCGGAGACGTTCAAGAAGTTCGAGCCAACCACCATTAATGGGTATCCGGCCTTGCATTTTGAAGGTGGCAAGGAATCACAGAATGGCGTCTATAACCTTGACCTGGGTCTGAGTGACAATCAAATGGCTCTGATTCAGGCGAATGATACTTCTAGCCTGGAAAACGCGAAGAAAATCGCGGAAACGGTGGCAAAGGCGGTTGTTCAACAGGCGAAGAGTGGGGGGAGGTAGTCGTGGCGGGTGCGGATGGGCAGCAGATCTACCAGTGGCTGGTAGAGCAGAAACTCGGGTCTGAGTCGTGGCTGAACAGCAAAGACGCGGTGTTTGCCGCTGTCCGCGAGTTCCACGCGATCAAGGACGAGGTACACAAGCTCGCCGCCGAAGTCGAGTCCGGCTTTCAGGGTAAGGCCGGTTCGGCGGCCTCGCGGGGTTTGGGGCCGTTGGCGGTGGTATTCGAAACGGCAGCCCCGAAAGTCGAGCACGCCCAAGACCTGACGCGCGCTCAGGCCCAGACCTTCGATGAGGTCCACCCACGTATCAAACCCGTCCCTCCCATGCCCGCCGCGCCTACCGGTTTGGGAAATCTCGCGCTCGCGGGCGATGCCGCGTTCGGGGGTGGGCTGATTCCGGGTAGTGCCGTCTCGAACTACAACGAGGCGATCAAGGCATCGGCGGATGCCGGGGCCAACAACGTGCACCACTACACGAACCTGGCGAACGCGACGGACTACAACACGTCGAACCTGCCGAAACAGTACGGCCCGCAGCAGGCCGAGGGCGGGAAAATCGGGGTCGGGGACCCGCAACTGAAATCCACAGGCGGACACCCGGTCACGGTGCGGCCCCCGTCCACAGGCGGTGGCGGTAGTGGCTCGGGCTCGGTGGCGTCCGCGTCGGGATCGGGTGGACAGTCCGCGCGCGTCAGCCCCACCCCGCATGTCGGCGGTACCGGGGGCGGGAGCGCGCCGCCTGGTGGACACGCTTCTCCCGACAATCAGGGAGCGGTCGCACAGCCTCCCTCGGTGGGTGCCGGTTCGGGGCCGTCGGCGGGCACGAACACCGCTGGGTATGCACCACCGGTCGAACCGGGATACACCGGCCCCGGTACAGGTACCGGGGCGGGGACGAGCCCGTACGCCGGAACCGGGACTGGTGCGGGTTATCAGGGCGGCTCGTATGGCGGTGGTGGCGGGTTCCTCGGTGGCTACGGCGGGGGCTACAACACCACCGGTTCCCCGCGCAGCGGCAGCGGTCCACGTGGTGCCGGGTTCGGGGAAGGCACCGGCCCGCGTAGCGGCAGCGGTTCCGGTCCTGGTGGGCGGGGTGCGGCCGGTAGCGGACCGAAGGGTGCGGGACCGCGTTCCGGGGCCGGTCTAACCGAAGAACCGAGCGCGTCGGGCAGTCGCGGCACGACCGGCGCGACCGGGCGTTCTGGGTCGAGTGGAATGCCGATGTCCGGTGCGGGGCGGGGTAAGCAGGAGGACAAGGAGCACCAGCGCAAGGACTTCCTGATCACGCGGGAGAACGGTAACGAGATTGTCGGGGAACTGCCCCCGACCATTGCGCCGGTGATCGGGGAAGACCCGAAACCACAGGAAAAGAAGGAATAGACCGATCGTGCTTCCCACAGGGGAACTACTGTGCGTCGGTGCTGACCTTGAACGCGCGGTCGCGCACTTCGGTGTCGGTGAACTGCCCCGCGTGCTACGCGGCACACCCGTATGGCGCGACACCGGGGAGGACCGCGCGGCGACGCGTGCCTCCCTGGAAACCCTGGACAAAGCCGGGCTACTCGAACCCAACGGGCGCCTTGACCGGGACGTGACAGTCACACTGGAGGCGCTGTGTCAGCCCGAGCTGGCCTATTTCGGGTGGTTCGCTGTCGGCGGCGAGCAGTGGAACGCGATAGCGGCCCGACGCGGCCCTGAGGCCGTGCTCGCCGCCTACGCAAAAGGCGGGATCTACATTCGCCAAATCAACCCCGACGGGCTGATCAAGGCACTGGACGCGGAACTACCGCTCGGAGAACCGGCCGAGTTCGCCCCCATCTGGTACCCACTCGACAAACCCGTGCCCGAACCCGCGATCGGGGACATTTTCGTGGACAACAACTACACCCGCACCGAAGACGACCTAGACCTCATCCACACCCTCGTCACCAGCCGCGACGGCGGCGGCGAAGTCTTCGTACAAACCCGCGACCGCAGCGGCCGTGTCCGCGAATCACCCACCGCCCTCGGTGTGGTCACCGGAAACCACGGCACCTGGCTCAACACCCTGCACACCAACCACCACGGCGACCGCTACCTATTCTGCCTCCCCGCCACCCCAGACGCGTTCGCTGAACAACTCGACGTACTCCACGAACAAGCCATCGTGACAATCCAGAACTCATGAGCTCGGCGCCGGAAGGACCAACAGCGCCATAACGCGTCCCTGCACCGCGCCTATTTCCTCTGAATCAACACAAGCGTATGTGCGTGACCTTGTTGACCTCGACCGTGGTCGAAGTCCTAGCTTCATAGGGTCAGCGACCGTACAGAATCTGGATGGTGTCAGCGATGGCAGGCATGAAGATTGACAAGGTCGAGCTCGCGGCCCCCGAAGTTCTACTTGAAGACCTCGAAACGTTCTATCGGACACAACTACACATTCCGGTCGTATACGATGATTCTCGGCTACGACTACAGATCGGCCACGGCACCATCATTTTCCACCCAGTCACCGCAGAGCGAGATCCATTCTATCACTTCGCTTTCCTCGTGCCTGGAAACCGATTCGCCGCAGCGTACTCATGGCTAGCCGATCGAGTCGAAATCCTTGCCGAAATTGACTCCCAGAATACGGTGATCGACTTCGCGTCATTGAACGCTCAGGCCTGCTACTTTCACGACCCCGCTGGCAACATTGTCGAGCTGATCGCACACCGTGGGATCGCCGAGTCAGCGACACCCGACGCTGCATTCTCCGCTGACGAACTCGTTGGCGTCTCGGAAATCGGACTGGTCACTCCCGACAAGCCCCAGGCCGCGCGTGCCCTCGATGAAACCCTTGGACTCACAGTCTGGCAAGGCGAGCTGCACCGCAGTGACAAGCTGGCATTTCTGGGACGACAAGCCCACACCCTGATCCTCGCCACCCCCGGCCGTGGATGGCTGCCAACCGGCCGACCCGCCGAAGCGCATCCCGTCCGGGTTGATGTGACCGGCGCACGCCCCGGTCACATCAACCTTGCCAACGCCCGATACCAGGTACGCGGCCTCACGTAGCGACCTCTGGTCAAGCAACACACAGCCTCTAGACTGCGCTGAACCGTTAGTGATAACAGACCAGCTCATGACTGTTGCTAATGTAATGCTTGACCACACTCTGATCCACAACACAGCGTGGAAGGTCCGAATCCACAACGGCAAACCAGAATTCACCCCACCCGAATACCGGCCGTTCCATTGCGGAAAACGGCATTTTGTGACCTCGGCGCAGGGCCGCTAGCGTCGCAGTCATGGAATGGAATTTCCGGTCGGCCGGTGAACTGGCGGCCGCGCTACGTGCCGGCGACGTGTCCTCGGCGGAATTGACCGAGGCGGCGATCGCCGGGATCGAACGGGATGACGGGGCGATCAACGCCATCTGTGTGCCCGACTTCGATCGCGCACGGACAGCTGCGCGAAACGCCGATCAGGCACGCGCCCGGGGCGAGGATCGGCCGCTGCTGGGTATTCCGGTGACGGTCAAGGAGTCCTACAACATGGTCGGAATGCCCACAACATGGGGCATGCCCCAGCATCGGGACTTCCAACCGGCCGAGGATGCGGTACAGGTGTCCCGGCTGAAAGCCGCGGGCGCGGTGGTGCTCGGCAAGACCAACGTTCCCCTGGGGCTGCAGGACATCCAGAGTTTCAACGAGATCTACGGCACCACCAACAATCCGTGGGACCCCGCTCGCACCTCGGGTGGTTCCTCCGGCGGATCTGCGGCCGCGCTCGCCTGCGGATTCGGCGCGCTGTCCATCGGCTCCGACCTCGCCGGTTCGCTACGCACCCCGGCACATTTCTGCGGTGTCCACGCGCACAAACCGACCGTCGGACTGGCCGCGATCCGCGGCATGAGCCCGCCACCCGGACCGGCCCTGCCGACCGAGGCCGACCTCGCCGTGGTCGGCCCGATGGCGCGCACCGCCGCTGACCTCGGTCTGCTGCTCGACGTGATGATCGGGCCGGACCCGTTGACTCTCGGCCTCGCCCATCAAGTGACACTGCCGCCCGCGCGCCACGAAACACTCGGTGACTTCCGGGTCCTGGTCCTCGAGGATCACCCGCTCCTCCCGACCGGGGCCGCGGTCCGGGCGGGAGTGAACCGGGTGGCCGACGCGCTCGCCGCCGAAGGTGCCCGCGTCGAACGGCACAGTCCGCTGCTTCCCGATCTGACCGAAGCCGCGTCGCTGTACATGCGGTTGCTGGTTTCCGGCTCCGTGGCACGCTTTCCCATCGAAGAGTACGAGCAGCTCCGCGATCGTGCAGCCGGACTGAGCGCGAACGACCACAGCCTCGATGCCACACGGCTGCGCGCGATGGTGTCGAGTCACCGCGATTGGCTCGAGGTGACCAACCGTCGCGAGATCCACCGCCACGGCTGGCGTCAGCTGTTCACCGAGTTCGATGCCGTGCTGTGCCCGATCACGCCGACCCCCGCGTTCCCGCACGACCACAATCCCGACCCCATGCAGCGTCGGCTCGACATCGACGGAGACGAGTACCCGTACTTCGACCAGCTCGTCTGGGCCGGACTGGCCACCATGCCCGGCCTTCCCGCGACGGCGATACCGACAGGGCGCTCCCCCGAAGGGCTGCCGGTGGGAGTGCAGCTCATCGGCCCGATGTTCGAAGACCGCAGCACACTGCGGCTGGCCGAACTGCTCGAACAGCGAATCGGCGCCCCGCCGACCGCGCGCTAGCCGTCCAGCTCGTCCCAGCCGAGCGCGAACCACAACTGCATACGCACCTCCGCATCCGCGAGATCGACACCGAGCAACCGCCGCACCCGTTCGATCCGGTGCCGCAGCGTGTTGCGATGCACGCCGAGCTGCGCCGCGGTGGCCTCCCAGTTGCCGTGATTGGCCAGCCAGACACGCAAGCTCGCCTCCAGATCGGTCCCGGCGAGCGGGCGCAACCAGTCCTCGGCGAAACGATGCGCCTGGTCCGGGGAAACGAGGCCACGCACACCTGCCGCCGCCATCTCCTCGGCGTGCACCGGCCTGCCCAGGGCGCGTGCCCTGCGCAGCAAGGCCCGGGTCCGCCGTGCCGCCTCGGCGAGCTGCCCGGCCCCGCTCGCCTCACTGGTCACGGCCAGCCACCCGCCCCGGTGCAGCGCGGCCAGTTCCGCGGCAGCCACATCGCGATCGAGCACCGCGAGGAATTCGCCCCCGTGCACAGCGCACAACGGGGTGTCGAGCTCGACCGGGCGCGGTTCGGGTGTGCTGGCCGCCCCGCGCACGATCCGGTACGGGCCATCGGTACCGAACAGGGCGGCGAGCTCGGCGGGCTCACCGAGCAGGGCCCGGGTGGCGAGCGCGGAAAGCTCGGCGAAGGTGTTCCGCGGCACGCTCGCCCCGAGCAGGGCCAGCGCCACCGCGATGATCGCACGATCGCTGTCGTCCGGTCGCCGCGCGAGGCCGACACCGAGCACCTCCCGGCTGCGTCCGCCCACCGGCTGAGCCAGTAGCCGGACGCCGTCCGCGGTCTCGGTCGCGGCGATGTCACTGGTCCCCGTCCGCTCGGCGAGGATGCGCAACTCCGCGGGAAGCGGATCGGGAAACCGGTGCCCGGCAAGGACCGCGCCATGCGCGTCGAGCAGCACCACCCAGCCGCCGAGCGCTTCGGCGAGCACGGCAAGCAGTGCCTCGCGGGGCCGGTCCCCGGTGAGCGCGGTGCTCAGCGCGCGCTGGGCTTCGGTGAGCCGGCGCCGCCCGGCCTCGGCCCGGTCCGCCTGCAGTTCGGCCACCGCGCGGCACACCGCGATGAACGGGGTCGAGCCCGGAACGAGCAGCAGCGCCAGCCCCTGCCGCGCACAGGCTCGCTCGAGTTCCTCCGGCACGGTATGGAACACCGGCTCGAGACCGAAACCGAGCGCACCGACCCCGGCCGCCACGAGACGCGCCACGTAGTCCCGCATGGGCCCGGCCTCGGGGACGAGATCCACCCCGGCGGTGAGCAGCAGTTCCCCGCCGAGCAGATAGGGCCGTGGATCGGGCAGCTCGCACGGATGCGCCCCGCGGATCGGCACATCCGCCGAAGCTGCCCGCACCTCCAGGTCGAGTTCGCGAACGGCGAGCAGCTCGCGCAACGAGACCTCGGCTTCGGCGAAACTGGTCATTGTGCCCAATGCTAACCCGCGAACGGGCCGGATCATCCCATTCCGCGCGGTCCCCGGCGGGCCTACCGTTCGAACCCAGCCGCAACCGCCGGAGGTCAGCCATGGGTGTCGACTATCTCGTGATCGCGCTGTACATCCTCGGCATGCTCGCCATCGGCTGGCTGGGCACCAGGCTGGCGCGCACCCGCAGCGACTTCATCGTGGCCGGGCGGCGGCTCGGCACCACGATGTACTCCGGGACGATGGCCGCGGTGGTGCTCGGCGGGGCCTCCACGATCGGCAGCATCGGTCTCGGCTATACGTACGGGATCTCCGGTGCCTGGCTGGTGATCGCCATCGGGCTCGGGCTGCTCCTGCTGCACGCGGTGTTCGTGCGGCGCATCGTCCGGCTCCGGGTGTACACGGTCGCCGAGATGCTGCGGATCCGGTACGGGCACGTGGTGGAACTGCTCACCGCGATCGTGATGTGGGCCTACACGCTGATGGTCGCGGTCACCTCGGTGCTGTCCTTCGCCACCGTGTTCGCGGTGCTGTTCGCGCTCCCCTCGGCGGCGGCGATCGCGCTCGGCGGGGCGATCGTGGTGCTGTACTCGACGCTCGGCGGGATGTGGTCGATCACGATCACCGACATCGTACAGTTCGGCCTCAAGACGATCGGCATCTTCGTGATCCTGCTGCCGATCGCCCTGACCAGCGCGGGCGGGCTGAGCGGGATCGGCGCGCGGCTCGGCGAACAGTTCCTCGACCCGGTCGGCATCGGCGGCGCGGCCATCGGCAGCTACCTGCTCACCTACGCGCTCGGCCTGCTCATCGGGCAGGACATCTGGCAGCGGGCGTTCACCGCGCGCAGCCCGAAGGTCGCCACCACCGGCGGGCTGATCTCGGGCACCTACTGCCTGCTGTACGCGATCGCCGGTGCGGTGATCGGCGCCGCGGGGCATGTGCTCTACCCGAAGCTGGGCAAGGCCGACGACGCCTTCGCCGTGCTCGTGGAGAACCTGCTGCCGACCGGGCTGCGCGGACTGGTGCTCGCGGCCGCGCTTTCCGCGCTGATGTCCACCTCCAGCGGGGCACTGCTGGCCTGCGCCACCGTGGCGAGCAACGACCTGCTCCCCCGGCTGCGCACCCGAGTGCCCGGTATCCGGATGGTCACCCTGGCCATGGGGGTGCTGATGATCGGGCTCGCGCTGAGCATCGGCAGCGTGGTCGGTTCCCTCAACATCGCCTACAACCTGCTCGTCGGCGGCCTGCTCGTGGCGATTCTCGGCGCCCTGGTGTGGCCACGGGCCACCGCGGCCGGGGCGATCGCCGGAATTCTGGCCGGTTCGGCGACGGTCGTGGTCACCATGATCGTCAAGGGCGTACTCGCCGACGAACCGATCTACTACGGGCTCGGCGTGAGCCTGCTGGCCTATGTGACGGTCAGCCTCGCGACCCGGCGCACCGACCGGGACGTCCTCGCCGGATGGCGGCGGCGCATGCACGAAGGAGCGACATCATGAGCACCACCGGTCCCCTCGATCCCGCGGCCATGCCCCGGTTCGGCGGCTTCGGCACCTTCGCCCGGCTGCCCCGGCTCGAGGATGTCGATCATGCCGAGGTGGCTATCCTCGGTGCGCCGTTCGACTCCGGGGTTTCCTACCGCCCCGGGGCCCGGTTCGGCCCGTCCGCGGTGCGCGAGGGAAGCCGACTGCTCCGCCCCTACCACCCCGGACTCGATGTGGCACCGTTCGCGGCGATGCAGGTCGCGGATGCCGGGGACATGGCACTGAATCCGTTCGCCATCCACGAGGCGATCGAGGAACTGGAACGGGTCGCCGCCGGATACGGGGACCGCGGCACGAAACTGGTCACCGTCGGCGGGGACCACACGATCGCCCTGCCGCTGCTGCGAGCCGCCGCGCGCCGGCACGGTCCGGTCGCCCTGCTGCACTTCGACGCGCACCTGGACACCTGGGACACCTACTTCGGCGAGCCCTACACGCACGGCACCCCGTTCCGCAGGGCCGCGGAGGAAGGACTGCTGGACACCGCGAGCGCCTGCCACGTCGGCACCCGGGGCCCGCTGTACGGCAGGGCGGATCTCGAGGAGGACCAGCGGCTCGGGTTCGGCATCATCACCTCCGCGGATGTACTCCGCAGAGGCCCGGACGAGATCGTCTCCGCACTACTGGACCGGATCGCCGATCGGCCCCTGTACATCTCGATCGACATCGACGTCCTGGATCCGGCGCACGCACCGGGTACCGGAACCCCGGAAGCCGGTGGGATGACCAGCCGCGAACTGCTGGAGATCCTGCGCGGTCTCCGCCCGGCCAGGCTCATCGGCGCGGACGTGGTCGAGGTCGCCCCCGCCTACGACCACGCCGAGATCACCGCGATCGCCGCCGCACACGTCGCCTACGACCTGCTCGGCCTCTACGCGCTGCGGGCCGGCCGTGGCTGAGCGCATCGGCGGGGACCTGGTCGCCGAATCACTGCGGGCGCTCGGCGCGGACACCGTGCACGGCCTGCCCGGGCAGCACGCGCTCGGCCTGTTCGAAGGCCTGCGCCGCAACGAAATGCGCACCCTCACCTACCGGATGGAACACAACGCGGGGTTCGCGGCGGACGGCATGGCGCGGGTACGGCTGCGCCGCGACGATCCGGTTCCGGTCACCCCCGTGGCCGTCTCGACCGGGCCGGGCGCGCTGCTCGCCCTTCCCGCCCTGCAGGAGGCGTTCGCCGCCTCGGTTCCGCTGCTCGTGGTCGCCAGCCAGATCCCCAGCGACGGGCTCGGCGGGGCGCGCCGCGGTTATCTGCACGAACTCGCGGATCAGCGCGCCATCGCCGCCGGGGTGGTGAAATCGGCACGCACCGTGCACCGCGCCGAGCAGATTCCCGCCGTGCTGCGCCAGGCCTGGCAGGACGCGGCGAGCCCGCCCTACGGACCCACCTGGGTGGAGATCCCCCAGGATGTGCTGCTCGCGCCCGCGAATCTCGGCACGGTGCGCGAGCTCCCGATCCGGCCCGCCGCCCCGGAACCGGGGCCGCTCGACGAGGTAACCCGGCTGCTCGACGGCGCCCGCAACCCGGTGATCCTTGCCGGTGGCGGGGTCGCGCGGGCCTGCGCGGAACCGGAACTGCGCGCCCTCGCCGAACGGTTACGCGCACCGGTGGTGAGCACCTTCGGCGGCAAAGGCGTGTTCCCCGCACGGCATCCGCTCTCCTGCGGCTCCTGGCTGGAGGACCGGCACACCACCGATTTCCTCGCCACCGCCGATGTCCTGCTCGTGGCCGGTTCCGGGCTCGGCGAACTGTCCAGCAACTACCACAGCCTCCGTCCACAAGGGACAGTCGTGCAGATCGAGGCGGACGCCGGGAAACTCGCCGCGAACCTGCCCGTGCTGCCGGTGCACGCCGATGCCCGCGAAGCGCTCGCCGGGCTGGCCGCCGCAGTCACCGGACGCGCCCCGGACGGACGCGCCGAGGGGGCGGTCACCGCCCTGCTCGCCGCCGTGCGGGAGCGCCTCGACAGTCAGGGCCTCGAAGCCGAGCGGGCGTTGCTCGACGCGGTGCGCGAGGGAACCGGGGACCACGTGCCGAGCTTCTGGGACATGACCATCCTGGCCTACTGGGCCTGGTCGGCCTGGCCGGGACGGATGCATTCGGCCCAGGGCACCGGCGGGCTCGGCTACGCGTTCCCCGCAGCGCTCGGTGCCGCCGCGGCCACCGGCTCCCCCGTGCTCGCGGTCTCCGGGGACGGCGGCGCGATGTACGGGATCGCGGAGCTGGCCACGGCGGCACAGCACCAGCTGGACGTCACCTGGCTGATCGTGGACGACGGCGGGTACGGCATCCTGCGGGAATACCTCGACGGCGCGTTCGGCCGGGAGGCCGCGCACGGCCCCGCGGTGGATCTCGCCCGGCCGGATTTTCTCGCGCTGGCCCGCTCTTTCAGTGTCCGCGCCACCCGCACCGGACCCGACCGGCTCAGCACCGATCTGGCCGCCGAACTCGCCACCCCGGGCCCGGGCGTGCTCCTGCTCTCCGCCCGCCCGCGCCTGTTCGCCCCGAGCTGAGGCGCCGAGACCTGGCGAGGACTACAGCTTCGGGGTGTTGGCCAGGAGCTCCCTGGTGTACTCGTGTTCCGGCGCGTCGAGCACCCGGTCCACCGGGCCCTGTTCGACGATGAGCCCCTCGCGCAGCACCGCGATCCGGTCGGCGACATGCCGGGCGAGCGCGATGTTGTGCGTGACGAACAGGATCGACATGCCCAGTTGGGTGCGCAGTTCGCCGAGCAGTTCGAGGATGGTGGCCTGTACCGAGACGTCCAGTGCCGAGGTGACCTCATCGCAGACGAGCACCTTCGGGGTGGTGGCCAGTGCCCGCGCGATCGCGGCGCGCTGGCGTTGCCCTCCGGAGAGCCCGCCGGGAAGCCGGTCGGCGTACTCGGGGTCGAGCCGCACCTGCTCGAGTACCTCGGCCACCCGCCTGCGGCGCTGATCCCTGTCCAGATCGGTGAGCTGGCGCAGCGGAACCTCGACCGATTCGGCGATCGTCTTGCGCGGATTGAGCGAGGAGAACGGGCTCTGGAACACGTACTGCACATCGCGCAGCTGTGCGCTGCTGCGCTTGCGGGCCGAGGCGGAGAGCGGATTCCCGTCCAGGGTCACGGTTCCGGTGCACTTCTCGATCAGGCCGCACAGGCTGCGGGACAGCGTGGTCTTGCCCGATCCGGACTCGCCGAGCAGCAGCACCGATTCCCCGCGCCGCACCGCGAGGTCCACCCCGCGCAGCACCTTGGTGTCCGCATAGGACACTTCGATGCGTTCGGCGCGCAGCACCACGTCCTCGTCCGGTTCCTCGGGTTCGGCGCGGTCCTCCGGCCCTTCGATTCCGGGGACGGCGGCCATCAGGGCCCGGGTGTAGGAGTGCCGTGGTTCGTGCAGGACCTGTTGCGCCGCACCGGATTCCACGATCTCACCGGAGTACATCACCGCGACCCGGTGCGCGATCTGGGCGACAACGGCCAGATCGTGGGTGATGTAGAGGGCGGCGGTGTCCTGTTCGGCGGAGAGTTTGGCCACGGTCTCCAGAATCAGCGCCTGGGTGGTGACATCCAGTCCGGTGGTCGGTTCGTCGAGCACCACGACGCTCGGTTTCCAGGCGAACGCCATGGCGATCCCGACCCGCTGCTGCTGGCCACCGGAGAGCTGGTGCGGGTACCGGCGCTGATACTCGGTATCGGAGGGCAGGCCGACCTCGGTGAGCGTCTCGCGCACCCGGTCCTCGACCGAACCGGGATAGCCGTGCACCTCGAGCACCTCGGCGATCTGCTTGCCGATCCGCAGGCTGTGGTTGAGCGAGAGCGCCGGATCCTGCGGAATGTAGGAGATCACCCTGCCACGCAGCGCCCTGCGCTGTTTTTCCGGCAGTGCGAGCACATCCGAGGGCTCGCCACCACAGGAGCGGGCCAGCACCGAGCCGGAGACCGCCTTGAGCCCGGTACGGAAGTGCCCGAGCGCGGCGAGTCCGGCCGTGGTCTTGCCGGAGCCGGATTCCCCGACGAGCGCGAGGATCTCCCCCGGTTCGATGGAGTACGAGACGCCGCGCAGCACCGGCGTGTCGTCCACAGTGGACACGTGCAGGTCGGTGACATCGAGCGCGGTCACGATTCCTCCGTCGTACGTCGGGCCGCGGCCGCGGCGAGCGAATCGGTGATCAGGTTGGTCCCCACGGTCAGCACCGCGATGGCGAGCACCGGGAGCACCACGCCCCATGGCTGCACCACGAGCGCGATCCGGTTCTCGTTGATCATCAGGCCCCAGTCCGCCGCCGGTGGCTGGATTCCCAGTCCCAGGAAGGAAAGCGAGGCCACATAGCCGATCGAGTAGGTCAGCCGTAGCCCGAGCTCGACCATGAGCGGGCCGGTGATGTTCGGCAGCACCTCACGCACCAGGATCCGCCTGCGCGGCATGCCGTAGAGCTGCGCGGCCTTGATGTAGTCCTGCCCGATCACCCCGACCGTGGCCTGGCGTGCCACCCTGGCCACCCGCGGGGCGTGCGTGATGCCGATGACCAGGATCAGCAGCCAGCCCTTCGGCCCGATCATGGCGATCGCCAGCAGGGCGAACACCAGTTGCGGGATGGAAAGGAGCACATCCGAGCCGCGCATGATCAGCCCGTCCAGCCAGCCGCCGGTGTACCCGGCGAGCATGCCGAGCACCGCACCGAGCAACACCCCGATCGCGGTGGCGGCCAGGCCGTAGCCGAGCAGCTCGAGCCCGCCTTCCAGGAACCGGGTCAGCACATCCCGGCCGACCCCGTCGGTTCCCGCCATTCCGTTGGCGTGGAACGGTTTTCCGGAGAAGTCATCGGGCTGGTACCCGGTGATCGCGCTGCCGAAAAGGGCACCAGCCACCGCGAGCACCACGACGAGTCCGGTGAGGGTGAGCCCGATCTTGGCCTGGCGCAGCCCGAGCGCGCGCCGCAGCAGTCCGCCGCTCATTTCGCCACCTCCGAACGCAGCCGCGGATTGGTGACGATGCCGACCACATCGGCCAGCAGGTTCACCACCACGTAGACCCCGGCGATCAGCAGCGTGATGGCCTGCACCACCTGGACATCCCGGTTGTTCACCGCGTCGATCAGTGCCGCGCCGATCCCCGGATAGCGGAACAGGAACTCGACCACGACCACCCCGCCGGCCAGCCAGGCCAGCTGGATCGCGATCACCTGCGCCACCGGCCCGATCGCCTGCGGCAGGGCGTGCCGGAACAGCACGATCCGCTCCGGGATTCCCTTCAGCCGCGCCATTTCCACCGAACCACTGGCCAGCACCTCGATCATCGTGGCCCGCATCATGCGCACGATGTACGGGGTCACCACGAGCACCAGGGTCAGCACCGGAAGCACCAGCTGCGCGGGCCGCTCCCAGACCGGGGTGCCCGGCGGGGAAAGCGTGACCGAGGGCAGGAGCTTGAACACCGAGGTGGAGAACAGCACCACGAGCGCCACACCGATCACGAACTCCGGCAGGGCGGCGATCACCAGGCTGAACCCGGAGACCACGTGGTCACTGGTGCGCCCCGCGCGGATCGCGCTCCAGGTGCCGACCACCAGCCCGATCGGTGCGCTGATCACCGCCGAGGCGATCAGCAGCACCAGCGAGGCCCCGATCCGGTCGGCGAGCAGGGTGTTCACCGAGCCCTGGGTGGAGGTGGAGAACCCGAGGTCCCCGGTGAGCACGCCGGAGAGCCAGTCGAAATACCGTTGCCACACCGGCACGTTCAGGTGCATGTGCTCCTGCAGTGCCGCGATGCGTTCCGGGGTCGCCTGGGTACCGAGAATGGCCCGCGCGGGGTCACCGGGCAGCAGCAGCGTCGCCACGAACACGAGTATCGAGACCACCAGCAGCACCAGCACGCTGATCAGCAGGCGGCGCAGGATCATCCGGATCATGCTCCACCTCCCTGCCCGAGCCAGGCATTACGGAACTGGTAACCGGAAAGCGGGATTCCGGTGCGGTCCGGGACGAGCCCGGCCACGTACACCTGATAGGCGTCGACCTGGTTGGGGAACGCCCAGATGATGTCGCCGCCGCGCTCGTACTCGATGCGCTGGGCCTGGTGCAGCAGCTTGGTTCGCTCCGCCGTGTCGACGGTGCCCTGCGCCTTCGCGATGATCGCGGTGAACTCCGGATCGGCGAAATGCGTTTCGTTGATCGGCGAGTTCGGCAGCGCCCCGTTGTTCACCTGCGGCAGGTAATTGCGGGTGTACCAGAACGACTGGGCGAAATCCCAGTTCTTGTAGTTCTCGCCGAAGAAGGTGGTGGTGTCCACCTTGTGCAGCCGGATGGTGATCCCGGCGTCCTTGGCCTGACGCTGGAAAACCTGCGCCGCCTCCACCGCCCCCGCCTGAATGGGCGCGGTGGTCAGTTCCACCTCGAGGTTCGGCTTACCGGCGGCGGCGAGCAGTTCCCGCACCTTGCGCAGATCGCGGCGTCGTTGCGGGAGCGTGGAATCGTAAGCCGGATCGTAGGGCGCGTACAGATCATTGGCCACCCGTCCCTGACCGGAGAGCACCTGGTTGATCATCTGCTCGCGGTCGATCACCAGCCGCAGTGCCTGGCGCACCCGCACATCGTCGAACGGCGGACGGTCGACCCGCATGGTGAACGGCTGCCAGGTTCCGGTCTGCGAGTTGAGGATCCGGATCCGTTCATCGCTGCGCAGCACGTCGATCAGTGCGACGGGCACCTGGTCGATCACGTCCACCTGGGAGGAGAGCAGTGCGTTGATGCGGGCGTCGTCCTCGGTGAAGTTGGTGAGCACCAGCTTGTCGAGGTAGGGCTGCCCCGGCACCCAGTAGTGCTCATTGCGCAGGAAGGTGCTCTGCAAGCCGGCGTCGAAGGTGCCCATCCGGAACGGCCCGGTGCCGATCGGTTTCTTGACGTCGAAGTCCGCGGGAACGATCCCGAGCGAGTACTGCCCGAGGTAGTCGTCGAAACCGGCGGTGGCCTGGGAGAGCCGGAACTCGACCGTACGGTCCCCGGTCGGCACCACGGAGTCCAGCATCGAGAGGCTGGCCGCCCCGGTCTTCGGATCGTCCGGATCGGTGATCCGGCGGAAGGTGGCCACCACGTCCCTGGGCGTGACCGGGCGTCCGTCGTGGAACTTGATGCCCTTGCGGATGGTCGCGGTCCACACCGTCGCGTCCGGCGAGCTCACCACCGATTCCGCGACCAGCGGGCGCAACCGGTACTTGCTGTCCCGGTAGAGCAGCGCCTCGTAGAGATTGATCGTGCGGGCGATATCCGGATTGGTGGCCGGGATATGCGGATCGAGGGTGTCCGAGGAACCGCCACCGGTGACCCCGACGCGCAGCGTGCCGCCGCGCTTCGGCGGCCCGGTCGGCGCGCTGGCCTCGGCATCCGCGGCGCCGCCGCAGCCCGAGAGCACGGGAACGGCGGCCAGTCCGGCGGCGAGGCCGAGGAAACCACGGCGGCCGATCCGGTGGTATTTCGATGAGGGATTCATGAGAGTTGTCCGAGACACGAGGATACAATTCGGCTGTTGTTCGAATTCGATGAATTCGGTGAATAAATTCGATCGACTCGGTGAGAATCGAAAGACGGGGAGCCGAAAAGCTAAGTGTAGATGGCGCGGCCCGCGTAATCAGGGGCCTTTCCGATGTGGCACTCCAGCCGCGCGGCGATGTGCTCGGGGAATGCCGTCGCCTTGCCCGCCGACACGTGCAGCGCGAGCAGTTCCTCGGTGGCGACCAGTGATCTCTCATGGAACATCTCGTGGCAGAGGCGCAGCTTCTTGCCCGAGACGGAAAGGACGGTGGTGTGCACGCGAACCTCGGCATCCCGGCCGACCTCGCGCAGGTACCGGACGTGCGCCTCGACGGTGTACAGCGAGGAGTCCGTCGCGGACCGGTACTCGGCGTCGATGCCGACGACGTCCATCATGGCCGTCGTCGCATCGCCGAAGATCAGGACGTAATACGGTTCGGAGAGATGACCGTTGTAGTCGATCCATTCCTCGCGAACCCGCGCGGAATACTCGAGACTACCCACGGGCATCACCACCAATCGCTCGCCGCATGGCGATCACGGCGCGGTCGCGTTCCGCGATCAGCTCCGCGATCGACCGCCCGTCCGCCTCCTCGAGGCAGCCGTCCACCATCCGGTCCCGCAGTTCCGTGGTGAGTTCGGGCGCGTCCAGCCGGGTCCACGGGGATTTCAGCGAGGGGCCGAAATGGTCGAGCATGTGGGCCATTCCGCCGTCCCCGCCCGCGAGATGGAAGGTCAGGCACGGGCCCTGCACCGGCCAGCGCAGCCCGGGGCCCTCGGTGATCGCGGTGTCGATCTGCTCGACCGTGGCCTCCCCGTTGGCCACCATGTGCAGCGCCTCCCGCCACAGCGCCTCCTGTAGCCGGTTCGCGATGAATCCGGGCAGCTCGCGATCCATGGTGATCACGGATTTGCCGACCTGGCGGTAGAACTCCGAGGCCCAGTCCACGGCCCAGCGCTCGGATTTCTCCCCGCCGACCACCTCGACGAGCGGGATCAGGTACGGCGGGTTGAACGGGTGGCCGACCACGAGCCTGCCCGGGTTCGCCGCCTTGGTCTGCATCTCGGTCATGCCGTACCCGGAGGTGGAGGAACCGATCACGATGCCCTCGGGCGTGGCCGCGTCGATATCGGCGAGCAGCTGCCGCTTCAGCTCGAGTTCCTCGGGCCCGCTCTCCTGGACGAAGTCCGCACCTTCGACGGCCTCGGCGAGCGTCGCGGTGAACCGCAGCCGGTCCTGCGAGGCTCCCTCCGCGAGGCCGAGCTCGGTCAGCGCGGGCCAGGCGCGCTGCACGAGCAGCCGCAGGCGTTCCTCGGACCCCTCACCCGGATCCCAGGCGAGCACGTCGAATCCCTTGGCCAGGAAGTGCGCGGCCCAGCCGCCACCGATCACCCCGGCCCCGATGCACGCGATGGTGCGCGCCTGCTGCGGTTCAGCCACGATTGGTTCCCTTCAGTCCGAGCTGTTCGCGTGCTTCCGCCGCGGTGGCCACGGTGGCGCCGAGGTCCTCGACGATCTCCACGGCGCGCTCCACGAGCTGTCCGTTGCTCGCCTTGACTCCCTTGGACAGGTACAGGTTGTCCTCGAGACCGACCCGCACGTGCCCGCCGAGCAGCACCGACTGGGCGACCCAGCGCATCTGGTTGCGCCCGATCGCGAACGAGGCCCACTGCGCGTTCTCCGGAAGGAGCTCGACCATGGTCTGCAGCAGTGCGGGTTCCGCGGGTGCGCCATACGGAATCCCCATGCACAGCTGGAAAAGCGGCGGCGGATCGATCAGCCCCTCGGCCACCATCTGCTTGGCGAACCAGAGCTGGCCGGTGTCGAAGATCTCCATCTCGGGCTTCACGCCGAGTTCCTGGATGCGCGCGGCACCGGCGCGGAGCATGTCCGGGGTGGAGATGTAGAGCTGGCTGCCCTCGCCGAAGTTCAGCGAACCGCAGTCGATGGTGCAGATGTCCGGAAGCAGTTCCTCCACGTGCGGCAGCCGCTGCAGTCCGTTGACCAGATCGGTGCCGTCGACCGGCTTGAGCGGGTCCTCCGCGTCGATGAACAGGTCCCCGCCCATGCCCGCGGTCAGGTTGAGCACCACGTCCACGCCGCTTTCCCGCACCAGGCGGGCGGTTTCGCGGTACAGCGCGACATCCCTGCTGCCCTGCCCGGTCTCGATGTCGCGAACGTGAATGTGCACGACCGCCGCGCCCGCATTGGCCGCCTCGATCGCCGAATCCGCGATCTGGCGCGGGGTGACCGGTACCCGGTCGCTCTTGCCGACCGTATCGCCCGCTCCGGTCACCGCGCAGGTGATGATGGTGCTGCTCATCGCACTCCTTCCCTTCGGGAGCTCGGCGCTTCACGGAAACGCTGTATTGATGATTCGCTCGCGAGCTCGCTCATTCCTTACCTTTCTCCTCGGGGCCGCCGAGGATGTTGTGCTCGATGTACTCCCGCAGCTGGCTGCGCATCGCCTCGACGGAACTGTTCGGGTGCCCGGTGAGCACCTGCACGCCGAGCCCGTCGATCAGCGCGGTCAGCGCGGTGGCCAACCGGTCCGGGTCACCGGAGCGGAACAGCCCTTGCTCCTGGCCGCTCCGGATGGTCATCGCGATGGTGCGGTAGCGCCGGTCGTAGGAGTCCCAGTACAGCGAACGCAGTGCCGGGTTGAGGGCGCTCTCGTTCCACACCTGCAACCACACCGACCATTCCGCGTGCAGCAGGCCCTCGAGCGGCAGCTGCAGCTCGACCAGCCGGTACAGCCGTTCGTCCGCGCACTCGATGGCGTGCAGCTCGGCGACCTGGCGGTCGAACGCGAGTTTCACGTTGCGCCGCAAGGCATCGTTGAGCACATCGTCCTTGGTCGGGAAGTAGTAGTGGATCCGTGCCGTGCTCGTGCCACAGGCCTTCGCGATGTCCGCGATCCGGACCTTGTGGTACCCGCGCACGGCGATGAGCTCCCAGGCCTTTTCCAGGATCCGCCGCCGTGGCTCCTCCTTGGTGTCCGCGCGCGCCAGGATCGCCGGTACCGCGGCCACCGTTTTCGCCTCGTCGCTCCCATTGAGCAACCAGTTGACCGTCACTCCGCAGTGCTCGGCGATCCGCACCAGTTCGTGTGCGGCGAACTGCCGCTTGCCGACGAGCGCCTTGGACAGCTTCGACTCGTCGAGGCCGATCGCCTTGGCGAAATCCCGCTGCACTCCGGGCATCGCCTTGACGAGACCACGGACACGCCCGGCCACGCCGTTCGACGAACTCGATCCTGCCGGGGAAGTCACGGGAAGGCAGGTTAGTCAGCAATTGCGATAATCGCAAGCTCGCATCGCAATTTAATGTTCTGACCTGCGAATTTCTATGGATCTAACTGACTGATCAATACCGAGGGTGTGGAATTCGATACCCGTCCGCCGCGTTGTACCGCTCGTGGGTTCCATCGCGCTCTCCGTACTCGACCGCTCGAGCATCCGCGGCGAGCAGGACCGTGCCGCCGCCATCCGGGACACGGTCCGGTTCGCACGACAGGCTGAATCGCTTGGCTACCAACGCTTCTGGGTCTCCGAACACCACAGCGTGCCCGGGGTGGCCGGTTCCGCGCCGACAGTGCTCGCCACCGCCATCGCCGATGCGACCGAACGGATCCGGGTCGGCACCGGCGGGGTGATGCTGCCCAACCACCGTCCGCTGGTGGTCGCCGAACAGTTCGGGGTGCTCGAAGCGCTGCATCCGGGGCGGATCGACCTCGGCATCGGCCGCTCGCTCGGGTTCACCGGAGGGGTGCGCGCGGCACTCGGGGCCGAGGCCACCACGGACTTCGAACAGCGGGTCACCGAACTGCTCGGCTACTTCGACGCGGCGAGCGGGCCCTATCCCGGGGTGCACGCCTTCCCCGCGGAGGGTGCCCATCCCCCGGTCTTCCTGCTGGCCACCGGCTCCGGGGCACAGCTCGCGGCCCGGCTCGGGCTCGCCCTGGTCATCGCGCCGGTGCGGGGAACCGAGCAGCTGCTCGAGCGGATCGCCGAATACCGCACGGCCTTCGTGCCCTCCGCGCGACTGTCCGCTCCTTATGTACTTCTGTCCACATCGGTAGCGGTCGCCGAGACCACCGCGGCGGCGCGTCGGCTGCTGCTCCCCGAAGCCTGGTCGACCGCCTATTCCCGCACCCACGGGGTGTTCGGCCCGCTCGAACCGGCCGATACCGTACTGGCCCGGTCCTGGTCCGAACGGCAGCGAGCGAGCATCGAGGAGACCCTCGGCCAGCAGATCTACGGCACCCCGCTCGAAGTCGGCGAGCGGCTGCGCGAACTCCTGGCCCGCACCGGGGCCGAGGAACTGCTGATCACCATGAGCACCTTCGACCGCGCCGAGATGCTGGACTCCTACACCCGGCTCGCCGAACTCGACCTGCCCTAGAGTGGGGGCATCGACGGTCGAGACGGGGAGCCGGTGACACAGCACGACGAGGAATGGGCACGCATCGCCTGCGAGGTGCTCGAGACGCGCTATCCCTACGGCTGCGGACATCTCGCCACCGGCCCCGGCGACCTGGACATCGAACCGGCCCGGCTGCATCCGGCCTTCCACGGCGCCTATGACTGGCATTCCAGCGTGCACATGCAGTGGTCCCTGGTCACCTTGCTGGGCCGTGGCGGGCTCGACAGGGAGACCGCGTTCCGGGCCAGGTGGCTGCTCGCCGAACGGTTGCGGGCGGAGAATCTGGACGCCGAGGTCCGTTACCTGCGCACGCATCCGGGGTTCGAGCGGCCGTACGGACTGGTGTGGGCGCTGCTGCTGTGTGCCGAACTGCCGCGCGGCGCGCCGACCCGCGGATTCGCGGCGGTGACCGGTCCGCTGGTGGACACGGTCGCCGAACTGCTCGGTGGCTGGCTCGCCGGGTTGCGCTATCCCGTCCGGCACGGCACGCACGCCAGTACCGCCTTCGCACTGTCCACTCTGTACCGCGCGGGCACCGGGCTGGGCCACGAAATCGCCGATACGGCACGGGAAACGGCGCTGCGCCTGTTCGCCGCGGACACCGGATACGACACTCGGTTCGAACCGTCCGGGAACGAGTTCCTCTCCCCCGCGCTCACCGAGGCCGAGCTGATGTGCGTGGTGCTGCCCGCCGGGGAGCGCACCGCCTGGCTCGACCGGTTCCTCCCCGGGCTCGGCGGGGAAAGCCACCGCACACTGCTCACCGCGCCCCAGGTGGACGATCCCGCCGACGGTCAGCAGGGCCACCTCTACGGCCTCGCGCTGTCCCGCGCCTGGCAGTTGCGCGCGCTCGCGGCACACCTGCCCGCCGAACGCGCCGCGAGCGTCCGGGCCGCCGCGAACACCCAGTTCGCATCGGCGCTTCCGGTCGTCACGGCGGGAAACTTCCACGCGACGCACTGGCTGGTATCGTTCGCCCTGCTCGCCGAAGGAGCACAATCATGAAAGCCGTGGTGTACACCGAATACGGCGGGACACCCGCGCTCACCGAGGTACCCGAACCGGTCTGCCCGGACGGCGGGGTGATCGTCGAGGTGACCGCGACCGGGGTGTGCCGCTCCGACTGGCACGCCTGGCGCGGACACGATCCCGTTGCCCTGCCCCATATTCCCGGGCACGAGTTCGCCGGGGTGATCCGCGAGACCGGCTCCGGGGTGCGGCGGTGGCGTGCCGGGGACCGGGTCACGGTGCCGTTCGTGTGCGGCTGCGGAACCTGTGCCTACTGCGCGGCGGGCGATCCGCAGGTCTGTCCACAGCAGACACAACCGGGATTCACCGGTCCCGGTTCCTTCGCCGAACGGGTCGCGGTGCACGCCGCGGACACGAATCTGGTCGGGCTGAGCGATTCCGTGGACGATATCGCGGCCGCCTCGCTCGGCTGCCGGTTCGCCACCGCGTTCCGCGCCGTGCACGCGCACGGGCGGGTGCGCGAGGGGAACTGGCTGACGGTGCACGGCTGCGGCGGGGTGGGGCTGTCCGCGGTGCAGATCGGGGTGGCACTCGGTGCCCGGGTGCTCGCCGTGGACGTTTCCGCGCGGGCACTGGAGAAAGCACGGGCACTCGGCGTGGAACACACCGTGGACGCCGGTGACTGTCCGGACACCGCCGCGGCCATCCACGAACTCACCGGCGGCGGGGCGCACGTGTCACTCGACGCGCTCGGTTCCGCGACGACCGCGGCCGCCTCGGTGCACTGCCTGCGCAGGCGCGGACGCCACATCCAGGTCGGGCTGCTGTTCGGGGATGCGGCGCGGCCGCCGTTGCCGATGGACACGGTGATCGCGCACGAACTGGAGATCCACGGCTCGCACGGGATGGCGGCGCACGAATACCCGGCGATGCTCGGGCTGCTCGCCGAAGGCAGCCTGCGCCCGGAACTGCTCGTCGGCTCGGTGATCGGGCTCGCCGAGGCGGGCGCTGCCCTTGCCGGGGTCGACGAACCCGGAACCGCGGGGATGACGGTGGTTTCGCTCGCGGGCTAGATGCCGGGAGATTCCGCGAGGAAGTCCAGCACCAAGCGGCTCGCCCGCGCCCGGAACTCCTCGAAGTAGGCATGCCGTGCGCCCTCGATGAGCTCCAGCCTGGCCCGCGGGATCCGTTCGGCGAGCAGTTTCGCGTTCGCGGCTGGGTTGAACACATCCTCGGTGCCGTGCAGGATCAGGGTCGGCGCGGCGATCTGGTCGAGCACCGCCCAGCTGTCGTGCCGCGCGCTGGCGAACCGGTGCCTGCGGCGGGCATAGCCGGGCATCCCGGGATCCCCGAGCGTGCTGTGCGGTCCCGGATGCGTGGCGAGCCAATCCGGGCTGTACATCAGCTCGGCGAGACCGCCCGGCCTGGTCAGCTGCTCGGTGATCGCGGGATCCCGTGGCACACCGTGCGCATCGCCGGGAGAGGTGCAGCCGAGCACCAGCCGGTCGAGCCGGTCCGGATGGTCGACGGCGAACCACTGCGCGACCCGCCCGCCCATCGAGGTGCCGTACACGTGCGCCCGCGCGGCCCCGAGATGATCGAGCACCGCGCGGACGTCCTCGGCGAAACCCCTCGTGCTGTAGGAATCCGTGTCCGGCTTCGCACTGCACCCGGTACCCCGGTAGTCGAGGGTCACGGTGCGGAAGACCGCGGAGAAGTCCTCGAGCACCGGATCCCACCAGTGCCGGGAATTCGCCTGCCCGGCAAGCAGCAGCAGAGTGGGCGCGCCTTCCCCGTGCACCTGGTAGTGAATGGCGGTCTGGTCGGAAGCGAGCGCGTAAGGCACGCCCGATGATAACCATTCAGCCCTGACGGGCCTTGAGCCTCGGGTTCTTCTTGTTGATCACATACACCCTGCCCTTGCGCCGGACCACCTGGGATCCCGGCTTGTTCTTCAAGGCCCGCAAGGAATTCCGTACCTTCATGACCGCGCCCCCTTGCGCTGCCCGTAGCGCCTGCGGAACTTCTCCACCTGGCCCTCGGTGTCCATGATCCGGCGGTTTCCCGTCCAGAACGGGTGCGACCACGCGCTCACATCCACGCGCACGAGCGGATAGGTGTTCCCGTCCGACCAGTCCACGGTCTCCCGCGAGGTGATCGTGGACCGGGTGAGGAAGGCGTCCCCGGTCGCGTTGTCGCGGAACACCACGGGGTGGTAGTCGGGATGGATGTTCGGTTTCACCTGTCGTTCTCCTTCGTCTTCGGCCATGCTAGTCTACTGAAAACGATAATCATTAGCAACTTTGGAGAGGGTCGTGGCGAAGAAGTCCAAGATCGTCAAGAACGAGAAACGCAAGGCAACCGTGGCCAAGTACGCGGACCGGCGCGCCGCGCTCAAGGAGACGGTGCGCTCCCCGCGGTCGAGCCCGGAGCAGAAGGCGGAGGCGGTATCCGCACTGCAGGCCCTCCCCCGCGACGCGAGCCCCACCCGGGTACGCAATCGGGACGCGGTCGACGGGCGCCCGCGCGGCCACTTCCGCAAGTTCGGGCTCTCCAGGGTGCGGTTGCGCGAGATGGCCCACCGCGGCGAACTGCCCGGCGTCTCGAAGTCCAGCTGGTGAAGGGAGCGGGCCGCATGCAGGGCCGACCGAAACGCAAACGCAATCTGCTCGCCGAGCGCGGAGTGTCCGAAGTGGACTACAAGGATGTGGAGCTGCTGCGCAAGTTCATCTCGGACCGAGGCAAGATCCGGGCACGCCGGGTAACGGGACTGACCCCGAAGCAGCAGAACCAGGTCGCCACGGCGATCAAGAACGCCCGCGAGATGGCGCTGCTGCCCTACCCCGGACCGGCACGCGGCTGAGACCGGCGGAGCCCGCCCGCCCTGCTAGTCGTTGTTGCGGTCCATGAAATCCTTCGCGTCGCCGTCTTCGGAATCGACGAACACGATGTCGTCCGGCCGGCGCCGCGGCACATCGACCGACAGCACGACGAACGGGTGTTCGGTGATGCGCGGAATCCCGTGCACCTGCCCACGGCCGAACCGGAGGAACACACCGGGGCGGGCGGAGCTCTCCGAACCCGCGAGATGGAAGACCGCCTCGCCGCGCACGACATACAGGAACTCGTCGCACTCGTTGTGATAGTGCAGCGGCAGCGGGCGGTAGACACGGAAGACACGGCTGCTGGCTTCCGGGAAATCGCTGAAGTAGATGTCCGCCAGCATCGAATCGGACCGCTCCGGGAGCTGTTCGAGCTCGTCGAACACATCGAAGATCTGCCGTCGGTTGTCGGTTTGCGGGACGAATTCGGTCATGACCGCCTGCTTCCGGCTCGGCTTCGGGTTCGGGAACACCGCGGAACGAGCGTAACGCGGGCTAGCCTCCCGCGTCCTCGTGCAGCATCAGCAGCACCGCGCGGTTGCGTTCCCCGCGCCCGGCGTAGACGTGCGGGGTGTCGGCGTCGAACCGGATCGAGTCACCGGCGGCGAGTTCGGCCGCGGATTCCTCCGGACCGGCCAGCGCCGTGCCTTCGGTGAGCACCAGGCATTCCCGGACCCCGGGCGCGTGCGCCGCCGAGTGCTGGTGCGCCTCGTCCAGTTCGATGTCGTACACCTCCACCGTGCCGCGCAGCCGGATGCGATGCAGCAGCCGCGCGTGCACCGCGTCCCCGTCCACCCGGGGCCCCTGCCCGGCACGGGTCACCTCGGCCGGGGCGCCGTGCTGTTCGAGCAGTTCACCGAGCGGCACCTGCAGCGCGGTGGCCAGCGCCCACAGGGTGGACAGCGTCGGATTTCCCGCGCCCTGCTCGATTCCGTGCAGGGTGGTCTTGCTGATTCCGCCCGCCTCGGCGAGTTCGGCCAGCGACAAGCCCGCCGAACCGCGCAGGCGGTGAATGTTCCTGCCGACGATCCGTGCCCAATCCACGCGTACCATCATACTTGAACCGTGTATCAGTATGACGAAGGATGTGGCGGCATGTCGGTATCCCGGCTGCGGGAGA
Source organism: Sciscionella sediminilitoris (assembly GCF_000737195.2). Taxonomy (GTDB): domain Bacteria; phylum Actinomycetota; class Actinomycetes; order Mycobacteriales; family Pseudonocardiaceae; genus Sciscionella; species Sciscionella sediminilitoris. Next base: position 40,131 of record NZ_JALM01000048.1, read on the forward strand.
TCCCCGGTATCGGAGTGGACATCATCGGCGACGCGGCGGACGCGGCCGCGGATCCGGAACTGCTTCGCTTGGAGAACCTCGACACCGATGTGCGCCCGCCGAGCCGGGCCGTCGAGGTCACCCGCGCGGCGCTGGACCAGGACTCCGCGAACAGCTATCTGCCCTTCCAGGGGCATCGCGGACTGCGGGCCGCGGCGGCCGCGCACGTCGGCCGGATCGCCGGGCGCACCTACGATCCGGACACCGAGTGCGTGAGCGTGGCCGGCGGGCTCAACGGCGTGCTCAACGCGCTGCTGGCCACCGTGGAACCCGGCGCGGAGGTGGTGATCTGCGATCCGATCTATGCCGGGCTGGTCAACCGGATCCGGCTCGCCGGTGGTGTGCCCCGGTTCGTCGCGGCGACCGCGGGTCCGCACGGCTGGCGGGTCGATCCGCAGCGGCTCGCCGAGGCGGTCGGGCCACGGACCGCCGCGGTGCTCGCCATGGGACCCGCGATGCCCACCGGACTGGTGCTCGGCACCGAGCACTGGGACGCGCTCGCCCCGGTGCTGGAGCGCACCGGGGCCTGGCTGCTCTACGACGCGGCCATGGAACGCATCCGTTTCGACGAGCTGCCGGTGCCCCATCCCGCCGCGCATCCCGGACTCGCCGAGCGCACCATCACCATCGGTTCGGCGTCCAAGGAACTGCGCCTGATCGGCTGGCGGGTCGGCTGGGTGCTCGCTCCGCGCGAGATCCTCGCCGACATCCGGCTCGTCGGCATGGCCAATGTGGTCTGTCAGGTCGGCATCGCCCAGGCCGGGGTCGCCGCCGCGCTCGACGCACCCGACGCGGATCAGGATGTGGCCAGGGCGACCGAGATCTGGCACGGCCGCTGTGCGCACATCCTCGACCAGCTCGGCGATTATCCGCTCGTGGCACCGGACGGCGGCTGGTCGCTGTTGCTGGACACGGCGCAACTCGGCCTGGACCCGGAGACCGCTTCGGCGCGGCTGTTCGAACGGGGCAGGATCGCGGCCACCCCGATGCGCGGCTGGGGTCCGAGCGGGGACCGTTATCTGCGGTTCGTGTTCGCCAATGAACCGCTCGACCGGCTCGGCGATCTGCGTTCCCGGTTCGCGGCCGCGTTCTAGCGCGCGGCCCGGTGTTCGGTGCTCAGCAGCACGAGCGTGCTCTCCGGTCCGGACGTGCACGAGGACTCGTTGTCCGCCACGAGGAACCGCATGGCGGCCAGGCTCGCGGCGCCACAGGGTCCGGAGGAGACACCGAGCGCGGCCAGTCCGGCGGAAGCGTCCGCCGCGGCCTCGTCGGTCACGGTGACCGCGGCGTCCAGCCCGTCCCGCAGATACGGCCAGGCCAGCGCCGAAACGGTGCCGCAGTGCAGCCCGGCCATGATCGTGGGCCCCGGCCGGATGCTGCGCCGCTGCCCGGCATGCAGGTTGTCGGTGAGGCAGGCCGCGGTCTCCGGTTCCACGGCGAGCAGTCGCGGACGGGCCGCGGCGGTCCCCCGGTAGTGCCGCACCGCGGCCTGGGCGAGCGAGCCGACCCCGACCGGGACGGCGACCAGGTCCGGACTCGCCCCCGCCGCGGTGAGCTGTTCGTCCACCTCGGTGAACAGGGTCGAGTAGCCGTCCACGATCCAGCCGGGCACCCGCTCGTATCCGGGCCACGCGGTGTCCTGCACCAGTTCGGTCCCCGGATCGGCCGCGGCGAACCCGGCCGCGGCGCGCACCACCTCGTCGTACTCCGCGGCCACGGTGTGCACCACCGCGCCCTCGGCCTCGATCGCCGCGATCGCCGCGGTGTCCAGGGTGGCGGGGACGAAGACCACGGCCGGAATCCCGAGCAGCGCTGCCATCCGGGCCACGGCCCGCCCGTGGTTGCCGTCGGTCGCCGTGCACAACCGCGGCGGAATCCGGCCGGTGAGCCGGTCCCGCATTCCCTCGGGTGTGCCCGGGACCGGTTCGCCCACCCATTCGGCGATCGTGCGGTGGATCGCATAGAAGGCCCCGAGCGCCTTGAACGCGGGCAGTCCGAGCCGGGCGGACTCGTCCTTGACGAACACCCGGCGCACCCCGAGTTCCGCGGCGAGCGCGGGCAGCTCGGTCAGCGGTGTCGGCGCGTACTGCGGCAGCGCGGCGTGGAACGCGGCCACCTCCCGCGGCGCGGGCGGGCAGTGCAGCGTCGATGGCCCGGCGGTGCGGTACCAGGACCGGCTCGCGGTGCTCGTCGGAGAGGGCATGGTTCCACGGTGCCGCATGTCCAGCAGTTCGGTAAAGCGAAGGTTTTCGACGTATATTGGTGGGGAAAACCGAACGATTGGTGGGCACGTGTTCGACCTGCACCGGCTGCGGCTGCTCCGCGAGCTCAGTCACCGGGGCACGCTCGCCTCGGTGGCCGCCGCGTTGTCCTACAGCCCGTCCACGGTCTCCCAGCAACTGTCCATTCTGGAGAGTGAGGTGGGTGTCCCGCTGCTCGAACAGGTCGGCAGGCGGGTCCGGCTCACCGCGCAGGCCCGGATCCTCGTCGAGCACACCGGGGCCGTGCTCGACCGGCTGGAGACCGCGGCCGCGGAGATCGCGCGCTCGCTCGAGGATCTGACCGGCACCCTGCGTGTGGCCATCTTCCAGACCGCGGCCCTGACCCTGCTCCCGGCGGCACTGAGCGCGCTACGCACCGCCCATCCCGAACTGCGGGTCGAGGTCACCCAGGCCGAACCCGAGGTCGCGCTGCCCGGTCTGCTGGCACACGATGTGGACCTGGTGCTCGCCGAGGAGTACCCCGGTCATCCCCAGCCGCGCGGCGCCGAGGTGGAACGGGTCGAACTGCGCAGGGACCCGATCCTGCTCGCACGGGCGCCGGGAGCGAAACGGGTGCGCTCGCTGTCCCGGCTCGCCGGGCTGTCGTGGGTGATGGAACCGCGCGGCACGGCCTCCCGGTCCTGGGCGACGGCGCTGTGCCGGGACGCCGGATTCGAACCCGATGTGCCCTTCGAGACCGACGACCTGCTGGTGCAGGCGCAGCTCGTCGCACGCGGGCACGCCGTCGCCCTGCTTCCGGAACTGTTCACCGCGAACGCGGCGCCCGAACTCGCCATGCACCCGATCCCCGGCGGTGGCCACGCCCGCACCCTGTTCACCGCGACCCGGCCGGGAATGGGCGAACATCCGGCCGTGCGCGCCTTCCGTGCCGCGCTGGCCGAGAACCAGCCCCGAGCGCGGCACACGCCCGGCGGCCAAACCGGTTGAATCCGGCCGGTCGGTACCCCAGACTCGCCCGATGCGCATCGAACACGGCGAATACGAGCTCGACGACGATCCGGCCCGCCTGGACCGGGACGCGATCTGGGCGTTCCTCTCCACCGAGGCGTACTGGGCGCGGTGGCGTTCGCGCGCCGATGTGGACGCGCAGATCACGGCCGCCTGGCGGGTGGTCGGCGTCTACGAGCGCGCGAGCGGGGCCACGGTCGGGTTCGCCCGCGCGATCTCGGACGGGGTGGCGCTCGCCTATCTGGCCGATGTGTTCATCGCGAAACCGGCGCGGGGCAACGGACTCGGCGTCGCGCTGGTGGACGCGATGATCGAGCGCGGCCCCGGGCACTGGTTCCGCTGGCTGCTGCACACCGACGATGCGCACGAGTTGTACGCGAAGTTCGGTTTCGCCGAGCCGGACCGCACCTACCGGGAACGGCCGCGGCAGTGCCCGCCGTCCCCCTGCTGACCGGGTCGGCGCGGCGGGCAAGGCGACGGCGGCCGAGGCGGCACTGCTCACCGCGCGACCGATGCCCGTGATTGGTGCTCGATCCGGCCCCGGAGGTTGTCGCCCGGCGGGAGAACGCGCGGTCGACGAGGTGCTGCGGGTGACGGGCTCCTGATCAGCCGCCGCGCGGGGCGGGCACGTGTTCGGGCGCGGTCTCGTAACGGACGAAGCGCCTGCGGAACCACCCGGTGCCCGCGGTCATGGAGCGCAGTTCGGTCGCGTACCGCACCAGTTCGCTCGCCGGGATCTCGGCGGTGATCACCGTCTGCCCGGACTCCCCCGGTTCGGTGCCGAGCACCCGCGCCCGGCGGGAGGACAGGTCGCCGAGGATCGTGCCGAGGTAGTCCTCGCCGACGGTGATTGTCACCTCGTCCAGGGGTTCGAGCGCGGTGATGCCCGCGGTCTCCGCGGCCGCCTTGAGCGCGAGCGCGCCCGCGGTCTGGAAGGCCGCGTCCGAGGAGTCCACGCTGTGCGCCTTGCCGTCCACCAGGGTGACCCGGATGTCCACCAGCGGTGAGCCCGCGATCCCGGACTCCATCTGGGCGCGCACGCCCTTCTCCACGCTCGGCACGAACTGGCGCGGCACCGCCCCGCCGACCACCCGGTCCAGGAACTCGAAACCGGCTCCGCGTTCCAGTGGCTGCACCTCGATATCGCAGACCGCGTACTGGCCGTGCCCGCCGGACTGCTTGACATGCTTGCCGTGCCCGCTGGCCGCGGCGGCGAAGGTCTCCCTGGTGGCCACCCGCACCGGTTCGGTCTCCACCTCGGCCCCGCCCGAACGCAGCCTGCCGAGCACCACATCCGCGTGCGACTCCCCCATGCACCACAGCACCAGCTGATGGGTCTCGGCATTGCGTTCCAGGCGCAGCGTCGGATCACTGGCCGCGAGCCGGGAAAGGTTGCGTGCCAAGGCATCCTCATCGCTGCGCGTCTTCGCGGCGACGGCGACCGGGAGCAGCGGCTCGGGCATCGGCCACGGCGCCATGCGGATGGGGTCCTCGGGCGCGGAGACGGTGTCCCCGGTCTCCGCGCTGGCCACCTTGGTCAGCGCGCACAGGTCCCCGGCGACGCAGTACGGGATCTCGGTGAGGTGCGCCCCGAACGGGCTGTAGATGTGGGTGATCCGTTCGTCGACATCGTGATCGGAATGCCCGCGCTCGGCCAGGCCGTGCCCGCAGACGTGCACCGCGCCGTCCGGGCGCAGCGTCCCGGAGAACACCCGCACCAGGGAGACCCGGCCGACATAGGCGTCCACCGTGGTGTGCACGACCTCGGCGGTCAGTGGTCCGGACGGGTCGGCGGCGACCGGCTGGTGCACCGCACCTTCCGGATCGGTCACCTCGGGAAGCGGGTGCTCGAGCGGAGAGGGGAATCCCCTGGTGAGCAGGTCGAGCAGGGCCTCGATGCCCGCACCGGTGGCCGCGCAGGCGCCGAGCACCGGATAGAAGGAACCACGCGCGATGGCCTTCTCCAGATCGGCGACCAGCAGCTCGTGATCCACCGGCGCGCCGTCCAGGTACCGGTCCATCAGGGTCTGGTCCTCGCTCTGCTCGATGATCGCCTCGATCAGTTCCGCGCGCGCCTCGCCGAATTCCGCGCGCTCCTCGGTGAGCAGGTCCACCAGGTTCTCCCCGTCCAGCAGGTGCAGCGCGGTCGTCCCGCCGAAGGCACGGGCGCAGGCCTCGAGCTGACCGGCGAAGTCCGCGCGCGGGTGGTCCAGCCGGGCGAGCACGACCGCGCGCGGCATCCCCACCTCGGCGCATTCCTGCCACAGCGCCGCCGTCGCCTCGTCGAAGCCCTCACCGGCGCCGACCACGAACAGCGCGGCGTCCGCGGCCCGCAGCCCGGCGCGCAGTTCCCCGGTGAAGTCGGCATAGCCGGGTGTATCGATCAGGTTGACCTTGATGTCCTCGTGGTGCAGCGAGGCCACCGCGAGTCCGACCGAATGCTGCTGGCGTACCGCGGCCGGATCGTGGTCACAGACCGTGGTCCCATCCGGGACCGAACCCAGCCTCGGCACCGCTCCCTTCGCCGCGAGCAGCGCCTCCACGAGCGTGGTCTTGCCCGCCCCTGAGGGACCGACGAGCACCACGTTCCGTATCCGCCCCGGATCGTCGACCGCGGCGCCCAACTGGGCGGCCGCCGCACCGCCGTTCTTCGTACCCATTGCCGCACCTTTCGCTGACGTCGTTGTCCGCGACTACTACTGTGCTCCCGCCGGGGCGATCGGCCAAGTGCCCGGCCCGGTTCATCCCCTCCGTTCGGTGGCCAGGTGTTCGCTTCCGACGATGTGCCGGTAGGTCAGCGCGCTCGCGGTCTTGCCGTCCCGCGCCCGCAGCGCGGCCAGGATCTCGGCGTGCTGTGCGGCGGATTCGGCGTGCGGGCGGACCACCTTCGGCCCGTCCGGCATGGACTGCCACAGCAGCCGCATCAGCGAGGTGAGCATCGGGCTGCGCGCCGCGGAGTAGATGTGGAAGTGGAAATCCCGGTTGAGCCCGCCGTAGCGCGGATCGTCGTCGGCGAGTCCGGCGATCTCGGTGTTGATCCGTTCGATCTCGGCGAGCTCCACCTCGGTGACCCGTTCGGCGGCCAGCTCCGCGCCGAGGGATTCCAGCGCGGCCCGGATCAGGTAGTTCTCCTCGGTGGCGTCCAGCGCGGACTCGGCGACCGTGGCCCCGCGGTGCGTATCGGAACGCACCAGTCCCTCGGATTCCAGGCGGCGCAGGGCTTCGCGCACCGGGGTCTGGCTCACGTTCAGCCGCGCGGCCAGGTCGCGCTGGCGCAGCGGCTGGCCCGCGGTGAGCTCCCCGGTCAGGATCAGCTCCCGCAGCATGCTCGTGACCAGTTCGGATTTAGAAGTGTACTGCGGTTGCACGTTTTCCTCCCGTTTCCCGCTCGTCCAGCACCCGTCCCCTGGTCTCCGGCCCGAAGCAGGCCAGCCAGCCGAGTGCGAGCAGCACGAACGCGCCGGTGACGATGAAGGTAACGGTCAGCCCGAGCACCGGCCAGAGCAGGCTGCCGAACACGAGCGGAACCACGGCCGCCGTCACCCTGCTCGCCGCGGATGCCCAGCCGAAACCGGTGCCGCGCAGGCTGGTCGGGTACAGCTCGGGCACGTAGCACTGCATCGCGGGGATGGTGAACTCGATCGCGAAGCCGAAGCCGATCAGCCAGGGCAGCGCGGGCCCCTCGGCGGTGAACGCGACGGCGAAACCGACCAGTGCGAAGGCCGCGAGCGCCCCGCTGACCAGGATCACCGGTTTGCGGCCGAGCACATCCACCAGCCAGGCGGACAGCGCGGTGCCCGCGATCCCGACCGCGGTCATGGCCGTGGCGCCGAGGAACGCGGCGACCGTGCCCGCCCCGTTGCGCGACAGCAGGCTCGGCAGCCAGGTGATCGTGCCGTAGTACTCCAGCAGCACCGCGACGAACAGCAGCCAGGCGGCGAGGGTGAGTTTCCAGTCGAACCGCCAGATCGCGGTGAACCGGGCGAGCAGGTCGCGCACGCTTTCCGTGGCACGGCCGGGATTCGGCGCGACCCGCCATGGACCGGGGTTCGCGCCCGTGGCACGCACCAGGCCCTCGATCACCGTGCTCGCCTCGCGCGCGCGTCCCTTGTGCGCCAGGAACAGCGGGGATTCCGGCACCCCGCGGCGCACGAAGAACACCAGCAGCGCGGGGACCACCATCAGCGCCAGCAGCACCCGCCAGCTGACCACGGTGACCAGGGCGCTGCTGACCAGTCCGCACAGGCTCGCCCCGATCGGCCACCACAGGTTCAGCGCGGTGAGCACCCTGCCGCGCACCGCACGCGGGGTGAACTCGGCGACCATCGCGTAGTCCACCGGGACACAGCCACCGAGCGCGAGCCCGGCGAGGAACCGGGTCACCAGCAGGATCGGGTAGTTCGGGGCGAGCGCGCCCAGCCCGGAGCACAGCGCGAAACCGAGCAGGGTGAGACTGAACGCGCGTTTGCGACCGATCCCGTCGGCGAGGCTGCCCCAGCCGAAGGCGCCGATCGCCATACCCGCGAACCCGGCGGTGGCGAACAGGCCGAGTTCGGTCGCCCCGAGCCGCCACTGCCGTTCGAGCAGCGGGAGCAGATAACCGGTGAGCGAGACATCCCAGGCGTCGAAACCGAAACCGAGACCGCCGAGCAGGAAGATCTTGCCCTGCACCCGCCAGCGCCATGGCAGGTCCGCGACCACCTGCTCACCGGTGCGCATCGGCCAGCTCCACGATCCGCCCCGGGGTCAGCGGCAGCCCGCCCAGATCGCCCGGCACCCCGAGGGCATCGCGCACCGCGTTGGCGATCGCCCCGCCCGCCGCGGTGATCCCGCCCTCGCCCGCTCCCTTGGCACCGAGCGGATTGTCCGGGGACGGGGCGTCCTCGGTGATCAGCGTCTGCACTCGGTCCGGCACCTCCTCGGCGGTGGGCAGCAGATAGTCCATGAAGGTGGTCGCCTGCGGCTGGCCCGCCTCGTCGTAGCGGAACTGCTCGTACAGCGCCCCGCCGATGCCCTGCGCGACCCCGCCGAGCAACTGCCCCTCGACCAGGTCCGGGTTGATCGCCCTGCCCACCTCGTAGGCGACCAGATAGCGCAGCACCCGCACCGCACCGGTTCCGGTGTCCACCTCCACCAGCGCCACGTGCATGCCGTACGGATAGGTCATGTGGTCCACGGTGAACCGCCTGCGCGCGGCCAGCCCCGGCTCGAGCGCGTCCCGCCCTGCCTCGGCCGCCACCTCGGCCAGGGTGACCGAACGCTCCGGGAACCCCGGCACCGCAAGGGTTCCCGCATCGAGACACAGTTCGTCCGGCGCGCAGCCGAGCAGTGTGGCGGCGATCCCGCGCGCCTTCTCGGCGACCGCATCGGCGGCCAGGCGCACCGCGGAACCGGCGACCACGGTGGACCGGCTCGCCCAGGAGCCCAGTCCGAAGGGTTGCAGATCGGTGTCCCCGTTGATCACCGTGACCACGGTGTCCGGCAGCGACAACCGTTCCGCGGCGATCTGGGCGAGCACGGTCTCCACCCCCTGGCCGAGCGAGGTCGCCCCGGAGTGCACGGTGACCCGGCCGGAGGGATGCAGCAGCACATCGGCCGTCTCGTGCGGGCCGAGGCCGCTCTTCTCCAGGAAGTAGGCGAACCCGTAGCCGCTGACCCGGCCCTCGGCGCGCAGCCGGTCCCGTTCCGCGCGCCAGTCCTCGGTGTGCGCCAGGGCGTTCTCCAGCAGGGCCGGGTAGTCGCCCGCGTCCAGCACCATCTCGGTGTTCAGCGCGGAATAGGGCCGCCGGTGCGGGATCTCCCCGGCATGCAACAGGTTCCGCCTGCGCAGTTCGGCGCGGTCGACGCCGATCCGGTCCGCGGCGATGTCGAAGAGGTGTTCGCGGGCGAAGGTTCCCTCGTAGCGGCCCGGTCCCCGATAGGTGCCGCACGGGGTCTTGTTGGTCAGCGCGACCGCGATGCGCGCGTGGAAGGCGGGAATGCGATAGGGACCGGGAAGCATGGTCACGGTCAGCTCCGGGACCATGAAACCGTGCGTGCGCAGATAGGCACCGTTGTCGTGGCACACCTCGTCGGTGAGCGCGAGCAGCACCCCTTCGGCGTCGAAGGCCGCGGCGATCCGGTGCTCCTGTTGCCGCGAATGGTTCAGCGCCACCAGGTTCTCCGCGCGGTCCTCGGTCCAGGTGACCGGCGCGCGCAGCCGGGTGGCCAGCAGCGCGACGATGGCGTCCTCGGGGTAGAACTCCCCGCGCGCACCGAATCCGCCGCCGGTGTCCATGGCGTGCAGGTGGATCCGTTCCTCGGGAAGCCCGAGCATGCGCGCGAGCACGCCCCGGTTGAACACCGGAACCTTGGTGGCGCCCCAGATCTCGAGCTTCCCGGTGCCCGGCTCGTATTCGGCGGTGAGCCCGCGCGGTTCCAGGGGCACCGCGGCGTGCCGCCCCACATCGAGGCGGGCGCGCACCACGTGCGCCGCGCCCGCGAAGGCGGCGTCCACCTCGCCGTAGCCGATCTCGATCGCGCCGACCGGCTGGCATTCCCGGGCATCGAGTACCGCGGGCAGCTCCGCGTACTCCACGCGCACCAGTTCGGCGGCATCCTCCGCGGTGTAGGCGTCCTCGGCGACCACCGCGGCGACCGGCTGGCCGACATAGCGTACGGACTCGGCAGGCAGCACCGGCTGCAGCGCCGCGGTGGGCTCGTCCCCGCGCGGCAGGCGGATCGGGATCGGACCGAGCTCCGCGCAGTCCGCCCCGGTCAGTACCGCGTGCACGCCCGGTGTGCCGAGCGCTTCGCGGGCATCGATCGCCTCGATCCGCGCGTGCGCCACCGGTGCGCGCACCATGCGCACGTGCAGCGCACCCGCCCGGCGCACATCATCGGCGAACCGGCCGCGCCCGGTGAGCAGCCGGGTGTCCTCGTGCCGCCCGGCCCGGGCACCGATGCCCGTCGGCTTTCCCGTCGTGACCGTCATGGCCGCCCCGACCCCGCCCGTTTCCCGGCCACGTCCTCGATCGCGTCCACGATGCCCTGATATCCGGTGCAGCGGCACAGGTTCGAGGCGACGACCTCCCGGATCTCGGCTCTGGTCGGCGCCGGATTCTCCGCGAGGAACGCCTCGGCGAGCATCAGGAATCCCGGGGTGCAGAAACCGCACTGCAGCCCGTGGTGCTCGGCGAAGGCCCGCTGCAGATCGGAGAGTTCCCCGCCATCGGCGAGCCCCTCGACCGTGCGCACCTCGCGGCCGTCCGCCTGCACGCCGAACACCAGGCAGCCGCGCGCGGGCGCACCGTCCACGAGCACCGTGCACGCCCCGCAGATGCCGTGCTCACAGCCCAGATGGGTGCCGGTGTAGCCGAGCTCGCGCAGCAGATCGACGAGGGTGCGCCGGGATTCGGCCAGCACCTCGTGCTCGGTGCCGTTGACGGTGATCGTGATCAGGTGCGGATCGTGCATGCGCCCTCCAGTGCTCGCCGGATCGTCTCGGCCCGGATGGGGATCTCGGTGATCCGCACCCCGGTGTGCGACAGCGCGTCGTTCACCGCGTTCAGCACCGCGGCGGGCGCGCCGATCGTGCCGCCCTCCCCCATTCCCTTCGCCCCGGTCTCGTTGAACAGGCACGGGGTCTCCAGATGGTGGATCTCGATGTCCGGGATCTCCTGCGCGGTCGGGGCGAGGTAGTCCATCAGGCTCGCCACCCCCGGCTGACCGTTTTCCTCGTAGTGCAGCCGTTCGTAGAGCGCGGCCCCGATCCCCTGCGCCACCCCGCCGCGCACCTGACCGTCCACAATGGATGGATTGAGCACGGTTCCGCAGTCCTCGACCACCACATAGCGCGGGATGCGCACCGCACCGGTCTCCGGATCGAGCTCCACCACGACCCCGTGCGTGGCATTGGAGAAGGTGCCCGAACCGGAAACGTCGAAACCGGCCTGCACCTCGAGGCCGAACTCCACGCCCTTGGGCAAGCGGTGCGCCTGAAAATGGCTCAACCGGGCCAGATCGGCGAGTGTGATGGCCTTACCGCGAGCCCGGGCGCTTCCCTGATCGAGCTCGATCTCCTCCTCGGTGACCTCGAGCAGGTGTGCGGCGATCCGCCGGATGCGTTCGGCGAGCCGGTCCGCGGCCAGTCGCACCGCGCTGCCGCCGATCATCGCCGAGCGGCTG
>NZ_JALM01000049.1 GCF_000737195.2 Sciscionella sediminilitoris
TGTCCCGCAACAGCTAGTGCGTGGAGCGGTCACTGAAAACGGCTGGAGGAACGAGATATGTCCGAGTGCGAGGTATGTGGAAACGATTACGCTCTGACGTTCGAAGTTCGTACGCAAGGAGGTGGCCGTTATGTCTTCGACTCATTCGAGTGCGCAGTGCACCTGCTTGCTCCGATCTGTGAACACTGCTCGTGCCGGGTGATCGGGCACGGGGTGCAGGTCGAGGGACGGTTTTTCTGCTGTGCCCATTGCGCGCGCCGGGCCCCCACTCCGCAGGGCGAGAAGGCCGCGGACTCGGTGGGTGGCGGCGCGTAGTCCGGGCGTTCGCGTGGCCACGCTGTCCCGTCAGTGAGTGTGGTGAGTTCCTCGTCGCTGGCGCCAGATCCTCGTTCTGGAGCGTGCTCTAGTGTTATCGCCAGGCTGGTCCGCTCTGGGAGAAGGTCGCCGCACTACTGGTACTACTCGGGTGCCGCGGCGACCTGCTCGTTATTCCGTCCGCTGAGGACTGAAAACGGGTGGGCCTCTGGATCCCATGGAGACACCGCCCACTGGTCGTGTTTGTGCAGCAGCAACCACTGATCGCCGCTGCGGTGTGCGAGTACGAACCGGCCGGCGAGCTTCTCCCCGTACAGATCGAAGTGCAGGTTGCCGCGTTGTATGGCGGTCTTGGCGTCACTCGCGCGTTCCCGGGCGAGTACCCAGTCGCCCCTATCCCAGACGATCACGTCTCCGCCACCGTATTCTCCGGCCGGAATGACCCCCTCGAACCAGGCATAGTCGAGCGGGTGGTCTTCGACATGGATCGCGAGTCTGCGCACCTCGGGGTCGAGTGTCGGCCCCTTGGGCACCGCCCAGCTCACGAGCACACCCTCGAGCTCCAGGCGCAGATCGTAGTGCAGCCGCCGGGCGCGGTGGCGTTGCACCACGAACAGGCATCCGTCCGGTGACGACGTTCCGCTGATGGGTTCGGCGGTACGGGTGAAGTCGCGTTTGCCATGGTAATCGGTGAGCTGGCTGTTGCCGGTTTTCTTGGTCACGCATACCACCTCGTGGCGTCGGTACACGTAGGCTACCCCGCACGTCGGTGAGGAAACTGCGTGTAGACGATGTCTAGCGGTATCCGTGAACACAAGCCTGGCGCCGGGCGGTTCGCCATCCGCGCAAAACCGCCGCTGGTGTTCGAGGTCCGGTACACACCAGTCGGCGCTCAGCGATCGGTCCATGGCGGGCAGCGTCCGTTGTTTCGCCGTCCTCGCGCATTGGTCACGCCCAGTCAGCGCCGGCCAGCATAACGACGGTCAACAGCGCCGCCAAGGCTATGGCGGCGGCCATACCGATATTGGCGCTCACCAGTGTTCCCAGCAGTACGGTCGTAGGTGGTCCGCTGACTCCGATGACCAGCGCCACGGCGAAAGCGACCGGGTGACACTGAACGCGGCGACAACCATTGGTACTCGTGAAGCGCGACAACTGCCGCCTGGTGAGCTGTTCGGTGAGCTGTTCTTCGATCTCGCTAAGGTGGCGGCGTTCGTTGGCGGACAACTCACTCATACGTTGAACTCCTTTGCCGGTGCCGATTCAAGGGTGTACGAAGTGATACCCGGAGCAGGCGCGATTATGCGGGCCGGGCGTGATGATGACGAGTCCGCTGGGGGACGATCAGGCCGGGAAGCTCCGCATTCCTGTGTCGGGGGCACCGAAGAAACTCGGCCGAGGCTTTTCGGGGCCATGACAGGAACGGCAGAGTACGGTGGCGCCGAGCGGTAATCCGTCGTCTCCCACCAGGTGAGCGATATGGGCTTGAGACCGGCCGCACTCCGCGCACGGCAATGGTGGCGTTGTGCGGTTTACCCGCACGGTTGCTGGCCCGAGGGTGGTCATTCTGTGCTCCTCTCAAGTTGGGATATCCGAGTACTACCCGGAATGCGGCTGGCCACTCGCCCATCCTGGAGCCCGCCGATCACAGCAGGGGAATCTGTACCGGGAAGGCGGTGTCGTGGAGTACGGCTTGGCCAGTTCGGAGACCGAGGGAAGGCTGCAGGTTAGGATTTCGCGGCGGCTGCTCGCGGCGTTCAAGGATCACCGAGTTCAGGGCTGGTCGAGTGCATGCATTCCCGTATGGCCGAGTTTCTCGGGACGGGGCAGGGGTATGCGAAAGTCATGCGTATCGCGGTGACAGGGGCAACGGGGAACATCGGCACGGCACTGCTGCGCCGCTACCTTGGCACAGCCGGACCTGAGATTCTGGGGTTGGCTCGGAGGCGACCGGGTCGTTTCGGCGTGATGACAGGGCTGAATGGTGCTCTGTAGATCTCGGCTCACCACGTGTGCTTCCGGTCCTTCGAGAGTACTTCAAAGACTGCGATGCGGTGGTGCATCTTGCCTGGTCTGCGCATTCACAGTCGGCACGCGCGCATTCAGTGAACCTGGCCGGAAGCCGCCGCGTGTTCGAGGCAGCCGGACAAGCCGGAATTCGGTATTTGATCCATGCATCCTCCTATGCGGTGTATCAGCCAGACGATATCGGCACTTGGGCTGATGAGAACCGGCCACGAGCTGCAGGCACAGATACACAAGGTGTCCGTAAGATCGCCGCCGAGGACGCACTCGACGAGACAGGAAAACGGTATCCGCAGATGTCGGTGGCGCGTATACGTCCCGCTCTGGTACTGCAACAACCCGCAGCCAGCCAACTCTGGCGGCGCGGTCTGGGGCCAGCAGCATTGGCACGAACCGGGGTTGCTCGCACATTATTACCACTTCCGCCGGGCTTTGCGATGCAGGTCGTGCATGCAGAGGACGTCGCGGACGCAATCCGGCTGATGCTCGATTCAAAGCCAGAAGGCACCTACAACTTGGCCGCACAGCCCCAGTGACGGCGGAACGCCTGGCTGCCCTATTCGGGCTGGTGCGAGTACCTCTGCCATTGGCTGCCTGCCGCGCGCTGCTGCGGACTCCATATTTGTACGGTCAGCGATCTGTCGACACAGCCTGGGTCGCTCGCGCTCACCGGTCCCCATCGCTGGCGACTGGGAAAGCACAGACTGAGCTCGGTTGGTCCCCAGCGCACGATACGGAGGACACGATCACCGAGTTTGCGCGTGCCTCGGCACTGGGTGCCGGCGAGGACAGCACACCGTTGCGGCCCCTCGGTGAATCCGCCTGACAGTCGGGTAGATTATCGACCACCGAGCAGGTCTCCGATGCGTCAGGTGGCATGGTGATCCCGTTGAGGTCGAGTTCGACTGCGCGGAAGAAGCTTTTCACCACGGTGCTGTTCCAGGTGGGGTCGCCCGAGCCACTCGAGCTGCGCCTGTGGTGGATCCCGTAGTCAGGTTCCTTCTCTCAGTTGCAACCCTGAAGTACTGGCAGCGGAATCACCCAACGCGGCTTCATCCGCTATCCGACGGTTTCCGGCTCGCCTCGCCCTGCAGGGCTTATTCGTCACCAGCGTACGGGTTCAGCCCGGCGGCGAGTTCGGTGTCGGCGAAGTGAGGAGCAACTGGCGCTGGCCCTGGCCGGGCCGCTTCCTGGAGCTGAGTGGATATACGAAGGTGACTAGTTCGCCAGGCTCTGGCACAAGACTGTGCCCGTGGTACGCCAGTACGTTCAGGGCACCGCCGGGATGTGGTTCAGTCGCTAAGGACCAGCCGCATTGTTGGTCCCATAGTAGCGCGAGATCTTGGTCTGGATAGGCAGAGCAGCGTTCGGACAAAGCGATATATGCGCTGGCCCGATCACTGAGCTCGCACAAAGTCGCTTCCGCACCGACGCCGAGTTCGGTGGCGATCCGAGCGATATAGCCGTGCAGCGCCGGTTCCAAGGCGGAGGTGGGTGCGTCCTCGTTGGTGAGGTACCGGGCCATGATCAGCTCATCTCCCTCCTGGTGGCGAATCAACGCGACGGTGGAGTGTGTCGAGATCAAGGTGCGTGCTTCTGCAACCGGTGACGATCTCGCCCGACCCCCGCTGCGCCGTCATCACGATGCGGCCCTCGGTCGCACTCATCCACGCGTAGTAGCAGGTCCAGGCTTGCCGTCGCATGACCCGTGCTCGGCAACGGAACGGGCCCTGCTCACCATAAACGGTACCGGCCCCTCGGGCTGATTGGCGGCGCACTCGCACACATTCATCCGTAATGCTGCACGCCGCCACAGGAAGTCGGCAGATCCGGTTCAACCGTCCCAAGTTCGGTGTACCCGGTCCAGCCGACCGCAACCGTGCAGGAAATCCGCATGGGTTCAGAGTCCAGAGGAATGTTCATCCGGCTTCTCGTTCGGGCGCGTCCCCAAGTGGTGAGCCATAGGGGAGCAGGCCCAGCAGGAGAGTCGAGCCTGCTAGGCGGCTCGACTCTGCTGCCGTATCAACGCCAGGGTTTGTCGGGGCTACTCGCTTCCGTTCCCGCTGTGACGTCCGCCTTCAGCTTTGGCTTCGCGAGACTGAGCTTGGGCGCCCTGCCTCCCGGCTTCCTGCGGGTCGGCGCCTTCATTAGCCCCGAATTGGCCAGGGCTTTTCTGACCACCTTGCGCAGCCTGCTCTTCGGTGTCATTGCGATTACCGAATTGACCGGGGTTGTTCGGGTCGGGCATGATGGTTTCTCCTTCCTGGCGGGGCCTTGATTTGCGGACGATCTGCCCGCATCGGCCTCGGTGCACTCATGCCCGTAGGACGGCACGGTAAACGCTGGAGCCGCCATGGGTGCTATCCAATACGACTATCGCGCCCATCAGCATACGGAGCACTTCGGTGGCGGACGCGGCCTGGTGGATACACCCAATTTCGACTGTGTCGACGTTTTTGGTGGGGCTGTGTGGGGTAGTCACGGAAGGGACTGGACACTACGGAAGGGACCGGAGACTGACGGCAGTGGTGGTTAGTATTCCGTGGAATATCGCGCTGACGACCTTTCTCACTGTGCGCGTCCATGCGGGTAAATGCGAATTCGCCGATTTCCTGCCGTCAGCACTGACAAGCAAATGGCCGGAGGTGTGTGATGACCGCGAGCGACACGGCGGAACGGTGTGGCTGGTCCTGGGGCACGCTGAGCGGTGAATCGCAAGGACAACCTCACGTTCATCGTCGACTGCCGACCTCTCCCGGGTGCGCTGGTACATTCGCCGCCTCCCGCTTGATCAAGGACCATGGGCATGCCGAAGGCTCCCGAATCCGGCTGTGTGGCCTCATCCAAGGACACGCCGTCTTCCAGGAAGTCCGCCCAGGTTCTGATCACGAACTCATTTCTCACTGCGCGACGCCTGGCGTGGAAGTGTGACCGTTATGGCCAGAGACTGTTCGCGGAACAGTGCACGGGCACAGGTATTGCTCGCCTGGCTACGGTTGACCCGGGCGAAGAGGTTTTACTCGGATGTAGCTACGATGCATCGGACACTACCGTCACATCAGCGACCCGAAAAGGCTCGGCCGCCGCGACGGTTGCTGCGTCACTGCATAGTGGAAGTCATGGGCGTAGACGGATTCCTGGCGTACACCGTCCGGCCAGATGATAACCGGCACGGTCCCCATATCGTGCACCTGCACGGAGGCGCATACGTCGAGGAAATCGAGCCGCATCATTGGCGTTTCGCCGCACGATTGGCACATGAGCACGGTTGTTGGGTAACGCTTCCCATCTACCCGCTTGCGCCGCGCTACGAAAGTTCAACGATACTTCCGATGGTCGAGCGTTCTTACCACGCCGTCCTTCGAACCTACGCGCCCCGGAAGGTGTTTCTCGCTGGCGACTCCGCCGGTGCTGCGCTCGCGCTCGCTGTAGCGCAGCGACTCCGCGCTACCGGTGGCCCTCAACCGCAACGGTTGTTGTTGTTCTCGCCTTGGTTAGATATCACTTTGCCAGACCCGCTCTCAGAGCGAATCGAACCGTCCGACCCGTTGCTGGCAGTAGCAGGGCTTCGTGAAGCTGGTCGGCTGTATACGGGCAACGGTGACCGCACCGATCCCGAGATAAGCCCAGAGTATGCACACCTGCCGGGGCTTGCGCCGATGAGCGTGTTCATCGGTACCCGGGACATATTGTTGCCGGAGGCGCGAAGGCTGATCGCCGCTGCGCAACGGGACGGAATCGATGTCGACTATTTCGAACAGCGCGGCATGTTCCATAATTGGCTGATGCAGCCGATTCCTGAGGCTGAATCGCCGATGAGTAGGATCGCGGACACGATTCTCGGCTCACCGCGGTAACGATCGGTCAGGCGATCTCCCCGCCAAGTGCGTGCAGTACTTCGCCGGTGTAGTACGACGAGTGCTCATTGGCTGCGAGGAACACACAGGAGGGCGCGAGCTCGTCCGGATCCGCTGCCCGTCCAAGCGGCACGTCGTCGCCGAAGCCCTCGACCTTCTGTTCGTCGAATGTTGCCGGGCTCAACGGTGTCCACACTGGGCCGGGTGCGACCGCGCTCACTCGGATACCGCGGGATGCGAACGCCTGCGCCAGCGAGTACGTCAGCGAGATCACCGCACCCTTGGTGGCCGAGTAGTCGATCAGCGACTTGTTACCGCGCAGACCATTGACCGATGCCGTGTTGATAACCGAGGATCCCCACCTTCGTGGTACGGAAGAAACTGTGCACGTTGACGTCGAAGGTGTGCAGCCACTGCTCGTCGCTCAGCTCTTCGAACGAGGGTAGGGGCGTCTGGGTGGCGACGTTGTTGACCAACACGTCCACGCCCCCGAGTACGTCCACGCTCTGCAGCACTACCTCGGCGCAGTGAGCGCGCTCGCCCATATCGCCCGCGATCGGAACGCATCGAACACCGTGGGATTCGACCTCCTCGGCCGTGGTTTGCGCGTCCTCGTGCTCGCAGAGGTAGCTGAACGCCACGTGCGCGCCCTCCTTCGCGAACGCGACAGCGACCGCGCGGCCGATTCCGGAATTTCCCCAGTGACCAGAGCTCTGCGGTCCTTCAACAGCTTGCGACCGTGGTAGCTACGCATGATCCCGTGGTCGTGGCTGCATCTCCGGTGTGGTGCCCGGTGGCGATTGCTGCTGCGCCGGAATTTCCTCGTTGCTCATCGTACCTCCCTGCCTTCTGGCGAGGAGATTTCCGCGAACCGGTCCCACGAAACCTCTCCGCCCGGCCACATCCCGATGAATTGAACCCACCGGTCTGGGCTCAGCTCGGCCCAACGCGGCGTCAACGAAGTGCGGCAGAACGAGCACCGGTCATCCGTATCGCGGGGCCCGCGTATCCGCTGCTCGTCACTGGCACAGGTGCGGGGAACTGTCCACGAACAACGCTGCACCGGCGAATAGATCCGCGCTCCCGAGGGTAAGACAGAACAATGGTGATCACTGTGATCTGTGGTGACACTAGCGGCACGACCGACCGCCGTCAGTCCCGTCAGTCTGGCCTCAGCCGCCGCCTGCGGGGACTTCCCGCCGAACAACCGGAGCGCCGTCCCGGACTCTGCATCGCCCGGCTCGGTATACCGGTCAACACGGTGCGGTCCCGTGGACACCGGGTGCTGGGAACCTGCAGAGAGGTTTCCCGCCCTCGCGGTTACACCCTGGCGAGCCGCGCCGATGTGGCAGCGTTGTCGCGCCCCGGCGACTCCCCGGTCATCCACGTGGCACCGTTGCCGGTAACCGGGGAGGCTTGAGATCATGGCGGCTCCGCATACCGCACGCCGAGGCCGTCAGCGAGGCGAACTGCGTCGTTACTCCGAGGTTCCGCCAGAAGTTGACGGGTCGGCCACCGGCGATCGCACGCAGCGTGTGCCGGCCAGGATCGCCCGGTCCGTTCGTAGTATCGGACGTGGACTCGCCGCACCCGGGGTCGAACGCGATCGCCTTCTGTTGCTCCTCAAGGCAGTGGTCGCGGCGTCCGCGGCCTGGGGGATCGCCGCCGTCGTACTGGGTTTGCCCTCGGCCACCTTCGCGCCGTTTTCGGCGCTGTTGACCGTGCGCGCCACCGTAGTGCAGTCGATCGACCAGTCATTGCGCTACGCCGCAGCCGTGCTGGTCGGAGTCACCCTCGCCGGACTGGTCGAACTGCCGATCGGGCCGAACCTTCCCGCATTTGTTCTGCTGATGTTCCTCGCGCTGGCGCTGAGCCGAATCCGTGAGTTCGGCGGCCAGGGCGTGCAGGTCTCGGTCGCGGCCGCATTCGCCTACGCCGCGCTCGCCGGGGCAACGAACTGGCAGCAAGGGCTCGTGCGGCTGGGCTGGTTGGCCGCGCTGGTAGCACTAGGGTGCGCGCTAGGACTGGTAGTCAATTTCGTGATCGCCCCACCGCTGCGCTACCGGCACGTCGCCAGCAGCGTGCATTTCGGGGGTGCGTTGCTGGCCACGTTGCTCTCCGAGATCAGCACGTCCTTGCGTACCGGAATCCCTACACAGCGCACCACCGATTTCTGGCGAGACCGGTGCGAAGCGATCCCGGAGAGCCTCGCGCAAGCCCAGCAAACTATCGCCGACTCAGCGCAAACGATGCGGATCAATCCGCGGCGGCTGCTGATGCGCCAGAGCAGTTCCTTGGACAGATACCGGACGATCGTGGAGACACTCGACCGTGCAGTGGGACAGTGCGTCACCATTACCCACGGGCTGGCCAGCATCAACACCGGCGAGTACCCGAGCGGCGACACAGCCGAACACTTCCTGCTGCTATATGCGGGATTCCTCGACGACATCACCAAAGCCGTGCGAATCCTGAGCCAGCTACCCGCACACGGCAACAAGCACACGTTGCGCTCGCTCGACATGGTGGTATCGCAGGCCTGGCGGTCGTGTCACCAGCTGCCCGAGCTGACCGCCGAGCAACAAGGGAGCTGGCCGACCTTGACCGCCCTGCGCATCGACGCGCACCGACTGACCGAGGAAATCGCCAAGGTCGCGCGATCGTTCGAAGCGCTCAGCAGGGGTGAATAGTTTTCCCACTCGAACCGGTCCGAGACGCTCGCTGTGCGTGCGGCCGCGCCGAAGGAGAGTAGGGATACGGCGGCCTGGGTAGCCCACTGTCATGGCTATGTCTCGTCCTGGTCCGCTGCGGTGGTGCTGGTATGCCTTCGGTGGTCGGCTTCCCGATGATTACCGCGAGTGGGTGCGTCAGGACGCGGCCGGTCCTCACTGGCTGAGGCGGCATCTGTTGCGGGTGCTGGTGCAGGCGGCACCGGTGGTGTTGGTCGCTGTGCTGCTGCTGGGGTGGCTGACTCCGGTGCCGTGGTGGATGATCGGCGCGGTCCTGGCAGCCGGCCTGCTGATGAGCGCGTTCCTGACTGCGGGTATGGCGCGGGAACTGAACAAGGCTCGGCTGGTCAAGCATGGCTTGCCGCCGGAATCGATGTCCGGTTCGTCCGAGTAGAGACAGAGTCTCGGGCTCCCCCTCGTGGCTGGCCCTGTTGCTCGGGCGCGACTGAGTCGCCCTGACTCACCGCAGGCGTACTGATGGTGCACGTGGTTTCGCCGTGGTAATCGATACGTGAATCCACGCATGGTGCGATTCGGTCGATGAAATCCGGGTACTTCGATAAGCCATGGAGCTAAGCGATACCGAGTATTCGCGTGGAATGCGTGTCACGGGACGGTTTGACCGCCATCGTGAGGGGAGGCACGGCGGATCGCGGGCCACTAAGACACCGCGGACGGCCACGGGGATGGTTGCGACGATACCGCTGGATGATGGCTGATCACGCTGGCCCCGTGCAGGGAGACGACGGTACCGGTCCGGATACTGCTGAGAAGTCGCTGGACCCCGGTCCTGGATCGAATCCGGTCGGTGATCGGCTGCCGCTTGGCTGGCGACTGAGCGCGGCGTTCGCCTGGAGGGGACTCGTATGTTTTGCCGCGCTGGCGGTTCTGGGCTATTTGATCGCTTATCTGGCCGTGGTGGTGATCCCGGTCGCTGTCGCATTGTTATTGGCGGCGCTGCTGCATCCGGTCGTGACCCGGCTGGTGCGATGGGGGCTGCCTCGTGCGGTCGCTGTGGCATTGGCGGTGATCGGAGGGCTCGCGATCATCGGTGGTGTGCTCAGCGCGGTGATCAATGCACTGCTGACTGGGCTTCCTGATCTGCAGGGCAAGCTAGGTGACAGTGTCCAGCAGATCAATGGATGGCTGGCGGCCGGGCCGCTGCGGTTGTCACCGCATACGCTGCAGGATCTGTTCGATCGAGCGATCGCCATGGCGAGAGCTCATCAGGCCGGTTTACTCTCCGGGGCACTCAGCACGCTGGCCGAGAGCCTGACTGCGATCGCGTTGGCGATTTTCACGCTGATATTTTTCTTGTACGAGGGCGCCTCGATATGGCATTTTGTGGTTCGGGCGGCGCCGGCGCGCGACCGGGTTCGGATAGAGACCGCGGGGCATGCTGGTTTCTCCGCGCTGACGTACTATGTGCGCGCGACGATACTTGTGGCGGCGGGCGACGCGCTCGGGATCGGGATCGGGTTGTTGATTCTCGGGATACCATTGGCGTTGCCGCTGGCGGCGTTGGTCTTTCTCGGCGCGTTCGTCCCGATCGCGGGCACGGTGCTGGCTGGTGCGGTCGCGGTATTGGTCACTCTTGTCACCAATGGGCTCGGAGCGGCGCTGATCATGCTGGTCGTGGTCGTAGTCGTCATGCAGCTGGAAGGAAATGTGCTGCAGCCACTGTTGCTCGGCCACACGTTGCACCTGCACCCCTTGGCTATCGTTCTGGCCATTACGGTCGGAGCAGTCACCGCTGGAGTCCCGGGTGCCTTGTTCGCGGTGCCGCTGCTGACCGTGCTCGTTTCCGGCACACGTCGCCTGAAGGGCCGAGTGCCGGAAAGCATGTCCCAGCAGCCGGCAGGTGCGGGAAGAGTGGCGCGGTGCTTCATGCGCTTCGTCCGAGGCGGCCGCCGTCGATCGCGACGAGGTGGCAAGGGGTCTGCTCGTATCGGACAGCGGCCTGATACGAGATGACCGCCGAGCACGAAGCCGGCGATTGCCGTACGGGATACCTGAGACACGTGCCGAAGGTGCGCCGAGGATGCAGTGGACAGCGGTGGGAGCGGCACTGGGCGCGGCGGTCGGGTTCGCGGTCAATACCAGCTTCCAGCATCACGGGGTAACGGGAACCCACACCGATGCCAAGGCCCATTGGTGGGTGCGGGTGGCTACCCGCCCGGTGTGGCTGGCGGGTTCCGCGGCAGGGCTCGTCGCGGTGGCGCTGCAGGCGTTCGCGCTCGCGATGGGGCCGGTGACCATCGTGCAGCCGATACTGACCACGGAGCTCGTTTTCGCGCTCTCGGCCAATGGGTTCTTGCAGCGGCGTCGGCCGGACCGGGCCGAGGTGGTGTGGGCAGGGATCCTGCTCGCGGGCTTGACGGCCTTTTTGCTGGCCGCCAGCCCACAATCCGGCTCGCCTGGCCAGATCAGCCGGACGACTCTGCTCCTGAGCGCCTTGACGACGCTGGGGCTGGCCGCGGTGCTGGTCGTGCTGGCGAACGGAACACTGTCCCGGTATCGTGCGGCTCTGCTCGGCGCCAGCACGGGTTTGGGCTTCGGTATCGTGAGTGTGCTGGGAAAGTACTGTTTGCTCCAGATCAGGGACGGACCGCTACCGGTCCTGATGGACTGGCCGGTCTGGATGTTGCTGGCCATGGCACTGGCCTCGGTGATCGTAGAACAGGCAGGGTTTCGTGCAGGGCCTCTGGCGGCCTCGCTGCCGCCACTGACGGTGCTCGATCCGCTCGTGGCCACCTGTGGCGGTGTGGTCGCGTTGAACGAGACGATGCGGGTCTCGGGGGCGGCGCTGGTGTTCGAAGGGATTTCGGGCGTGTGTTTGGTATCCGCGGCGATCGGTCTCGCGCGCCATACGGCCGTCGACCGATGAGTTCCGGGCGCCCGACGTGGGGTCTGCCGGTGGCGCTAGCCGACCACGGGGAGATAGGTCAGAAGCTGGCTGGTCAGTTCTTCGGTCGTGGTGTCGAACCGCGGTGGGTCGGCTGGGGTGGGATAGTTCTCGGGTTCGGCGCGGACGGATTTGACAAAGGTGACGACGGCGTCTGGTTCGGGCAGCAGTTTTTCGGTGTGGTAAGCGAGGATCAGCAGGTCTTCGCCGGAGTATGTCTCGATACCGAATGCCCATCCGTACCGTTGGTCCCAGACCAGGGCGGCCTCGCGGTCTGGCCGGTGTGGTGCGGGGGTGGCGAGTGCGATGTAGGCATTGGCCAGTTCGGCGACCTCACAACAGGTGGCGCCCGGACCGAGGCCGAACCCAGCGGCTACCCGGTGCACGTAGGTGCGCAGGGCCCAGTCCAGCCAGTCGATGTCGGATTCGTTGTACATTATCGTGATCCCGATGCCTGGTCAGTGGGGTCTTCACGCGGCGTCGCGGGGTAACCGGGTGTCGTAAGCTGGTCACGATCTGGGCCGGAGTGGTCGCGGATGGCGCTCAGGTGCCGACTGCGCAGGGTGGCGTCGACCGCGCCAGACACCGAGGCATACCAATGCAGTGCCTGGTCGGCGCCGGTGATCTCCAATGTGCGCCGCACTGCCGTGGTTCGGCTGACCACTGCGAGTGCGCGGCGGTTGGCCCTAGCTCGCTCACCGGCATGCAGGACAACCTCGGCTCCTGACGCGCCGAGGAAGGTGGTCTCGGACAGGTCGACCACCACCGTGTGCACGCACGAGCCGTTGTCGTCGATGCTGTGCAACTCGCGTGCCAGCAGTGGGGAGGTGATCAGATCCAGCTCCCCCCGAGCGGGGCATACCACCACACCCCGTCGTGGACAGAAGCGATACAGGTGCAGCCGTGGGTGGGCGCACACCAGCAAACCGTGGTGTTCGTGGTGCCGCTGCGATTTCGGATATCCGATCGAAGAGGGCGTCATTCGATACAACTCCTGGCATGACGGGATGTCAACAGAGAGATGCGCCGCCCCCGACCACGGCGCAGCGTTCTGCTGAATGGATCAGGAAACGCGGAATGCGGCACGTGGTTTGAACCGTCCGACAAATATATTCCCTCCCGGCCCGAAAAGGCAACTCCTTTACGGAATTCCGGTGGCGACCTTCAGTTGTTGGCCGCCGGAACCCTTCGGTGTTCCCCAGCGCTGGGCCCGTCGGCCCCTGCTTCGAACCGCCGCTGGCTTACCGATCCGGTGGTGTCGTTGAGCATCCGCAGATCGTGGGCGAACCCGCGCGGTGCTCGTCCATTCAAGCGGGCACTGGTGCGCACGGGCGCCTCCGCAGTGGCGAGTACAGGAAACCGGTGTGCCCGCAGACGTGCTAACAGGCCCGCGTCCTCTCCGGTTGCCAAGGGGGGAAATCCGCCTACTCGCGTGTATGCGACCGCACGTACGCCGAGATTCGCGCCGTGTGCGTGTCGATGTCCCTGCCGGGGCCGGTAACGTGCGTCGAAGGCGTGTCGCAGGCCGGCAGCGAGCCGCACCGTTCCGGCGAACGCATCCCAGCCGCATACTGCCGCCCGCAGCTGGCTCGTCAGCCAATCCCGGGGGACGACAGTATCGGCATCGGTGCAAGCGATCCAGAGTCCGGCGATTCCGAAATGTCGAAGAGCCTCGTCTGCCCCGGCGGCACGTGAGCGTCCCACGTTGCGCCACTGAACCGTGTGCGTATGAGCTCCGGCCCGGGTCGCGCGCCACGGTGTCTCGTCGGTACAGGTGTCGGCCACCACGATCACCGCGAAGTCCAGCGTGGTCGGCAGTCTGGTCCCGGCGACGAGGACGGAATCGACGCACGCTTCGATGCTCGCTGCTTCGTCGTGGGCCGGGACGATCACGGCGATCGCCTGAACACCGGCGGTCATCGGGGTTCCCGTTCGTACAGGTCGATCAGAAATTCGCGCTCCGCATAACCGCCAAGTGACCGGAACTCTGCGCCGGTGCGCAGTTCGGCATGTACCGTATCTCCGTCACAACGCTGCTCGGTGCTGCGCGGGCGCCAGTGCACCGCGACAAGGTGGCCGCCCGGTTCCAGACTGGCCGCGATCTCCGTATACAGCGCCAGCCGGTCGTCGGCGCAGAGATAGTAGGCCAGTTCGCTGAGAACGACCAGATCGAACCTCTCACTCGGCCATTGGTCGGGGACCGCGCCGACTTCGGCCGTCACCCCACGTTTCCCCCTGAGGCGGGCAGCGGTCGTCTGAACCGCTCGACGGTCGATGTCCCAGCACAGCAATCGACGGCAGCGGCCGGTCAATGCCTGCGACAGCAATCCGATCGAACACCCTGGTTCGAAGCAGGAGCGGTACATCCGGTGGGGTAGGAGCGCCACTGTGCTCGCGTGTTTACGTCGCTCGTACCAATTGTCGGCCAGTCCCCACGGATCGGAGCTCTCGTCGTATTTCGCCGCGAAATACTTGGCATCGCGCGAGCCGTGCATGTCGGCGTTCACAGGAAGAACACCTCGAATTCGCGCAACAGGCGGGCGAGCACGTGTTCGGTCAGTACCGGCTGGTCGGCGGGGTCAGGGGAAAGTGGTTCGGTCTGAGTCACGAACTCCTCGGCGGCGCGCCGTTTCGCCCCGACGGCGGTGGCATCGAGAGCTACCGACCTCGCTCGGCGCCACGGCACCCGCGGGTCGGCTGGAGATGCCCAGTGCCACATCCAGATGGGGTAGCCGGCATACCGTGCGCCGCTCTCGGCCGCCGCTCGCTGCGCCGCGCGGCCGGTGGCCTCGTGATCAGGGTGTCCGTCGTGCCGCCAGGTCGACAGGCACAGGGTTCGTGGGGTGCACAGCTTGCTCAAGGCACCGCACAACAGTGGCTCGTTTCCGGCGACGGCGCCGTCCCGGCAGGCCAGCCGTACGGTGTGGCAGTCGTCGAGTCCGAGTTGTGACCAGGCTGCTTTGCTCTCGACGCGGCGGTGCTGGCCGAGCGCGTGTCGTGCCCAGGTCCGGCTGTCCGGATGGGATCGTTCCCCGTCGGTGACCGCGACTATCGTGATCGAACTGCCCTGGCCCGCCCACTGCGCCAAGGTTCCTCCGGCACCGAGCACTTCGTCGTCCGGGTGCGGAGCGGCGAGGACGACATGTTCGGGTGTGTCGATCGGCCACCGAGGCGGGCACAGCCCCGGCCAGCTGCGCCAGGCTGTCTCTGTGGTGCCGGAGCCGCTCAGATCGGGCACGGTTCACCAGCCCAGGTCCGGCTCGTCCAATAACCTGGCGAGTGCCGCGAGGTCTCGTTCCGCATGGCTTTGCCGCACATAGGTCAGCAGGTCGGCGATCCGGCGCGAATGTTCGGTGTCGGTGGCCAGTGGCCCTGGTCCGAGCGCTCGGCCAACATGATCGATCGAGACCTGAGCCGTGTTCTCGACGATCGCGCGGACGCGGAGCGCCCGTAGCTGGGCGGCGGCGAGGTCGTCCCATGGCTCACTGGCGGCGGCGGACAGTGCCCAGCGGCTTGCGGCAAGCGCTGCGTCGACCGCGCCGAGGTGTGCCTTGCCGTGGTCATCGAGCGCGTCGGCGCCCTGTGCGCGATAGAGCGGTCCGGCGATTCCGGCAGCTCCGCCGAGCCAACAGGCGGCTACCGAGATCGCGCCGAACCAGAACCCGGGACGGTCGAGGTAGGCTCCGGGCTCGCCGACCGGGGTGGCCGGGACATCATGCAGGGTCACGGTCCTGGTGTCGCTTCCGGCCATCCCGACCCCCTGCCAGCTCGGTGGTCCCGGCTCGACTCCCGCGTCGGCACAGTCCACGGCGAACAGCCGTACTCCGTCGGGACAGTGCGCGGTGATCAGTGCGTGCGTGTACACCGTGGCCCCGGAACACCACTGCTTGGTTCCGACGAGACGCCATATCCCGTGACCGTCTCGAATACCCTCGACGAACGAGGTGGGCGGATCGGCAGCCCATACGCCCCAGTACTGCCCCGGTTTCACCGCCGGGCCGCCGAGCTCTCCATTGATCGTCGCGGCGTCCACGTGTGCCTCGGCCAACCGGGCCAGATCGAGATTGCGCGCACCGATCTCGTACAGGTATTGCCACCGCCGCATACGTTGTCCGGGGGACCCCGTGCCGGGGTGACCGCACTGCCGCAGCGCCTCGTCGGCGATCGGCTCGAACGCAGCGGTCGCCAGCTGACTGGTATCGGTCTCCTCGATCGTGGTCATGCTCGGCCGGTACCCGCCAGCGCCAGGAATAAACCCCGCGAACTTCGGGTACGACCTGGTCATGACTGACGAACAAGTGGCGGTAGTGGTGATCGGCGGCGGACCGGCGGGGGCAGCCGCTGCTCGCGGTTACCGGGAATCGGGAGGAACGGGCCGTGTGGTCATGCTCTCCGCGGACACAACGGCGCCCTATTTCCGGCCTGCGCTGTCCAAGGAATACCTGCGCGGTGAGCTCCACGAGCATGAGCTGCCGGTAGAATCCGGGGACTTCTACCGTGAGCACGAGATCGAGCTGCGCCTACGGGAACCGGTGACGGAACTGATTCCGGGACGACATCGGGCGCGAACCCGATCCGGTACCACGATCGACTACGGGCACTGCGTCCTGGCGACCGGCGCACGCCCTTCTCCGCCATCGGTACCAGGACTCGAACACAAGACCACGCGTACACTGCGTTCACTCCAAAGCTCCTCCGAACTTCGTTCGGATGCCGAACGGTCCGAAACGGTCGCTGTCGTCGGTTCCGGATTCATCGGTTGCGAAGCCGCGGTTTCCCTTGCTCGGCGTGGGAAATCGGTGACCCTGACCGCACCCGAGGATCTTCCGCAGCAGCAGCGGCTCGGCGCCTTCGCCGGCGCCCATATTCTGGCTTGGCTACATGCCGAAGGGGTCCACACCGAATTATCCGCGCCTTTGGCCGATGTCACAGCCGATGGCAGGTTGCGGCTGGCCGATGGGCGGACGATCGACGCTGAACTGACGCTGTTGGCCACCGGAATTCAGCCTCGCGTCGAACTCGCGGCCGAGGCGGGCCTCGCCGTGAACTCCGGGCGCATCCGCACCGATACGCGGATGCGCACTACTGCCCCCGATGTGTACGCCGCAGGGGATGTCGCTCTGGCGGACAATGCCATGGCGGGCCGACCGCTTCCGGTCGAGCACTGGGGCGAAGCCCTGGCCATGGGGGAGATCGCCGGCACCAACATCGCGGGCGCGGACACCGAATGGCGAAATCCGCCAGGATTCTGGACCGCGCTCGGGGAACGAACACTGAAGTACTCGGCGTGGGGCGATGGTTTCGACGAAACCCGGGTATTCAGTCAGGACGACGGTTCCTTCACCGTCTGGTACGGCAGTGACGGAGTCATCGTCGGTGTCCTCACACATAATGCCGACACGGAATACGAACGCGGCACGGATCGCGTCCGTCGCGCGGTACCGCTTTCCGAAGTGGGATAGCACCTCGACATGCCAACGGCTGTTGTAACAGGTCGATACGGGCGGCGGTCACGGACCCGCTTGCTTCCGAACGACGCAGGAATCGCACGCATAACAGTCACACATCCGGGTAGTCGATCCAGGTGAACGAAACCCAGAACGTGTTCGTGCTCGGCCTCGACGAACGCAATGAACAGACGCTCACCGAGGCGTGCGAGTCGGCTGAGTGCCGGTTCCATCCGCTGTTGTCGGTAGAGGAACTACTGGACGCGAACAGCCTGACTTTGGAATATTTGCTGGACAAAGCGATCGAAGAGCTGGAAGCCTTCCCGGATCGGATCGACGCTGTGGTCGGTTACTGGGACTTCCCGGTGAGCTCGATGGTCCCGATTTTATGCGAACGCTTCGGTCTGCGCAGCACTGGGTTGCGTGCGGTCCTCATCTGCGAGCACAAGTATTGGAGCCGACTGGAACAGCAGCGGGTCATCACGGAATATCCGGCATTCGACATAGTCTCATTCGACGACCGTGTTCCTCCCGGTCATATCGGTTACCCGATGTGGCTCAAACCGGTGAAATCGTTCTCTTCTGACCTCGCTTTCCAGGTTCGTGACGACCACGAGTTCCGTTCGGCGCTGGATGAGATCAGTAAGGGCATCGGACGCGTGGGAGCGCCCTTCCAACGATTGCTCGACCGGGTCGAACAGCCTGCTGCCGTTCGGGAAGCCGGGGGAGAGGCTTGTCTGGCCGAACACGCGGTGACCGGAAGCCAGGTCACCGTCGAGGGCTATCGGACCGCGGAGGAAACCGTCGTCTACGGCATCATCGACTCGCACAACTACCCGGACACGTCGAGTTTCCACTACTATCGGTATCCCTCAGAGGTGCCGTCGGATGTGCAACGGCGGCTGGTCGATATTTCCGAACGCGTGGTCGAGCGGATCGATTTGCGGCATTCGGCGTTCAACATCGAGTATTTCTGGAACGAGGACGCCGACGAGATCAAGCTCCTCGAAGTCAATCCACGGCACTCGCAATCGCACGCGATGCTGTTCGAATACGTTGACGGAACGCCGAACCACCGGGTCATGGTGCGGTTGGCGCTCGGTCTCGAGGTCGAATTCCCGCACCGAAAAGGGCCGTACGCGGTGGCGGCCAAATATTTCGTCCGCCGCTTCGTCGGCGGACGGGTCCTGCGCGTACCAACCGATGAGGAGGTCGACGCGCTTGAACGCCAGATGAGCGGCTGCGCTGTGGACGTGCTCGTCGAACCGGGCCAACGACTGGCCGATCTGGCCGAGCAGGACAGTTACAGCTATGCGATCGCGTCGATACACCTGGGTGCGCGCGACCAACAGGAATTGACGGACAAGTACGAGCGCTGCCTTCGCTCGTTGCCGTTCGCCTTCGATGAGAGAGAGGAGGCCGAGTGAGTGCGTGAGGTCACCGAGCTACCGCACGCCGTCCACGAAGAGCAACAGGTACGGATCCCGCTTGCCGACGGCACCCGGCTCTCCGGGCGTATCTGGCGGCCCGTCGACGCCGAGGAACATCCGGTCCCCGCGATCCTCGAGTTCATCCCGTACCGGGCACGCGATCTCACGGCCGTTCGCGATTCCGTGCACCACCCCTACCTAGCAGGTCACGGCTACGCCGGGGTGCGCGTCGATCTGCGCGGAAGTGGAGACTCCGAAGGCGTGCTCACCGACGAATACCTGGAACAGGAACTGTGTGACGCCGAGGAGGTTCTCGATTGGCTCGCCGATCAATCATGGTGCAACGGGCGGACCGGGATGATGGGTATCTCCTGGGGCGGCTTCAACGCCCTGCAGGTCGCCGCGCGCAGGCCCCGCAGTCTGGGAGCCATTGTCACCGCCTGTTCCAGCGATGACCGCTACACCGATGATGTGCACTACATGGGCGGCTGTCTGCTCAGCGACAATCTTTCCTGGGCATCGACGATGTTCGCCTACAACGCTTGTCCACCTGACCCGAGGGTGGTCGGGCAGCGCTGGCAGCGAATGTGGCATGAGCGGCTGGAGAACAGTGGCCTGTGGCTGGAAACGTGGCTGCGTCACCAGTACCGCGACGACTACTGGCGTCATGGTTCGATTTGCGAGGATTATACCGCGATCGACGTCCCGGTAATGGCTGTGAGTGGCTGGGCGGACGGCTATTCGAACGCGGTACTGCGCATGATGGCCGAGCTGGCCGTGCCGCGCAAAGGACTCATCGGACCGTGGTCGCACAAATACCCGCATCTCGGCGAACCGGGCCCGGCCATCGGATTTCTGCAGGAACTGGTGCAGTGGTGGGATCACTGGCTCAAGGACGCGGACAACGGCGCGATGGACGGGCCGATGTTGCGCACCTGGATGCAGGACAGCGTTCCGCCATCCACTTCCTATGAGCGTAGGCCGGGACGCTGGGTCGGTGACCCGGGATGGCCTTCGCCACTGGTGACCGATCAACGGTACGCACTCTCTTCTCACCGCATCGCTCCCGCAGGTGAGCCCGGCGAGGACACCATGCTGACTGTCGAATCGCCATTGTCGGTCGGTCAGTTCGGTGGGAAGTGGTGCTCGTACAACGCTCCTCCAGACCTGCCCTACGACCAGCGCGAGGAAGACGGCGGATCACTTGTCTTCGATACCGAGCCGCTCGAAGCGCCCTGCGAGATCCTGGGTACCCCGGTGCTGGAACTCGAGTGTTCGGTCGACCGGCCGGTCGCCATGCTCGCGGCACGGCTCTCAGATGTCGCGCCGGACGGGCGTGCCACCAGAGTCAGCTACGGCCTGCTCAACCTCACCCATCGCTACGGCCATGATCAGCCAGAACCGCTGGAGCCGGGACACCGTTACCGCGTGCGTGTGCCGCTCAACGGTGTAGCCCAGACATTTCCCGCTGGCCACCGGATCCGTCTTTCCCTGTCCAGTTCGTACTGGCCGCTGGCCTGGCCGCCACCGGAACCAGTCTGCATCAGTGTGTACACGAAGGAGAGCTGCTTCAGCCTGCCCGTGCGCGAGCAGAACGATCCTGACGAGCCCGAGGTGACACCGTTCGATGAACCCGAAGGTGCGAAACCGGTCGAGGTCACGCGGGCGCGTCCGGGATCCGGACAGTGGCGTGTCTCCAGGGATCTCGTCGACTACGACGCCGAGCTGCATGTGGTCAAGGACAGCGGGGGCCGCATTTTCGAGGACATCGGCCTCGAGGTCGATCAACGAGTGGACGAGCGGTACACCTGGACCGGGGACGACTTCCACTCGGTACGTGGAGACGTCCGATGTGTGACCTCGTTCGCGCGCGAGGACTGGGCGACCACCACGGTCACCAGAACGATACTGAGCTCGGACCAGGAGAACTTCCACTTGCACGCCGAATTGGACGCCTACGAAGACCAGCAGCGGACCGTATCGCTGAACTGGCAGCACACCATTCCCAGAAAACACCTCTGAGGTCGAACGTGCGGGCGGATGGTTCGGGCACGAATATCGGGCTAGGCCAGGAGCTCAGGCCACGAAGCGTTGCTCAAGCGAGCGAGTCCACCACTGAAGGCACTCGTCTATGACAGGCCCCGAGATGTGCGGATCAAGGATGTCCTCGACCCGGCATCGAGACCCCCGGGGAGTGGAGCTCGGCGAAAGGGGTCGAACACGGTCGCCACGGCGACCGCGTGTCTGCCGTTCAACATCTGTTGTGGGCACTGTGGGAACTGCGAACGAGGCAAGCTTGCCGAGGGCACAGGTGCCACGGCCATCGACGATTCGAAGAGCTCTCCCGGTGGACGGTGCTGCGACACGAATAGGATCGGAGCGGACAAGGGCGGTGATCGGATTCTCCGGTACTGCGTCGGTGCCAAGGCAGGCTCGCCCGGGCGTATCGGTTGCCGCAACGGACCCAGCATCCAGATCCTTTGCCAGCTGCCGCGATCCCGTTTCAGATACGGTACCGTTCCGCGTCTTGCCAGCGGATCGCCAGCCCCAGCCCGATACGATTCGGGTCGGGACGCAGGAAGCCGCCGTCAGGTAGGAGTGTCCCGTCGAAGAGCAGTCGTTCGGTCCGGGCGTGGTCGTGGAAGTATTCGAGATGTCGCAGCTGACGTACGGCGCAGAAGGCGTGCGCGGACACCGCGGGCGCGCAGTGCGCGGAAATGTCCGTTTGCCAGCCAGAAGCGTGGGCCGCGACCTCGAGCAGGCCGGTGATGCCACCGCAGCGGGTCACGTCGGCCTGCAGACAGTCGACCGCACCTGCTTCGAGTAAGTTGTGGAAGTCGCGGAGTACGAATCCGTACTCTCCCGCGGTGATGTCCATGCCGGGCGGGCCGTGTTCGCGCAGCCACCGGAGCCCATCGAGGTCCGCTGAGCTGACCGGTTCCTCAAACCAGGTGATGCGCCATTCATCGGCGAACCGCTCGGCCCAGTACCGGGCCTGTTTGCGGCTCAAAGCCCCGTTCGCGTCGACCATCAGCTCGGGATCATCGCCGATCTCGGCGCGTACGGCCGAAATCCGTTCGGGATCCCGTTCGGGATTCCGTGAGGTTTTCAGTTTCACCCGCGGTATCCCGCGCGCGACCCACCTGGTGAGCTGTTCGATAAGCCGGCCGATCGGATAGTTGGTGAAGCCACCGCTGCCATACACCGGAACCTCGATCCGGTGGGCTGGCAGCAGGGCAAAAAGTGGCATGTCGAGCAGCCGCGCCTTGAGGTCCCACAAGGCGATGTCTACGGCCGCGATCGCCATCGAACCGACTCCCGGTCTGCCGGCATTGCGAATCGCCGTGCACAGGAGAGACCAGATGGTGGCAGGAAAACATGGGTCGCTCCCGAGTACCAGCGGGGCCAGTTGCGAGCGGATGAACGTCGCGACGGACGAGTCGCCGTAGGTGTAGCCGATTCCGGTAGTTCCGGCGGCGCTGACCTCGACCACGATGACCGTGGTGGACTCCCAGCTCAGGGTACCGTCGGTCTCCATGCCATCCGGCCCATCGGTGGGAACCCGGAAGGCGTGGACCCGCAGCTGTGTGACGCGCGGTTCGGTCATGGCGAACGTCGCCGCCAGCGCCACAGCAAACCTGCCGCGGCCAGAAGCGCTCCGGCCGCCGCACCGTGATGCCTCGAGATGACCGGCTGCCAGCTGCGTGGCTTCGCGAAACGATCGAATGAACCATGCGCGCCCGGATCGCCGTTATGCCTGGAGTCGGCTGGCCGCCACAGGTTGGGCCTGGAATCCGCGGGAGCGCGCTCGGCTTGCTGGGCTTCGAAACCGGAATGGGCCAGATAACGGTCCAACAGTCCCGGCGCGAACTTGTCTCCGATCAGCGTGCCAACCGTGGGTCCGCCGACCCAGTATTCGCGGCGTCCGGGGTGGTGTGCGGCGTGCGCTATGGCACGGGCGGCGATCTCGGGCTGGTAGATCGGCGGAACCGGCCGCGCTGGTTTGGGTAGCCGGGTCGTCAGCCAGTCGAACTGCGGGGTGTTCAGTCCGGGCAGCTGCACCATGGTGATCCGGACCTTGCTGTGTTCGTGAAGCAATTCGCAGCGCACCGACTCAGTGAATCCCTGCACCGCATGTTTGGCCGCGCAGTAGGCCGACTGCAATGGGATTCCCCGGTAGGCGAGCGCCGAACCGACTTGCACGATCACTCCGTGGTTCCGCGGCCGCATCCGCGCCAGCGCGGTCAGAGTTCCGTAGACGTAGCCGAGATAGCTCACCTCGGTGACCCTGCGGTACTCGTCCGGATCGATCTGCCAGGACCGGGCGAACACCGAGCTGAACGCGTCGTTGATCCACAGGTCGATCGGACCGAGCTCGCGCTCGATGTCGTCCGCGGTGGCGCTGAGCGCGACGTGGTCGGCGACGTCCACGGTCACGGGCATGGGGGTGGCGCCGCGGTCCCGCACGTCACCGGCCGCGCCGGCGAGACCATCCTCGCCGCGGGCAAGTAGCGCGATCCGGTGACCTGGTACGGCCAGCTCTCTGCTGACCGCTCTGCCGACTCCGCCGCTGGCTCCGGTGATCACGATGACCTTGTCGCGGTAGGACATGCTCAGCCTCCTCGGCTCGCGGTCAGCCGGGTGGCGGCCTCGATAAGGGCGCCGTGCACGAATGCCTGCGGCAGATTGCCGCGCAGCTGTCGTTGCACCACGTCGTATTCTTCGGTGTACAGCCCGGGTGGTCCGCAGGCGGCGCGGTTGCGTTCGAACCGGCGTAGGGCCGCCACTTCGTCCCCTGCTTGTTGTTCGGCCAGTGCGGTGTGGAATCCACAGATCAGGAAGGCGCCTTCGGCATCGGCCAGCGGGCGCTGATCGTGGCGGAAACGGTAAACGTAGGCATCGGTGCTCAGCTCCTTGCGCACTGCGGCCAGGGTTGCCGTACTGCGCGGATCATCAGCGGGTATCGCGCCGCGTATGGCCGGTAGCAACAGGGCCGCGTCGACTCCAGGGTCGTCCTTGGCGCGTTGCCAGCGCCCGGAAGGATGCAGCGACGTCGCCGTCGTCTCCGCGGTGATCCGGTCGGCAAGCGCAATCCACTCGGCGCCTGTGGCAGCCCGGTCTCCGGTCTGCGCCATCGCGCGCAGACCTGCCGCGCAGATCAGCCCGGAGTGGGTCCAGCGGTGGTCGTCCAGTTCCCACACCCCTGCATCGGGTGCACGCCAGTGCCGGCTGATGGCGTCGACGGCGATCTCTGCCGCTCGCCAGGATTCGGCGTCGAGTCGTCCCCATCGGCTGGCGGCGGCCAACAGTAGTAGGGCTTCGCCGAAGACGTCGAGTTGAAACTGCCGCCGCGCCTTGTTGCCGATGTGGTCCACTCCGCCGGGATATCCGGGCAGCGACAGTTGGTGCTCGTCGGGCAGCTGCTTCCCGGTGACGGTGTAGGCGGGGCGAAGTCGTGGTCCGTTCTCGAGCAGGCGGGCGCTGACGAACCGCACAGCGTCGTCCAGTAATGGGTGCGGCCCGTGGGCGGCGATACCTTGGCCCACATAGCACTGGTCGCGGATCCACGTGAATCGGTAGTCGTAGTCTCTTCCCGCGTCGGAGCGTTCGGGAAGAGATGTGGTGGCCGCGGCCACCAGTCCTCCGGTGTGGCTGGTCATGCCGCGCAGCACGGCATACGAGTGCGCGGCATCGCCCGGGGCTATGGTGTCGGCGAAACCGGGAACCGCGCGACGCCACGCCTCTTCGGTCTCCGGCCACAACACGTCCGGGTCCGGTAACTGGTCCGGCAGTTGCCGATCGCTCAGTTCCAAGATCAGATCATGGTTCTGGCCCGTGGTGAGTTCGGTCGTGGCGCACAACGCGTCTGCAGTTTCCCGTGCCTGACCAGCACCGGACCAGCGCAGCCGGTGTGCACCGGCGCGCATCGTCCAGATGCCGTCGGACAGGGCGACCTGTCCGGGACGGACGCGACCGAAGTCACCACGCGCGGACAACCGCATCCGGACCCGCACCGAACCGCGCACCGCCCGAATCCGCCGTAACACGATGGCACGGCGATGGTCACCAGGAAAGGCCAGTGCTTCACGACATTCGACGGTGGCTTCGCTGGTTCGCCACCGGCTGTGCCAGATCAGGGTTCCCGGCTCATAACTACCGCCCCAGACGAACCAACCGTCGTCTGGGCACACTTGGTAGAAGCCACCACCACCGAGCAGGGCGGCGAAAACGGCATCCGAATCCCAATTCGGCACACACATCCAGGCGAGTTCACCGTCCGGGCCGATGATCGCGCCTCGCTCGCCGTCGGCCAGCAGGGCATACTCCCGCAACACGTGCGGCCGAACGGGCGGAAGCTGCTGCGATAGCGGACTCGCGGTCACGACGAATCGCCCCGCAACGCCTGAGCCAGAACCTCGGCCAGATGTACGGGTGTGCGTGCGGTATCACCATGGGTGATCTGGGCCCGGCAGCTGAAGCCGTCGGCCAGGACGAGATTGTCCGCCGCCGTCGTCCTGATCGCGGGCAACAGCGCGTCTTCGGCGCACGCCATGGATACGTCGTAGTGACCACGTTCGAAGCCGAAGTTCCCGGCCAGACCACAACAACCGGCGTCCAGAATCTCGGCGTCGACATCGCACGCACGCAACAGCGCGGTATCCGCGTCGAGACCGAGCACGGCATGCTGGTGGCAGTGTGGTTGCAGTACCGCCCCCGTACCCAGCTCAGGCGGTTGCCAGTCCGGAGCCCGCTCGCGCAGGAGCTCGGCCAAGGTGTGGGTCTGACCGGCCAGCCGTGCGGCATCTTCGTCTCCGTCGAGCAGATCTGGCAGGTCCGACCGGAACACCGCCGCACAGCTGGGTTCCAGCACCACGACCGGGGTTCCCGTGCGCAACTCGGCGCGCAAAGTGTCGAGAGTGTGTCTGGCTACCCGTTTGGCCGTGCGCAATTGCCCCGTGCTGATCCAGGTTAGTCCACAACAGACAGTGCGGTTCGGTACCGTCACGCCGAATCCCGCGGACTCGAGTACTTCGACGGCTGCCAGGGCGATCGAAGGTTCGAAGTTGTTGGTGAAGGTGTCCGGCCACAGAAGTACGCTGCCACGCTGCCCCGATGACGGCCCGCGAGCGTGGAACCAGCGGCTGAATCGATGGGGAGCGAACCGGGGAATCTCGCGCTCCGGGGCGATCCCGCCGGCACGTTTGACCAATCCGGCAAGCAGGGGAGTGTGCGCCAGCAGGTTGGCCGTCTTCGGAGCGGCGGCGGCGATCCTCGCCCACAGCGGTAACCAGCCCATGGAGTAGTGCGTGACCGGGCGCGGCCGATGAGCGTAGTGCTGCGCGAGAAATTCAGCCTTGTACGTGGCCATGTCCACATTGACCGGACAATCGCTCTTGCATCCCTTGCACGCCAAGCACAAGTCGAGCGCATCTCGTACTGCGGTGGAGCGCCAACGGGACGCGGCGAGGTCCCCGTTGAGCATCTCGAACAACAGTCGGGCTCTTCCCCGGGTCGAGTGTTTTTCTTCTCTCGTGGCTCGATAGCTCGGGCACATCACTCCACCGGAGTGGCTGCGGCAGTTACCAACGCCGACACACCGCGCAGCCGCGTGGCTGAACCGGTGCTCGTCCTGTGGGTAGCTGAAGTGCGTCGCCGGCTCGATCGGCAGGTACCCGGTGCCGAGACGCAGATCGTGGTCCAGCGGATGTGGGTGCACCACCTTGCCGGGATTCATCCGGCCGTTGGGGTCGAAGATGGCTTTCATGTTTTCGAACGCCCGCACGAGCCGATCTCCGAACATCAGCGGGAGAAGTTCACCGCGGGATTGCCCGTCGCCGTGCTCCCCGGATAGAGATCCACCGAAGGACGCCACGAGCTGCGCGCTCTCACGCACGAATTCGCGGTACACGGCAACCCCCTCGGCGGTTTTCAGGTCGAACGGGATCCGGGTGTGCACGCAGCCGTGCCCAAAATGCCCGTATAGCGCGGACTGCTCGTATCCGAAGCGTTCTAGTAGGCCGGCGAAGGCACGCAGATACAGTCCCAATTGGTCGGGCGGAACCGCGGCGTCTTCCCATCCCTCATGGGTTTCGGCGCTCCGCGGTGGGTAGGCCGTCGCGCCGAGACCGGCCTCCCGCGCCTTCCACAGCCGGTCCTCGTGCTCGGGATCGTCGAGAAACGCACGGCTGGGTGCGTGTTCGCCGTGCCCGAGTTCGTCGACCAGTTCGCGTGCTCTGCTGTCGGCTTCGTCCGTGTCGCTCCCGTTGAACTGCACCATCAGCCAGCCCGCACCATGGGGCAGCTCGGCCAGCGCGTCACCAGCGATCTGTTCGCTTTTCTCCAACTCGATCAGCCGGTTGTCCAGCCCTTCCAACGCCGACGGTTCATGGTTCGCGATCTCGGGCACCGCGTCGGCCGCCGCGTAGACGTCGCGGAACCCGAGCACCACCAGTGATCTCGCCGCGGGTGCCTCGACAAGCCGCACCTCCGCGTGCAAGACTGTGATTAGGGTGCTTTCACTGCCCACCAGCGCTTTCGCCACATCGAACCCGTTCTCCGGTAGCAAGGAGTCGAGGTTGTAACCCGATACCCGGCGCGGGATGCTGGGATAGCCGGTCCGAATCTCGGCCAGGTGCTGGTCTCGCAAAGCCCGCAGCTCTCGGTAGATCTCGGCGCGACGGCCACCTTCGGCCAGGATCGCGCGATACTCGTCCTCGCCGGTGCGTCCGACCCACATGCGCGCACCGTCGTAGGTCAGCACTTCCAGCCGCACGACGGAATCCACCATCTTGCCGTAAGCCTGCGCGGTGGAGCCGCACGAGTTGTTACCGATCATCCCACCGATCGTGCAGGAGGCGTGCGTCGACGGCCTGGGACCGATCATGAGTCCGTATGGGGCAAGTTCATCGTTGAGCGGATCGACTGCCGCCCCCGGCTCGACGACCGCGGTCGCGCGGTCCGTGTTCAGGGAAACCAGCCGGTGACAATACTTCGACCAGTCCAGCACGACCGCGGTATTGCAGCATTGACCCGCGAGACTCGTACCGCCTCCCCTGGACAAGACCGGAACATCATGACGCCTACATTCTTCGACAGCCGCGACACCGTCCTCGATGGTGCGCGGCACGACAACGCCGATCGGTAGCGCACGATAATTGGAAGCGTCCGTGGAATAGGTCGCTCGGCTGCCGTCATCGAATCGCACCTCGCCATCGAGAGCATCGGCCAGTGCGGCCGCCAAGTCGGTCCATTCTGCTTTCGATCCGGTCTCGGAACCGACCGCGGTCATCGCATCCTCCATGGTTGGGCTCGACACCGGCTGGGTACGTAAGAAAGAGGTACCCCGGCACCCGAGGAGGAAACATGGCCGACAACGTTGCAGATTTCGTACTGCGCCGACTACGCGAGTGGGGAGTCGAGCAGGTGTTCGCCTATCCAGGTGATGGCATCAACGCGATCACCGCTTCATTCGGGAAAGCCGGCGACCAACCGCGGTTCATTCAGGCACGGCATGAGGAAATGGCCGCGTTCGAAGCCGTGGGTTATGCCAAGTTCGCTGACACGTTCGGTGTGTGTCTAGCCACCTCCGGGCCGGGCGCGGTACATCTGCTCAACGGCCTCTACGACGCGAAGCTCGACCATGTTCCCGTTGTGGCGATAGTCGGGCAGACCGCACGCAGCGCCATGGGCGGTAGTTACCAGCAGGAACTGGATCTGCAGGCTCTCTACAAAGATGTGGCCAGTGAGTACCTGGTCGAGGTGAACGTACCGGAGCAGCTGCCCAACGCGCTCGACCGGGCTATCCGCACAGCGCTTGCCGAGCGGGCACCGACGGCGCTGATCATCCCGGCGGATGTACAGGAGCTGGACTACACGCCACCACAGCATGCGTTCAAACACGTTCCATCGAGCCCACCGGGACTCGTTCGGGGCGCACCGGTCCCACCCGAACAGGACATCGCGAAGGCAGCGGACATTATCGACTCCGGCGCCAAAGTCGCGATCCTCGCCGGTCAGGGCGCCCGGCAAGCGACTACGCAACTGCGTGAACTTGCCGAGCTGACGGGCGGGGGAATCGCAAAAGCGTTGCTCGGCAAGGATGTGCTTCCCGACCATCTGCCGTATGTCACCGGCGCGGCCGGTCTGCTCGGTACACGGCCGAGCTATGAGCTCATGCGAGACTGCGACACCCTGGTCATCGTGGGATCGAACTTTCCGTATTCGCAGTTCCTGCCCGATTTCGAACGAGCACGGGCGATCCAGATCGATCTGGACGGCAAATTCATCGGTATGCGCTATCCCACCGAGGTCAATCTGATCGGCGATGCGGCAAGCACCTTGTCCAGGATCAACGCTTTGGTGCATCAGAAGAACGACTGGTCGTGGCGGCAGACCATCGAAGCGAACGTGACGTCCTGGTGGGACACCATGGAAAAGCAGGCCAGGGTCAGCGCCGAGCCGACCAACCCGATGCGGCTCGTGTGGGAACTGTCCCAACGCATCCCCTCCGATGCGATGATCACCAGCGATTCCGGCTCCGCAGCCAACTGGTACGCACGCCACCTGAAGATTCGCGAAGGCATGCGAGCCTCCCTTTCGGGAACGCTTGCCACGATGGGGCCGGGCGTACCGTATGCGATCGGCGCGAAGTTCGCGCACCCGGAGCGCCCCTCGATCGCACTCGTGGGTGACGGTGCCATGCAGATGAACGGGATGGCTGAACTGCTTACCCTGCGCCGCTATTTCCCACGGTGGCATGACCCTCGGTGTATCGTTTGCGTGTTGCACAACAATGACCTCAACCAAGTCACCTGGGAGCTGCGGGCGATGACGCACTCGCCGAAGTTCGAGGAATCCCAAAACCTTCCCGAGGTCTCCTACGCAGCCTTCGCGCATCTACTCGGATTGGACGGGGTCGAAGTGACCGAGCCGGAGGCGATCGGCCCGGCATGGGACCGGGCAGTCGCCGCCGACCGGCCTTTCATCCTGGACATTCACTGTGACCCGAGCATCCCGCCGATCCCACCGCACGCCACGCTCGAGCAAATGAAATCCACTACCGAATCCATGCTTCGCGGTGACCCGGACGCCTGGAACATCCTCGTACATGGTGCGAAAACCAAACTGCAGGAGTTCCTACCGAGCAAAAGCTAGCAGTGTCGGACAGTGCGGAGGCGCCAATCTGGCATCGAGAACCCAGGGCTGGAGGTGGAGGTCATTGCCGCGCGCAGCGGCATCACCCAAGCCAGCGAGGTCGGCCGCCCTGTCGTTTTCGCCACGGTTGGCATGGACAGTGCGGCTCAACGGGTCGTGATAATGGACGCGGACAGCTCGAAGAACTGCGGAGTCGTCGGTGGTGCTCGGCTCGCTCATCCAGGCAACATGATCCTGCCGGGTCTGTCGACCGGGCGCGCGCCGGCGGCACGAACCGGGGTAGCCGCAGCCGGTCGAAAGATTCGCTTCCTCGATCGCGGCAACGACCTCACCACCGGTTGCCCCACCGGCCGCAGCCGCCAACCTGGCGCGCAGGCCGATGTCAGAGAGGCGGTCGGCCTCGCCGGGGCAGACGTCTCGGTCCGCTGCGGACGGCGCGTACCTCGGTCAGCAGGCAGATGCAGTCGGCCAAGACGAGCAGTCCGATCCAATCGTTGCCATGCACCGGCACGAAGCGAAAGTGATTCGCCTCGTATCCGAACAGCCCGGTCGCCACGGTGCAGTGGTGCGAACACTGCGGCCATCACCCGGCGGAGTCATGGCGGTCCGAATATCCAGCGCATGCGCAGCCGCTGGTCTACGCCGCCGCGGTCGGAGCCTCCACAGCCCGGGCGACCGTGATGGTGTCGGGTGCGTCGAGGACGAGGGCTGTGAACACGAAGTGGCCGTGGTTGTCGAGCCCGCTGAGAGAGACGTCTTCCGGTGCCGTGACCTTAGACGCCGCCAGATGCTGCCGTGCCACCGATGCGCGTGACCAACGAAATTGGCGACCCACCATCAGGATATGACCACGGTCTCGGCGCAGGCGCGTGTCCTGAATTTTGAGTCTCGATGAGCGCCGCCGTCCGAATATCGAGCGGTGAGTTTGCGCGAGAGGACGTGTGGGTATCTTCCGCGGCGAGGCGGTAGGTGCCGGGAGGAGAATCGTGCGCTTGTCATCGTTGAAGCTCGTGTATGAGAGCGAAGGACCTTTTCTTACTGTGTACCTGGCCGGTGGTTCGCCGGATGAAAATGCCGCCGAGCACGTGTGGTTGCGCTGGCGTGCACTGCACGAACAGGTAGCCGACACTGCCGACACGGACAGTCTCGACGCGGTGGAGCGTGCGGTCGAAGCTCAACAGCCAGGCTCGATCCAGGCTGACGGTCGGGTGCTCGTCGGGGCAGGCGGGCAGGTGCTGTTGGACGAAGCAGTGGATGCGAGCCAGGGCGGTGGCGACACCGTCCGCTGGGGTCCGGAGCCGTATCTGGGCGCCTACGTTCGCGAATCAGCCAAAACTACCCGGATACTCCTGGTGGTGGCGGACCAGCACAGCGCCGATATACACCGTCTCGTTGTCGCTGCTGAGCAGGAACTCGCGGATGTGGGTGCCAGCGAGGTGCGTGGCGCGGCGGGGAACAAGGTGCATCATCCACGGGGCGGCCAGCTTGCGCACGCCAGGATCCAGCGGCACGCCGATGAGAACCGAGCACGTAATGCCGAGGAGATCGCTGCGCTGATTGACACCAGGGTGGAACAGTTCAGGCCGTCGATCGTCTTGCTCGCAGGAGCCGTCGAGGCACGTGCGGAGCTGCGATCTCGTGTCGGTGCTCGTGCAGCGGTTTTACTCGCCGAAACCGACCGTGGTGGCAAGGATGTCAACGCATCGGAGGAGTCGCTGACCGAGGAATTGCTACGCATCGCCGAGGAGCACGAGAGTGCCGAAAGGGCAGAGCTGGCCGAACGTCTGGATGCCGGTCTGGCTCACCAAACGGCGGTGCAGGGCGCCGGGCCCGTGGGCGAAGCAGCATCGGAAGGTGCTGTGGACATGCTGTTGCTCGATGAGCACGATACGGGAGTTGACGAGGCATCGCTGTTGCGCGAATGCGCGCTGACCGACGCCGGGGTCGGTCTATTGCCGGAAGAAACGGTGGTCAGAGATTCGGTGGCCGCATTGCTGCGCTATGCACGGTCCTGACCTCGTGGTGTGGCAGCGGAGCACGAACAAATCAACAGCTGCATTGACCCGAGGAGAATGACGTGCCGATCGACAGCATCAATCCCACGACCGGGCAGGTGTTGAGGACCTTCGAACCCCTGGACCGGGCCGGTATTCAGCAGGCGATCGACGGTGCATGCAAGGCCTTCGATTCACGCAGGTCGACATCGGCCGCCGAGCGCGCCCGGCAACTACGAGCGATCGGGTCCACGCTGGAGCAGGACACCGAACGCCTCGCCCGGCTGGCCACCGAAGAAATGGGCAAGACGATCGGAGCCGCGCGGTCCGAGGTGGCAAAGGCGGCAGCCGGCTGCTATTGGTATGCCGAGCACGGCCCCGACCTGCTCGCGGACGAGCCCTGGACGGTGCAACGTGCCCGGGCGTTCACCCGTTATCAGCCCCTCGGCCCGATCCTCGCCATCATGCCGTGGAACTTCCCGTACTGGCAGGTCTTCCGGTTCGCCGCCCCAGCTCTGCTGGCGGGCAATACCGTGTTACTCAAGCACGCATCGAATGTTCCGCAGTGTGCACTGGCGATCGAGGAGATCGTGGCTCAAGCCGGATGCGGAGACGGGGTGCTCACCACGATGCTCATCTCCTCATCAGAGGTCGATGCGGTGATCGCCGATGAGCGGGTGCGAGGCGTGACACTGACTGGTAGCGAGGCGGCCGGCAGTGCGGTTGCCGCGGCGGCCGGGCGGCACATCAAACCCACAGTTCTCGAGCTAGGCGGTGCCGATCCCTTCGTTGTTCTGCCCTCGGCCGATTTGGACCGCGCCGTTTCGGCTGCGGTCAATTCCCGAATCCTCAACAACGGCCAATCTTGCATCAACGCCAAGCGCTTCGTCGTGCACAAGGACATTGCCGAAGAATTTCTGCGCAGGC
The DNA here is from genome assembly GCF_000737195.2 of Sciscionella sediminilitoris. GTDB lineage: Bacteria > Actinomycetota > Actinomycetes > Mycobacteriales > Pseudonocardiaceae > Sciscionella > Sciscionella sediminilitoris. The sequence continues at coordinate 32,784 of NZ_JALM01000049.1, forward strand.
TCACCGAACAGTTCAAGGCATTGCGGGTAGGGGACCCCATGGACGCGGAGACCGAACTCGGGCCGTTGTCCTCGCAGGAAGCAGTTCGTACACTGCACCGGCAGGTCACCGATACCGTCGCCGCCGGGGCGCAACTGGTCACGGGCGGAACACCGGTCAAGGGAGCTGGAAACTTCTACCCGCCCACGGTGTTGCGTGAGATCCCCTTGGACTCGCCGGGCCACCGGGAGGAGTTCTTCGGGCCGGTGGCGCTGGTCTGGCAGGCCGCGAGTGTGAGCGAAGCGCTCAGCATCGCCAACGATTCACCGTATGGGCTCGGTGCCAGTGTCTGGACCACCGACGAGGCCGAACAACAGCGGTGCATCGACGAAATCGAGGCCGGGATGGTGTACGTCAACGAGTTCACCGCATCCACGCCCGAGGTGCCGTTCGGTGGTGTGAAGCACTCCGGATATGGTCGTGAACTGGCTCGATTCGGTGTCCAGTCTTTCACCAACCCGAAGACGGTGTGGCTGGCCGACTGAGGTTTCACGGCCGCGGACAGCGGGTAGTCGCTCGACATGACCATGGATGGTGACATCATGCGGCGATCACTCGACGTCTGCGGGCAGACCTACGCTGAGCAAGCAGGCATCCGGCTGGCCGACAAACCATCGCCGCTCTATCGGCTCTCGGTGCTCGCGCTGTTGCTCTCGACGCGGATCAAGGCCGAGATCGCGGTCGCCGCGGCCCGGGAACTCACCCAGGCGGGCATGACCAGTCCGCGGCGGATGGCCGCGGCGACGTGGCAGCAGCGTGTCGATGCGCTCGGCAGGGCCGGGTACCGGCGTTACGATGAGCAGACGGCTACGGCGCTGGGGCAGGGGGCCGAGCTGCTGCAGCGCGAGTATCAGGGCGACCTCCGTGAGCTGCGCAGGCGGGCGGGCGCTTCCGCGGACGGGATCAGGGAACGGCTCACCGAGCTCCCGCGAATCGGACCGACCGGAGCGAACATCTTTTGCCGGGAGGTACAAGGCATCTGGCCGGAACTGCGCCCGTGTTTCGACCAGAAAGCTTTGCAGGGTGCGAAAGCCCTCGGTCTGCCGCAGAGCCCCGAGGCACTGAGGAAGCTCGTGGCCGCCGGGCGGCTTCCGGCGGCTGCGGCCGCACTGGTACGAGCCGGGCTTCGGCCGACCACGGCCAAGCAGGTGCGTGCGGCGGTCGCCGGATAGCGCGCGCATCATGTGACGGGAGGAGTAAGCGTCATGGCAGACGAGGAACGCGCCGACGAGCAGGTCGAAAGCACACCGGAAGCGATCCAGATCAGCGAGCAGCTGGACGAGGATACGCTCGCCGAGGATCCACTGGAATCGGGGCGCGAGCCCCCGGAGGACTGGACGGCAGCCACGGGACACGGCTTGACCGCTGCCGAGCAACGCGGCGGCGAGTCGCTCGAGGAGAAACTCGACAGGGAACGTTCGGAAGGCTGACGCGGCGATTACCATGAGCCCGCCGGGGTACGCGACCAAATATGCAAGCACGAATCGAAGGCCGCGGTGTCGCCGAGAAACTCATCGACCGGCACCGGATCGGCCAGCCGGTGGCCCAGGGCGCGGAATTGGCGCTGCGAATCGACCAGACGCTGACGCAGGATGCGACCGGAACCTTGGTCATGCAGGAACTCGAGGCGCTCGAACTGGATCGCGCTCGCACCGAATGCAGCGTCCAGTACGTTGATCACAACCTGCTCCAATCGGACGAGAAGAACGCCGAGGACCACGAATACCTCCGAACCGCGTGCCAGCGTTACGGAATCTGGTTCTCCAGGGCGGGTAATGGCGTCTCACATCCGACTCATATGCAACGCTTCGGGGTCCCGTCCAAGTCTCTGGCGGGTTCCGACTCGCATACCCCCGCCGCCGGGGCGCTCGGCATGCTGGCGATCGGTGTCGGCGGACTGGAGGTGGCACTGGCCATTGCCGGTCAGCCGTTGTACGTGCGCATGCCGCAGATCTGGGGCGTGCGATTGACCGGTTCGCTCCCCCCATGGTGCTCGGCAAAGGACGTGATCCTGGAGATGCTGCGCAGACACGGGGTATCAGGCGGACGTAATCGCATCATCGAATACCACGGTCCGGGATTGGACGCACTCACCGCGATGGACCGGCACGTCATCGCGAACATGGGAGCCGAACTGGGAGCGACCACCACGGTTTTTCCCGCCGATGAACAGGTACGTGCGTTTCTGGAGTCGGAACAGCGTGCCGAGGATTTCGTTCCACTGCTGGCCGACGAACACGCGCGCTATGATGTGACTGAGGAAATCGACCTGTCCAGTATCGAGCCGCTGATCGCGAAGCCGTCTGCGCCGGACAACGTAGTGCCGGTACGCGAGGTCGCCGGTACACCCGTGCACCAGGTCGTAGTCGGCTCCTCAGCGAACCCGGGGCTGCGTGACCTCAGCGTGGTTGCTGCCATGGTGCGGGGGCGCCGGGTTGCAGACACAGCGAGCCTTGACATCAACCCGGCTTCCCGGGAGACGCTCACCGATCTGACCCGAATCGGCGCGACGACCGACCTCATCCGGGCGGGAGCGAGACTGCACCAGACCGGTTGCCTCGGGTGCATCGGTATGGGCCAAGCGCCGGCCCCTGGCCAGCAATCCTTGCGTACCTTTCCCCGTAACTTCCCCGGCCGCTCCGGGACACCGGATGATGCGGTATGGCTGTGTTCCCCGGAAACGGCCGCCGCTTCGGCAGTGACCGGGGCGATCGCCGACCCCGCCGTGTTCGCGCGCCGACACAATGTAGCACCGCCGAAACTCACCGTCCCGCAACGAACCGAGACGGCGGGTTCGGCGTTCGTGGCACCGCTGCCCGTGAAACAAGCCCGCACCGTAGAAATTGTCAAGGGCCCCAATATCTCGGCGCTTCCTGAACTGTCCGCACTGTCCGACATTGTCTCGGGGCCAGTCTTGCTGCGTGCCGGAAACGATGTCTCGACCGACGAGATCTCCCCGGCCGGAGCGAAGGCACTGCCGCTGCGCTCGAATATCCCGGAGCTCGCCGAATTCACGTTCACTCGCCTGGATCCGGATTATCCGGCACGAGCTTCGCGGACCGAAGGCGAGCACATCGTCGTGGCCGGAGCGAACTACGGTCAGGGATCCTCACGCGAGCATGCCGCAATCACGCCACGGTATCTGGGCCTGCGCATCGTCATCGCGATTTCATTCGCGCGAATACACTGGCAGAACCTGGTGAACTTCGGCCTTCTTCCGCTCGAATTCGTCCAGGAGCGGGATCTGCAGCGTATCGAGGTGGGCGATCAGCTGCGAATCTCCGGCCTGCATACGGTTCTGTACAGCGACGAGACGATCGTCGTAGAGAACCTGACCAAGCGGCAGGAATTCGGCGCGCGCCACCGCCTTTCGTCCCGGCAGGTCGGTCTCGTGCTGTCGGGCGGACTGATTCCGGCCCTGGCCGACGAAACACCGGCCACCGGGTGACCAACAGATCCGCGGCCACCCGCGACCGGCGAGCGTCCGGTGGCGGATCGGCGACTCGGCCGGTCCTGGCGCCAGCGGTTCAGGCGACATCGGCGTAACGGCCGCCCAAGTCGAACCTGCCTATCATTCCGATCAGCCGCAGCGCCTTGCGCACTGGTGGGCTGGGCAGCACTGTCAGCCGCCCGCCGTGACGAGAACATTCACGTTCGAGGTCGGCAAGGAGACGAATCCCCGCCGAACCGAAGAAGGTGACCTCTCGTAAGTCGATCAGAATCGCGCGAGGTTCGTGCTGGCGCGCCTCGTCGATCCGTGCGGCAAACTGGGCCTCGGTTCGCAGGTCGATCTCGCCGTCGAATCGGATGATCGGCACGGCGTTATGGGGATCGCGGTTGCTGGTTCCCGGTTTCGTCGTCACTGTCATGCCTCCGTACTACGAGATTGCAGTGTGCGTCGCTAGGAAAACGACTTCGCAGAGTGCTCGACGGACGGCGGTGATTCTCACCGAGTGGTGGAACACGCGCCATCTGGACGTAGCTGCCGTGTCAACCACGAGTTCCTCACCGTAACGCAATACCGACCCGAGTACGAAACCTCCGAATGGGTGATGGTGTTCGTTGCCCGTACAGCCGAGTCGTCCTACGCTGAAAACATCGGTTCAGACCACGAGCCGGCGTTCAGTTCGCCGATTTCGGCGGGTTTCGCGGTGGGTTCGTGGCCCGGTGTGAGTTTCCGTCGTAGATGGGAGTCAGCACCATGTCCGATCTTTCGCCTTCTTACGCTGCTGGTCAGATGCTCTTACCTCAGAAGAAGCCCGGTCGTCGCCAGCAACGGTTGCGGGCCGTCCGGCAGCGTCCTTCGTCCGATGTTGCGGTCTGTACGGTTACCGGTGATATCGATCTGCAGACTGAGCCCGTGCTGCGTGAGGAACTGGAAGACGCGGCCAGGGACAGTCGGCTGGCTTCGGTCGTGGTCGACCTCCGTGCGGTCGGCTTTCTCGCGCTCTGCGGGGTGCAGACACTTGTCCGTGCTGCGCGGCAGTTCGCCCTCGACCAGCGGGAGTTCGCTGTCGTTGTGCGTACACTCGCCGTGCGCCGTTCGTTGGAAGCTACGGCCGCGGAAGAGGTTCTGTACTGGTACGAGAATTGGACGGAAGCTGTCGCGGCGGCCGCAGCCTGGGCGCGCTATCGAACGGCGGTGGCCCAGGTCAGATGACAGCGAAGCGATTCCGAAGGCGATCGTTGCACGGCCGGCCAGTCCTTATGACCCGCCTTGGATGCTGCGTCCCTCGCAGCGAGCGAAGAATCATGAGATGGTCCCGGATCTGGGTCATGTCAAGTCCGGGGCCGGTACGGGTTTCCGGGCACGATGGACGCACGTACTGGTGCCGGGTGGAGTCCTCGTCATCCCGAGGTTTGACGCCCAAGTGGCCAAGCGAGAGGGTGGCAAGGGCCGCAGCACCGGCTCCGTAGCAGAATCCGATTTCCTGGACGCTCCGTGCGATGGGGGCGCTTCCGGTGGGAACCGTTGCCGGTGACTGATCGGCAGTCAATAGCCTGCTCAGTGAGGGCCCCGGTGCAGCCCTATGGCACCCTGGCTGCCGCGAACCAGCCTCCGGTGGCTTTGCGGGCCGGGGTCGTGCGTTGAGCAGGATGGCGCCTCCGGCAACTGGCCCTGCTGTCGGCAATACTCCCAGAAGTAGCCTTGCCCAGGTGAGTGTCCAAGCGGCACTGTGGGAGTCGGCGTAACCGAAATTAGGGGCCCACGAAACGGAACGAGTCCGCCCCATAGGGCCCAGCATGACAAGAGCGATTCCGTCTGCGGAACAGGTACGTCGCGGGATGAGCGCACCAGTTCGTGGAGCCGTACGTGTTCTTACCTCTCCTCCTTCTCATCACTGTCCGGACACGGTCGCCGTTCCCGGGGTAATACTCAGCGAAACCTCGACGGCCGAAGGGGGCGGGACGGTTGGGACAAACATCGTTCGGGTAGCCCCTCTGCATGGTGCATGCGGCGCAACCGAGGGACGGCGAAGAGCCTGGCTGGCGAGCACCGATGCTGGCCGTGCTCACTTCACAACGGTTTTCGGACAAGGCCTGGATATACGAGCGCAAATTGGATGGGGTGCGAGCAATCGGCGTGCGCGACGGCGCTCGCGTGCGGCTGTGGTCGCGCAGCGGGCAGGCTCTCGACCGGGTCTTTCCGGAAGTCGTGGCGGCCCTGCGTGCAACGGAGTCTCCGTGTTTCGTTGTCGACGGCGAAATCGTCGCCGCTGGCCGGAACCGTGGATTCGGTACTTTGCAGAAGCGGCTGGGGCTTACTGATCCGGCGCGCATCGCCGCCACGGGCGTCGCCGTGTCCTATTACCTGTTCGATCTGCTGCACTGGCAGCGCCACGATGTGCGAGGGCTAGCCCAACGCCAGCGTAAACAGCTGCTCTCGGCGGCCTTCGGCTTCGGCGGTGTGCTGCGGTACTCGGCACATCGCAATACCGAGGGGGAACGGTTCTACGCCGAGGCTTGCCGTCGCGGGTGGGAGGGGCTCATTGCGAAACGGGCTGGTTCCCCTTATCAAGCAGGTCGGTCGCACGACTGGCTGAAGTTCAAATGCGCGTTCGGCCAGGAGTTCGTCGTCGGCGGATTCACCGAGCCTTCCGGGGCTCGTGCGGAATTCGGAGCGCTGCTACTCGGCTACCACCGGAGCGGAAGGCTGCGCTACGCGGGCAAGGTCGGTACTGGTTTCACCGCGGCGACGCTGCGCTCGCTCGGCGCCATGCTGCGCCAGTGCCAGACCGAGGTGAGCCCCTTCGCGGACCGGATACCGGAACGGGATTGTCACTGGGTGCGTCCGCGGCTGGTCGTCCAGATCGAGTTCAGCGAATGGACCCGGGACGGGAGACTGCGTCATCCGCGGTATACCGGGCTTCGTACGGACAAAGACGCGGCCGACGTGGTTCGCGAACAGCTGTGAGCGGAGGAACGAGATGGCCACCGGATCGATGAGCACGAGCAACCCCGGAAAGCTCTTTTTCCCGGAATCGGGGCTGACCAAGCAGCATGTCGTGGAATATTACCAGGCAGTCGCCGAGACCATGGTTACGCACCTGCGTGGCCGGCCGTTGATGCTGCGCCGCTATCCCGATGGCATTCAGCACGAGGGCTGGTTTCAGAAGGCGGCCTCGCCGCACTTCCCGGACTGGTTGCGCATCGAGACGGTGCCCGTGCATGGCACCGGTTCGCCGGTGCACCATGTCGTGTGCGACAGCCCGGAAACATTGCTGTATCTGGCCAATCAGGCGACGGTCGAATTCCACGTGTGGTTGTCGAAGGTCGGCGCGCTGGAGAACCCGGACCGGTTGGTCATCGATCTGGATCCGCCGCGCGGAACGGCCATCTCGGTGCTGCGCCGAGCAGCACGCCAGGTCCGTGATCGTTTGCGTGCCCTCGGGCTCCCGGCGTTCGTCCAAGCCACCGGTGGGCGCGGGTTCCACGTCGTGGCGCCGCTCGATGAGCGGTCCGGGTATGGGCAAGTGCGTGAACTTGCGGCCGGGATCGCTGACGGGCTTGCTGCCTCCGAACCGGATCGGCTCACCACCGAACACCGCAAGGAAAACCGAGGCCATCGGATCTACCTGGACGTGAACCGCAACGCGTACGCGCAAACCTTCATCGCGCCGTACTCGCTGCGCGCCCGCCCCGGAGCACCGGTCGCCACCCCGCTCGACTGGGGTGAACTCGGCAGGGCCACGCCGAATGGCTGGGCCCCGACGGCGATGCGTTCACGGCTGGCGCGCAAGACCGACCCCTGGTCCTCGATCGGTGCGGTACCCGGTTCGGTGAAACGGGCGGCCGAACTGTTCCAGGGCACCGAGTAAACGTCCACTTGAGCCGTGTTTGACCGGTCCGTGAGCGGGGAACCCCGGGCCGGTAAGCGGTGACAGCGTGGAGGAGGCCTTCGATGGCGCGCCCGGTGTGGCGAGGGGCGATCACGTTCGGACTGGTCACGATCCCGGTGGAACTGCACAGCGCCACCGAGGACCACGGTGTGCGATTCCGGCAGTACCAGCGGGACACCGATGACCGGGTCCGGTACCGCAGAGTGAACGAGCGAACGGGCAAGGAAGTCGACTATCAGGACATCGTGAAAGGGTACGAGTTCGAGGACGGCACTGTGGTGCACGTCGAGCAACGTGAACTGGACGAGATCGCCCCGGGCCGGTCGCGCACGATCGATATCGATTCCTTCGTCCGGACAGAACAGATCGATCCGGTGTACTTCCAGCGAAGCTACTGGCTCGCGCCGGGTAGCAAAGAACATGGGCGAGCGTATGCCCTGTTGCAGCGCGCTATGGCACAGAGCGGTCGGGCGGGTATCGCCCGGTTTGTGATGCGAGGCAAGGAGTATCTGGCAGCTTTACGGGCCGGTGAAACCAGTCTTGCCCTGGATACCCTGCTGTTCGCCGATGAGGTCCGTGCGCCCGCTGAGAGGCCGCAGGAGCAGGTGCGGGACAAGGAGGTGCAGATGGCATTGAACCTGATCGACTCGATGTCCTCGGAGTGGCAACCGGAGGACTACGCGGACACCTATGTCGAACGCGTCCAGAAGCTGCTCGAGGACAAGCGTGCCGGGCATGCCGTACGACCGGCCCGTGGCCCCGAACCGGCGACGGAGGTCGTGGATCTGTTCGAAGCTCTGTCTCGCAGCGTGCGAGGTGCGGGCGACGAAGGGAAGCGGAAGCCGAAGGGGCGGCGAAACGGGCAAACTCGTACCGCGTCCCGGCGGCAGGGCTCCAGTGGAGCCCGCGCGGAGCTCACCAAGAAGGAGCTGGACCGCAGGGCGCGTGAACTGGGCGTCCCAGGACGTTCCAAACTCGGGCGCGACGAACTGGCCGAAGCGGTTGCCGAGGCCGAGCGAAGTGGTAGGCGGGCTTCGTGAACGGCTGTGCGGACTGTGCCCGGGGGCTCGACCATTGTCACGGCATGCTGCTTTCCGGTGAGACGGAGGCGCACGAGGAACTGGCCGATTCGGTGTGTACCGACCCAGCCTGTGGCGATCTCGGCATCGACCGGCACTGGTTCGTGGAACGCCTGCGGTGAACCGCGCCAGCCCGCGTCACACGGGCTGGCCGACAAGGGATTCGGCTGCCTCGACGATCCCGGCCGCGTCGATGCCCGCCTCGGCGAGCAGTTCTCCTGGCTGCCCGGACATTGGCATGGACCGGACGGCGAGCTTGCGGACCACGGGGCGGACAGCCGATTCGGCGAGGACCTCGAGTACGGCGTCGCCGAGACCGCCCTGTGGCCGGTGGTCTTCGACGGTGACCAGGGCTCCGGTGGCCTCGGCCGCGGTGTGCACCGCGTCGGCGTCGATCGGCTTGACCGAATAACAGTCCAGCACGCGGGCGGCGATTCCGTGTGCGGCAAGGGTCTGGGCTGCCCGCTCGCATTCGTCCACGGTGGTTCCTGTGCCGATGAGTGTGATGGTGTCCTCGGGACTGCGCCGTACGATACGGCTCCCGCCGACACATATCGGTTCCTCCGGCGCCGTCCGCACCGTTGTCGCACCGCGTAGCGTGCGCAGGTAGCCGATACCGCGATGCTCGGCGAGCGCCGGAACCAGCGCGGCCGTCTGGTTGGCGTCCGAAGGGTGCAGTACCACGCTGCCGGGGACCGCCCGCAGCATCGCGATGTCCTCGAGCGCCATCTGCGAGGGCCCGTCCTGGCCGATCGCCACGCCCGCGTGCGAACCGACCAGGCACAGCTGGGCACGGGAGATCGCCGCCATGCGAATGAAGTCCGCGGCACGGCTGAGGAACGCGGCGAAGGAGGAGGCGAAGGGCACCCAGCCGCGCGTCTGCATCCCGACCGCCGCGCCGACCATCTGCTGCTCGGCGATGAACATCTCGAAGTAGCGTTCCGGGTACGCGGCGGCGAAGATCTCCGACTTGGTCGAGTTTGACACCTCCCCGTCGAGGGCGAGCACATCACCGCGTTCGGCGGCCAGTGCGGTCAGCGCCTCGCCGTAGGCGGTGCGGGTCGCCACCTGTTTCTCGAGGTCCCAGCGGGGACCGCGATCTCCACCGGACACCGGGAAGGGCCGCGGCACCTCCGCGGTCTCCGGTACGCGGGGCCGTACCTGCACATCGCGCTTGCCGCCGAGCTCGGTGACCGCTTGCTCCGGCTCATCGAGCGGCTTTCCGTGTTTCCCGGGTTGATCCTCGACGGCGGCGACCCCACGGCCTTTCCTGGTCTTCGCGAATACCACCGTCGGCCGGTCCTCGGTACGAGTGGCTTCGGTCAGCGCCTCGTCGATCGCGCCGAGGTCATGGCCGTCCACCACGATCGGACGCCAGCCGAAGCTGCGGGCCCGCTCCGCGTAGGCGTCCATGTCCCAGCCGAGCATGGTCTGCCTGGTCTGGCCGAGCCGGTTGGTGTCCACGAGGGCGGTCAGGTTGTGGAGGTGTCGCCACCCCGCATGGGCGAAGGCCTCCCAGACCGAGCCTTCGGCGAGTTCGGAGTCGCCGCACAGGACCCAGGTCCGGTGTTCCGGCAGCCTTTCCAGGTCTCTCGCGGCCAGGGCGACCCCGACGCCGATCGGCAGTCCCTGGCCGAGTGAGCCGGTCGCGACATGGGTCATCGGGGCGCGCGGTGTCGGATGGCCCTCCAGCCGACTGCCCAGCTCGCGGAAGGTGAGCAGTTCCTCGTCCGTCACCAGGCCGAGTGCCTTCAGGACCGCGTAGTACAGGGGTGAAGCATGCCCCTTGGAGAAAATAAGCTCGTCACCACGGAGATCGCAGGGGTCGGCCAGATCCCGGCGAAAGTGACCATCGAGCAGGACGGCCAGCAGATCCGCGGCGGACATCGAGGAGGTCGGATGGCCGGACCCGGCGGTCGTGCTGCACCGCACCGAATCCACCCGTAGCGCGGCCGCCAGTTCGGTGCGGAATTCTTCGCGGTTCATCGGGCACCCCCTTCGGCGAAGTGATCGCGTTTCTCGGCGATGGCCTCGAGCAGCTCGAGGAACGAGTCGGTGAACCGGTGGACACCGTCGCGCTCGAGCGCGGTGGTCAGCTCCTGGTAGTCGACACCGGCCTCCGCGAAGCGCTCCAGGGTGCGCCGCGCGTCGTCCAGCCCGTCGCGCAGGCTCGGATCGACCGTGCCGTGATCGCCGAAAGCCTCGATGGTCGGGCGCGACATGGTCGTGATCGTGTCCGGCCCGACCAGTGCTTCCACATAGGAGACGTCCCGGAGTGCGGGGTCCTTCACCGAGGTCGAAGCCCACAGGCACCGCTGTGGCTGGGCTCCGGCCGCCGCGAGGTCCTGCCATTCCGCTTCCTCGAGGTGGTCCAGGTAGTTCTGATAGGCCAGCTTCGCGTTGGCGATGGCCAAGGTGGACCGCAGTTCCGGCGGCCCGTCGCGCTCCTCGAGGCGGCGATCGGCTGCGGAATCGACGCGAGAGACGAAAAACGAGGCTACCGAGGGCGTCGAGACCGGATCACCGCCCGCTGCCCGGAGCTTGCACAGTCCGCGCTGGTACGCGCGTGCTGCGGCGCGATGACGGTCCACCGAGAACAACAGTGTGACGTTGACCGGGATACCCAGTGCGATGGTGTCCTCGATCGCGGCCAATCCGGCCAGGGTCCCGGGGATCTTGACGAACAGATTCGGGCGGTCGATCAGCGCATGCAGACGCTTCGCTTCCTCGACGGTGGCTTCTGAGTCGTCGGCGAGGCGCGGGTCGACCTCGAGTGAGACCCATCCACGCAGGCCCGCGCCATCGTGGTCGAAACTCGGCCGTAGGAGATCGCATGCGTCCCGGATGTCTTCGGCGACCAGGGAAAGATAGATCTCTTTCGGATCGCGCTGTCGGCGCAGTTCCTGCGCGAGCCGGTCATCGTAGGCGTTCCCTTCGGTGATCGCGGTGTGGAAGATCGTCGGGTTCGATGTCACACCCGTGATCCCGCGGTCGATCAGCGTGGCCAGATCTCCGGAACGCACCATCGATCGGGACAGGTCGTCGACCCATACGTTCTGGCCGTGTTCGTCGAGCAGCCGCAGTGGCTCGGTCATCCATCCTCCCTAGGGCGTCGGGATCTCGCAGGTGTCAGGCGCGCAACCGGCTGCCGACGAGGTCGATCAGTCGCGTGCCGAACACTCGAAGGTCGTCCGGTTTCCTGCTGGTGAGCAGGAAACCGTCCAGAACCGCTTCTTCGTCGACCCAGGTGGCGCCCGCGTTCCGCAGATCGGTGCACAGGCTCGGCCATGAGGTGAGCGTGCGGCCGCGCACCACGTCCGCTTCGGCGAGCACCCACGGCGCGTGGCAGATCGCGGCGACCGGGATAGCCCGGTCGAAGAATTCTCGGACGAAGGCCACGGCGGTGTCGCTCAGGCGAAGCGCGTCGGGATTCGCCACTCCTCCCGGAAGCACCAGTGCGTCGTAAGCCTGCGCATCGACTTCGTCAACGGTGTTGTCCACGGCGAAGGTGTCCGCCTTGTCAAGATGATGGAAAGCCTGTACTCGACCGTGCGCGCCGGGAACGGAAAGCAGTTCGGCGGTGCCGCCGCACCGCGTCACGGCGCGCCACGGCTCCACTAGTTCGACCTGCTCGACTCCTTCCATCGCGGTGAGGAAGGCGACCCGTTTACCGGTGAGCGCGGCCGTCTGCTCACCGGCACCGGAATGCCCCGAGGCCGCCGCACGTACTTCCTCGGCCACCTGCGGCCACTGCTGTTCGTGTGGGTCGGCTCGGAGCTCGTCGTTGAGTGCGGTGCGCCGTGGGTTCGCCTGTGGGCCTTGCATCCGTTCCTCGCTTCGTCGGTGGCCGGCATGTGTGTCGTTCTGGATTGCCGGGTACCCGCAGGAGTGACCATGAAACGCGGAGACGACGAGTTGGCGCTGTCCCGGGAACAGGCCGCTACGCCGCACGGCAAGTTCGGCCTGCCCGGTACCGTAGCCGCTGTTCTGTTCGACCTCGACGGAGTGCTCACCGATACTGCGGCGGTGCATCGCGCGGCATGGCGGCGGATTTTCGACGACCTGGTGCGCCGCCGCGAGGGGCCAGCGGCGCGTCCGTTCACTGATGAGGAATACGCACGGCTCGTGGACGGACGTTCGCGCGAGGACGGGGTACGCGCGTTCCTGGCAGAGCGGGGGATCAAGCTTCCGGAGGGGACGAAAGCCGACGACCCGCGGGAACAGACCGTGCAAGGTGTCGCAGCGGCCAAAAACCACCGGCTGCGCACCGAGCTCGAGAACGGGGGAGTGCGGGCTTATCCCGGTTCGGTGCGTTTCCTTTCGGCGGTGCGGCGAGCAGGACTGCGGGTCGGTGTGGTGAGCGCTTCGGCGAACGCCACGGAGGTTCTGGCGGCGGCGGGGCTGAGCGCACTCGCTCCGGTGGTTGTCGACGGTCTCGTCATCGAACATCAGGGACTGGCGGGCAAGCCCGCACCGGACTCCTTCCTCGCTGGTGCCGCCGCTTTGCAGACCGAACCGGAGCACGCGGCGGTGTTCGAGGACGCCCTTGCCGGGGTTGCCGCAGGACATGCCGGTGGATTCGTCCCGGTAGTGGGAGTAAATCGCTCGGGTCAGGCCGCGGCGCTGCGCGAGCAGGGCGCGGACATGGTCGTGTCCGATCTGGCGGACCTGCTGGAGGGTTCGGGTGACTGAGGTGAGAAACAAAGGAGATACTCAGCCATGGAGCCTGCGCAGGAGAAAGCATGAACTGACGGCCTTGGAGCGAACCGAGTCCCTTTTCGCATTGTCCAACGGGCACATCGGCATCCGCGGCACCCTCGAGGAGGGAGAGCCGCGGGCGCTGCCTGGTACCTATCTCAACGGTTTCCACGAACAGCATCCGCTGCCGTACGCGGAAACCGGATACGGAGACCCCGAAGACGGGCAGACGATGGTCAATGCCACGGACGGCAAGATCATCCGGTTGCTCGTGGAGGACGAACCGTTCGATGTGCGTTATGGCGAGACCACATCGCACGAGCGTGTGCTGGATTTCCGGGCCGGGACGCTGACTCGCTCGACCGAATGGATCTCCCCGACCGGGCGCCGCGTACTGGTCCGCTCGCAGCGGCTCGTCTCGTTCACCCAGCGCGCGGTCATGGCACTGCGCTACGAAGTCTGGCCATTGGACGCGGACATGCAGCTGGTCGTTCAGTCGGATCTGCTGGCGAACGAACCGATAGCGCCGCAGAGCAACGACCCGCGCGTCTCGATGGCCCTGGATGCCCCGCTCGTTGCGGAGTTCGCCGACGCGAGGGAGTACCACGCAGTCCTGAACCACCGTACGCGCAATTCGCGGCTGCGTATGGCCGCGGCGATGGACCACCGGATCGAGACCCCGCATGGGCTGCGCACCGATATCTCCGCGGAGACGGACCTTGCCAGGCTCTCTTTGGCGGTGGATGTACCTTGTGGCGAACGGCTATGTGTGACCAAATACGTCGGCTACGGATGGTCCGCGCGACGTTCGGCGCCTGCGCTGCGTGCTCAAGTGGACGCCGCGCTTGCCGGGGCGCTGCAGACCGGCTGGGAAGGACTGCTCGAGGAACAGCGCGACTATCTGGCAGAGTTCTGGTCTGCCGCGGACATCGAACTGCACGGTGACGCGGAACTTCAGCAGGCGGTGCGGTTCGCGTTGTTTCACGTTCTGCAGGCCGGCGCTCGCGGGGAGAGCCGTGCCATTCCTGGGAAAGGGCTCACCGGTCCTGGCTACGAAGGGCACGCGTTCTGGGACACCGAAACATTCGTCTTACCGGTGTTGACCTACACGATGCCTGATGCCGCACGGGACGCGCTGCGGTGGCGCTACAGCACGCTCGACAAGGCACGGCAACGTGCGCGGTTACTCGGTCAGCGTGGAGCAGCGTTCCCCTGGCGCTCGATCGACGGAGCAGAGTGCTCGGCCTATTGGCCGGCCGGGACAGCGGCGTTCCACGTCAGCGCCGATGTCGCCGACGCCGTTTCCCGCTACTTCGCGGCGAGCGGGGACTCCAGGTTCGATGTGGAATACGGAACCGAGATCCTGGTGGAGACCGCCCGGTTGTGGCATTCGCTCGGACACTACGACAGCGAGGGAAACTATCGGATCGACGGTGTGACGGGCCCCGACGAATACACCGCGGTTGCCGACAACAATGCCTATACGAATCTCATGGCTCAACGCAATCTGCGTGAGGCCGCCAGGGCATGCGCGCGTAACCCGAGCGTGGCGGGCATGCTCGGCGTGGAGGTCCAGGAACCCGAAGCCTGGCACGAGGCCGCCGACCACATGTTCGTCCCGTTCGACGAGGCGATCGGGGTGCACCAGCAGTCAAGCGAGTTCACTACGCACGCGGAATGGGGCTTCGACGAGACAGGCGAATCCGATTACCCGTTGCTGTTGCACTACCCGTACTTTGACCTCTACCGCAAGCAAGTAGTCAAACAGGCCGATCTGGTACTCGCGATGTACCTGCGAGGCGACGCGTTCGACGCGCGGCAGAAAGAGGACAACTTCATCTACTACGAAGCGAGGACCGTACGGGATTCCTCGCTCTCGGCTGCCCCGCAGGCCGTTCTGGCCGCTGAAACCGGCTTCCTGGATCTGGCTTACGACTATTTCGCCGAGGCCTGTCTGACGGACCTGCATGACCTGCACGACAATGTCTCCCAAGGGGTGCACATCGGCTCGCTCGCGGGCGCGTGGACGAGTGCGGTCGCCGGGTTCGGCGGGATGCGCGATCACGACGGCTACCTATCGTTCGCGCCACGTCTTCCCAGCGCCCTCGAACAGTTGACATTCCGCCTGCGGATGCGGGAGAGCCTGGTAGAAGTCCAGATCACCCCGGACTGGGCCACCTACCGGCTGCTCTCCGGTCAACCACTCGAGCTGGCCCACTATGGGGACCCGATCGTGGTGACGCCCGACGAGGCCGTCAGCAAACCGGTGCCGCTATCCGGCTCTGCGCGGCCGGAACCCGAGCAGCCATCGGGTCGGCGACCACGGAGGCGCACCCCCTGAGCATGACCCGAGGCGCCGGTACGCAGATCGGTGGCCGATCGGATGTTTGGCACTGCCGCCTGCGGGGCACCGTAATGACATCATGGGTTCACTACTTCCTGGACTGTCCGGGCGACACGAGCACCGCATGCCAACGGATGCGGAAACGGCCACGGTTCCCGAGACCGCGATGGTGCTGTCCGCTTTGGTGCTGCCGACGGTGCTGACCGGCGTCGTCAAACGTCGGCCTGGTGCCATGCAGCTGGCGAACAGGCTGGGTACCGACCGGCGGGCGATCGAGCTACTGTTCGCGCTGCGCGAATATCATGGGCCTGGCCCCATTCGGCTGCGGTTGCCCGGAAGGTCGATCGTCCTGGTACTAGATCCGGGACAGGTGAGCGACATTCTCGCCGACACGCCCGAGCCGTTTGATCCGGCCACGACGGAAAAGGTTGCCGCGCTCGGACATTTCCAGCCGCACGGGGTGTTGATCAGTGACCGGTCCGCGCGCGGATCACGCCGGGAATTCCACGAAGCGGCCCTGCAGCCGGGGCACGAGCTTCCAGAATCCGCCCAGCGGTTCGCCTCAGTGATCGCTACCGAGTGCCAATGGCTCGAGGGGCTGGTGCTCCGGACAGGAGAGCTCGGATGGAACGATTTCAACGAGATGTGGTGGCGAATCGTACGGCGTATCGTGCTGGGGGACGCGGCTCGGGACGACCGACGCTTCAACGTTCTGCTCGACGAGTTGCGTAACCGGGCCAACTGGGCTTATCTGGCGGCCCCACGCCGGCGAACCCGAAGCCTGTTACGCGATCGCCTATGGCAGTACTGCACGGATCCTGAACCAGGCTCGCTGGTCGAGAGGGTATCCGAAATCGGGCAGGAAACCGGCACGGACCCGGTGGATCAGATCCCGCACTGGCTGTTCGCCTTCGACGCCGCAGGAATGACAGTGATGCGTACCCTCGCGTTACTCGCCGCGCACCCGGCTGCTGCCTCGGCCGCCGCGGCGGAAGCAGTCGAAATGCGTGACACACACCTGTCCGCACCGCCGTTTCTCAACGCCTGCGTACAGGACTGCCTGCGGCTCTGGCCGACCACACCGTTGTTGCTCCGGGAAACTCGGGAGCAGACCGCCGGGAGAACCCAGACGCTACCTGAAGACACCACTTTCCTCATTTTCACACCATTCTTCCACCGCGACCGGGAAACCATCCCGTTCGCCGACCAGTTCTCCCCACAGGCATGGCTCGACGGCCGTGCGGAACGACAGCCGGGGATCGTGCCGTTCAGCGCCGGACCGGCCGTGTGCCCAGGTCGGGACGTGGTGCGGTTTGTCATGTCGACCACATTGGCATGTCTGCTCAATCGATACGACTACGAACTGATCGACGGGCCCATCCCGGATCGTGCGAGCACGGTACCCGCGACCATCGACCATTTCCGGCTACGCCTTCGCCCACGAGCACGCGAGACCAATCCGGAGCCTTGAGGCATCCGAGGATCGGCAGGTCCTGGTCTACCCCTGCCTACCAGAACAGTTGCTGGCTCACCTCGCTCGGCGAATCGTAGCGCCGGTTCGGCATCCTCTGCAGTGTGTTCAGGACGACGGCCGCGGCGCCATGCGAGAGCGCCACCCGAACGAGGTCCTCGCGATTCGCGGGATAGTCGACACCCGCCAAAGCTTTCTGTAACTCGACGGGATCGGCCTTGGCCTCCATGGTCACCTCCTTTTCCCGGCGCCGGTCGGATCACTGTTCCGGGGGAAGGGCCGGTTTCTCATGGTCCTTCGCGTTCTCATGGTCCTCCGCGCGGGTCCGGGGCGCGTTCCAGCCCTCGACGACTGGGTCGTCGTCGGCGGGTGGTTCAGGGTCGAGGAAGGGGTCGGAGCGGGACGGGCGGTTACCGCGGACCAGTCCCTCGGTCTCGTGCGCCAATTCGTCGTCGACTCGAGCACTGTGCTTGCTGTTCTCTCGTTGCATCGGCCACCTCCGCTGTATCGGTTTCCATGCCCGGAATACCCGGTGACGGTGCGGGATAACCCGCCGCTCTCGATTGCTGGCCGCGGCAGGGCGGAAGTCTTCGCCGACAGTGTCGTGTCTCCCTGTCCTGAAGAGGGGAGCGGTGGGCTCATGTCCTCACGGTGGCGACGGCGCGTGTGCGGTCAGCACGAGCGCGGGCGTGATGTGCCGCCACGCGATTCCGAGGCGGAGATCTCGGAACCGGGATCTTACCTGCCGGAGGAAGCCGCGGCCGGTACGTCGGCACAGACTGGCGAGAGTGAGCAGCGTGACGAATGTTCCGTCCCGGGCCAGCACGACACCAATACCTGTGAGCAGCACCTCGCGACGGGCCGGCGCCAGTAGCGCCCACGGCAACGTGGCCACCACAGCGTCGGCAGGCGGCAGTCCTCGTGCTGCGGCGAGCTGGGGCAACAGCGCACTGTCGGCGGCGACCACTTCCACATCGGGCCGTTGTGCTTGCAGAGCTGCGGCCAGGTGGCGGTCGACCTCAACGGCGATGATCCTGCTCTCGGCCATGAGTCCATCGCGCAGCGCCTGGGTAACCGGACCGGTGCCCGCGCCGAGCTCGATCACCATGGCGGTCCTGGTCACTGGCAGCGCGCGCGTCAGCCGTCGGGCACAGCATCGTGAGCTCGGAGTGACCGCGCCGACCGAACGTGGCGAACGCGCCAGTGCTCGCCACAGCACAGCGAGACCCGGGCGGCAGGCCCGGCCTGCGATCACCGTGTGCATAACGACTCCGCTCTTTCCTGCGGTGATCTTGATCCGGCGGCTACCGGGTACCCGGTAGCCGCCGGATCAAGCCGGCTCATGCCGTTTGCGTGCGCAGGTTTGCCAGCCGTGCTTGAGGGTACGACGAGGTAACCGATCCAGCCAGGGAGGACTCGTATGGCGCAGACGGCTCCCGCGCCGGTCCCGGTGCGCTCAGCCCACCGGCGCGTCCAGGCAGGGCAGGGGATCACCAGAGTCCTGCGGACGACCGACCCCAAGGACATCGGGGTGCAGTATCTGGCGACCGCGTTCGCGTTCTTCGTGGTGGGCGGGATCATGGCGTTGCTGATGCGTACCGAGCTGGCCCGGCCGGGTCTGCAGTTCCTGTCCCAGGAGCAGTACAACCAGCTGTTCACTATGCACGGCACGATAATGCTGCTGCTCTACGCCACGCCTACTTTGTTCGGTTTCGCGAACTGTGTCCTGCCGATCCAGCTCGGGGCGCCCGACGTGGCATTTCCCCGCCTCAATTCGCTGTCCTTCTGGCTGTTCGCCTTCGGCGGGGTGATCGTCCTCGCCGGTTTTCTCACTCCGGGGGGAGCGGCCGATTTCGGGTGGACCGCTTATACGCCGCTGGCGTCCGCGACACATTCCCCTGGTTTGGGCGGGAACCTGTGGATCACCGGGCTGATCGTGTCTGGCCTCGGCACGATCCTGGGCGCGGTGAACATGGTGACCACAGTGGTGTGTCTCCGGGGGCCCGGTATGACGATGTTCCGGATGTCGATGTTCGGCTGGAACATCCTGGCCACCTCGATCCTGATCCTGCTGGCCTTCCCGATCCTGACCGCGGCGCTGTTCGGTCTGCTCGCGGACCGCAACATCGGCGCCCATGTTTTCGATCCGGCCAACGGTGGAGCGGTGCTGTGGCAACACATGTTCTGGTTCTTCGGGCACCCCGAGGTCTATATCGTCGCGCTGCCGTTCTTCGGGATCGTCACCGAGATCATTCCGGTGTTCTCCCGAAAACCGCTCTATGGTTACAAAGGGATGGTGTTCGCCACGCTCGGTATCACCGCGCTCTCGGCGACTGTCTGGGCGCACCACATGTTCGCCACGGGTGCGGTGCTGCTGCCGTTCTTCTCGTTCATGACCTTCCTGATCGCGGTGCCCACCGGGGTGAAGTTCTTCAACTGGATCGGCACAATGTGGAAGGGGCAGCTGACCTTCGAGACACCGATGTTGTTCTCGATCGGTTTTCTGGTGACCTTCCTCTTCGGCGGCCTCACCGGGGTGATTCTGGCTTCGCCGCCGCTGGATTTCCAGGTCACCGACACCTATTTCGTGGTCGCGCACTTCCACTACGTGCTGTT
>NZ_JALM01000050.1 GCF_000737195.2 Sciscionella sediminilitoris
CGATTCGGCCGCGGCGTTAGTGTGTCTTGAAGGGAGCAGAGGGAGTCTGATGTAGAAGACAGATGAACGATGTGACCATGCTGTTGTGGAGATGAAGGTAGGTCCTTCGGCATCGGCGTGCAGGAGCTGGTGTCAAACCACCACGAGCTGCTGTGGTGAATGAGCCATGGTAGTGAGCGTCGTGGAAAAGCCGTCGCAAGAGGCGGCAGGTGTGAGTCAAGAAGGCGAACGAAAGTGAACCATCGACGACGTGTCGTTACGCCAGGTGGCATCAAAACCGGGGCCTTAATGCTGTCCCGGGACAAGTCAGAGAGAAACCTGTCTACTGCTCTGGCGGTGCCCGGCATGAAGATGGCGCGAGCTTGACTTGGGCTCTGCAACGGAACAAGAGAACTCCTCGCCACGACTTGGGTACTGGCCGGTTGAGACCAGTATCCGCCGCGAGAACGGCAAGTGGCTAATCCACGAGCCGCTGAGTACCGGGAGCGTGGCAGGAGGGCGGAACGGCCCGTAGTAGTGACGAAGCGCCTGTAATGGGAGTGGAGCGAAGGGGACGTGCCGTCGGGTGTTGTCCAGTGATCAACCAGCAATGGGAGGAGTTGCGTGGACAAGACACAGTCAGCAGGGAAGCCGTTCGCAATTTCGAAGAGGCTGATCTGGAAGGCGTACCTGAAAGTCAAAGACAACAAGGGTGCGGCCGGTGTTGACGGGCAGTCGCTGGCAGAGTTTGACCAGGACCTGAAAGGGAACCTGTACAAGCTCTGGAACAGGATGTCGTCGGGGAGCTATTTCCCGGCCCCGGTCAAGGCCGTGCCCATCCCGAAATCCGGGGGCGGAACGCGGGTGCTGGGTGTACCCGGTGTCGCTGACCGGATCGCGCAGACGGCCGTGACGATGGTCTTGGAGCCGCAGGTGGAACCGATGTTCCACCCCGACTCCTACGGCTATCGTCCCGGAAAGTCGGCGTTGGATGCGGTGGAGATGTGCAAGAAGCGGTGCTGGAGAAGCTCCTGGGTGGTCGACCTCGACATTCAGGGCTTCTTCGACAACGTTCCGCATGCGGAGATCGTCGCCGCGGTGAACAAGCACACCGACCTTCCGTGGGTGGTGTTGTATGTCAAACGGTGGTTACTGGCCCCGATACAGCACCCGGACGGCAGTCAGGTGCACCCGGTGAAGGGAACTCCGCAAGGTTCTGCCGTCTCCCCGTTGTTGTCGAATCTCTTCCTGCACTATGCATTGGACGCTTGGCTTGCCAGGAAATGTCCAACGGTGCGGTTCGAGCGGTACTGCGATGATGTCATCCTACACTGTTCGAGTCGGCGGCAGGCGGAGTTCATCCACCAAGTCGTCGAGGAACGGTTGCGACAGTTCGGTTTGCGTTGTCATCCGGAGAAGACGCGCATCGTCTACTGCAAGCAGCATGGGCGTGACGAGGACTACCCGGTCACGAGTTTCACGTTTCTGGGTTTCGATTTTCGTCGTGCGCCGGTGCGCAGGCGTGACGGGGTGCTGATGTGTGGGTTCGTCCCGCTGGTCGGTAAGGCCGCACGCAAGTCGATGGCGCGAACGATCCGGCAGTGGAATCTGGGCCGCAGGACCAATTTGGGCTTTCGGGGCCTGGCCACGGTTATCAACCCTATCGTGTCGGGTTGGATCAACTACTACGGGCGCTTCTACAAGTCCGAGTTGATGCACTTCCTCGAACAGCAGATCAACCCCTTCCTCGTGAAGTGGATGGTCCGGAAGTACAAACGGCTGCGCCGCGCCAAGCGGAAAGCGCGTCGGAAGCTCGCCGAGGTTGCCTCGGCGTTTCCCGCGATGTTCGCTCACTGGCGACATGGCGCCAGACCTACTGGCTCGACGGTGGGAGCCGTGTGACGGGAGACTTTCACGCACGGTTCTGAGAGGGCCCGGGGGTGCGATTCCCCCGGGCTACTCACCTCGAAGCACGATCCGACC